>NZ_NPBY01000048.1 GCF_002272015.1 Paenibacillus campinasensis | reverse complement strand
TTATACAGTGGGAAGCGTTGTATCCTTCGCTTGCCAACTACGCTATCGATGGTTGTCTCACGAAATAAGTCAGGCTGTCCCTTCCTTATTTCTCTCTTGATGGTCCATGGGTATCAGCATCCTTTCGGTTCCACTAACGCCAAAACGTCATTGATCCGTATTGGAGATGATGGTTTCGCTTCCCACTTGTCATATATATACCCTCACCGGTTATGATGAAACACCCTCATGCAAGATACAATCCCGCTTTAATCCCGTCCGAGCACTTCAAGCAGCGCTGGCGGGAGACTGAACTTCTGGTTGTTAATCGTAATGCTCCGCAGCTCTTCCAGCACATCTTCAGTCTCCGCATCTTTGATCGCCTGAACCTCATGGTTCAACCGCTCCATCTGCCGGTCCAGCGCATTCGCGGAATCTGCCGCCAGCTTCAGCTCTTTCAGCAGACGCTCGGGCACATCTTTATTGTATTTGTAGAAAATTTTATGCTCCAGACTTGCCCAGAAATCCATCGCAATGGTGCGGATCTGAACTTCCACACAAACCTTCTCCAGCCGATCGGAGAAAAATACCGGCACCTCCACCAGCAAATGCAGACTCTGGTACCCGTTTGGCTTCGGATTTTGAATATAATCCTTCACGTTCAGCACCGTCAAATCACTCTGGTTCTGCAGCATGTCACTGATTTTATAAATATCGGATATGAAGGAGCACGTGATGCGCATCCCTGCAATATCCTTAATGTTCTCTTCAATCGAGGTCAGGGAGATGTTGCCCCCTTTGCGGATCAGCTTCTTCATAATGCTTTCCGGCGATTTGAGCCGGGTCTTCGTATGTTCGATCGGACTGTAATCATGAAGCGCTTGAAACTCTTCCTTCAAAATTTCAACCTTCGTCTCGATTTCATCCAATGCGAATTTATATTTCATCATAAATCGCGTGATTTCATTTCGGATCATTTTGATTTGCTCGAGCTGCTGATTGGTCATCGCAAAACTTCCTTTCGATTATCGGGCTAAAATGCGATTCTAAATAAGTCCCTTCCTAATTGTAGTTGATTCCAATGGCCCATCGCAACTTTACCCAGGACGCCCGGCCCCTGGCCACAACAAAAAGCCCGCACCCTACGAATTATAGGCACAGGCTTATATGTCTGCCTTCAGTCATGCGATACATGCTTCATATCGAAGCCTTCTGCATTCGGCAACAGGCGGCAGCACTAAATATCGGAACGATCTGATCCTTCTACATACGGCTGTAGCGGCTGCGCAGCTCTGCAATCCTGGCGTGGATGCGAACCGGAATCTCTTGCCGAAGCGCATCCCATGTTGTGAAGCTGGCAGGGTCCAGTTCATAGGCCTTGAACTCATATGTCGGCGTGAAAGCACAGGACTGGAGATACGCTCGTACCCAGCCATCGATTTCATCATTCGTGGAGAAGTCCTCCGCAAACATGTCGTTGACGAGCAGCCCATCGTTGCCCGCCAGCGTGGTGCAAGCCGCGTCCGCCTGCGGCAGCAGCTCGAACAGCTCCGGAATCGGGGAGAAGGCATGTTTTCCAGGCTGTGAATACAGCTTGACCTGAGTCTCGCCGATCAGATTGCTTCGGTCTTTGCGCAGCCCCTTCAGCACGGCTCCGTGATTGCTCACCTCACAATCCAGCACGCTTCCGTCCTGGCCTACATAGACCCATACATGCTCCAGTTCATACAGATGCCCGATCTCATAGTCCCACCATATGGCATACTCCACGATGTAACCAATATCCGGCTCCCGGAAATCGAACGAGCGACGGAAGGACGGCGAAGGTCCCGGCTCGTACAGCACCGTGATGGCCACCTTGTCCGGATAAAACGGCTCCTTCAGATCAAACATGAGCAGCGGCGCGTATTTCTGCGCGATCGCCGGCACATCCTCAAGCTTCATATTCCCTACCCCATCCCTATTATCATTGATAGATGATATCCGTCCTATGCTTCCATCTTCCAGCTGCCAGCTGCCCGCACCGCGCAGGCCGCCGCATAATGAAACAGCCAGCGCCCGGAGCTTTCGCTCTACGGGACGCTGACTCGCAAGATGCTGCCATCGATTTAGCAGAAACGATCCGGAAACTAAGAAACCTTTTGCCCCGGCAGCTTGCTCTCGATCTGGTCTATGATATCGAGCAATCCCATCGGTTCATGAATGATGTAATCCGGCACCTCGGCCTCATCGGCAGGCGTCTTCGGATAACGAGGGGACCAGTCAATGAACACACTCGCGATGCCAAGCTGCTTCGCCCCCCGAACATCCCGGCTTAAATTGTTGCCCACCATCACGATGCGGCCATAGTCTTCCGGGCCAAGATCCATCGCGCCTACCGCCGCCTTGAACATGCGCGGGCTCGGTTTCTCGGCTTTAATCGTCTCGGAATAGATCAGCGCTTCGAACAGATCATATAGATCATGCTGCTGCAGCAAATTTTTAAACGACTGCGCTCTGCCGTCGGCAACAAGCGCCAGCCGATAACCTCGCTGTACCAGCGTCTTCACCATCGTATCCGCCCCGGGGATCAGTTCTCCGCGGATGACCACGCCTTCTTCATCAAAAACTTCCGTCCCCTGATCAATAAGCGTATCACCGCAATCCAAAAAAACAATCAATTCTCTCTCGCTTGTCTCCACTGGCATAAGTCCGTCCACCTTTCTGTCGATACATCATTCATTAAACCCTGTCTATGTTCGGGGAACGTTAGCTGCGCGTTAAACCTGCATGAAGATTTCCTGCACTGCCTATTCGAGCAGCGCAGCTATCGCCTTGAGTTCCCCGAGCGCCTGCCTCTCCATCTCCAACACCCGGTTTATCCTCTGCATAGCCTCAAGCGACACTTCTTCTCCATTCGGCTGACCGCCATCCGGGAAAGGAAACATCGCGTGCAGCGCATTCCACTCGACAAGCATATCGCTGTAGAGCATTCGAGCGTTTCCGAAGCGTGTAGTCAGCTCTTGATGCTGCACATCCTCCTCCGGCCATGCCGCCATAAGCTCGGCAAAAAATTCCGCCGCATAATAGCGAGCATCCCGGATAACCGCGATATTGAATGCATGGCCATTCGGCTCCACCTTACGTGCCATCAGCGATTCCGCCCAAGCCTGATAGGCATCCAGGCCTCGCACAGCCGTCGAAATCACGCTTTCCCTCCCTTCATAGAGCTCGATAGCCGTTTCTAGCGCCCGCTGAAGCTGCTGCCGCAGTGTCAGATCAGCGGAGCCTTCAATCGCCAGCACAAAAATCTCCTCCAGCACACTGCGGCCCAGATGATCGTAAGGCAGCGTATCCACCCTGCCGCACGCTTCAGCATATAACACCCTGTCTTCATCATCATAACCGAAAATGACACCGAATTCAGGAAAAAATAGGTCCCAGGCCAGCACGGGATATCCGCGATTTAACGAACTGTGAATCAGGTCCAGCGCTTGGGGCAGCGTCTGATGAATGCTGCGCTTGCTCATGGCAGACTGATCCTTCAAATCTGCAGGCATTAAATTGGTGTTCGGTCCGATCTGCTCAGACATCCCCTCCACGTACCTGGCTTGGATTCCGAGGTTGTGCAAGCCTCGCGGCAGCCCGTCGGTGAACTTATAGGCCGTCGGCCCGGCGATATGGACTTCCCCCGGAATGATATTTATCCGGAATGCATGTCCTGTAAGCCCCATCACCATCGGTAGGGATAATTTACGGTCAGTAAACTGCAGCAATTTGTAAGTTGCATCGGCAGCCGATGTCCATGTTCTCGTTTCCCGCAATGCCCCTTCATAAGGCAAAATCTTTTTAGCCATCATCCCCAAATCCCTTCTCGTTTTAATATAGGTGTCAACCGTCACGCGAAGGTTTTCCTGGACTACCTTTTTCCGCGATCTTGAAAGGATTTGATACACGTTGGATGAAGACAGATTGAACAGCCTTGCGATCTCCGCAGGGGAGAGCTGGTCGAAGAAATGCGACTCGAAGATGGCCCGCTCCCGAGGCTTCAAGCATTGGATAATATCGGTTAGCACGCGCAGCGTTTCATGCTTGATCAAGCGCTCCTCCGGCACATTTTCATGCTGAACCGCTTCATGGGCCGACCGGTTAAGCCTCCGAAGAATACCGTCTATATCCCCCGGGTCCGGAAGCGTCCCCTCTGCATGAAGGGCTCCGACTTCGGTGAACGTCTTCTCCTGTTGAAACGGCTTTGCCTTAAGCCGGGTGTAGGCCTGATTGCGAACAATGCGATGCACCCAGGGCAGAAATCGCGCGGGATCGACCAGCTTGCCCAGATGCATGAACGCCCGAATCAACGCATCCTGCACGATGTCCTCTGCCAAATAAGCCTCGCGGGTGATCGATCTGGCATAGCCGTACACCTCGGCGCGGTGGCGGCGCACAAGCTCGCCGAACGCCGCCCTTTCTCCGCGCTGTGCATGCTGAACCAGCTCATCGTCTTCCATCTCTTCCCAGCGCTCTGGGCCGTATACCATCTCTTCCAAATGTCCAAACCCTCTTTCATTTGATTGACTGTTTATAGGACTTCAGAAACGTCTGCTTTCTGACAAAAAAACGTAAAACTTATGCGACGATATTCGAAATTCATGCTTGACATGATCGCGCCTCAGAGGCGAAGAGGAAGTGAGAGGGACTGGAGAAGCAATGCGTTCACCTTTGTCCCCGGATCTCAACCGATGAAGAGTGAGTCACAAGAAATTTGGGGGCAACCGCGATCGGGAATCCCCTTATTCCCCGCGACGGCACACTTCACTAGAAGGCATGCACGGAAGTTATATTGAGTCAAATATTTCACATTTTTTTGGGGGTGATGGGTTGGACACAGCCGTTCATTAATGCGACAATATAGATTGTATGACTACATCTTAACTAGCAAGTAAAGCGCGTCCGCGTAACTGGAAAGGAACGAAAGCATGGCTCAATTATTTTACAAGTACGGAACCATGAACAGCGGCAAATCGATTGAAATTTTGAAAGTTGCCCACAACTATGAAGAGCAGAATAAACCTGTGCTGCTGTTCACTTCGGCCCTGGATGACCGGGATGCGGTCGGCTATATCTCCTCCCGCATCGGTTTTCGCAGAGAAGCAATCCCCATTTCGAATGACACGGACATTTTCTCGATCGTTAACAATCATACACCGAAAGTGTACTGCGTGCTCGTGGATGAATGCCAGTTCCTGGAGAAGGACAGCATCCTTCAACTGGTTCGGATCGTCGACGAGCTGGACATTCCGGTCATGGGTTTTGGACTGAAGAATGATTTTCGCAACGAGCTGTTTGAAGGCAGCCGCTGGATGCTCATTTATGCGGATAAAATCGAGGAAATGAAGACGATCTGCTGGTTCTGTGAGCGCAAGGCAACCATGAATCTCCGGGTGCTGGACGGTAAACCTGTCTATACCGGTGAACAAATTCTTATTGGCGGCAACGACACCTACTACCCGGTCTGCCGCAAATGCCATACCAATCCTCCTTTATAGGCAGCAGACATCATCGACACAAAAACGAAGTGCCACCCTATTCCTTCGGAAAGGAGCTGAGCAGCATATGCCCATTGTCAGGCCGCTTGTAACAGACCTGGACTTTCAAGAGGTGATGGATCGCAAGATCCCGATCCGGATTTTCCGGGACAACCATCTCATCGAAGCAGGAAGCCTGGTCATCCGGTTTACGGATGAAACGATCATTACCCAATCGGGAGTCAGCTCCCTTGGCTACTACAGCCGCGAGGAGTGCGAATTTTTTGAAATTCGAAAATGACCGCTGAACCCAAAACAAGGGCGCCTCACCATGAATGGCAGGGCACCCTTGTCTTTGCGTGTTAATGAATGCTTGATTTCTCCATACTCCCTCCCAGAACGTCCGCCACATTCTGAATGGATATAAAGGCATTTTTATCAATTTCCTGCACAACCGTCTTCAGCTTCGCCACCTCAAGCCGCGTCACCACACAATAAATGATCTGTGTCTCTTCCTGCGAATAACCTCCCTTGCCATACATCAAGGTGGTGCTTCGGCCCAGACGCTCCATGATGGCATTTGAGATTTCCTCGTATTCGCTGGATATAATCGTTACCGATTTGGACTCTTCCAAACCTTCAACCACAATATCCATCACTTTCGCAGCTATGTAATAAGCAAAAATTGAGTACATCGCCGAATCCGCGCCAAACACAAAACCGGCCGTAACAAAAATGAAGATGTTGATGAACATGATGATTTGGCCAACCGACAACCGCAGTTTCTTGGACAGCAGAATCGCCACGATTTCCGAACCGTCAAGCGCGCCTCCATACCGGATCACAAGCCCCACACCTAACCCGAGCACAAGACCGCCGAACAGCACCGCAAGAATCTTTTCATGCGTAAACGGCTCGACATGATGCAAAAAGGCAGTTGTTACCGACAGAACCGCAATGCCATACAGCGTGGAGATGGCAAACGTTTTGCCAATCTGCTTGTACCCGATAAACAGAAACGGCAAGTTGAGCAGAAACAGGAACAGACCGAGTTTCCACGCCGTCACTTCCGAAAGAACAATGGATATGCCTGTGATGCCGCCGTCAATGATCGCGTTGGGCACGAGGAAAATTTCCAGCGCCACGGCCATCAGCACGGCTCCGATCGTAATAAAGATAAACCGTTTTAAAATTTCGCCCCAAGACATTTTTTTATGTTGTTTGACCATGCACCGAACTCCTTCTGTATCGTGTCATATAAGTATTGCTTGTCAAAGAAACATTTTATTAAACGCAAGCTGGACGTGTCAATCTTTTCATATAAAGACTGGACTATGGTCCAGTAAACTCGGCAGGGATTGAGCGGGGGCGAAGAAGCTTGGACCTATTATAAGGATCTACCATTCCAGGCATGCTATTCATATGTACGCAATCGGATGATACAGGTATTCTGACCTTTACAGCGAGGAAGGCTCCGGCTTGTACTCGATATTGGAAGAAAATATGCTATAATATGGATCAGAATAACAGACGATGTATGATGCGCCTGGAGAGACGGACAGTTACATAACCTGATTCATTGTAGAGGCTGCTCACGTGTATTGGAAGCGGCTGTTATTGTGGTGTTTGTTAGCTGGACTCGATCCTCCCCGATATATGCAGATCGTCGTATTATTAGGCTACAGGGAGAGGATCTTGATCATCATGGAATGGTTGCATAATGTATGGACCCATCTTAAAGATATCGACATGAAGCAGGTAGAAACCTGGCTTCAGCAATATTCCAGCCTCGGGCCGCTGCCCGGCATACTGCTGCCGTTCATCGAAGCGTTTCTGCCTTTCTTGCCGCTCATCGTGCTGGTCATGGGCAATTCCGCCGCCTACGGCCTCTGGTGGGGCTTCCTGCTATCCTGGATTGGCGTGTCCGCTGGCTCGATCGTTGTGTTCTGGATCGTACGCAAGCTCGGAGGCACGCTCGGACTGCTCATACAGAAGCGCATGCCAGGATCACAGCGGTTCTTTCACTGGATTGAAGAGAAAGGATTTACCCCTATCTTCATCCTGTACTGCTTTCCGTTCACGCCCTCTGCCCTCATCAATATTGCAGCAGGCATCAGCACCGTATCGGCAAGCACATTTACGATCGCCGTGCTGGCGGGCAAATCGGTGATGATCTTCATGGTGGCTTTCATCGGACACGACTGGCGGGCTTTTGTTGAACAGCCGTGGCGTCTCCTGATCGCGGCTGCCGTGCTGTGGCTGCTCTGGTATATCGGCAAAAGGTTTGAGAACCGGTATCATGATGAGGGATCTCGTGCGTGACATTTATAATCCCCTTGGCTTCCGGCAAAGTATGCCGCTGCCCTTATGATCGCTAGCATGGATGATTAGGTTTAGCCCTTATAAAAAGGCTCCGCGCTTCCCCTAAAGGGATAAGCGCGGAGCCTTTCTGTTAGCCTTCCGTTTACTGTTAGCCTTCCGCTTTCTCTTGAGCCTGTTTACGTTCACGCTCCTGCTTCAAGGCAGGTTTCAGATCATCGGCAACACTCTTCTCCCACAGGGAGACGCCCGAGCGATAGGCTGCCCGGCCGTTCAGATGTCCTGCCACCGGGGCGGTAATGAATACAAACACAATCCCGAGCAGCAGCTTCGCACTGACGTGATCCAGATAGAAGGTAAAGTACAGGAACGCTCCTGCCAGAATGAGCAGGACGCCAAGTGTAGCACTTTTAGTAGCGGCGTGCGATCGCAGATACACATCCGGCAGGCGAATGAGGCCAAATGCGCTCAACGCCCCAAGCACCGAGCCAAGCAGTACAATCAAGCCGATCAGAAATTCACCGATTTGGCTCATCGCGTTCAATGACATCACCCCTCTCTATATATCTGGCCAGCGCCGTAGTACCGATAAAGGTTAGAATCCCGATCAGCAAGATGATATCGAAATAGACCTGCGTCCTGAACAGCATGCACAGCACCGCGATCATCGACAGCAGCAAAATGCCGATCGTATCCAGCGCAATAATCCGGTCGTTCATCGACGGACCCTTGATCAATCGGTACAGACAGCCGAGAATGGCAAGCGAGAGCACGACAAGCGATGTAATCAGAAATCCATCCATCATGACCGGGTCACCTCCTTGATCGCCCGCTCGAATGAGCCGCGAATTTGTTCTGCCAGCTCATCCTTGTCATTGATGTCCATCGCATGAATATAGAGCATATTCCCTTCGCGGGACACCTCCATCGTCAAGGTGCCCGGCGTAAGGCAGATCAGACAGGATAGAACGGTAATCTCCCAGTCTGTTTTCAGCTCTGTTCTGTAAGCGAAGATGCCCGGCCGAATGTTCAGCTTCGGACGCATAATCTGCCCCAGCACTGTAAAACTCGATTTCACAAGCTCCTTCAAAAACAGCAGCAGTAGAAGAATTACAGACCACAGCTTGCGCAGATAGAAGGAATTCGGCCAGAAACGGCTCAACAATCCGATCATCAGAATCCCGACCAGATAGCCGATCACAAACTGCTGGAAAGACCAGTGATTCTTCAAGAACATCCATACCAGCGCGATGATGATATTTAATACAATTTGATGGCCCATATCCTCTACTCCTTTAATACGGCTTCAATGTATAATGATGGATCCGAGAGCACCGCACCGGCCTGAGTAGCCAAGGAATACACCCACTCCGAGCCAACTCCGACCGCAACCACCACCACAGTCAGCCCAATCGCCGCAACGTAGGCCGAACGGTGAATCGGTGCCGGTTCAGCTTGGTCCATCTCTTTGCTCTCACCCCAAAACGCGGCCATAAACACCTTGATCAGGGAATACAGCACCATCAGACTCGAGGCAAGCGCCAAAGCCGTCAGCCAGTAATGCCCTTCGTCCAGGCCGCCGCGAACCAGCAGCACTTTGCCGAGGAAGCCGCTGAGCGGCGGAATGCCGACAAGCGCCAAGGCAACGATAAAGAACATCCAGCCTACCGCCGGATAACGACGCATCAATCCGCCCATACCGCCAAGCTTGTCGGTTCCTGCCCCGGCAATCAGCATGCCGCCGAGAACGAATAGAAGCGCTTTGGCCAGCATGTCGTGGATCAGATAGAATACCGCGCCGTCCAAGGAATCCCGTGTCGCAACGGAGATCCCGAAGGCGATAAAGCCTACGCTGATAATGATGTTGTAGTTGAAGATCCGCATAATATCTTTATAGGCTACAACACCGAAGGCTCCGAGAATCATCGTAGCCGCCGACATCCAGCCGATAATTTCATGGATGCCGCCCGTATCATGATAGAAAATGAGCGTAAACGTTCTAAGAATGGCATACAGCCCCACCTTGGTCAGCAGAGCACCGAACAGAGCGGAAACTGCGATTGGCGGCGCGCTGTAGGATCCCGGCAGCCAATAGAACAGGAACAATCCCGCCTTCAGTGCGAATACAATCAGGAACAGAATGCCGATCACCGACAGTACGCCGACCTGCTCCACCTCTGCGATGCGCTGGGACAGATGCGCCATATTCAGCGTGCCGACCGTGCCGTACAAATACGCTACACCCGCTACAAACAGCGTAGACGAAATGATGTTGATCAGCATGTACTTCAGCGTTTCTCTAAGCTGACGCTTCGTACCGCCGAGCACAATCAAGGCATAGGAAGCGATCAGCATCACTTCAAAGCAGACGAACAGGTTGAACAAATCTCCCGTCAGGAAGGAGCCGATTACGCCTGCCAGAAGAAACTGATAAAAAGTATAAAAATAATGCTTCTCTCGGTCTTCTCCAATCGTCCGGAACGAATAGAGCAGACAGCCTGTGGCTACAACCATCGTTGTGAGCACAAGCAAAGCCGCGAGCATATCGGCCACGAATACGATGCCATGCGGCGGAAGCCATCCGCCCATGTACAGCGTCTGAATACCTTCGGCATGGACCTGATATACCATAAATCCGGCAACCGCGATATTCACCAGCACGCTGATAACACTGATCCAGCGCTGGGCGGATATGTTGCGGGTCAAGAAAATAAGCACAATCGCTGTAAACAGCGGAATAATTAGCGGGAGCACCAATACATTATTCATCTTCCCGCCCCCTCAGCTCTTCCATATCGTCGGTGCCCAGGCGCTGATAAGCCTTGTACGCCAAAACAAAGAAAAAGGATGTTACACCAAAGCTGATTACGATCGAGGTCAAAATCAGCGCTTGCGGGAGCGGATCCGCATAGGCAGCCGCTTTCTCCCCGAGCAGCGGAGCTGCTCCGGTCTTCAGTCTGGACATCGTGAGCAGCAGCAGATGAACGCCGTGGGTTAACAAGGATGTGCCCAGAATGATCCGCAGCAGGCTCTTGGACAGAATCTGATACAAGCCCACGGCGAACAGAACGCCGATTGCAAGTGCCATATATAGTTCCACGGTTAGTTGTCCCTCCCAATCGAGTTGATAATCGTCATCGTGACGCCGACGACAGCCAGGTACACCCCGAGATCAAACAGAACGGCGGTGGCCAGCTCGGTCTCCCCAAGCAGCGGCAAGTCAAAATAATCAAAAGCATGGCTGAGAAACGGCGCGCCGAACAGGAAGGATCCGACCCCGGTCAGCAGAGCAATCATAAGACCGATGGCAGTCATTCTGCGGAACGACACAGGAATGATGTTTTTGGTCATATCCATGCCGTAAGCCATAGAGAGCAGCACCAATGCAGCTGTTGTCATCAAGCCGCCAATGAAGCCGCCGCCCGGCTCGTTGTGACCCGCCATGAACAGATACCAGGAGAACGCCAGTACGATAAAGATGACGACTCTGGAAATGGTGCGCAAAATGACATCATTGCTGTTTGGCAAATGAAGGTCGCTTGCAGCCTCCCTTTTTCCCAGAACGCCTTCGCCCGAATCCACCTTGATCAGGGCAAAGATGCCCAGGGCGGCGATGCCAAGCACCATGACTTCGAGCATCGTATCAAATCCCCGGAAGTCTACCAGGATGACGTTAACGATATTTTTCCCGCCAGCGAGGGTATAGCTTTCCTTCACAAAGAACTCGGAAATCGATTCAAACGCCCGGTCGCTGCTGGCTGCAAGTGCGATTAATGTGACTACGGCACCCGCGCCAGCAGAGATCAACAGATTTTTCCATTTCAAACTCATGGCGACCTTCTCCCGCTTCAGCTTCGGAAGATGATAGAAGCACAGCAGGAACAGCATCACCGATACGGTCTCGACAATCATCTGGGTGAGTGCCAGATCCGGTGCGCGGAAGAGGACAAAGAACAGCACAACCATGTACCCTATCGCACCTGTCAATATAATCGCCATCAGACGCGTGCGAACGAATGGCAGCACAATGGCCGGCACGACCAGGCCAATGACCGCTGCAGCTTCGTAGATGGACATCGGCGCAAATTCCGATATGTCAAAACGAATATGGTCCGTAAGCAGCAAGCTTCCACCCAGCACCGCGATGAAAAATACAAAGATATAGAGCACATAATGACGGAGCGAGCCTGTCATATAGCTCTTCGTTACCGATCTGCCGCCGCCTTCAAGCGAGCGAAGTCCCCAGTCATACAGATGATTCAGGGACAGCTTGCGGGTCAGCGCCGTGTTCAGCACCGCCAGCTTGCCATGGAGGAAATACAGCAGCGTACCGACAATAATAATGGCGATCGTCATGAATATCTCCGGCGTCCAGCCATGCCAGAATTCAATTTTCACATTGAAGCCACCCGGCTGGAGCAGCGACGGATGGATCGATGCCATGGCAGGCTCGATCAGCGAATAGCTGAGCAGGTTCGGGAACAGGCCGAACACAATCGCCAGGGAAGCCAGAATGACCGGAGGAATCAGCATGCCGATCGGGGCTTCGTGCGGCTGCTTCTCCAGCTTGTCGGACTGCAGGCGTCCAGTGAACGTTCTGAACACAAGAATCATGCTGTATACAAACGTGAACACACTGGCAATCCACGCCACAATAGGAATCAGCACTCCCCAGGTCTCTACATTCCAGAATTCCATGCTTGCGGCATGAAGAACTGCCGTGAAGAACATTTCCTTACTCAGGAAGCCGTTAAACGGCGGAAGCCCCGCCATCGAGAACGCCCCGATGACAGCCACCGTGAACGTGATTGGCATCAAGGTCATGAGGCCTCCGAGTCTTCGAATGTCCCGGGTTCCCGTCTCGTGATCGACAATGCCGACCACCATAAAGAGGGCACCCTTGAAGATCGCATGGTTCATCAAGTGGAACACCGCAGCTGTCGTTGCCTTAGTGTAAATGAGCGTATCTACGCTTCCCGAGAAATAAGCCGCAGCTGAACCGAGTCCGAGCAAGCTCATAATCAGTCCAAGCTGGCTGATCGTCGAGAATGCGAGCAGCGCTTTAAGATCGGTCTGCTTGATGGCACGGACCGAAGCGTAGATCAGCGTGACAAGTCCCGTTGCCGACACGAGCCAGAACCACAGGCTGTGTCCGGCAAACACCGGGCTAAGACGCGCAACAAGATAAATTCCCGCCTTAACCATCGTGGCGGAGTGCAGGTATGCACTGACCGGCGTCGGCGCCTCCATCGCATCCGGAAGCCAGATGTGAAACGGGAACTGAGCTGATTTCGTAAAGGCACCCAGCAGCACAAGAATCATCGCCGGAATGAAGAGCGCATGATCTGTGATCGTATGTAGATTAGAAATAATCTCCCGAACGCTGAATGTGCCTGCCATCACGTATAGCAGGATAAATCCTGCAAGCATGGCCAATCCGCCAAATACCGTGATCAGCATAGATTTCAGTGCGCCATAACGCGATCTGTCCCGGTGGTTCCAGAAAGCGATAAGCAGGAAGGATGATATGCTCGTCATCTCCCAGAAGCCATACAGCACCATGAGGTTATCCGACAGCACAACACCGAGCATGGCGCCCATAAACAGCAGCAGGTAGATGTAAAATCGGTGAACAGCTTCTTTGTTTTTATCCATATAAAAAATGGAGTACAGTACGACAAGCGAGCCTATCCCTGAGATAAGCAATGTGAATATGAGGCTTAACCCGTCCAGATAGACGGTAAAGTTAATGCCGAGCGAAGGGATCCACTCCAGCACCTCATGAACCGGATTCCCGGCCTGAATCGAAGGGATAAGACCAAGAAAATACACAAACAATAGAACCGGAACCGGAAGAATGAGCCAACCGGTGTGGATGCGCCTTGTGATCTTATAAATCAACAGTACCACCAAGGCTGCGATGAAAGGTGCCATAACGGCAAAATGCAGCGTTGACAATCTCTACTCCTCCTATAATCCGTTTTTTTCTCCTACACTAGTATTCCCCGATTTTTTGGCAAAAGACCCCCCAGAACGCAAAAAAAGCCCGCGTGTTGGCAGGCTCCTCCAGGTCAAACAAATATGCTGTTTATGTCACACTGAAAATCAGTATATCTTTAGTTTTACATTTTGTCAAAGGGATGCGGACGAATGAAAATGGCCCGTTCAGGAAATCACTTGAGGAAAAGGAGTGGTTTAATATGCGATCCAGAAAAATCGTCGTATCCGTACTTATCTTTGTGCTGATCCTGGCCTTCGGCGCCTGGGCAGAGTCTAGATTACAGGGGCGTTACAGCCAGCCCACCGTCATACCGGAGGGTGAATTCAATGTGCAAAATTATGAGACGGGGTACGACCCGCTATTCTCTCCGGAGTTCAGGCCGAGGGAGTATATAAAACTGATTCGTCCGCGCCAGGAGGTGCCGGCGAGACAGCCTTAATCGGGGCTGGGAAAGCCGACAAGGCAGCAAACCGGAGACTTCCTCCTTATCCATCGATATGAAAATTCGGCTGACTCGATTTCTTCCGCCCTCTGCGTCTGAATAACATCACAACCAGCGCGATAACAAACAGCACCGCCAGAATACCGAAGGCAAAATACCCGCACTGGCTAATGAATGTGCTAATATGAGCGACGACCTGATCCCCGAGAAACCGGCCGATCGAGAAATAAAGGGTCGTCCATATCAGGGAAGCAGCGTAGGAGAACAGCGCAAACCGGATATACTTCATCCCCTTCATCCCTACCGCGTAAGGGGTGACATTCCTCAGAATGGGCAGAAACGCGCTGATGCATATCGCATAGTTTCCGTATTGGCGCGTGAGCCGTTCCGAGAGCCTCAGAAAACGTCCAATCGCTTGGCGGTCCGCGTACCGTTCAAGCAGCCTGCCAGCCGTATATCTGCTTAACGTGTATCCAACGGTGGCGCCGGAGCATACTCCCAGATAGATCATGAAAAAGGATGGTGCTGTCGCCAGCAGTCCGGAAGCGGCCAGAGCTCCTCCTGTCATGGCCACCACCTCGTTCGGGACCGGAAGCCCGACAACTCCGAGGCATAGTACAAGAAATAATGCGTAGTGTCCAAATTGCTCGATAAACATCAACAATGTATCCAAGCAGGTGGCCTCCTAATCATAGCGGCTTCATATATTGTTCTAGAATATATGAAGCGTTCTCACCTAACAACAGACCATAGTTTTGGATGATAACCAGACCTTAGACCAGGGAACCGGCAGCTTGAGCAGTTTTTATAAATTTCTGAACGCTTGGATGAATGGATCCGGATCTTCCTTAACCGTGTATGCATATACGCCCTGCTGGGTGTGCAAATACAAGAATCCCTCCGTGCCTCCGCCCATCTTGCGGTAGGACAAGTCAAACACCTGCGCAATCGGGAACTCCCTGTAGGCGGTGACAACCCGGTCTTTGTACAAGTACATGGTTCGCTCCTGTTCCACGGTCCGCTGCTCAATCGCAGTCACTTCTCTTCGAATTTTGTAATACGTCTGGACGGCAATCCAGGACATCGCGCTCCCTCCAGGTGAATATTTGGGTATGTATCAAGCCTTGTCCTTCTTGCTGCGGGAACGGCTGATCCGGTCCAGTAGCTCGAGCGCCCCAATGAACAACACAAACAAAATGAATAACGCAGCAGCCTTCCACGGCTCGATGAGCCCGACTGCAGATGTTGTGATCCCTGCAGCCCCTACAATAATGATACCTAGAACAGACAGCTTCCAACCTGTAAACATCATAAATTCTCCTTGCTTGACGAGAGATAGCCAAATGGTTAACCCCTATTATACTATTACCCTGCGCCGATTTCGAATGTAACGGACATGAAAAAAAGCACTTGCCTCGTCTTTGAGGGCAAGTGCTTTGGGGTCTTATGCAAGCATAGATCAAGGCATCGTCGACGGTGCCGTCCGCGTTTGCGGCCCGATCTTCTTCAGTGGAATACGATGCATTTCCGCCCAGCGGGAGAGCTCGCCAACGCCTTCACTGTCCTTGTCCTTGAACTTGAAGCGGCAATGCATCGGGGTGACTTGCTTGCCTCTAAGGCTCAGCTCAAACGTCGCCTTGCCGCATCCTGAAATGCGAATTTCCTGGACTTGCTCAGCCGATACCGACGTTCCGTTAACAACAATTGTGTCCGCATTCGGATCGATCTCGATTTCCCGTTTGATCAGTCGCGCGTAGCTTTCAATGACCAGCCCTGCCGCAATGATCACATTGATCCCCATCTGGATATAGAACAGAACCGGATAAGCAAATGCCGTCCAGGCCGCAACCTGAAACATGGCGATGCTGACCAGCAAAGAGACAAGCAGCACATCCTTGATGCGGGTGGAATATTGAATGGCGTATTTCAATATCATCAACTCCCATTAGCCTGTAAGGGTTTTCAGGCCCTTTTCTCTTATTATATCACCATTGTACATAATTTTGACACATTTATTTCACAGTTCTGTCGAAATTATAATTTGATTTCCAGGAGACGATATGCTTGTCGGCAAAAAGAAAAAAGCCTCTCCGGGAAGAAGGCGCCGCGCTGCGGCGATATCCCGGAAAGGCTCTGTATCGGATCCATATTCGATTCTACATGAGGAAATTATCTTCTCGGGAACCCTGGCAGGTACTGCTTCGGCACATCGATTTCCTTGCGAAGCTGTGCAGCCGCCTCCAGCGTCCAGTACGGATTGCGGAGCATGCCTCTGCCGACCGCAACAAGATCGGCATCGCGGTTACCGATGACGGCGTTCGCCAGTCCCGCCTCATCCAGTCTCCCGACCGCGATGACCGGCACCTGCAGTCCTTCCTTGATCTGTCTGGCCAGAGGAACCTGGTAAGCGACATGAGTGCCCGGTTTGCCCTCCGCTGCAATCGGGCCTTCGCCTCCAGCGCTCACATGGAACATGTCGACGCCCGCTTGCTGATATTCTTTGGCCAGCGCCAGACTTTCCTTGATGCCGTAGCCGCCTGCAACGTATTCCTGTGCAGAAATGCGCATAATAAGCGGCATGTCCGCAGGCATTTCTTCCTTCGCTGCCTTGATGATCTGCTTGCCGAACAGCGCAAGGTCTTGACCATATTCATCCGTGCGCTGGTTCGTGAGCGGCGAATGGAACTGGTGAATCAGGTAACCGTGGGCCCCGTGCAGTTCAATGGCGTCAAAGCCCGCCTGAACAGCGCGCCGAACCGAGCGGCGGAATTTCTCAACCATTTCGCGCACCTCTTCGGTTGTGAGCGCTCTTGGCGTCTTGGAGTTCTCGTCAAAAGCAATGGCCGACGGCGCAACCGGCGTGCTGGCATCCTCCGCTTTCCGACCCGCATGCGCGATCTGGATCGCCGCTTTGGCACCGTGCGCATGAATGGAATCCACAATGCGGGCAAGCGCAGGAACCTGCTCATCAGACCACAGGCCCAGATCATAGTCGGTAATCCGGCCGTCCGGCTCTACGTCCGTCATTTCTATAATGATAAGCCCGGCTCCGCCAATGGCGCGGCTGGTGTAGTGAACATAATGCCAGTCGTTGGCGATGCCGTCCTTGTTCGTGACGGAATACTGACACATCGGTGGCATAACGACCCGGTTTTTCAGCTCCAGGCCTTTGATTGTATAGGGAGTAAACAGGTTCTCCATGGTCACATCTCCTTATTCTATATCCAAATTATATGCATGCGCATGCATTTAAAATACCAGACCTGTTGGTTGACGTCAAGTCAAGAAAAGATCGGACAGCAGGCGTAAATCGTTCGGACAAGCGCTCTAGAGCACCTGCCGGTTGATGTCTATGGCTGATTGTTGTTCAATCGGCTCATGACCGCCTGCAGTCCATGCATGATTTTGTCATTGCCCAGCAGTTCCCGCTCTAACACAAGGTTGACCGCTGCCGACGCTTTACTCAGCTTGTCTTCTCCGATCGGGGTCAGCGAGGTGTACACGCCCCGGCGGTCATCGTCGCATATTTTTCGCTCCAGTGCGCCGCAGCCCTTCTCTTCGAAGCGGCTGACCAGCCTCGACATGGCGCTCTGGCTTAATCCTACCATGCTCTGCAGCTGCTGCAGACGCAGCTTCTTCTCCGGGGCTTCGGACAGGAACAGAAGCACATAAAACTCATTCAGCGACATGTCAAACTCTCGCTGAAGCATCGTTTCCAGCTCATGATTAATTATCGTGTGAACATACGTTAAAGACAGCCAATCGGTAAGTATTCCCGGTCCCTGATGTGCTGACATCCTTGCATTCACCTGCTCTTCTGTAGTGATCAACCGCCTCGGCGTGAAGCCGGATTGCACCGTGTTGATTACTTATCATATCAAGCAGCTGTTCAAGTCGTCAAACAGGATGCCCAAGGAATGGCATGGCTGCATCCCCCTGAAGTACGCTGGCCGGTCATCAGCTTATCGGCTTTAGCTCCGGCTTCCCGTCAAGCAAGCCGAGCATTTGAAGCCCATGCTGAATGCCATCCTCATCCACGGCCCGGGTAACATAACGTGCCGCCTTCTTCACAATATCCGGCGCATTGCCCATCGCCACCCCATGACCAACATAGCCAAGCATTTCTACATCGTTTAAATAATCGCCGAAAGCGACCACATCTTCAGCCTGGACACCAAGGGCCGTAATCAACCGTTTGATCCCCTCTGCCTTGGACCCGCCAGAAGGCAGCGCATCCGTTCCGACATCCCCCCAGCGCACAAAATCAATCTGATCCTGAAATTGCCGGATATACATTTCTTCCTCTTCCTCGGTACAGAACAGAACGACTTGATATATCGGCTCATTCAAATAGTATTCCGGATCATACGCCGGTATCGTCATCTTCAGCTCCCCCCATGTGGAGTCAATGTGAACATGCTGCGGAACGCTCATTCGCATCTGCTCGCTTCCGGCATAGATCAGCGGATGGTCATGGGAAGCTGCAAGCTCGGTGAGCTTCTGCAGCTGGTCGAGTGAAATCGGATTTTGATACACCGGTTTGCCCTTATACACAACGTATTGGCCATTCAAGCTGACATACGTATCGATATCCAGCTCCCTTCGCACATCTTCAAATCCGCTCGGAGCCCGCCCTGTCGCAATCGCCACATCATGCCCCGCCTCCTGCAGCCGCCGGATCGAATCCCGGGTGCTTGGCGGGATCTGTTTATCATGATCAAGCAAGGTTCCGTCAATATCGAAAAATATCATTCTTTTTGTCAATTCTCTCGCCTCCCAGCTAAGTGTGCCCAACGTTATTGTAAATGATGAAAAGCATTCCAGAGCAAGTGCTATTCCATGAATTCAGATCCGTGCAGGCTCTCCTTCTGTTCATCCGAAGGACAGACGCCAAAGAATATTTCCCGCAAGCCCATCTCATAATAACCCTCAGATTCATTAAAGAAGAGAGGTTATGGCTGATGACTACGATGGAAACGAACCAGCCTCTTGCCGTATATGCGATTATTAACGGTGAGAAGGTGGAATCAGAACAGCAGTTCCCGCGCGAAAATCCTGCGAATCCTAACGAAATTGTATGCTATGCGCCTGTCACGACACGCGAGCAGGCTGCCCAAGCCATCGATGCCGCTTATGAAGCGTTCAAAACCTGGAAATGGACATCTGTGGACGATCGCATCACGCGGATGCGCCGAGCGATTGCCAAATTGAAGGAAGCAACTCCCGAGCTGGCCCGGCTGCTGTCGCTCGAGCATGGGAAACCGCTGTACGATTCCGAGGGTGAATTTGCCATCTCGATCATGTGGATGGAATTCGCCTGCGACAATGTCAAGGAAGCAACGCAAGAGGAATACAAGGAGCATGAAAAAGGCAAAACGATCATCACCCATGACCCGATCGGCGTCGTTTCTGCCATTTCTCCCTGGAACTATCCGATCTCTTTATCCACGATCAAGATCGCTCCAGCACTGCTGGCTGGCAACACGCTCGTGCTGAAGCCTAGCCCGTTCGCTCCGCTGGCCGTCACTAAGGTGGTCGAGATAATTGCCCATGAATTTCCGCCGGGGGTCATTAACATTGTCCACGGCGAAGCCGATGTCGGCGTGGAGCTGACGTCCAACCCGAAGGTGGCCAAAATCGCCTTTACCGGCGGCACCAATACCGCCAAGCATATTATGAAGGCTGCTTCAGAGACAATCAAAAAGATGACGCTGGAGCTGGGCGGAAACGATGCCGCCATCATTCTCCCCGGCTTCGATGTCAACAACAAGAAAGATATGCGACGGATTGTCATCTCCAACTTTTTGACAGCTGGGCAGATCTGCATGATTGCCAAACGAATGTATGTACACCGCTCGATCTATGATGATTTTGTTAAAAAATATGTTGAAGCTGCCAATCAATGGATACGGGTCGGCGGACCGTTCAATCCGAATACAACCGTCGGCCCCGTCAACAACAAAAACCAGAAGGAATATGTACAAAAACTGGTTGATGACGCAAGGAATAAAGGCGCAGAAGTTATTAAGCTCGGCGAAATTATCGATCCGGAGCTGTTCGAGCAAGGCTACTTCCTGCAGCCGACACTCGTGCTCGGATGCGATTACCGCGATCCCATCGTGGTCGAGGAGCAATTCGGCCCGACGGTGCCGTTGTTAGTTTATGATGATATCGAGCAAGTGATTGAACTGCATAATGAAAGCATCTACGGCCTTACAAGTTCCGTGTGGGGACCGGAGGAAGAAGCGATCAAGGTTGCCCGCCGCATTGAAGCAGGCACCACGATGATCAACACTGCTGCCGTTCAGGGCCTGGATGTGCGCTTCCCGTTCGGCGGTGTCAAGCAGTCCGGCGTTGGCCGCGAATACGGGATAGATGGCATTATCTCCTACACGGAGACCCATGTGATCAATTTGCCGAACGAGCTTGATCTGCCGTACATTCCGGAGTAAAGTCCAGTCAACCTGGGGGCAGGGTAACGCTCTATTCATTACTCTTGCACGTTTAATACGAATGGTAAAAAACAATTAAGCTTGTTTATTCACTGGGCTCCGTAAGCCGTCTGTGGTTAAATAGACTTATCCGGCCGGATAAGTTGATTCGAAAGGAGGCTGAATGCATTGATTCAGAATAACGAGGTGGTTTCCGCGTAAGCGGACGCCGCATCAAGGGGAGCCCGGTTAGGGCTCCCCTTTTGAATAACTCATTGTTCTCAGGGCGTCCAGCGTCAAGTGCGGTCAAGTGCGACTTCTCGGTGCTATAATAGACTTGCAGCCTGATAGGGTAGCTGTATGCGATGAACGGACATGGAGCCGATTTTTATAAACCGAATCACTAAGGAACCCCCGGTCTGGTAAAAAACAATTAATATTGTTTTCTCTCTTGCTTTTCCATATCATTCTATGGCTTAATATACATGTCGGGCCGACGAAATGAGCGGAAAGGAGGCTGAACGAATTGATTCAGATCCACGAGGTGGTATTCGCGTAAGCGAATACCCGTTACCAGGGAGCCCCTCGGGGCTCCCTATATATTTTTGACTGTGAACTCGAATATGACGAAGAATGCAATGAAACCCATTTAAATTTCACGAAAGGAGGAGGGAAAGCATGATCAATGCAATTGTTTTGAAACCTAACGATAACTTGCAGTTGGATACAGAAAGAGGAGGGTATCGATGGGCCAATACAAAAACGGAAGAGAAGTGCTTCCCCCCGAGCTGCTGCAGCAAATTCAACAGTATATAGACGGAGAACTTCTCTACATACCGAAACAAAGCGAGCAAAGAGCCGGCTGGGGTGAACTAAGCGGTTCCAAAGAACGCATTAAACGACGCAATTTGGAGATGTACCGCGCCTACTGTAAAGGACGGACAATCGAAGAATTGGAACGGACCTACTACCTGTCAGGGGAAAGCGTCCGCAAAATTATTAGTAAACTTAAACTTACCCGTGTGGGGAGCTAAGGCGGTGAGAGCCTGCGGCTCTACCTGCGGATTTATAAATAGGACTGTTCCCACAAGGGGCCAGTCCCTTTCAATTTTTATCCGGATTTATCCCCGTTCATCCTCGCTCAAATCCCACCGATGCCGATATTTCTCCAGCCGCGGATGCACATACTGCGGCTCCGACAACAGAATCAATCGCAGCTTCACGATCCAATCCTCGAACGAGCTGAACGACGCAAAGGCGTTGGCCATTTCCCCAGTCAACAGCACAAAATACGGCCCGTTGTACTTATCAACAAGATGGCGAAGCGCTGTATCCATCGGCGTATATTTTCTCCGTTTGGATTCAAAGGACTCCAGCACGATGCTTTGACCTTCCTTGTCCATCATCCATTCTTCCAATTCCCGCTCCCGCTTGTAAAAAGGTCTCACTTTGCCCTTGAACATCCGTTTGGCCGTCTCTTCATGCAGCGGATACAGAACCAGTCTGGAGAACGATCTTCTATGCATCAGCTTCACAGCATCCTCAAGCAGAGGTAGCTCCACAGGCTCAAACAGATCATAATAGATTAAAGTCCCCTTGCTGCCGGTTGCTGGCGGCTCATAACCATAAGGCACATATTCCAAATTGCGCGGCACTGTCTCCCCTCCTTCCTGCTGTCGTATTGTAACTTTAACCTTCCCGGCATACGTTGAAAATAAGCATCGCTCTCCCGTATGTATTCCAGGCCTAGACTTCGGCTTCTATGATAAGGGTTGTCCCTGGCACCGCCAGGGACAACTTGCTCATGCCATCAGCTAATAATCGTAATCGTAGGCGCCGAAATTGTAGGCTGGGCTGTGATCGTTGAAGAAGTGCCTGCGAAACTTCCAATCTCGATCAGAACAGGAACGCCGACTGGCACATCAATCGCATCCAGCACTAAATCGGTGGTAGATAGTGTGAAGAGTGAAGCTTGCTGCAGCATTCCATTAATATACACATTGACATAGTCTGTCGCCGCCAAAGCCGGAAATTCCGTAATGAGCGCCCCGGAATCATCAATGAAGCTCCCTGCCGGCATGGTCGTGGCATCAGCACCGATCATTTCCGCCGCTACAGCGGCAAAAAATCGCGTAACCGCAGGTGTTACTGTCGTTGTGATTTCACCCCCGGTAGCAACCGGCTCGCTGGCAATCGCCGTAATCACGGGTTTGATAACAGGCATGCGGTTTCCCCCTTCCCTATCCAGAAATATGCGTGTTCACGATCAGCAGCTTAGGATGCTGCTATCTTATTAAATGTTCGATCACCGACTTTGGATTCAGACAACAAACTAGATTCTATCATTCATTGCAAGTTTTTCGGCAATATTCCATCGGCCTATGTGGACGTCTATTCCGATAGCGGGGTCCGCGCATATGTTACCGTAAAGACAGACAGGAGGAGGTGATTTATCTGGGCCAATGCGTTAGCAAGACCGCAGCAAGATCCCTGCGCCGCTGCAAGATCAAGAAGCGTGGGCAGCGAAGCAGACGGCGCCTCTGTTCCCGAAGACGGCCCCGGCAAGGCCGTTCCCGCACAGAATGGAGAACTCTCGGATCTGCCGGGCCTCCGGGAGCCGCAGGCATGCCAGGCCTATCCGGTCCTCCCGGTCAGCCCGGTGCTCCCGGCAATCAGGGAGATGCCGGCTGGCCGGGACCACCAGGACAGCCAGGCGGACCGGGTTCTCCCGGAGCGCTGGGTCCTCCAGGACTGCCAGGCCCTCAGGGACCGCCAGGACCGCCAGGACCCCCAGGTCCGCAAGGGCCTCAGGGAATACCAGGCTCCGCCCTCATCCCTCAGATCGTTGTTTTGCCCATGCTGGAGCGGTACTTCTATACCACCGCAGCGCCGGTTCCGCTGGACCCGCCGCTCGTGATCAATGCCGGTCAATTCACGGACAATAGCGGAGCGCCGGTCACCAGTATTATGGACGTGACTCCCAGCGGGTACTCGCGGTTATACATCAACGGAATCGTTCAGGAGGCGGCCATCTATTCTGTTACAAGCACCGCACTCACCATCTCCTCCCCAGGCGACCTCCTGCAAGCCGGCACCCCAGTGCTGCTGGAGGTGCTCCGGTTTGATGCAGCAGTTCTGCCATGATCGGCCCGGCTTCTATAAACAAAAACAGCAAGGGAGAACCAGATGCCGCATCCGCTTCTCCCTTGCTTCAGCCCATGTTCTACCGCTGCTCAAAAATAAGGTGCATGCTTAATGATCACAGCACCGGTGGAGGCAAGCTTGCTCTGGCACCCAAGCCGGTAGCCTTCATCAATCTCCTCCGGATCAAGCCTGCGCTCCTCCGCCAGGTTCGGTTCAGATAAATGCTCGGCTCCCTCGATGACTAGACAACGGCAACGCGCACAAGTTCCCCGCTTGCAGAAGGAATTCCAATCCACTTCATTCCTCTCTGCCAATTCCAGAATCGTCAGGCCGGTGACCGGTACAACCTTGCGCTGAACATTGCGGCCCCGCAGTTCGACGATTGCCTCGCCTACCGGCTGCGCCGTTTCCCCAGCCTCCTTAGACTCAGGTTCGCTTGTCTTCCCTGCTTCATCCCCTTTGATCCATTTCCTCCACCACTTGATCAATGCGCTCCCTCCCTGCTGTTCTTCCCAATGGTTGCTCTCTGCTTCCACTTCCTGCTTCTTATTATAACCTGTCCTCTTGATTATGAAATCTGCCAACAGGAAAGGACCGGCTAACATATCTTCGCCGGTCCTTCTATGTCACAATTCATATGTAGACGAATTAGCTTGCCACACCCACCAGCTTCGCATAACTTTCCTGATCCAGCACGCGCCGAGCCGTTACGTAGCGGGTCTGATAATAGGATTCGGTCAGTTTGCTGATTCTGACCCCTTTGCTGCTGGAAGCATGTACAAATTGTCCATCTCCGATATAAACGCCTGCATGGGAGATCCCCTTACCGCTTGTGTTGAAAAAGACAAGGTCTCCTACACGCAAATCATCTTTATCGACATGCTCGCCGACTTTGGCTTGGCCTTCAGATGTACGAGGCAAATTCAGATCGAAATTTCTAAATATGTATAATACGAATCCGGAGCAATCAAACCCTTGAGGAGTTGATCCACCCCACTTATAAGGAGTACCCACCAGCTGTTTGACCTCGCGTTGAAAGCTTGGCTGTTCATTCGCAAATGCGGTCATGGCACCAGAAGAAAAAATAATCGCAGACCCTAATAAAGAAATAACCAACTTCTTCAAAAGATACATACTCCCTTCGATGCCTACGGAGTTAGCTAAGGGTTCGGTAGAAGGCTCCCTATATTCCCTTCAATGCAAAGCATGGGAATAATTCACCCGGAATGGTTCCCCCGTTTTCTGCAGACGAAATTCGGCAAAAATTCATTAACGTTTTGTAACCTTCTCTAATATAGTATACAAGCCCGCATAATGTCAATAATATCCTTGGAATTGTCCGACAATTGTTTTATCGTGTCGATTCCACTATAAACGAAGCCCATCGGCCGCCTAATAAAGGTTAAAAAACATGACAATTGTGTTACTCTATGAAACTTTCTTGTTGTTTACAAAAATTCAACTGACTTTTAACTAACCTTTTAATTTCGCCTTTCAAAGGGCCTTTAACCGGGCTAACCAATGAATCAACTTAACCCTGCTAACGATCCTTACACAGCGCAGCGCCCCGTCCTGAATACCCATAATTCAGATTATTTGCAATGGAACAAAGGCCATTCGATACCTTCGAATGGCCTTGTTGCCGTCCTTCTTCCGGGTGCAGCGAAGTCAGATCTTCACTTCGCTGACTCGCGCAGCTGCTGCAGCGCGGCTGCAACCCGTCGCAGCTCTTCAGGGTGAATCGGCGCGAGCGCCGATTGCCCGTAACGAACCGATGTCCCGAAATGCACCTCGGATACGCCCGTCTGCTCAACAAAATCCCGGATCATCGCCCGGCTCAAGCCGCTGCCCGCCAAGATCCGGATATGGCTGTCCTGCGCCGCTTCGACCAGCTGGTGAATTCTCGGAACGGCATCACACGCTTTCGGCTTGCCGCCCGATGTCAGAATGCGCGTAACCGGAGCGTACTGTTTCAGCACCTCCAGCCCCGACATCTGATCCTTCAGCTCATCGAACGCCCGATGAAAAGTAACCTGCAAACTTCCGCTTGCAGCAAGCATCTGCTCCAGTGCGCGTTCGTCAATCATCCCGTCCTCCGTCAGCGCGCCAAGCACGATTCCGGCAGCACCTGTGCTGCGAATCGCCTTGATCTCAGCGACCATCGTCGCGATGTCCCACGCATCGTAGATGAAAGAACGGCTGTGTGGACGAACCATCACATGAACCGGAATCTGAACCGCACGAACAACCTCTTGAACCATACCGATCCCAGGAGTCAGCCCTCCTTCGGTAAAGGCGGTGATCAGCTCCAGCCGGTCTGCGCCACTATGTTCGGCGGTGATCGCGTCCTGGACACAGGTCGCAATGACTTCCAGCAGCATGCCCTTCCTCACCTCCTATCCGAAGCAGGATTCACTTGGGACGGAAACTGCTTCTGTACATAATCCGCCAGCAGCCGGGCACCATATCCGGTCGCCCCGGCCGCCGCGTGAGGATACTCCCGCTTGTACTGAACGGTTCCAGCCATATCGATATGAACCCACTGCATGTCTTCATCCACGAAATGGCGGATGAACAGCGCCGCTGAAATCGCTCCGGCCAGCGGCGAGGCACCGACATTGCGCAGGTCAGCATAATCGCTCCGCAGGTCGGACACATATTCCTCCACGAGCGGCATCGGCCACAGCCGTTCCCCGTTGCGCTCCCCGATCTCAACCAGATCACGCGTGATCTCTTCATCGCCCCATATGCCGGCAAGCTCAAGTCCAAGCGCCGTGCCGATATTGCCTGTAAGCGTTGCAATGTCGATCACTTTGCGAACGCCCATTGCGGCGGCATGAAGCAGCGCATCAGCCAGGATGAGCCGCCCCTCTCCGTCCGTATTCGCCACCTGGACGGTCAGGCCGTTCGGATATCGGATGACCGAAGACGGGAGCATCGCATCCGGCCCTGGCAGATTGTCTGCCACGGCAATGAGGGCGACGGCGTTCACCCGGGCGCGGCTGGATATCAATATATCCATCGCCCCGATTACTGCCGCCGCACCCCCCATGTCCATGCGGGCATCACTGATGTCTCGCCCTGTCTTGACGTTCATGCCGCCCATGTCGAACGTAATCCCTTTGCCGACAAGGGCGATCGGCAGCTCGTCCGGATCGGGTGCATGACGGTATGTAATTTCGATTAAAGCCGGCTCATGCCTGCTGCCTGCCCCGACGGCCAGCAGGCCGTTCATCTGACGCTCTGCCAGTTCCTGGCCACGGTATACCTGGATTTGCACCGGCTGCTCCTTCCAGCGCCCGCATACCAACTCGACAAACGCTTCCGGGTTCAGCAACTCAGGCGAATCATTGACGAGATCGCGCGCGAGCCGGGTCCCCTCCGACCGAACGGCCGCCCTGTGAAGGATGTCTTGAATCTGCTCCCTTGTCAGTTCCGGCCAGTCCTGCAGCCGCAAGTTCAAGGTTGCTTCCGGCTGATACGCCTCCCGTCCGCGATGCTTCGTGAATCGATACAATCCATAGAGCCAGCCTTCCGCCCATGCCTGCAGCTCCTCTTCCGGGGACAAGCCTTTGCCTTCATGTGCCGATCCGCAGCTGGATCGGATCAACTCCGCGCCGGAACGCTGCTCCTTCATCATCGCTCTGACACAGGCAGCGCCTGTCCGGCGCACCTGTTCCCGTGTCGCACGGCTGGCTTCCCCCATGCCGACGGCCAGCCAGTCCTGCTCCCCCGGGTTACGGGCATAAATCCAGGTCAGGGTATGGGGGCGCTTGTTCAGTTCACTGAAGGGAAAAAGATGCGAATCCCCCTCGTATAATGCATAAATTGCTGTGTCCACCGTCTTTCCGGCATCGATCGTAATCCGCATTGCGTGAGCGTCCTCCTTCTCGGTGATCATTTCGCATTCCATTCATAAACAGGCCGGCGATAGCCGACAAGTGTGCCCCCATCATTATAGATCTCGTTAGGCACAACCTCGTACAGCCGGTCGATCGTCGCTTGGTTGGCATACCCGAGCCGCTCCAGAATGGAGCCGATGATACAAGGCCACACCTGCTCTGATCCATCAGACACCTTGAGCGAAATCCCGATGCGCTCACGGCGAAGACCGATGCCGTATACCCCCTTTGCGCCGCCTTTGGCCGTCAAATTCGGATCCTTAAGCAAAGCCGAGCATACGAAGCGGGTATCCGCAATCATATCTGGATACTCGTTCATCAGCCTGGCCATTTTTGCTGCCGCTGCCGCTGTCTCCGCATCCTCAATCCGGTCAGGACAAGCCAGCTTCATATAAGCATACGCAATTTTGTCGAGCGGAATCGCGAAGATCGGCAGCCCGCAGCCATCCACCCCGAGCGATATGGACGACTCGGGAACCTCGGCTATGGCCGCCAGGGTTGCCACAATTTCCTTCTGCAGCGGATGATCCGGCATGTAGTAGGTCTCTTCATCCCATCCCATGTGCTTGCACAATGCGATCAGTCCGCTGTGCTTGCCCGAGCAATTATGGAAGATGCGCCGTTTCGACTCGTGAGCCCGAAGCCGCTCGGCCCGCGCCGCCTCATTAAGCGGATATGCAGGGCCGCAGTACAGATTCTCTTCCACGATCCCCGTCTTGCGCAGAATCGACTCCAGCGCTTCAATATGGAAGGTTTCACCTCGGTGGGAAGCCGCAAACAAGGCGGTCTCCTTGCCAGACAACCCGTACAATTCATCCACCCGTCTCTTCAGCACCGGGATGGCTTGAAACGGCTTCGCCGCCGATCTCAGAAATGTCTGGTGATGCGGATCGCCCGCAGCGTACAGCACCTTTCCATTCTCATCAACCACACTGATCGCGCCATAGTGCACATTTTCCAGCGCCTCACCGCGATACTCCTCTACTAATGGAACAAATCCCATGTCGCATTCCTCCTGCTAACTGTGCTTAATTTAATTGAAAATAGACATTCTGGGCGACCAATCCCGAGCCAATCAGCACGCCATGCCGAGCAAGATCGGAGCGCGAGATGGAAAAGGTGCCGCGAAGGGGCTCCCAGATATATTTTGTACGGCAAAGATCAACCAAAGCCTCATAAATTTCCGGATATGGATCAATCATCTCTCCGCTAACGATCACCCGATCCGGATTATACATGCTGACCACATTGTTCACCGTCATCGCCATATAAACCAGTGCCTGTTCCAGCAAAAAAGAAGCCCAGCGCTTCCCGCTCTGCCACTGCTCAAACAGCTCTCCAAATGTGTCGATCGGCTCCATCTTTCGCGCTTCCGACAGCAGCGAAGGTATGGTGATGAACGTCTGCAGGCAGCCTACATTGCCACAATCACACATCATCCCCTGCGGATTCATCATCATATGCGCGATCTCTCCCGCGCTGTTCGTGGCACCGCGATAAATTTCCCCTCGGCGAATCAAGGCCGAGCCTACGCCATGGCCAAATCCGAGCAGCACGGTCCGGCTCGATCCTTGCGCCGCGCCTCTCAGCTGCTCCGCCAGCCCCTTCAGCTTCAGCTCATTATCCACGACAACCGGAAGACCGGTTGTCTCGGTGATCATCCCGGCAAGCCCGACCTCTCTCCAGCCAAGCTGCACTGACAACCGCACCGTGCCGTCCTCCACATTGACGATGCCTGGAACCCCGATTCCGAGGCCAACGAGACGGCAGCGGTCCAAGCCGCTCGCCTCCACAAGCTCCGTCAGCTTCCCGCCGATGCGGCGGGCCGTCGTTTCGGCAGCTTCTCCCGGTTCTCTGGCAAAGCTGGTGCTTGTCATGACATTGCCCTGGACATCGACGATGCCCAGCATGCCGAATTCGCGATCAATCTGGACCCCTACCGACAGCACGGAATGTTCGCGTAGCCGGATGAGCGTGGACTTTCTTCCCCGTCCGGCCGACGCCTGCTCCTCCATCTCCACCACATAGCCTTCATCGGAAAATTCCGCAATAATTCGGCTTACCGTGGTCGGGCTCATTCCTGTCTGCTTGGCGATTGCTGCTCTGGAGATCGGCTGATGCTGCTTGATGATTTGGAAAACCGTTGACCTGTTTTGCCGCTTCATATCGTCTTGATCAAGCTTCTTCATCATGACATCCCCTAATTCATTTCGTCCATAGAGCCTTACATCATCTGCACTCCCATCAAGCCATAGAAACGATCACTACTTTGGAAAAAAAACATGTCGCTTTCTCTCTATTTATTCTCCAATGACATTAATACTAAGCCCCCTCCAAAAGAGTGTCAATATAGATGACACTTCACTGCAGCCTATTTTTTCAATCTGTCAAATGAAGCGCTTTAATGAAGCCCGGTTGTTTTTAAAACTGTCATTGATCGACAGATCAACTCGGAATGATGCTTTATAATTTAACATATACCTATCATCATCAATTTGAATTATTTTCACCATGTTATAAAAAGCACACACCCACCCCAGTATGGAACGCCCCCTCAAAAAAATAAAAGAATCCTCCATCATCAGACGAAGGATTCTTTCACTCATGGACATCTGTCCTCATCGTGTCTCTTTGCTCTCATTATCCTGTATCTCCGCTTTGCGGCTAACGATCGCTACTTGCTGCTGTAATAATGAACCGCCTTGTCGAAATAATGTTTCTGGTCTTCCGGCAACTCTTCATAGTAGAAAATCGCCGCAACGGGACAAGCGGCTTCACAGGCTCCGCAAGATATGCAAATATCCGTATCGATATAGAACTGGTCGTCTCCTTCCTCGATACAGTCCACCGGACATACATCCACACATTCTCCTGCCTTTTCATCAATGCAGGCCGCACCGATCACATACATCTGATCACCCCTCCCTCATTCTCTCCGCTATAATCGAATGTCCAGCGGTTGGTTAAACAGGTATTCCTCCAGCTTCCTCTGTCCCTGAAGCAGTTTTTATACTACAATATATAAATAGGCGCTAGATTATGACAGCTTGTCTCATCAATTCATGCAAAGTGGCAGATGGCACAGGATATTGCCTTCCTCTACAAACAAACTTACGAACCAGTTCTTATATACGTCTATATGGATCTGTTCAGCCAGATTGAAGGTGGTGATTACATGGAACGGGAAGCAGGTTACAGCACAAGAGAATATATTATGCAAATGTTGAAGGTTGACGGCGAGCTCAGCACCAAGGATATTACAGAACGGCTGGGCATAACAGGCATGGCGGTGCGCCGGCATCTCGAGAGCCTGAAGAACGAAGGCTATATCGAAGCCCGGATCGTCAAGCAGCCGATGGGCAGACCCGTCTCCCTATACAGCCTGACACAAGCAGCGGAGGACTTCTTCCCCCGGAACTATCACGCGCTCGCCCTCGATCTTCTGACTGAACTGGAGCAGGAAGCCGGCGACGAGATGATCTCGCTGCTGTTCGATAAACGAAAGGATTCACTCCGCAAAAAATATGCCGATTCCGTCAGCAGCGAAGAGCTGGAGGAACGGGTATCCGCTCTGGCCCAAATCCAGAACGATAACGGTTATATGGTCGAGTACAAGAAATTGAGCGATGAAGAATATGTCATCGAGGAGCTCAATTGTCCGATCTCCCAAGTGGCCAACCGGTACCAGCATGCGTGCCGGTGCGAGCTGGAGCTGTTCCAGAGCCTGCTTGGCGCCGATGTTGACCGAACCGAGTGTCTGGCCAAAGGCGACAATAAATGCACATACCTCATTCGCCAAAAATCCAACCAGCATGCATAACTTCAGTTATGCCACGAATAAGCCCTGCCTATACGATAGGCAGGGCTTTTCGGTATGCGCCTTTGGGCAAGGGATGGCATGCAGCCGAGCGCCGGGCGGCTCCGGACACCCTCTCCACCTTCGTTAAGGCAGAAGCAGCAATCTGTCATCCGCTTCCCTCGGCACGCCTCGACCGTCTGTATTGTTCGTTAGGACATATACACGCCCGTCCTGAACCTTCACATCCCGCAGACGGCCTTCCTGATCGAGAACGACCTCAAGCTCGCCGCCCTCCGGATCGAAGCGGTACAGCGTCTGCCCCCGCAAGCTGGCTACCAGCAAGCCTTGCTCGTCAAAAGCAGCGCCAGAGGGGGCAATCGCCGTCTCCCCGGTATGATACAGAGGCGGAATCGTTCCCTCCATCGCTTCATCACCGATCACATCCGGCCAGCCATAGTTCGCGCCAGGCATGATCTGGTTAATTTCATCATGGCCGCCAGGATTGCCGGACGGGCCATGCTCGGTGCTGAACAGTTCGCCCTCCGCGTTCCAGGCTAGCCCCTGCGGGTTCCGGTGACCTAAAGAATATACGTAAGAATCCGGCAGCGGATTATCGGCCGGGATTTCCCCGGATAATGACATGCGCAGTATTTTTCCGGCCAGATTCGCTTCATCCTGGGACAATGCGCCGTCACCGGCATCCCCAGTTGCGATGTACAGATGATTATCCGGCCCAAGCGCCATTCTTCCGCCATTGTGGATCTGCGACCCAGGAATGCGTTCAATCAATGCATCCACTTCAGCCCACTGCTCCTCCTGCTGCTCAAGCAGAATCACCCGGTTCAGAATCGCGCCGTCCTGCTCATACGTGTGATAGGCGTAAGCCTGCTTCGTGTCGCCATAATCGGGTGACAGCACGAGCCCGAGAAATCCGCCTTCCCCGACCTCGGTTACAGGCAGCGCCGTCTGCACAGGCAGCCGCTTCATATTCCCGTCGTGCAGCTCCACGACATGGCCTCCCCGCTCGCTGATATAGACCGTCTCCTCATGGAAATCCATCGCCCAGGGCGTCCGCAGATTCTGTGCCAGCACGGTGTACTCCCCCGACGGCTCAGGCTGCGCCGGAGCGGGCTGCTCGGGTACCGGCTGCTCCCCGGATTCCCGCTGACCTGGCGCAGGTGAAGGACCCTCCGTACCGCAGGCGGAGATGATCAGCGCTGCCGACAGCAGGAGTCCTCCTATCATGCGGAATCGACTTGGCATTACAATGCACTCCTTTCTAATGAAAAGGTTTCTCGGAAGATGACATTTCAGCCCCGCTATGGAAGCTTTGTAGTGAGTGTATCACAGCCTCCTCGTCTGTGAACACGTCCACCTCATTGCCTTTCACAAGGCTCGTCTCATGGCCTCTTCCGGTAATGATGACTCTGTCGTGGTCCCCGGCCAGCTCAACCGCCCGGCGGATCGCCTCTTTACGATCTGGAATGACCTGCCAATTCTGATACGCCTGCTCGTTCAGCCCGCTCATCATCTCGGCCAAAATTCGCTCGGGATCTTCATTGTAGGCATTGTCCGAAGTGAAGATTACATAATCGGAATATGCACAGGCTATTCGGGCCATGACCGGCCGTTTCCGGCGGTCCCTCTCCCCCCGGCAGCCAAGAACGCAGATCAGCTTCCCTTGGGTAATCTGCCGCGCCGACTGCAGTACGGCCTTCAGGCCGTCGGGATTATGGGCATAGTCGACCACCACCCCGAAGCTTTTGCCTGTATCCACCTCCTGAAATCGTCCCGGAACACCGGGAAATCGCTCCAGAGCCGAGTGAACCGCATCCAGCGAAACGCCGTCAGCCAGGCAGGCAGCAGCAGCGGCCATCGCATTATAGACGTTATGCTCGCCCGGAACCGGGAGCATAACCGGCCGGCTCCCCCAGGGCGTCACCAGCTTGAAGGCCATGCCTGCCGGGGTAGAGCGGATCGCTTCCGCCATGATATCAGCGCTGTTCCAAATGCCGTAAGTAATGGGCTGCGCAGAGGTGCGCTTCGCATAATAGCGGGAGGCTTCATCATCTGCATTCAGCACCGCCTTTTTCATCAGGTCGCGTTCGCTGTTTCCAAGCTGGGAGAAGAGCAGCTCTTTGGCGTTGCGGTAATTGTCCATCGTGTGGTGAAAATCGAGGTGATCATGCGACAGATTCGTAAACACGACCGTCTGGAAGTCGCAGCCTCTTACCCGCCCCATATCAAGACCGTGGGAGGAAACCTCCAGCACGACGCACTCGCCGCCCTTCTCGGCAACGGAGTGCATATAGCGCTGGAGCTGGATCACATCCGGTGTCGTGTTGACGGTCTTCTCCATTTCATCACCAAACCTCATATACAGCGTGCCGACCATCCCTGTACGAACGCCAGACTCATTCAGGATATGTTCAACCATATGCGCCGTTGTTGTCTTGCCGTTCGTCCCCGTAATGCCGATCAGACGCAGTTTGCCAGACGGATTGCCGTAAAAGGCATTGGCCAAAATAGGCAGCACCCGCCGCGTATCCGGCACGAGGATGACCGTAACTCCCGGATGAACAGCTATCGGCCGCTGGGCCACGATGGCTGCCGCTCCGTTATGTATAGCGTTCTCGGCATAATCATGCCCGTCCACCTGATACCCGGGGATGCAGATGAAGAGCCCGCCAGGGCGAATATTGCGGGAATCCGTATCCAGATTCGTAATTTCCCGTGATACCGGTCCGTATACCGTTTTCAGAAGCAGCCGATCCGTCAATAGCTTCAGATTCATTGTGGGCCCCTCTCTCCTGCTGTAATTAAACAATCATTAGGGATATAGGTTGTAGCGTTTACGAGTCGGTTCCGTTTTAAACAAACTTTACTAAAACCCTAACCGGAAGCACCGTCCTTGAAACAACCCTCAAACTATAGGGTGACTGGAATATCAATCCATGTTAATCTAAAAAAAGTAAACGCTTGCATGTTTTGCGCGAAAGAAGACGAAGGATCAGAAGCTTGACCGTTCATATTAACGTATGGGAGAGGATGGACAATGATACCTTTCAGCGAGGATTTGCTGCAGGACAAAAGCATTCTGATCACCGGCGGGGCTACCGGGCTCGGCCGGGCGATGGGGGAACGATTTGCCCAGCTTGGCGCAAGACTGGCCATATGCGGCCGGCGCAAGGAGGTGCTGGCCGAAACTGCAGATGCGCTGCGGGCGCAAGGCTGCGAGGTGTTCTACGATATATGCGACGTCCGTGACCCCGCGCAAATCAGCGAGCTCGTTGAAGCTGCAGAGCAGCATTACGGCGGGATCGATGTGCTGGTCAACAATGCAGCCGGCAATTTCATCAGCCCGACGGAGCGCCTGTCCCCGCGGGCAGTGGATGCTGTGCTGAATATCGTGCTGCACGGCACCTTCTATGCGACGCTGGAGGTTGGGAAACGATGGATCGAGCAAGGGCGCGGCGGGACGATGCTGAACATCGTGACCACCTATGCCGCCACCGGTTCCGCTTATGTCGTGCCTTCCGCTGCAGCCAAGGCTGGAGTGGTGGCATTGACCCGTTCGCTGGCCGTCGAATGGGCCCGCTATGGCATTCGCCAGGTCGCCATCGCTCCCGGCTCTTTCCCGACGGAAGGGGCAGCCTCCCGCCTGACACCGACAGCTGAGCTGGTGGAGAGCATGGTGAAGCATATCCCGCTCGGGCGCTTTGGTAGTCAGGAGGAGCTCGCCAATCTGGCCGCCTATCTCATCTCCGATTATGCCGCGTATATCAATGGTGAAGTGATCACGATCGATGGCGGCGAATGGCTCCAGGGAGCCGGGCAATTCAACGAGCTGTCCGAGCTTTCTTCTGAGCAGTGGGACCGGCTAGCGGAAGGGCGAAAGCCTAAATCGAAGCCTTAATGAAGTATACCTGCCTGAAAGCGTAAGAAGGCCCGAAGGGGAATCCCCTTCGGGCTGTCAATGCTCTATCGTATCCACCAGTATGGCATATACAATGCCCGGTCCATGAACGCCGATGGTAAGATCATTCTCGATATCGGCAGAGCGGCTCGGGCCGGAGATGAAATGTACGCCGGCGGGCAGCTGCTCCCGCCCCGCTTCATCCAGCCGGACCAGC
>NZ_NPBY01000047.1 GCF_002272015.1 Paenibacillus campinasensis | reverse complement strand
CGGCGGGCAGCTGCTCCCGCCCCGCTTCATCCAGCCGGACCAGCACCTCTCCCAGGCGCGTTCGCAGACGCTCGACCGGAATGACAGCCATCAGCACAGCCGGGAGCAGGCTGACGGCTCTGCCCTTATGCTCCGACGACATCACCACCAAGGAGCCCGTGTAAGCCACCGCATGGTCGGCGATTACAATCCCGATATCCGCCCTGGCAGCGATGGCTCGCCAATTCATCTCTTCATGTGCATTCCAAACATGAATCTCCGAATCAGGCAGAAGCCGTTCCAGGCCCAGCTGCTCCAGCGCCGGTTCATGCTGTCTAAGCAGCGTCTTGGCGCTCATTTCCGCACACTTGTCGGCCATAAATCTTGCTGCCTGCTCCATATTGGCAAGGTGAACGACATGGCCTCCTGCCATCTCGAAATTGGCGGTGAACTGGCGGATGCGCTCCTCCCCGGACCATTCGAAGCGCCCCCATTCCTCCGGTGCACCCCGGTACGGATGCTCCGGCCGCTGACGAATCCGCTCCCTGCCCAGCCGGTCAGCGATGCCGTTCATGAATTTCTCCTGCTTCCGGCGCGATGCGGCTTCCAGCTCTGCCAGCTGATCCGCCCATTGCGCCGCAGCTGCAATAGGGTTCCCGCCCGGTTTAGCCGTCATGCTCATCCCCTCCGTTCCTGCGCTGCCTGATCAAGGCTTGCAGCTTCGCTTCCGTCTCAGGCGCCATTTCCTTCACATCGCGGCGAAGCTCCGCCTCCACCGTTCCCCACCGGTCACGGAAGCTTTGCTTCGGCAGTGCCGGCGTCACCCGATATTTGTTCCAGCCCTTTAACGGGCCGATTCTGGTGCGAATCTCTCCATTTCGGACCACCAGCCGCTGCCCAAGCTTCAGGGCCGACACCGCACTGCGGTACCTGCCGCTGCTGCCCATCACAGCCGCAAAGCCTTTCATCCCGGCCGTCTCCAGCTTGTCGCCTCTGCCTGCCTCATTCTTTCTTCGCCGCAGGTAGACCAGCATATCATGCAGGGGGATCTTGACCGGACAGGCTTCATAGCAGGCCCCGCAAAGGCTGGAGGCATTCGCAATGTCATCCCATTCGGCTACGTTGCCCTTCAAGGCCGGGGTGAGCACGGCTCCGATCGGGCCGCTGTAGGTTCCGCCATAAGCATGGCCGCCGATATGGCGGTACACAGGGCATGCGTTCAGGCATGCGCCGCAGCGTATGCAGTTCAGCAGCTCCTGGAATTCGGGATCGCCAAGCTGCAGCGAACGGCCGTTGTCGATAATGATGATATGCTGTTCGTCCGGCCCGTCGGCATCTTCGCTCCGGCGCGGTCCGGTAATTCCGGACATGTAGACGGTCAGCTTCTGGCCTGTTGCCGACCGGGGCAGAAGCGTAGCCATCACCTCCAGATCCGCCCAGGATGGAATCAGCCGCTCCATCCCCATCAGCGTAATCTGCGTCTTCGGGACGGTCGTAACCATTCGCGCGTTCCCTTCGTTCTCGAACAGCACCATCGATCCCGTCTCCGCAATGCCAAAGTTGCAGCCGGTCATGCCGATATCCGCCTCCAGAAACTTCTCACGCAGCTTCATCCGGACGAATCCGGCCAGAATCGCGGTATCGGGCGGCAGCGTCTCCCCTGCCTCCTTGGATAGCAGCTCGGCAATCTGAAACCGGTTCTTGTGAATCGCCGGAATAATGATATGCGAAGGCGTCTCCTTCGCAAGCTGAATAATATATTCACCAAGATCCGTCTCCACGGCCTCCACCCCAATGGCTTCAAGCGCCTGATTGAGATGAAGCTCCTCGGACACCATCGACTTGGATTTGACGACCGAGGAGGCAGCCTTATGCTTGGCAATGGTCAGCGCGATATCTACCGCCTCCGCCGCTGTCTCGGCAAAATGCACAAACGCCCCGTTCGCTCTTGCATTCTCGGCAAACGCGTTCAAATAATAATCCAGATGTGCGATCGTATGCAGCCGGATTTGCCGCCCGCGCTCCCGCCAGTCATCCCAGTTGCCATGCTCCGCCGTTGCCGCCTGTTTGCCGTTCCGAAGCCGCTCGGTCGTGAAGCGGACCGCACTGCGCAGAAACTCGTTGTTCAGCGCCAGCCCGGCTCGCTCCTTGACCGTTTGAGCTCCTGCATCCGCTCTGCTCATGTATGGCTCACCCCCTCATACAGCAGCTCTGCCAGGTGCATGACCCGCACCTGTTCCCCTCTGTGGCGCAGATTGCCGGCGATGTTCATCAGGCATGCCATGTCGAGCCCCACGAGCACCTCCGCCTCCGTCTCCAGCACATGATCGCTTTTTTCCGTCACCATGGCTCCAGATATATCGGCCATTTTGATAGCAAATGTCCCGCCGAAGCCGCAGCAATCTTCCGCATACGGCAGCGGCACCAGCTCAAGCCCCCTCACACTGCCGAGAAGCGCCATCGGCTCTTCCTTTACACCGAGCAGGCGGCTGCCGTGGCAGGAAGGGTGATACGTCACTTTATGAGGAAATTGAGCGCCGAGATCGGTGACGCCCAGCACCTGGACCATAAACTGTGTGAATTCATAGGTTTTATGGTGAAGCGCTTTCGCTTTGGCCCAATAGACGGGGTCCTCACGAAACAAGCCGGGATACTGGTGGATCATATGTGTACATGAGCCGGACGGCGCGATCACAAAATCACTGTCCTCGAAGGCGTCCAGGATCGTGCGAGCGCTCTGGCGGGACTCTTCCCAATAGCCGCTGTTGTAGGCCGGCTGCCCGCAGCAGGTTTGGACCTTCGGAAACTCCAGCTTCACACCGTGCCTGGCCAGCAATCTGGCCATCGCTTCCGCCACCTGCGGAAACAAAACATCGCTTAGACAAGTGACGAACAGGGATATTTTCACTGCAGATCCCCCCGTTTCAGAATTGGAATGTTGGTATTCATCTTGAACTTGGAATAGATCTTGGAATAGATAATGAAAGCCCCCGGATCAATGCCGAGGGATCGCTAGTTATACGGACTGAACGATAATGCCGAGCTCTCGGTATGAATCGGCCTCCGCTTCAGCCAGTCTCCGGTCTGTAATGATTCGGTGCACCTGCGACAGATCTGCGACCTGGGTGAACGCCTGCAGCCCAAATTTGCTGGCATCGGCCAGCACAATCACCTCGTCAGCCATGCCGATCATCCGCTGCTTGATTCTGGCCTGAAGTTCATTGGATTCGCTAAGTCCGCGCTCGATATGCACGCCCTTGGACGAGATAAACGCCTTGTCTACATAATAAGCATCCAGCGAGCGCTCGGCCAGCGGCCCTACAAAGGACATGGAGCGACCGGCAAGAATGCCGCCGGTGGAAATGACCTGTATCTTCTCCTTCGGACCAAGCTCCGCTGCCACCTTGATCGAATTCGTCAGCACCGTTAATGGCACATCGGGAATGATCCGGGCCATATACCAGGCCGTGGAGCTTGCATCCAGCAATATGCGCTCACTCGGCTGAATCAGCTTCACAGCCTCCTCCGCAATTCGCCGCTTCTCCTCAGCGTTCATAATCTCGCGTTCCGCATACGGGATTTCCGGCTGGGACCGCTGAGCCGCCGGCTGATCCTTCACGCTGACCGCCCCGCCGTGGGAGCGGCGAAGCCTTCCGGCCTCCTCCAGCCGATCGAGATCGCGGCGAATCGTCTCCTCGGTCACGCCGCAGATGTGGCTTAGCTCCGAGACGCGAATGCTTCCTCTCTCGTTGACCAACTGCACTATTTTTTCATATCGTTCCGCAACCAGCATGATACCGCCTCATCCTTCTTACTTTATATATAGGTTGTCGATTTCGTGATTTGGCAAAATCGTCCGAATGCGTTCTCCCATGCTTCCCGGTCGGCAGGCTCGTATATGGTGACAGGAAAAGAATCGCGTATAAGCGCCCTCGCTTCCCACATGTCCGACAGCTCGCCGCTTGCGATCCACTGAACCGCCATATTGCCGATCGCGCTGCCCTCAGCCGGACCGGCCCATACCGGCTTGCCGATTGCACTCGCCGTCCACTGACACAGCGTCTCGTTATGAATGCCGCCGCCTACCATGTGCAAACCGCTGAAGCGCTGATTCGACAGCTCCTCGGTACATTCCAGCACATGCCGATACTGCAGCGCAAGGCTTTCCATAATGCAGCGCACGATCGCGCCAGGGCTTTGCGGCACCTGCTGCCCGGTCCGGCGGGCATAAGCTGCAATGCGCTGCGGCATATCGCCGGCAGGCAGAAACAGCGGATCATCCGGGTTGATGAAACAGGAGAACGCCGGTTCCGCTTCCGACATCATAACCAATTCCGGATAGGAATACAATAATCCCTGACGCTGCCACGTCCGCTGGCATTCCTGCAAAATCCACAGCCCCATAATGTTCTTGAGCAGCCTGTACGTGCCGTATGCCCCGCCTTCGTTCGTAAAATTCAGCTCGCGTGCACGATCATGAATGACCGGCTGCGCCACCTCCGTACCCATCAGCGACCAGGTTCCGCAGCTCAGATAAGCAAAGGACCGCTCCAGGGCCGGCACCGCCACAACAGCGGAAGCGGTATCATGTTCGGCAACGGTATATACCTTCATCTTCGGCAGGCCAAGCTCCTCAGTGATGGCAGCTCTTAAAGCGCCCGTCTCCGTGCCTGGATGGACAACCTGCTCGAACAGGTGAGACGGGAGATGCAGGCTGTTGAGCAGCTCCGGGTCCCAGCGCTGCAGCGAAGGATTGAACAGCTGGGTCGTGGTTGCATTCGTAAACTCATTGGCCATCTCGCCGGTCAGCCAGTAACGCAGCAGATCAGGAATCATGAGCAGGCGGCTGGCCTCCTGCAACAGATAAGGTCTGGATTGGCGGATCGCCGCAAGCTGGTAAATCGTATTGAACGACAGAAATTGAATGCCTGTCTTGGCAAAAATCGCTTGCGCCGGCACAGTCTCAAACACCTTTTCCATCACACCGTCGGTATGCGAATCACGATAATGATACGGATTGGCCATCAGCTCGCCCCGCTGGTCGAGCAGACCGAAATCGACGGCCCAAGAGTCGATCCCCAGGCTTTCCACCTGTATGCCCGAAGCTTTGGTCCGGAGCAGTCCCTGCTTCAGCTCATGGAATAAACGCAGGATGTCCCAGTGCAGTCTGCCGCCAATCTGCACCGGCTCGTTCGGAAATCGGTGAATCTCCTCCACCTGGATCGTTCGGTCTTTCAACTGGCCGATAAGCGCTCTACCGCTGCTGGCCCCGAGATCAAATGCAAGCACGCTCAAGTGCAGACAACCTCCTTCCATTTCATGAGTCGATCTTGGATCTCAAGTCACCTTATTGGCCAACATTCAGGCCGAAAGCCGAAGGCTCAGCTTCAAGATGTCCGCGCTGAACCAGCACCTGCTGCTCATAAGCCTTCACTTCCTCCAGCCACTGCTCCCTGACCGGCACGCCCATCTTCGCACAGTAGTAATCCCATACCGCTCCGAACGGATAGGACTTGAATTCCTCCAGCAGCGCCAGGCGCGTTGTATAATCGCCCTTGCGCTCGGCCTGTCTGAGCGCCTCAGTCGGCTCCAGCATCGCCCGCAGCAGCGCCTTGATTGTGTTGCGCGTCCCGATGACCCAGGCGGCGACCCGATTGATGCTGCCATCAAAGAAATCAAGACCGATGAACGTTTTCTCCAGCAGCCCATTTCGCACCAGCTCCCGGCCGATCTCGATCAGCTCATCATCCATCGTCACAACATGGTCGCTATCCCAGCGCATCGGTCTGCTCACATGAAGAAGAATGCCTTCGGTGAACAGTGACAGGGCCGATAGCTTGCCTGCGATGCCTTCCGTCGGGTGAAAATGTCCGGCATCCAGACAGATCAGCTTGTTGTTCTGTATCCCGTAGCCCATGTAAAATTCATGGGAACCGACGACATACGCCTCCGATCCGATGCCAAACAGCTTGCTCTCGACCGCATCCAGATGGATTGCCGAATCGAGCGGTTCGGAGAATATGTCATCCAGCGCTTCCTTCAGCCGTTGTCTTGGCGCCAGCCGGTCTACCGGCACATCCTTGTAGCCGTCCGGAATCCAGATGTTGGTGACGCACGTCTGTCCCAGCTGTTCTCCAAAATAAGCGCCGATCTTGCGCGCTGCTTTGCAGTGGTCAATCCAGAAGCGGCGTATGTCGGGATCCGGGTGGCTGAGCGTGAAGCCGTCCTTGGACTTGTCATGGGAGAAGCAGGTCGGATTGAAATCAAGCCCGATCCCCTGCTGCTTCGCCCAGTCCACCCAGGTCTGAAAGTGCCTCGGTGCAAGCTCATCCAGATCAACCTTCTCCTCCGTGTCGGCATAGATCGCATGCAAATTCACTTTATGCTTGCCCGGAATGAGCGACAGCGCCTTCTCCAGGTCCTGACGTAGCTCCGCCGGCGTCCGTGCGGCGCCGGGGTATTCCCCGGTCACCGAAATGCCGCCGGACAGCTCCTGATCTTGAAACAGGAAGCCCCGCACATCGTCCCCTTGCCAGCAATGGATGGAGATTTTAATGTGTTCCAGCGCTTGCAGAGCCTGATCTACATCGATGTCATACTTGCCGTACAGCTCCTTGGCGGCTTCATAATTGCGTACAATATCCTCACGCATTCCCCTTTGCCTCCTTGCCATATAATGACATGTATTAAACTCGCGGCCAGGCCGAGTATTCCTGCTGCTGCCGCTGGCCCGCCTTTACCTTGTAAACGCGGCTGGAACCCCGCCGTCAATCGTCAGCAGGCAGCCCGTCGTTTTGGCAGACCTCGCCGATGCAAAAAACGCAATCCCTTCAGCGATATCATGCGGATAAATGTTGACCTGAAGTGTTGTCCGCTTGCGGTAATATTCCTCCAGCTCATCCGGCTCAATGCCGTATGCGGCGGCTCTTTCATTGCGCCAGCCGGAATTCCAGATCGCCGATCCTTGAAGAATCGCATCAGGCAGCACCGTGTTCACCCGGATGCCGTATTCCCCGCCTTCGGCAGCGATGCAGCGGGCCAGATGGGCCTCCAGCGCCTTGGCCGAGCTGTACGCCGCTGCGTTCTTCCCTGCATACACGGAGTTTTTCGAGCCGACAAACACCATGCATCCGCCGATATCCTGCTGCTTCATCAGTTTGAACGCCTCTCTGGCCACCAGGAAATAGCCGGTGCCAAGCACGTTCATATTCAAATTCCATTCCTCAAGCGACGTTTCGTCAAACGGACTGGAGGTCGCAAGCCCGGCATTGTTCACCACGATATCAATGCCGCCGTAGGCAAGAACGCTGTCGCGGTATGCCGCCTGCACCGCTTCCTCAACGGTGACATCCATGGCAACGGCAAGCGCACGGTTCTCCCCGAACTGCTCGTTAATCTCCTCGGCGACCTTTCGGGCCCCTTCCGCGTTCAGATCAGCGAGCACGACATGGGCGCCCTCCGCCACCAGCCGGCGGGCGGTAGCGCTGCCAATCCCCCCTGCGCCGCCTGTAATGAAGGCAACCTGCCGCGAGAATTCCGCTTCGGCCGGAGCCAGCGTCAGCTTATACAGCTCAAGCGGCCAGTATTCCACATTGTAGGATTCGTTCTCGCTGAGCGAGACAAACTGCCCGAGTGCCGTCGCTCCCCGCATCACAGCAATTGCCCGATGATAGAGCGCCCCGCTGACTTTGGACATCGCCCAGCTCTTCCCGGTGTTGACCATGCCGATACCAGGAATAAGAATGACGCGCGGAGCGGCTTCAAACATGACGTCGCCTTCATGCCGGTTGCGCTGGAAGTAGGCTTCGTAGTTGCTTTTGTAATTCTGTATGCCTTCGATCAGCTTCTGGCGAAGTCCTGCCTTATCCTCCGGATCCGGTGTCCACTCAATGAAAAGCGGTGTCATCTTCGTATGTACCAGGTGATCCGGGCAAGCTGCGCCAACCTGGGATAACTGTGCAGCGTCGCGGCCGCATACAAATTCCAGCACATCCGCCTCATCGTCAAATGACAGAATCATGCGTTTGCTGTCGCTAACCGCGCCGCGGATGATCGGCATGATCTCGGCTGCGAGCGACCTGCGGATCTCTGCCGGCAGCGCCTCGACCACCCGTCCGCCGAACGGCTCCTTGCCCTCGCTTCTGGCGGCGATAAAGCTTTCGGCTTCATTAATGATATCAATCGTCTTGGCATAACATGCTTCCGAGGTGTCCCCCCAGGTGACCAGCCCGTGCTTCTCCATAAGCACAAGCTCCGCCTTCGGATGGTTTCTGACGCCTTCCGCAATCATCTTCGATAGCGTAAACCCGGGGCGAACATAAGGGACCCAGACAAACCGGTCGCCGAAAATTTCCGCAGCCAGCTCCTGCCCGTTATGAGCACAGCAGAGGCTGATGATCGCATCGGGATGGGTGTGATCCACATGCGGGAACGGCAGAAAAGCATGCAGCAGCGTCTCGATCGATGCCCGCGGATGCTTCGCATCCACCATGCAGTGTCCCAAATAAGCAACCATCTCTTCATCTGTCATCGATTCGCGCTCCAGCAATGGCCGGATGTCCTCGAGCCGGAGCGCCGTGAAGTTGGCCGCCTTCATCGATGCCAGATCCGAGCCGCTGCCCTTCACATACATCACTTCAACCTCTCTGCCGCGAAAATCCTTGATCGTCGTTTTGCTGGACGTGTTGCCCCCGCCCCAGTTGCACACCCGCCGGTCGGCGCCGATCAGATTGGACCGGTAGACAAGTTGCTCAAGTGTTCCGCTGGCCAGTGCCGCCTTCGATTGTTCCCATAAATTCTGAACCATGTTTGTCTCTCCCTCCGCATCAGAACATCGTATTTGTTTTGTTTGTTTGTATCTTATCACGCCCGTTTATTTTTGAATAGGTGTATTTTTAAAGATTTACAAAACTCAATAATTGATTGTTAGCGATTTCAAAACTTCCGTTTTTGTTTGTTTGAATAAACCTGGACTGGGATCGGGGTAGCTGCTCCGTCTCTGGAACGAGCTCAAATCCATCTTTAGCGCCTTCGATATTCATTCCTCAGACCGTTCAGCCCTGCGCTTGCCGACGCTAAAGTGAAGTTATCAAATCAGGCGAAGGGTGAGAGGAAGAACATGCGATTCTATGTATTGAAGCAGGAACAATGGCTGATCTATACCGGACTGCTCGGCATGCTGCTGGCGGGCATATGTGCCGTGTGGGTCCTTGTTAACGGAGCGGCCGTCGCCCCTTACGGCGATGTGGGCAAAGCCTTCTCGTTCAATGCGGCTTTAGGCATTTTTTTGCTGTCCACAGCGATGATTATGCCGTATTCGGGAATGAGTTCACGAAAGAAAATGGTGTTCACATCCATCTATATTATGCTGTCGCTCTTTAGCTATTTCGTGGAGACCGTACAGCATTTCCGGGGCGTAAATCCCCGCTTTCCGCAAGGCAGCGGCGTTTTTGACCTCACGATGGCGGCGGTTTTTGCTGTTGTAGCTATTCTGCTCATCCTGTTCTACCTCTGGGCTGCGGTTCAATACTTCAAGCGCAGCGTGTATGAAGCGAATCCCGAGTTGGCCATCGCGATTCGGTATGCCATGGCTGCCATCACCTTGTCGTTTGCTGCGGGTATAGGGATTGTATTGAATCAAGGACGTGAGATCGGGACGGGCGGCAATATGATCTGGCTGCACGGAATTGGATTCCACGCGCTGCAGTTCATGCCTTTGGTCTCATGGCTATCCGTGAGAAAAGCGGCAGATGATCGACGGTTAAGACATCGTATGCTTCATCTGTCAGGTATCTCGTTCCTGCTTGGTCTGGCCGCAATGGGCTGGCAGACGCTGCTCGGATTGTCCATATTCGAGTGGGCCATTCTGCCATTAACCGCGGTTTTATGCTTCCTGGTGGCGCTTATTCCTGTTGCGCTTTTCATGCGGCGCACCTATACCTCGAATACAACCTATTCAGGCTGACGGACTTCTTGTGATTCCTTCCATGAAGCTGGCAGTTCTCTTGAGTCAATCAAAAAACAGGGCAGCCGGAGAACCCTCCGGATGCCCTGCTTGCTTCGCACCTTTGGCTTAGATGAACAGAAACGGAATAAGGAACAATAAGGCGATGGCTTCCCAGGCCAAGAAGTTGCCGCCACCCCAGTATGGCGAGTAACCTCCGTAACCATATCCATATCCCGGACCGAAGGCCGAGGTTGCTGCTTTGCTGCCTTTGGATGATTTGGATTTTTTAGAAGGGCCGCCCTGTTTGCCTTTGGCAGACAATACCGAGGCTGTCGGATTCACAAATTCGATCTCCAGGCCTTTGTCATGTACGCCGCGCAACGTGCCCACGACTTCTGTTCCGTCTTGGAGCACTGCGCATACATGTTTGCCGACATACCCTCTGCATGAATCTGCCGAAAGCGGAATTTGCTGCACGATGATTCCTCCTCCCCCAGAGTTTATGTATTATATTCCCCTAGAAGAGAAGGCGGCATAGCTATTTGACCAGCCGGTGAAAAATCCGCAGTGCTTCCATTCGATAAAACCCGCTCCTTCCGGAAAGCGGGCTTTCAAACTGCTGTAGATTGGTTTTTTAAATTTGCCAGCTGAGTGCATATTCGAGGTGCGTCTCGCCCCCGATGACAATCTCCTTCTGCTTCGTCACTTCCCCGCCCATCGCACGGTAAAATTGAATCGCCGGGTTGCCATCCAGCACCCAGACGAGCAGCGTCGAGAACCCTTTCGCCTTTAAAATATCAACCATGCGCTTGAACAGCTGTCTTCCCCAGCCTTGCCCCTGGATTTCCTCCAGTAAATAGACGGCATACAGCTCACCGTCCTCAGCCTGTTTGTTATCCCGCTCCATGCCGAAACTCATAAAACCATAGATCTTCCCATGCTCGTCCGCAATGACCAGCACATCTTCATCCTCACGCAGATTGGCCATCATGCGCCGCCAGCCCTCCACCCGCTTCTCCGCTGATAAGGACTGAAGATACTCGTCAGACACAATTCCTTTATAGGTCGTTCTCCAGCTCTCTACATGAACCACGGCGATGCCTTCGGCATCACGGATATCCGCTTGTCTGATCTCCATCCTCATCCCCGCCTAATCTATATTTCACAATAGTTTACCATATTAATGAAGGCTTAGCTTCGGCAAATCTGCTCATATCAAACGTCCGTGCTTGGCCTCCAGCAAAGCATGCCGCTCCCGGGGAATGAGCGAACTTCCGATCGCGCTTGCCCCTATGATTTCTGGGAAATCAACATAGTAAAAATCCGCCCCGGAACTTCGGGGCGGATGGATGTGCTGCACATGCGTATTGCTATTCTTCGATAAGCTGTCCCAGAGACACGTTCAGCTCATGCTCTGGATCATCGAGCGGATAAACCCGGGCAGTATCGGTATGTTCGTCGACATGCTGAATATAGACAGGGACCCCGCTCAGCGTTACATTGTGCATAATCGGGGATGCGGCGATTTCCTGGGCACGTTGTTTGTTCATCGTTGTCTCTACCTCCATCAGGTCTGATCAAGGTTAGTATGGTTATTACGACCCGGAATATACCGCTAAAGAGCTTCCTGCGAATCGATCAATTACGTTTCCTTTCGATTCAGCTCGGTCACCGGCCATGCAGTGCAGCAGCCGACAGCCTTCTGATCCCGGTTTATGAATCCAGCGTATACGCCGGCAAGTCCAGAGGCAACGGACGCGGGGCGTCGCTTGTGCTGCGCATCTGATAGAACTTGCCCTCGTCTGATGAATCGTGGAAGGCCCACATCGCTTCCAGTACGTGGTAGGCGAGCTCGCCGCTGGCACGGTGCGCACGTCCGCTTCGAATCGCATACGCCATGTCGGCCGGGCCGATTCCTCTTGTGTTCTCGCTATATCCTGGCAGCAGCGGCTCCTCGGTCCATTCCGACTCCCCGGTCAACCGGTATAACACCGGGCCGCCGAAGGTGTTCGGATCGGGAACGGACAATATGCCCTGCGTGCCGTAAATTTCGATCCGGGGAAGATCGCTGTCACCGAAAATATCGAAGCTCGTAATGATGGTGCCAATCGCACCTTCCTGGAATTGCAGCAGCCCGGCCACGTGAGTTGGAATGTCTACCGGCACCTTCTGCCCGTATTTCTTCTCGCTTGTGATGGTGCGTTCAGCAAGGGCAGCCCCTGTCATGCCGGCAACACTCCGGATGGGACCCAGCAGCTGAACGAGCGCGGTAAGATAGTATGGCCCCATATCAAACATCGGCCCCCCGCCAGCGGCATAATAGAATTCCGGATCCGGATGCCAATGCTCATGCCCGCGGCTCATCATGAAGGCGGTAGCGGCAACCGGCTTGCCGATCCGCCCTTCTCTGACCAGCTTCAATGCCGTCTGAATGCCTGCGCCGAGAAAGGTTTCCGGTGCGCATCCGACAAGCAGCCCTTTCGCCTTGGCCGTCTCCAGCACCTTAAGCCCTTCTTCCCGGGTGACAGCGAGCGGCTTCTCCACATACACATGCTTGCCCGCCTCAAGCGCAGCCAGATTAATCGCGGCATGCTGGGCTGGTATAGTCAGATTGATCACTAGCTCGATCTCCGGATCAGCCAGCAGTTCCTCCGTCGTATAGACGTTCGGAATTTGGTACTTGGCAGCCTGCTCTTCCGCACGGGCGCGGTCGATATCGGCGCATGCCCACAGCTCCAGAATATCGAACTTATGGCAGTTCTCCATATAGATGCCGCTGATTTTACCGCAGCCGATGATGCCTACTTTTACTTTTTTCATCTTGGTTTCGTCTCCTTCTGCCGTCGATTACTGGCTGTCTCCCATTCCGGTATATCCTTCACCATGCGTGAACAGGGACACATCGCGGCCAGCGGCGAGCGCTTTGCCTTCGGCAGCCCACAGCAGCCCGCGGCGCATCAGCTCCTTCACCTGCGGCATATCCACGATATCAGCATGATGCCCGAGCGAGTTGTAATAGACTCGTCCGAAGCCCCAGCGCTTCGTCCAGACAACCGGCATATCCACCGATTTATTCAGCATATGCGGTCCGGGCGCTACCGGAAATCTTGTCGTCGCCAGCACCTCAACCGCTGGATCGACATGAAGATAATACTGCTCGGAAACGACGTTGAAATCCTCCATGCCATCCACCAGCGGACTAGAGCTTTGCTTGATTTCGACCTTGTATGTGACACCGTCATTGCCCGGATGCGCTACCCATTGCCCCCCGGTCATGAACTGCCAGTCCACATTGTTCCGGAAGGCATCGCACATGCCGCCATGGCAGCCGGCCAGTCCGGTTCCGCGCTGCACGGCGTTCGACACGTTGTTCACTTGATCCTGGCTGATCTCGCCCATCGTCCATACCGGTACAATCAGATCCAGTCCGAGCAGCTTCTCCCCGTCATTAAATGCATCCAGCGTATCCGATACCTCAACCTCAAATTGTTCCTCACGCAGCAGCGATGCAAAAATGTCCGCTACTTGCCGGGGCTCATGTCCGTCCCAGCCTCCCCATACGATCAGCGCTTTTTTCATTGGTCAGCTCTCCTTTGTTATTGTTCTCTCCAGCGTGTAGTCTCTCCTCATCCCGTTACATTTCGGACAGCGGAACCCACCGCCGCTCCTCAATCGATTTATCCACCGCTTCAAGCACCGCCTGGCACTTGACGCCGTCGCGGAAATTCGGCTCGGGCTGGCGCCCCTCGGCGACAGCATTCGCCAGTTCAAGCACCTCATGCGTGAACGTGTGCTCAAAGCCGATCGTATGGCCCGGCGGCCACCAGGCATCCATGTAATCATGAGCCGGGTCCGTAGCCAGAACGCGTCTGAAGCCCTGGACATCCTCATCATCGTTGGTAAAATACACCTGCAGCTCGTTCATGCGCTCAAAGTCGAACTTGATGCTGCCGAGACTGCCGTTAATTTCGAAGGAGTTCGTACAGCGGTGACCAGCCGCAAAGCGGGTCGCCTCGAAGCTTCCAAGCGCGCCATTCTCGAAGCGGGCCAGGAACAAGGTGGCATCATCAACGGTAACCTGCCCTTTCGGACCGTCAGCGCTGCCTGTGGCGCTCAGGCCCGTCATCTCGCTGGCCAGCGGCCGCTCCTTGATGAAGGTTTCGCTCATGCCGATCACCTCTGCGATATCGCCGACCAGATAATGGGCCATATCAATGATGTGAGCCCCCAGATCGCCGTGAGAGCCGGAGCCGGCAATATCCTTCTGAAGTCGCCATACGAGCGGGAACTGCGGGTCCAGAATCCAGTCCTGCAAAAACCAGCCGCGGAAATGATAGATCTTGCCGAGCCTGCCGCTCTCGATAAGCTTTTTGGCCAGTTTTACGGCCGGGGAAAATCTATAGTTAAAGCCAACCATATGCACGATGCCGGCTTCCTCAGCTGCCTGGAGCATTTCCCGGGCATCCGACAGCGTGAGTGCCAGCGGCTTCTCACAGAAGATATGCTTTCCAGCCTTGGCTGCAGCAATTGCGATTTCCTTATGCGCATCGCTTGGCGCGTTGATATCGATCAGGTCGATGTCATCGCGAGCGATCAGCGCTTTCCAATCGGTAACGCTTTCATTCCAGCCCAACTGGGTGGCCGCTTCCTGCACCGCCGCTTCGTTACGGCCGCAGATGGCCACCATCTCCGGCTTCAGTGCATCCGGAAAAAACATAGGCACACTGCGGTAAGCGTTACTGTGCGCCTTGCCCATAAATTTATAGCCGATCATTCCAACTCGCAATTGTTTCATGAGAATATCCTCCTTTACATTGTACGATTCAGGGAAGAAGCACGGACAACCAGTTCGGTCGGCAGCTGTAAGTGCATCCGCTCCCGGCGATCTGCCGGACCGCCTTGCTCCTCAAGCAAACGAAGCACATGCGATGCCGCAAGCTCGCCAAGCTGATAGAATGGAACCCGCACGCTGGTCAGCGGAGGATCGGACATCTCCGCCGAATCGGAATCATCATAGCCGACCAGGGCTGGCATATGCTCCGGCTTGACGCCTCGGGCGCGCAATCCTTGCGACAGACCGATGGCCATCCGGTCATTCGCCGCGAACACCGCGTCGATTCCCGGGAGAAGCGGAGCGATAAACTCTGCCGCAGCGTGGCCGCTCTTCCGGCTGAAATTGCCTTCGAACAGCAGCGACTCATCCGGCGTAATGCCGGCTTCATCCAGCGCCCGGCGGTATCCGGCCAGTCGGTCACGGCTGTTGGAATATACGTCCGGTCCGTTCAGGAAGGCAATTCGGCGATATCCGGCCTGCAGCAGATGGCGAACGGCACGGTAGCCTCCTTCGGCATGATCGGCGTCCACCACGTGGAAGTTCTCGCCGTCAAAGCGCTGATTGATCAGACAGTACGGATGTCCCCCCTGATCCAGCTCGCGTATCGCTTCCCGCTCGCCCAGCTCGTCCTTCGCGCCGAGAATAATGCATGCATCCACCTTCCGGGACCGGAACAAGTTCATATAGTCCATCGTCCCGCCCGGCTCCCGAAACAGCATCAGGAGATCATACTTGTTCGCCTGGGCACGGCTTCCGATTCCGCTTAGAATTTCGGAGAAATAATAGGCGGAGAACAGTCTGGCCTTCGGAACGTACGGCATGACAACACCGAGATGGCCGCTTCGGCGCGTAGCAAAGCTCCTGGCGATGGCATTCGGCGTATAGCCAACCTGCCGCGCTGCAGCCAGCACCCGCTGCCTCGTCTCTTCCTTCATCGGGCCCACCCCGTTCAGTACACGTGAGACGGTAGCTTCCGATACGCCGGCGATCTGTGCAACTTCTTTACGGCTAGCAATAATGCATCATTCCTTCAGCAAATAATGTACGCGCGTACATTTTCTCATGCGCCCCTTGTTAAGTCAACTGCTTTTCCGAAAAAAACAGAGGTGTTTCCACAAAAAAATTTAGATTGCTAAAGTGCAAACAGATGTGGTAATCTGCTACAGATACTTACTAAACACGTTTAATAAGTCGTGTATATACCACCGGATAGGAGAACGAAACCGCGATGATCACCGAGCAGCAAACGAACCGCCCTGCGGGGCGCAAGCTGAACAGGACCTACATCCTGCATCTGGCTACGATTTTTCTGGGATTTATTATTTTTGGCATCTCCGAGAACATCAAGGGGCCGGCCATTCCACGCATCCAGCTCGATTTCAATCTGAATGAAATGCAGATCGGCACCTTGCTGTCGCTCAATGCGCTCGGATACCTGATCGCCTGCTCGTTCACGGCCATTTTGACGCGCAAGATCGGGATTAAATGGGTGAGCATGCTCGCTTTTGGCACGATGGCGATATCCGGGATATTTATTTTTTGGGCCCATAGTTATTCCTGGTTTTCAGCTTCCTATTTCCTGATGTATATCGGCAACGGGATGCTTGAAATCGGCCTCGCTATTCTGTCAGCACGCATCTTTGTCAGAAATACCGGCACGATGATGAATTTATCCCACTTCTTCTACGGCATCAGCTCCACGGTCGCCCCGATGATTGCAACGGGACTGATGACCGTTACGATAGCTGGTCATACACTGGACTGGCGAGGGATGTATTTTGCCATGCTGATGCTCTCGGTGCTTCCGATGATTCCGGCTGCCATGAGCAAGTTTCCAAGCGATGCCCCGGATGATGCAACAGGCCTGCAGCGAATTCCGCTGAAACAGCTGGTCAAGGACCGGGCGCTGTGGCTGATTGTCCTTATTCTGTCCTTTGGCGTCGTATCCGAGATGGCCGTTGGAGGCTGGCTCGTCAATTATCTCGAAAAGTCCTACCGCTGGGAGCCTTCGGCCGCAGCCGGCATGCTGTCCGCGTTCTTCCTGTGCTTCTCTGCCGCGAGGCTGCTGCTCGGCCCGATCACGGACCGGATCGGCTTTACTCTGTCGATCATCATCTTGTCCGGTCTAACGGGGGTATGCACCTTTGCCGCCATCTTCGGAGGCGAAAGCTATGCCTTTCTGTTTGCGGCAGCAGGGATCGGGATTGCCCCGATCTATCCGACGGTGATGGCGCTGATTGCCAGACGCTATCCGAGAGAGAGCGACACCGCCATCACCTTCGTGGTGACGATGATGGGCATCGGCAGTGTCATCGGTAACTATCTGATCGGGGCGATTACGAATGGCTTTAAGCAGCTGTTCGGGCAGGATACCGAGCTGGGCCTGCTGCGGGGCCTTCAGGCCGGTTACGGCTTCATCGGACTGTGCGCGCTGCTTTGCTCTGTTTTTGGCATGATGCTGTACCGTTATCTGAAAGCACGCAAACAGCTGATATGATTCATCACATAAAGACATAAGGAAAGCCTGCCCCCATTATCTGGGAGGCAGGCTTTCGATCTGCTAGACGGCGGCTGTCGCTGCAGCCCACCGGTCCTGACCGGGATACGGGCAACGCTTCTCAATCAGCTTCGCTGTAATCTGCACGATGCAGCCGCACAGGGTGCAGGTGGTCCCGCTTTGAAGCTTCGGGCACGAGGAGCAGGCGTTTAGACGCGCCTCGTATTGATCGTTCGGCACACAGCGCTCTTCGCTGAACATCGGGGAGGACAGCACACGCTGGATCTGTTCCTCCGTTACCTTGTACTCTTCCCTGCAGCCCTTGCAGCCGGATTCCTGCTGCCGCATGCTTCCCCCTCCTTTACCCGGCGCTCAACTCCAGCACCGTGACCGACATCGGGGCCAGCTTGGCGCGAAGCGTCTGATCTTCAACCTCGAAGTCGGTGAAGGCTGCCGGCTTGACGTTGTCTGCCGCCTCAAACGTATTGTGAGCATCCGGCGCTCCCGCTGTCAGCTGACGACCGCTCACTTTGGACAGCGATCCCTTCAAGCCTCGCAGAGCCACTGACACTTCCGCCTTCGACGCGTGGCTCAAGTTGCACAAGCTGACGTTGATTTTGCCGTCTTCGGTTCTGGACGCCGACACCGATACATGCGGAATCGACTCTCCGTCCATCTCATAGGCACCACCGCTGTAGTGTGTGTCAAGACGCTCGGCATCCTGGTGCACTTTATACATTTCAAACACATGATAGGTTGGGGTCAGCAGCATCTTCTCCCCTTCCGTCAAGATAACCGATTGAAGCACGTTCACAATCTGGGCGATATTGGCCATGACCACCCGGTCATTATGCTCGTGGAAGATGTTGAGCGTAAGTCCGGCCACCAGCGCATCGCGAATCGTATTTTGCTGATACAGAAATCCAGGGTTCGTTCCCGGCTCCACATTATACCAGGTGCCCCATTCATCCACGATCAACCCGACCCGCTTGTCCGGATCATACTGATCCATAATGGCGGAGTGTCTTGTGATCAGCTCGTCCATATACAGCGCCTTCTTGAGCGTCTGGAACCATTCCTGAACCGGGAATCCGGTCGCCGCCCCCTTATCCGACCATTCTCTAGGCACGGTATAGTAATGCAGACTGATCGCATCCATAAAGCGATGCGCCTCTCTCATGACCACTTCCATCCAGCGGTAATCGTCAACGTTCGGACCGCAGGCAATTTTATAAATGGTATTATCGCCATAATTCCGCACGTAGGTCTGATATTGTCTGTACAGATCCGCATAATACTCTGGCCGCATGTTGCCCCCGCAGCCCCAGTTCTCGTTGCCGACCCCGAAATATTTCAGCTTCCACGGCTGCTCCCGGCCGTTCTCCTTGCGCCAGTCCGCCATCGGAGACACCCCATCAAAGGTCATGTACTCCACCCATTCGGACATCTCCTGAACCGTACCGCTTCCCACGTTGCCGGATATGTAAGGCTCGCATTCCAGCAACTCGCACAGGCGAAGGAATTCATGCGTGCCGAAATGGTTGTTCTCCACCACGCCGCCCCAGTGGGTATTGATCATCGATTTGCGCTGCGACCTCGGTCCCACGCCATCCTTCCAATGATACTCGTCGGCAAAACAGCCGCCCGGCCAGCGCAATACGGGGATATTTAAATTCTTAAGCGCTTCCACAACGTCGTTGCGGATCCCTTCGGTATTCGGAATCGGCGAATCCTCTCCGACCCAGATTCCTTCATAGATGCAGCGTCCCAAATGCTCCGAGAAATGGCCATAAATATTGCGGTTAATCTTCCCTCTTGTTACATCCGTATTAATCGTGATTTCATGACTCATCGCTTCTTCTCTCCTCACGTTTTCTTTTTTACACATTTAATTAAAACAATTCATCATTTACTTAAACAAATAATAACGCCGACATGATGCATTCGTCAACCGAAAATATTAAACGTTTTCAACCCGGCCACATGGATGACAACTCGGCAAATCGAGATCCATTTTATGTATTTTTCTCCAGGGATACGGTTACTTTAAAAGATGAACTTGGCATACTGGACAACCATGGGCCAATCCAAAGCCCATCATCAAGAAAGGTGGTTACACATATGAACAGGAACAATCTGAAACTGGCAGCGCTGCTGCCTTTGCTGTTAATCCTTGCCCTCGGATGCAGTCTTCCTGCATTTGCAGAAGCGCTGTCTGCGCAGAATCCGAAAGAAACAATGCCGTCAGTCCGGTCACAGCAGCCGGGGGGCCATCCGCATGCAGAAGGGAAGCATGGCAAATGGTTCCGGGCCTTGGCTGACTATGTGAAGCTGGAACCGCAGGTGCTGAAAGAAAAGCTGAAAACTTCTTCACTGGCTGAAATCGCCAAGCAACAGGGCATTCCCCGTGAGCAAATCAAGGAAAAAGTGATGGAAATCATGAAGGATCGCGCCACTTCCCATCCATCCACATCCGGAAAAACGGTGGATTACTCCGCCGCAGCGGATCGGCTGCTTGATTCAAAAGGCGGCTGGCATGCGCGGGCGTACCACTACGGCAAAGCGATGGCCGACAGCAACGAGCTTGCTAGGCTGTTAAAGATGACACCGGAGCAGCTGAGACAACAGCTTCAGGCAGGCAAAAGCCTTGCCGAGATTGCCAAAGCGCAGGGCGTGCCGGTACAGGACGTGATCGATTTCCAGGTCAAATCCATTACGCAGCGCCTGGACCAGAAGCTGAAAGACGGAAAGATCAGCAAGGAAAAATATGACGAGCGCATCGCCAAGCTGAACCAGTTTGTGACTGATTTTGTACATGGCAAGCTGATGTACCCGAAGCAGCCCCCGGCCGGCCATCACAGCTGATGCCGGAAGCATGGCGCTACGGTTCGCGCTGAGGCGAAGGTGAAAACCACAGTGCCTGATTGCACCGCGGAATACGTACAAGCCGCGACCATTAGAAAAAGCTGCCCGCGAAATCCGGAGAACCTCCTCCCTGTCCTTCAGACAGTGGCCGGTCCCGGTCGCGGGCAGCTTTCTGTTATGCTGATCGTTATGGCGTGTCAGATTATTTTATGGAATGTACTGCTGGATCACTTTGACAACCACACCGTCCTTGACGGTGATGTGATACGGAAACCACTTCATATCTACAAGCTCATCGTTGGCGAACAGCTCCCCAAAGCGTGACAGGGCTACTTTCTCATTCCAGACGATTTGCACATCTTCCCACTGGCCTGTGCGATCATAAATTTGTAGCAGAATCTCCGCATGCTCATCCACTGGCAGTGTTATATGCTCCTCGGTATCGTTCACGATATAATAACCGTCCGGCGCTTCTGTCATCTCAGGATCCTGTACCCGCTCGCGGAACACCTTGTCCGCTTCCTCTCCTTCATACCAGGTGATCGGATCCACATCCAGGTACAGCTGACCACCCCGGATGTCGAGGGAGTGAATGTACACCGCCTGCTGGTTGGAAGCTTCCGGAACAGGCTCATAGCTATTGCTTGACGCCATTCCTGAGGTGGTTGTCATCATGAGCACAATGATAGTGAACAATACCATTCTCCATGCTGATTTTTTCATTTCCCGTCGTCGCTCCTTCACGTTGGGATGTGATTGATAGGTCTAATATGGGCAGGCTTTGCCTTCAGAAAAAATTACCCGGAGGCTGGCCGTCTCAAACGCGCCTTTTATAAGTATATGCATCCTTATTATATGATCTGATTTCCGGAATAAAGGTTTCAGATTGTTATAATTTACATGACAATATTTCAATCTTCGTCCAGGAGCAGCCGTACTGGGGGCGGGGGATTGTATATTAAAACGCAAAAAAGACCGGTCTCTGTGCAAGAGGCCGGTCAGCTTGCAAGCGATTAGCTTGTGAAAGCTTGCGTAAGTACTGGGACGATCTGGGATTTCCGGGAAACGACACCTTTCAGAAGCGCCTTGTTATCAGACAACGTGACATTGTAGGCCTTCTCAACCGCCTGTGACCCTTTTCCAAGCGCGAGCGCAACCGAATCATTGTTCAGGATGTCGGTTACTACAAACACAAACAGATCGAGATTTTTGTCAGCGATGATTGCGTGGATTGCATCTTCCAGCTCAGCTTGGCGGGACAGCACATCGTTGGTATCCACCGTGTTCACCTGGGCGATCTCCACTTTCGCTTCTCCCATCTGGAATTCTTTTGCATCCAGCGACAGCAGCTGGGCGATCGTTTTGTCGCTGACATCCGCACCGGCCTTGAGCATGCTCAGGCCATAGCTTTCCGCATCCACGCCTGCGATTTCGGCAAGCTCGCGCGCAGCGGCAACGTCTTCCTCCGTGCAGGTCGGGGATTTGAACAGCAGCGAGTCCGAGATAATGGCGGATAGCATAAGTCCGGCGATCTCCTTGCGAATGGCCACGCCTTTCTCCTTGTACAGCTTGTTCAGAATCGTCGCTGTGCAGCCGACAGGCTCAGCACGATAGTACAGCGGCTGGCTTGTTTCAAAATTAGCGATCCGGTGATGGTCAATAACCTCCACCACGCGCACTTTATCGATATCGCTAGCGCTTTGCTGGCGCTCGTTATGATCGACCAGGATGACTTCCTCCGCCTCATTCGCTACCGTTTCAACCAGACGCGGCGCTTCCACCTTGAAATAATCCAGTGCGTAACGCGTCTCTCCATTCACTTCGCCCAGACGTACAGGCTCGGCGGACAGACCCAGTTGATTTTTCAGATCCGCATAGGCAATCGCAGAACAAATCGTATCCGTATCCGGATTTTTGTGACCAAAGATCAATGTTTTTGCCATGTATACTGCTCCTTTCATTCTATTCATATTCCTCTTCGACCTCGATAAAAGAGGCTCACCTATCTGATTATAGCGTTAAAATCTACTTATTCCAATTCCTTTACAGAGAATTTTTGTCCTTCTCTTCAACCAGCACAATTTCCGGCTCCGGAACAAAGCCGAATTCCTTATGGACAGCCTCGGTAATGAGATTAATCAGATAGATGACATCCGCGGCGGTCGCCTGATTGTAATTCAAAATCATGTTGCCATGATGCGGCGAGATGATCGCTCCCCCATGCTCCGTCCCTTTCAGGTTCAGCTTGTCAACCAGGAAGCCTGTCGCAACACCGTAATCATAATTGTTCTTAAACACCGAGCCGCATGATGGATAATCGAAGTGCTTCTTGCCTGTACGGTAGCGGATAATATCGAGCATCGTTTGCGGTGTCTGAATGCCCCGTCCGGCCAAAGAATGGATCTCTCCGAGGAAGAATGAAAAGAAGCTCGGCAACGAAGACGGGTGACTCCCCCGGGCCTTCCACTCTGCCAGCAATACAGCGGCGGTTCTCACCTGTTCCTCGGAGCTGACGCAAAGCTTCAGATCCGCTCCGAGCACGATCCAGGGATGCTGCTGAAAGATCGATTGCTTGTAAGCAAACCGGCAGTCCTCGGCAGAAATGGAACGCACCTGAAGCGAAGGGTCCTCGGTATCGATATAATAGACAACATCCACGATGTCGCAAATTTGCTGTGCATTGTATTTGGCATTCATATAAATGCCAGCTCCCAGGCATCCCGGCAGCAGGAATGTGAAATCCAGCATATCGGTTCCGCCAACGAGTCCGAGCAGCGATAACAATGACATCGGCGTGCCCGCAGATACATACCACCGATCTTCGTTCGCCTTGATCTCCGCCATATTTTTCAAGGTGATAAACACCGTGTCCCTCCCCGGTTCGTCCGGAAAAAGAATGTTGGAGCCCATGCCAAAGATAAACCAGGGCATTCCGCGCCGCTTGCAGTCCTGCAGCAGCTCGGCCAGTTCCTCGCTCGTCTCGGGCATAGCCAGATAGTTGGCGTTACCGCCGATGCCATATGTTGAAAATTTCGCCAAAGGGACATTGCGCCTGCACAGTCGCTCTACAGCGGAATTATGTACATTCATATTGTCTGTCACTCCCTCTACCGCCCGCTTGTTGGGACAGTTTCTAATCCATTGCGGGATGCTACATCATTATGATGCAACACCTTGACCGGTGTCAATCTGAGCCGTCACAAGCGACAGATTAAACAAAAATCCCTTGAAACGGCAGCGAGCTGCCCGTCTCAAGGGATCTGCAGAACATCGTATGCTTAAAGCATCATATCGTACCGAATTATTCCAGAAAGTCCTTCAGCCGCTTGCTCCGGCTCGGATGACGCAGCTTGCGCAGCGCCTTGGCTTCAATCTGGCGAATCCGTTCCCGGGTAACGCCGAATACCTGACCGACTTCCTCCAGGGTACGGGTTCTTCCGTCCTCGAGCCCGAAGCGGAGGCGAAGCACATTCTCTTCACGCTCGGTGAGCGTATCCAGCACTTCCTCCAGCTGTTCCCGCAGCAGCTCGAACGCTGCCGCGTCTGCCGGAGCAAGCGCGTCCTGATCCTCGATAAAATCGCCAAGATTCGAATCGCTCTCTTCCCCGACCGGGGTTTCCAGCGATACAGGCTCTTGGGATACCTTCTGTATCTCTCTGACCTTCTCCGGACTGATGTCCATCTCTTTAGCAATTTCCTCCGGCGTCGGTTCGCGCCCCAGCTCCTGCAGAAGCTGTCTTGACACTCTGACCAGCTTGTTGATCGTTTCAACCATGTGAACCGGAATCCGGATGGTTCTGGCCTGATCCGCAATAGAACGCGTGATTGCCTGACGAATCCACCAGGTTGCGTATGTGCTGAATTTGAACCCTTTGGAGTAGTCGAATTTCTCAACTGCCTTGATCAGACCCATGTTGCCTTCCTGGATCAAGTCAAGAAACTGCATGCCTCGGCCTGCATAGCGTCTGGCAATGCTGACGACGAGACGAAGATTGGCTTCCGCAAGCCGGCGTTTGGCGTCCTCGTCCCCCTGCTCTATTCGTTTCGATAATTCCACTTCCTCATCTGCCGAGAGAAGGGGAACACGACCGATTTCTTTCAGGTACATACGAACTGGATCGCTGATCTTGATGCCTGGCGGAAGCGATAGATCATCATGAACGGAAAAATCTTCTGCTGGAGAAGCTGCCGTTTTTTCCGCCTCTTCCATCTCACGTTCCAATGCAAAATCCGCACTCTGACGGTTTTCCATTCTATGCCCCCCTGTTGACATTCCCAATATTTTGTGCTAATCTAATATTAGATTATTATGACAAATGCCCAATAATTATTTACCCCTCATTCTATCATGTTTTCGATTTTTTTTCAACATTTTAGTATAATTAATGAACCATCATAACCCGATCTCTTCCTGAGATCGGGTTTTATCATGTTATAGGAAGCGCCAGGCCTGCCTGAGCCCGGACCTATTTAATGGCCTTGCGCACCGCTTCCGCCTCGCTGTTCAGCCTGTTGATATCCGGGATCGGCACTTCCTCGTGATCCAGATTGTACTTCTGCTTCAGCGCCAGAGTGGCTAGAACCCTGTCATCGAGCATCTGCTCGGATATGCGCCCCGATTCAACCGCCTGCTGCAGCGCCTTGATGACAGCCTCCTCCTGGGCATAATCATGCCCGACCATGACGATATTGCTTCCGGCTTCTATCGAGGCCACAGCCGCCTCGCCGATGTCCGCGGTGGCGGCAACAGCGCCCATCGTCAGATCATCCGTGATGACAACGCCGGTAAAGCCAAGCTCCCCGCGCAGCAAACCGGTAATGACCGGCTTGGAGTAGGACGCAGGCGTATCCGGATCGATGCTTTCCATCAGCAGATGGGCCACCATGACCACATCGGCTCCTTGCTCGATCGCCTGCTGAAACGGCACCAGTTCGATCTCGTGCAGACGTTCGAGACTATGCTTTACAACAGGCAATCCGATGTGGGAATCAACCGCGGTATCGCCATGGCCGGGAAAATGTTTCACCACCGGCACGACGCCTTCGCGCTGGATGCCTTTCATCGATGCGATGCCGTGCTTGGCCACTCTGTCCGGCGTCGTACCGAAGGAACGGTCGCCGATGACCGGATTGTCCGGATTGCTATCCACATCCAGCACCGGTGCATAGACCATGTTCAGCCCCAGCGAGGCCACCCTTGCCCCTATGAGCGAACCGAAGGTTTCGGTAAGCTCGCGATCCCCCTTGCCGCCGACGTCGCGGCTTGACGGCAGTTTCACATACGACTCGGGGAAGCGGGTGACACGCCCGCCTTCCTCATCGATACTGAGCCACAGCGGAACCGGATTGTCGGCATTTTCCCTCTTCAACTCATTGATGAGCCCTACCGCCTGTTCCATGCTATCGATGTTATCCCTGAACAAGATAATGCCGCCGATATGATCGTCTCGGATCAGGCGGCGGGTGGTCTCATCCATCTTCGTCCCGTCGATGCCTACCATGACGAGCTGGCCGATCTTCTCATCAAGCTCAAGGCGGCTCAGTTCGGCTGCAGCCTGGAGCATAGCATCGGAGTCCGGGCCTGAACCGTTGTCTTCCCCTTCATCCTCAACAGGTGCCAAGTCATCGCTTCCGTTCCCCGCATCCTGCTCACCGGGCTCTTCCGGCGAAGAGGACTCCTGCCCTGACGTATCTCCGCCGGCCCCAGACTCAGACGCCTCGTGCGGGGCATCTGTCGCTCCCGTGCCTGAGCTAGCGCCCCCAGCGCAGCTGCCGAGCGGCACCAGGAGGACAACAAGCAGCAGCCAGGACGCTATCGACCATTTCCTGAACATCTTGTCCCCGCCCCCTCTCGCACGCAACTTGCGATGCTAATGTGCTGCTTCTTACCTTGTATGATTGCGAATCCATGACATGGCGATCGTTCCTTCACCGGCATGAATGCCGACCACAGGAATAAAGGTCATAATCTCCGTCTGCAAGGATGGATGGGAACTGGTGATCTCCTGCTCCATCTGCTTGGCCTCTTCCTCATTGTTGGCATGCATAATACATACTTTGCGGATTTTCTTAATATCCTCCTTCAGCACGTCCATCATACGCTGGCGGGCTTTTTTGAACGTCCGAATCTTCTCTGCAACAACGATCTTCCCTTGATCGAAGCGAAGCAGCAGATGGATGCGAAGCAGCTGGCTGACCGCAAGCTGTGTGCCGGATACACGGCCGCTGCTGTGCAGCCGGTGCAGGCTCGCCGGAATCAGATAGAACCGCAAATTTTGCACCATGTTCTGGATCTTCTCCTTAATAACCCCTACCGTATCTCCCTGCTTGTACCATTCGATGCCGGATTCAATCATTTCACGCAGCGGGAATGCGCCTGCTTGGGAATCAATCCCGACGACATTCACTTCAGCGATCTCTGCTGCCTGCAAGGACGCATGGAGAGTACCGCTAAGCTCCGATGAACAATGGATGGCAATAACATCATCGTACTTGTCCTTCAATTGCTCGTACAGCTCGATAAATTCGCCGACTGGCGGCTGCGAGCTGCTGATTTTGCTTTCGTTCTTCATTTTTTCATAGAAGTCTTCTGCTGAAATGTCAATGCTCTCTCTGTACACTTCCTCCCCCACGATCAATCGTAACGGGACGATATACACGTGGTTATCCCTGGCAAAAAAAGGATCAATGGTGCAAGTGCTGTCGGTCACCCATGCAATGGATCTCATAATTGCTGCTCACGTCTCGCTTTCATTATTCATCTACGGCATCTGAAATGATACCGCTTTAAACAACAATGATAGACTACCCGGGCCAAGCATGCAAATGGAAAACATTAAGCCGCCTCGAAGCCTCGGGCTAAAGAGGGCTGGTCGGGCGATGATAACTCGTCACGCCTCTTACCAGCAGTGTTGCATTTTTCCTTTCCCCTCCATACAGAAACTGTTAAAATATAAAGGTTGCTGCAAACAGGAGGCATTCATCATTATGAAACTATTACATCAGTCAGCGAAAGATTTGAAACAATGGCCCCGAAATATCAAGCTGTTTTTCCTGGCCAACGTGCTTTACCAGATCGGAACCGGCATGTTCAGCGTGCTCTACAATCTGTACATACAAAACCTGGGGTATGATGACTCCATGAACGGTACGGTCGTCAGCGTTCAGTCGCTGGCAACGGCCCTTATGTTTATTCCTATCGGATTCATGGGAGACCGGACAAGCCGCAAAAACATTCTGGTGCTCGGCGCACTGCTTAGCGGTGCCGGACTCATTGTCCGCTCATTTCTCGAAAGCGAATGGAGCTTGCTCGGACTTGCGATTTATACCGGACTGTTCTCTTCCTTCTTCCAGGTGCTTGCCATTCCGTTCCTGGCGGAAAACACAACCAAAGCGGACCGGATGCGCATCTTCAGCATTCACGCCTCGCTTGTGCTGGCATCCCAGGTGCTGGGCAGCATGGGCGGCGGATTTCTGGCCGACTTCCTGCAAGTGCTCGGGTTAAACCGAATCGACAGTCTGAAAATCTCGCTATTTATCGGCGGAACGGCCACCTTTCTGGCTTTTATTCCATTGTTGTTCACAACCGAGATGAAGAAGAGCGAACAGCGAAAATCCGAACCGCCTAAAGCTGCGGCAGACGCTGCCCCCAATCCGCAGCTACAGCTGCAGGATCGGCGCGGCGAGTTCAAGATCATCGGTCAATTCGCTGCCACCCAGCTGCTTATCGGGCTAGGCTCAGGCCTCGTCGTGCCTTACCTGAATCTATATTTTACGAACCGGTTCTCCGTCTCCTTGTCGGCTGTCGGCATCCTGATCTCACTCGGACAGGTAATGACCATTGTGTCCATGATGATCGGACCGACACTGGTGAACCGCATCGGAGCGATCAAAGCGGTCGTCTTCTTCCAGGTGCTGTCCCTGCCATTCTTGCTGCTGACCGGCTTCACCAACATATTGTTAGTGGCGTCGCTCGGATTCCTGTTCCGGCAGGCCTTGATGAATGCAGCCAATCCGATTCAGGCGTCCATTCTGATCGACCGGGTGCCTGACCACCGCAGAGGCATTGCCAACTCCATCACCCAAACGGCGTTCATGCTCGGCTGGGCGACGATGGGGCCTGTTCAATCCTCGCTGGTGACAACGTACGGCAGTTATTGGGGCTATGCCATTACCTTCTGCATTACGGGCGTGCTGTATGTCGTATCATCCATCCTTTATTACCGGTTGTTTCGCGAGCGGAAGGACCCCTCCGTCTCCACGACCGCCGCACTCTAGCGGCGCTTCACGCGCGGCTTTCGTTACTGCTGGGGAGCATGTCTTCGAATGTAATAGCTCTCCAGCTTGCGGCTGAGCACCAGCGACACGATAATGAAGGCCAGCACGCCTACCAGCTTGAACGGCTGGGACAGCAGATCCGACACATTCGCTCCAATATAGGATACGCAGAACACCATAATCCCTTTCCCAAGCGTAACAGCCAGCAAGTAGGACATGATGTTCATCCGGGCCAGACCGGCAGCAATGTTGACGGCAACGAACGGCCCGACTGGCAATATGCCTAGCAGAAATACATAACTGAATCCGTTCTCCTGAATCCAGAGCCGGCCTCTTTGCACCTTCGGCTTCGCTGCCCAGCGCTCAATGAACGCCGAGGAGGACACCTTCCGGACGATGAGAAACGTCGTCAGACAGCCTGCAACCATCCCGATCCAGGAATATAGAAATCCCGGCCACATGCCATATACAGCAGCATTGACCCCGACGATGACAATCGTGGGCAGCGGCGGGATGAAGGACTTGAGAAAGGTAAGCAAAATGCCCGGCAGCGGGCCAAGGGAACGGAAATTTTCCAGCCATAGCTCCAGGTTGCTTTCTGTGAAATAAGACATGATATCCATATTACCCAACGATATATACAATGAATCCACCCATTTCTCTGGACAATTTCTTCTAGTATAAAGGAAAAAGATCCCCGGGTCCTACAAAAAAATCACGTTCGTATTAGGGTGCGCATTCAGTCACCAACAACAACAGCGCCCGAAGGGCTGCCACAAGCCGTGGCCGTTCTTCGGGCGCTGTTCCCTGGTTCCAGTGACTTCGTTATTGGTTTTCCTTACCTTTCACTTCGCAGGTTTCATCCGTGCATACTCCGCCATCCCCGTCCTCATTGACGATGACGAGCGGATTCGACTCCGCATAAGCCCGCTGAAGGGCATCTGTGAACACTTCCAGCGGCTGGGCGCCGGACACGGCATACCGGCCGCCGAGCACAAAGAAGGGCACGCCCCGTACGCCCAGCTTGGCCGCCGCCTCTTCGTCAGCACGAACCTCGGTGCTGAACGCCTCGCTATCCAGCACAGCGGCCGCTTCATCCCGGGACAAGCCGACTTCGGCGGCAAGATCGGCAAGGACCGCCCGGTCCTGCAGGTTTTGCCCTTCCGTAAAATAAGCCTTGAACAAGCGCTCCGTCATTTCCTTCATCACACCGTGCTGGGACGCATAATGCGCGAGCCGGTGCGCATCGAAGGAATTTGCCGGCACGGCTTGATCCATGCGGTATTCGAGACCGACGCTTGCTGCCTGCCGGGTCACATTCTCATTCGCTGCTTTCGCTTGTTCGATGGACATGCCGTACTTGCCGCTCAGCAGTTCATCCAGCGTCAAGCCCGGCTTATAATTGGCGTTCGGATCAAGCTCGAAGCTGCGATAAACGACCTGAACCTGATCCCGATGAGGAAATTGCTCCAGCGCCTGCTCAAAACGGCGCTTGCCAATATAACAAAACGGACACCCATAATCCGACCAAATCTCCACTTGCATCCCGAAGGCCCCCTCTTTTTTCACATAAAATTCAAAACGATCCGCTTACTAATTGTAACCTTCTATCCGTCCTACTGCAATGGCTTCCGGCTATCCTTCACATCTGGTCTGCTTCGAGCCGAAAAGCAGGTGATGTAATCAGGGTCATCTGCCTGGTGACTGATGCAGCCAAATAAAACAGACAGCCATAGGCTGCCTGTTATTTATATTTGCGCCAATCCATTTCGCTATGCTCGAGCAAATATTCGAAATCATTGTCGCGGCGCTTCTGCTCGGCCTTCCGCTCCGCTTCCCGCTGCTGGCGCTCCTTCTCCAGACGCTCGGACTCGCTGGCCTTCAGCGCTTCGGTTGTCGCCTTCAGCTGCTCCAGCACCTGCGGATTCAGCATATCCTTTAACGTTGCGGGCTTGTCGGACGGCTCCGGTCTCGGCGTATGCATATTACGCTTTTTCTTCGCCAATTCTGCTCACCTCGGTTTCCCCCTTATTATAGCATCTCCGGGCTGCTTTATCAGCCGCCTGACAGCAAGCCGTCAGACAAAGAAATAGCTGATGTAGACCATGATCAGCAGACCCGCGATGAAGGAGTACGTAGAAGGGCGCTCATACCCGTGGCCGTGGCTTTCCGGAATCAATTCCTTGTAGACGATAAACATCATCGCCCCTGCCGCAAACGCCAGACCGTAACCGATCATCCACTCGATATAACTGGCGGCGAAATAGCCTATAACGGCCGAGATCATCTCCATCAAACCGGTCAAAAATACGACAAGAAACGACTTCGCCTTGCTCACCCGGGAATTGATCAGGAACACGGCCAGCACCAGCCCCTCCGGCATGTTCTGCGCCCCGATCGAGATCGCCACCATCGGTCCCAGCCCCTCGTTCTGGCTGGCATAACTGAAGCCGGTGCTCAAGCCCTCGGGAATATTATGGATGCACAGCGCAATGATGACCAGCAGAGATGAGGTATCAAACGAACTGATGCCTGCCCGGTTCTCTACATCGATATGAGGAATATTCCTTTCGATCAAATCCAGAACGAGGATGCCGACGAGCAGCCCGATCGTCAGCGGAATCATCCCCGATTCCTCCAGCGCCTGCGGCATCAGCCCGAATGTAGACGCAGACACCATGATGCCCGCTGTAAAAGCGATCAGAATGTCCTTCCATTTTTCCGACAACGTCTTGACGAACAGCAGCGGAACAGCGCCTAGCACCGTCGCCATCGCAGATATGAGACTTCCCAGCAATGCAGATTCCATACTTTATGTAGTCCCCTTTTCGCAAGTAATACCGAGCAACCCAACATCAATATCATACTCGGAAGCTAGCGCAGCGTAAATGACGGATATAAAAATACCGGCTTCATCAACCTCATCTGTGCAAGCCGATGGGCCCGCCTTCTCATTATATTGTCGTTCTTGACCGGATGATAACCGAAAAAGGCCGAAGATTCGGCTCAGTGTAGCGCCGTCTTCGACCTTTTCTGTGGGGAATGCACAATCGGATTCATAGACACCCATAGGGTGGATAGGTTTAGAGTTTGACCAGTTCTCCAGTTTCCGCTGATTCGTACAGGGCCATTAATATTTTAATCATATCAACGCCGTGTTCAGGCAATATAATCGGCTCGGTTCCATTCGCGATACAATCGACAAAATGATCAATGTGTTTGCTGTGACCTTGGTCCCCTTTTTCAATCGGAATTCTAGGATAAATATCGCATAGCGCGCCTTCTAACTCCGTAAATAATTTCAGCTCATCATTTTTCATGCTGAACCCGGCCTGAGTGCCTCGAAGCTCTAAAAAATTCATTTCATGCTCAATATTCGATGCCCAGCTGAACTCAATTTGCAGCGTTTCTCCATTTTCGAATCGAATAAAGCCTGTGGCTAAATCCTCAACATCAAATATCCCATTCTCGTTCCTCTCACCAAATTGACTGTGCTTTGAATCGGAAATTGTGGAGTCGGCAAACTTGCGGTAGGTTGCACCAAACACGGAAACGGGCTTTGGATTCCCCATAAGCCAAATCGCGAGGTCAATGAAATGGACACCCAGATCAATGAGCGGGCCACCGCCGGAAAGAGCTTTATTCGTAAACCAGCCGCCTTTACCTGGAATTCCCCGTCTCCGTATCCATCCGCAGCGACCTGTATAAATTTCACCCATGTGGCCAGCGGTAATATATTTTTTCAAAAACTGAGCATGGGCACGAAAACGATTATTCCGCATCGTCATAAGCACTTTACCGCTTTTTTCAGAAGCGGCCAGCATTTTTTCGGCTTCTTCTACGTTGATGGCATCGGGCTTTTCACAAAATACATGCTTTCCAGCCTCCAGCGCTGCGATCGCGATCTCCGAATGATAAATATTGCCGGTGCAAATATCGATCATATCGATTTCTTCGTTGTTTATCAGCTCTAGGTAATCGGTATACACATGAGGGATGTCATACTGAGCGGCAACCGCATCTGCTTTTTCTTTGATCACATCACATACGGCATGAATTTCAACATCAGGATGCGCATGCCACGCGTTCACGTGTGCATTTCTAAAGATACTTCCTGCTCCAATAACACCCAGCTTAAGCTTGTTCATCCTCATTCTCCTTCGCTTGAATAGTTGTGCTGACTCCATCATGTCCGTTAAGGATTGGCAATGGTCTCCAGCGGTTGAGCGTTGCCATACACGGGTTTTGCTCCACGTGGCAAGCCTGCCCAACGCACAGCGTTGCTAATCACACGAAGAATATCCTTGTTATGATAGGTCGGATATGTCTCGTGTCCAGGACGGAAATAAAACACTTTTCCTTTCCCTCTGTAATAGGTGCACCCGCTGCGAAAAACTTCCCCGCCTTCAAACCAGCTGATGAACACAAGCTCATCCGGTACCGGAATATCAAAGTGTTCCCCGTACATCTCTTCCTGTTCAAGCTCAATGAACGCCCCAATGCCTTCCGTTATCGGATGTGCAGGATTTACGACCCATAACCTTTCCTTTTCATTGGCTTCTCTCCACTTCAGGTTGCATGTGGTGCCCATCAGTTTTTTTGAAGATCTTCGAAAAATGCGCAGAGTGCAGCACAATTAATCCCATGCCGTCCAGCACCCTTTGATGCACTTTATCAACAATCCCATCCTCAACCAATCGGTGTCCTTTATGTCCCCACCATATCAGCACATCTGTGCTCTGCAGCACTTCGTCTGACAGCCCCTGCTCCGGCTCGTCCATTGTCGCCGTTCTAATCACAAAATCATGATGTTCAATTCCTTGTTGTATTGCAACATGGATCCCTTCCGGGTAAATCACTTGCGTTTCGGCATTGCTTTTTTCATGTATATTTTCATTCCAGATCGTGACTCTAATCAAATTAATCACTCCATTGTGTTCATCACGTTTTATTTTAAAGCTCCGGCTGTAATCCCTTTAATCATATATTTCTGAGCAAACATGTAGAAAATGACAACTGGAATAATCGTAAGTGTTAGTCCTGCCATGGCCAGATTCCACACAATGGTGAATTCACCAAAGAAATAGAACATGCTCAGCGGGATTGTCCGCAGCGATTTATCGGTCAGCACCAGGGAAGGCAGAAGGAAATCATTCCAAACCCCCATAATATTGATAATCGCGATCGTCACTGTAATCGTCTTTAGCATTGGAAAGACTATGGACCAGAAGAGCCTGAATTTATTACAACCCTCTAGCTCAGCTGCCTCCTCCAAGGCAACCGGAATCGTTTTGATGAAGCCATGATACAGAAACACCGCCATACTCGCGTTAAAGCCTACGTTCATATAGATCAGTCCCTCATGCGTGTTCATCATAGGAATATTCAGATGCGTTTGCACCCAATTCATCGATTGCATTAAAGGCATCATGATCGTTTGAAACGGAATCAGCATCGTGGCGACGAATACCAGGTAAATGGTCTTGCTCCATTTATTATCCGTTCTCGCCAGCATCCATGCCGTCATGGACGCTAAGATCACCGTAAGCACCACCGAAGCCACCGTCACATACAGGGAATTCACAAACCCGCTTAAAAAATTCATTTTCTCAAACGCCTGGATGTAATATTCGAAACTAAAGGAGGTTGGCAAGGCTAATGGATTCTCATACAGCTCCGCACGACTCTTAAATGAGTTCACAACCATAATGTAGATTGGAGAAAGAAAAACGAGTGCAAGAATGAAAAGAAACACTTCGAATATATAAACTCTTGCCTTCACCATTACATTTGCACCTCTCGCTTCTTTGTGATTACAACCTGCAGTAGAGTGATAAGTGCCACAACAATGAAAAAGATGATGGCCTTAGCTTGACCGAGTCCATAATGCGAGAAGGTAAACATTTCGTTAAAAATGTTCATCGCGAACATTTCGGTCGCTTTGAAAGGCCCGCCTCCGGTCAAAGACAGGTTGATGTCATACACCTTGAACGCGCCCGAGAGCGTGAGGAACAAACAAATCGTAAAGGCAGGCATCAACAAAGGAAAAATGATTCTAGTAGTTCTTTGCCACAAATTTGCGCCGTCCACCTTCGCTGCTTCAAGCATCTCATCAGGAATCCCTAGAATGCCAGCAACATAAATCAGCATCGTGTATCCCGCCATTTGCCAGGCGAATACGATCACCATGGCGTATAGTGCAGATTGCGGATTGAGGAGCCAGTTGAAGAAAAGGACATCCATCCCCGTCTTTTCGCCAAGCAAGGTCGTCACATCGCTAAAAATGAACTTCCAAATATAGCCCAATATTAGTCCGCCAATGAGATTGGGCAGAAAAAACATGGTGCGCGCAGCATGTTTCACCTTCAGGTTGCTGGTAACGAGCAGCGACAATACAATGCCCACGATATTTACGCCAAGCAGGGATAGTACGGTAAATTTCACCGTGTGCCAAGCGGATGAATAAAATTGTTCGTCCCGAAACAGATCGATGAAGTTTTTAAAGCCGACAAATGTTTTCGGATTGGCAGAAATGCCGTCCCATGCTATGAATGAATAAAAGATACCGATGGTGAAAGGGACAACAACAACGGTAGTAAAGATAAATAGGAGGGGCACAGTAAATAAGAGAAACCATGCTCGTTCCTTCGTGTTCATATTCTCTCCCCCATTTACTCCGATAATAAGCCAAAAGCCCAACGCTCAACGTTTGACACATTGATTGAGGTTGGGCTCTTATTACACCATGCAAATCTAGGAAACCGATCTTGTCGCTTTCGCCCATTCTTCATCAAATTTCTCTAGCAGCTCTTGACCGGTCATATTTTGATCAAGGAAATATTGCTGCGTGACAGGGATCAAATCGACATTTTGCGGGAAATATCTGAAGGCCCAAGGAATGGTTTGTCCGCTCTCCGCCGCTTCATATACTGCATTGGACAATGGATTCAGATCCGCTTGAATCGTCGTAAAAGCTGGAATGAGTTTGAAATCCTGCACGATGGCCGTTTTCCCTGCATCGCTTGTATACAGCCAGTTCAAGAATTGTTTGCCGGCTTCAATTTCATCCGCGCTCGCATCTGCGTTGACTACCCAGAATTGACTTACTCCTACGGACAATTTCGAGTTCCCCTCTATCGGAAGCGGCATCATGCCCAGTTTGTCATCCATATTGTCGTAATCATCAAGCATTGTATAGCTCCAGTTCCCTTGATGAATCATCGCGGTTTTGCCAGTTGCAAAGTCACCCATCTGCGTATCATAGGTAACCTCCATTGGATTTTTGCCGTATGCTTTGATGACATCCATAAATTTCGCGAACTCCTGAAACTCCTTTGTATCCGTGATTTTAACTTCGCCATCATTTAATTTTTCAATAAAGTCCTGAGGATCTGGCTGCAAAGCGAACGGCGTATTGAGGATATGGGTGATCAAGAATGAATTTTCTTGAGATAAGCTGAATGGCTGCAAGCCGTCAGCTTTCAACTGCTCCAGCGTGTTCGTGAACGACGCCAGGTCTGTTACGTCACCCGGATCCACAATGTCCTTGTTGTATACAATCCCGAAGCCTTCTACGCCTAAAGGAATGCCGACAATCTTGCCATCTCTCTCCAGCGCCATATTCGGTGCAATATCCTTCGTTGTTGGAACATCGGAAAGATCAGAGAAGTACGATTGCAGCTTATCCGCGTCAGAGCCGAAGCTTACGGTAAAAATAGTCGGGCCCGAGTTGGCACCAAGATGGATCTGGAGTTGGGTTGAATAATTATCTCCCGCCGAGCCCCATACTTCTACCTCATTGCCCGTTTCAGCCGTATACACCTTCGCCAGCGCTTCCAAGGATTCCGCAATCTCTACTTTCGTTTGGAAAATGGAGATTTTAGGGAGCGGTTGATCGGTCGTCGTTGCAGAAGATTCTTCTGGAGACGCATTATTACTCGCCGTCCCACACCCTGACACAACGATTAAAGACACTATAGATAATAGACCAACAAACTTCTTGAACTTATTCATCACTTTCACCTCTTGGTTTGAAATGTTAAATGTCTTTACATACCACGTTGCCGCCGACACTTGCCAATAGCGGACGCACGCTTACCAGAAAATCCTCATTTCCACAAGCGAAACGGAGCTTAGTCTGAAGGTCAGTATGGTTGCTCCAATCGATGGTATGGGATAGTCCCAAGTTTTTCAGTATAGGCAGTGCTGCCATTACATCCCAAGTCGAATCGCCCAGAGAAAGATAGCCGTCTGTATGGCCCATGGCCACCTCCAGCAGCGAGATGGTTGCAGAACCGCAGCAGCGGAAGCTGATACGGAGTTCGTCAGAGATGTAGCGTAGCACCTCCAAGCAGTCTTCCGTGGCGATAGACGGATGCAGTCCGATTCCCACCGAAGCTAGTGATGGTTCGAATGGAGGTAAATTCGGCAGCGGTTTGCCGTTCAGCTCAGTTTCGATGGCCTCCCCTCCGCTTAGCATAAGGTCACGGACAGGCGCATAGATCACGCCAAACACCGGCTGGCTGTTCTCATAGAGTCCAATCGATATCGCCCAGTTCTCGCTGCCTCGTACATAATTGAACGTCCCATCGATCGGATCGATGACCCAGATCCGCCCTGAATCGCCGGGGATGTCACCGCCTTCCTCACCGTAGATGCCGTCATTGGGGAATTCCTTGCGCAAGCGAACCGTCAGAAATTCCTCGATTTCTCGATCTACCTTGGTGACCAGATCAAGGTGTCCCTTCTGCTCGACAAGAACACGCGAGCGTGAGCGAAAATAATCCAGTGCAATTTCTCCTGCTTGTCGTGCAATGTTCTCGACGGCTGACTTTATCGTGTGCTCAGGAGCTATCGCACCGTTTCGTTCAGTGTCCATTCGCTTCGTTCCTTATGCTCGTTACCAGCGCTACGTCATCACTGATAATTTGGTCCATCTGCCCTTCGCGAACCCATTGCACAACCTGAGCACGCAGGTCTACACCATAGGACTTGAGCTTATCGATTCGCTCTTGACGCGGCACATGCAGAAATGTCGCAATCCCCGCTTCATGGAGCTGTCTGGCTTCACCGCTTGGAAAATGATAAATTTCAAGATTGATTGCATCCACGTTTGCATCCCTCGCAGGTGCGACGGGATCAATGAGCCGGGAATGTGTTAGACCCACCGTTGGAATTTCAGGAAAAGCGCTCTTCAGCGCTTTTAATTGAACGAAGTCGAATGAGGAGAACTGTAGAAGATCAGCACATCCGAGCTCATCAATCAGCGCCCGCAATTTCGGGAAAATCTCGTCATCCCGATCATATATTTTCAGCTCAAGTTGATAGATGATTCCGAGCTCGCGGGCAAACTGCAGCGCTTCTCTTAACCGCGGAACACGTTCTCCGGCAAATTCTTCTCCAAACCACCGGCCAGCGTCTAGCTTGGCAATGTCCGAATAGGTCATGTTTCGAACAAGACCATGCCCGTTCGTGGTGCGTTCTACAGTATCATCATGAATCAATATCAACTCACCATCACTGGTTAGCGCGAGGTCAGTCTCACAAGTCACACCCTCCCCACCAAGTTCACGTGCCTTTCGAAAAGCCGCATAGGTGTTCTCCGGGGCGCCTGCACTATGTCCCCGATGCCCGGCAATCCTTACGGTCTGTGGAGTCATTCTCAAGGGATTCACTTCATTTTTCATGATTAAAATCAATCACTCCTTTTTCTGCAAATATTCATTTCAATCACTTTTCCACTCCATCTTAGCGTCGTACTGTTATTAGAATGTTATTTTAAGATCAATTTGTGTAAATTTTATGATTATTCGTAATCATTTTTGATTGAAATCAATAGAAATGATCAATTTGATTAAAAATGATCATTTACTTTCATATTTTTCATTTGATATAGTTGTATTGGAAAATATGAATGGAGTGAGAACATTGAAAAATAAACGGCAGCAAATGATCGTGGAGCTGTTACATGAACATACACTGTTGAAGATCCAGGAGTTATGCAGCTTACTTAATGTTTCCCCTGCCACGGCGCGAAGAGACTTGACGGAAATGGAGGACGCTGGAGTTATCGTAAGAATTCCTGGAGGGGCTATGCTGCGAAAGGACGACTCGAAGCGGGGCGGTATGGCCAAGACAAGCCAAGACGAGGACGCGATGCTGCCTTATAAGAAAGCGATCGCTTCAGCGGTGAGTGCGCTTGTGAACCCAGGAGATACCGTATTTATTGATTACGGTTCAACGAACAGCATCATTGCCGATCATTTGGTCTCCCTTCCGGATTTGGACGACATCACGATTGTCACGAACAGTATAGATATCGCTTACAAGTTTATGATGCAGGAACGTGCCAATGTATATGTATGCGGAGGAGCCCGGCCCGAACGAAACTCCAAGGCAGGTATCGTAGGGCCGCTGGCGGAACAGATGATTTCACAGCTGCGCGCCAATATCTGCTTTATCGGTACGCCGGGCATTGACATCAAGAGCGGTATAACCGACCCTTATCTATCCGCTGCCAACATTAAGGCACAAATGATCGAAAACTCTCAAAAGGTTGTGCTCGTCGCCGATCACAGCAAATTTGGAAAGGCTCATACTGCATATGTGTGTTCCCTGGACAAAATACACCATCTGATTACCGACGACGCGGCGCCGATCGATTATATTACCCACTTCAAAAATATAGGAACGACAGTGACTGTAGTGAAGCCGAATTTATAAAACGCTCATATACGCTCATATCCATTAATAAGTTTCTCTCCCGGGGGGGGAAGCTTTGTCGCAGCATGCATGCGCCGCTTCCTCCGACGATCATCACAGTCCAGCAGTTGGTATCAGGTACATAGGCTCGTCACACATCCACATATGCTTCAGGCTATTGTCATTTCCTCCCCTCGTATAATCCCAATTATCATTTAAAGCTCTGCTCTTATCTGCTCTTCCTTCTACTCAGCGGTTCCATAATTCAAGCACTCTATTCAGCCGTTTCCATAATTTAAGCACTAAAAAAGCTCTCAGGTTTCCATAAACCTAAGAGCTTAATCTATGTAGCTGGTACGTGATCAGACTAGAACCGAGTCTATCAATGAGTCAGAGCTCTGGATTTCCGCTCGGCCAATCCCTCACAATATGTAACCAGGCTTTTCCATTGTACTAGAAAATAAGGGCGATCGATGGGACTTGAACCCACGAATGCCGGAGCCACAATCCGGTGCGTTAACCCCTTCGCCACGACCGCCATATATGTTGAACGCATCAAGTCGTCCAGAACAATAATGTAGCAGAAATCACCCCAAAAGGCAAATGGTAATTGTTCACATTCCAAAGTTCGATGCCGACCGGCATTTGCTCTCCCAACTGCAATGGTCTATACTGGTGGAGCATTCACCTCGCGCGGGCGGATGCCCGATTATGGCGAGGCTTGTTCAATCACTGGAGGAATCAACCCATGATTTATCAGATCGACTACATATCCGATCAGCTGCGGGTGAAGGGGTATCTCGGATTTCCACCCGACACCTCGATCGATACAATCAAAGCGATGCTTCAGCACATTCAGCGCATGGATCAGGTCTGTGTCATGAACACTTTGGCCTGTTCCCTTCATCACCGCTCCGCGAGCGGGGATCTTCATAAAGACACAGCTTCACTTCCAAGCAGCGATGCAGGGGCCTGCCCTGTTCAGGCCTCTGACCTTGACACGCGTCATGACGCACCGCGCACGCTTGATCTCCAGTCAGCCGATGGGCTGGCGTATGGACATCATGATCAGTCGGGAACGAACCATGGCGAGAACATCCCGGATACGGGGCAGCCTGGCGTGGCCGGCCTTAATGCTGACACTTTAGCTGGCTCTCAGGTTGTCTCCTCCCCAGGCAAAGTCAAATTCCCGCTCATCATCTATTGCCGGGGCGGCATCGGAAGAGTCGGCGCAGTGAAGCTCAAGTGGATCGAAGAGTTTGCCGCCCAGGGCTATATCGTATTCGCGCCTGCCTATCGCGGCAACGAGGGAAGTCAAGGCCGGGATGAGTTCGGCGGCTCGGATACCCATGATGTATTGACCGCTATCCACTGGCTGTCACAGCTGGCCTGGATCGATTCGGCACGGATGCATATGCTCGGCTTTTCCCGAGGCGCAATTAATGCGGCACAGGCAGCTGTAAGGTGCAGCCACATCTCACGCCTGATCCTGTGGAGCGGCGTGTCCGATCTGACCCAAACCTATGAAGAACGGATCGATTTACGGCGGATGATGAAAAGAGTGATCGGCGGCACGCCCAACAAAGTGCCGGATAAGTACAGACAGCGCTCTCCGCTCCATTTGGCGGAGCAGCTACGCTGCCCGGTTCTGCTTGTGCATGGCACCAGCGATGAGCTGGTGGCAATTGAGCATAGCCACCGGATGCTCCACAGGCTGAAGGAGCTGCGTTACCACGTGGACGCGCATTTTTACCTGGGGCTGCGGCATCACTTCCCTGCCCTGCAGCATGCGGCTGCCATTGAGCGGATGTTCGACTGGCTGAAAAGCCCTGTCCCATATCCGTAAATCATCAGGCTCGAGCCTGTAGTGATTCAGCCAAACATGAAAAAGCACCGGCGAGCCGGTGCTTTTCTGCTGTGTTCAGGCTGAACGCGTACCTACAGCTTGAACCGATAATCCGTAAATTGCAGTGCATTCGAGATGGCAGGCCACACATCCGCTGTCTCTCCGCCCATGTACCAGTAAGCATACCCCGCTAGACCGCGGCTCGCGCCAATCGCATGCTTGAGCGACAAGGAACGCGCATCCTCGGTCCAAATGCGATGCGCATTCCCGCTGAGCGTATAAGAAGCCGTGTATTGCCCCATCACCTCATCCCAGGCCAGCTGAGCCCGGCGCTGGCGGATCCGGTTGCCCTGCTCCACCAGGCTGATGTCCTGGGAGGTCACCGCCGGCCCGAGCTGCCAGTCCCGCGTATACAGCGGGGCGGCGAGGATGCTTTTGCTGGCCGGCACCTGGGTGAGCAGCTTGTTCACCGCACCGGATAGCCAGGGCTGGGAAGAGACGGATCCGGCTTTCGGCGATCCAGACCAATGCTGATCATATCCCATCAGCACGATATAATCGGCATAATGGCCAAGCGCCGCGTAATCAAAGGCGGCCGTCCAATCCGTGTTCAAGTCGGGCGATACATCGACAGACAAGACCGCATTCGCTTTATGCATCTCTGTCGACAAAGAGGCAACAAACGCAGTAAGCCCCGCACGATCTTCGGGCCGCACATTTTCAAAATCCAGATTGATGCCGTCCAGATCGTACTTGTTCACATAACCGCGCAATGTGCTGATGACCGCCTTCTGTTTGTCGGCACTGCTCAGCAGCTGATGCGTGGATTCGGCATTGCCTCTGTTCCCGACCATCGCCCATACCTTCGTGCCGCTTGACCTCGACCATTGAAGCAGCCGGTCATCCGTATGGTCGGTCAATGCTCCGGATGGCTCAAGAAAGTACCAGCGCGGAACAAGCACATCCAGCTGAGCTCGCTTGGCGTAGGCGATGTACTGTGACGCTGTTCCGTTGTAGAGCCAGCCCATCCGAATTGTGGCATCACTCGCCTTCCTCCCCGCTTCCACCGCCGCCGACACATCGCCTGCCGTCAGTGCGCGGTCCAGCAGTGCCGCCGCCTCTTCCCTCGTCATCAGGTCAAGCGGTCGGAACTTCCCCCGGTCGCCTGTCAGCAGCCCGGCATCCGTTGAGCGGGCTATAGCAGAGCGGGCCCATGATGCGATCTGCCATGCATCGCCATAAACGCCTTCCAAATGGCCGGTGTAACCGTCTGTTTGCTTCAGCGCCCGCATCACCATCACGGCAGCCTCCTGACGGTTGATCATGCGATTCGGTTCAAAGAGATAGCCATTGCCCTCTACGAGCGAAAGATTGACCCCTGCATGAATGTAGCCATAGTACCAGGCTGATTCATCGACATCCCGAAAAGCTTGCAGATCATTATGTACCGGCTGGAGCTCCAGCATTCGCAGCAGCATGGCCGTAAATTCGGCCCGCGTGACCGGATCCTTCGGTAAAAAAGCCCCTTGTCCATCTCCGTTCACGATGCCTTTGCCCGCCAGGCGAACGACCGCTTCCTGGGCGAAGCTTCCGGATACGTCATGAAACGAAGGGGGACTCGGAGCTTTAGCATAAGCCAATGCATGATTACAGCTTGCTGCAGCCATTAAGGACAGCAGCGTGAAAGACAACATCCATTTTTTCACCAGTTACGCCTCGATTCTATCTGTTCAGATATGTTCAACCATATCAGAAGTTGATAGAAGGAAGCATGCATCACTTTCTGGTAATTTTACCTGTCACAGCCGAGAATGACCATTCCGATGCCTCGAACCGTCAAGGTATCGGTCGTCTGATGCTCGATATGGGCAGCACCAAACACCGGCTCCCAGCTTCCCAGCGGTGGCAGGGCAAGTCTGGTCACCCCGGACCTGGCGTGATACAGCACATACAGGTGGCGGTAACGTTCCCCGTTGGCGTGATCTCGCAGCGTGTAGGCGACCGTGTGCGCCGGTCCCTCTTCAAACCGCAAATGCTTCCGGATCTGTTCCGCGTTTCGCATGCGAAAGGCCGGGTGGCGGCGCCGAAGCTCAATAAGCTCCCGAACCGCACGCAAGTCAGCCTGATGGGCAGCCGCCGCCTCCCAGTCGATCCGATTCACCTCATCGCCTGCATTAAAGCTGTTGTCCACGCCGTGCTTGGTGCGGTAAAACTCCTGGCCGGCATGCAGAAACGGAATCCCCTGTCAGGTCAGAACGATAGCGGTAGCCAGCCTGTGCATGGCCCGCCGCTCCTCCTCCGGAGCATCCTTTGCCGACAGGCTCAGCTTGTCCCACATCGTATGATTGTCATGACACTCGGCATAATTGACACACTGATCAGGCTCGGCGGCAAAGGAGCGCAGCTGCTCCGAATACGTGATCGCCCCGGCAACCGCCTGTTTCACACGCGTCTCGAACCCGGTCCCCCCATTCACGAAGCCGGGCTTGGCCTCATCAAACACTTCCCCTTTCACCGCATCCCGAAGGTCCCCGTTAAAATGAGCCACTCTCGCCATCCGGGGCGCATGCGACTGATTCGCCCGCTCGTTGTCAGGCAGCTCGGTGTCCATGACCCAGCCTTCCCCCAGCATCAGAATCGATGGGTCGATCTGATCCAGCCTGCGCCGAAGCTCATTCATCGTATCCACATCGATCAGTCCCATGAGGTCAAAGCGGAAGCCGTCAATATGGTATTCACGTGCCCAGTGCAGAACCGAATCCACAATATACTTCCGCATCATCGGGCGCTCTGTCGCGCAGTCATTCCCGCACCCCGACCCGTTGGACATCGAGCCATCCGGCTTGTACCGCAAATAATAGCCGGGCACCAGCTTCGTAAAATGGATAACATAACCGTCGTACACATGGTTGTACACCACGTCCATAATGACCCTAAGACCGTGATCGTGCAGCGTCTGGATCAGCGTTTTCAACTCGCGAATCCGCACTTCCGGCTTATACGGATCGGTCGCATAGGAGCCTTCAGGCACATTGTAATTTTTCGGATCATATCCCCAGTTATACTGCGGCTCATGAAGCCGGGTCTCATCCACGCTTTCAGTCGCGTAATCAAACACCGGCATCAGCTGAACATGCGTCACGCCCAGCTGGGTCAGATGGTCCAGACCGGTTGCAATCTGTGCAGGCCCCTTCGTGCCAGGCTCGGTCAGACCGAGATAGCGTCCTTTCTGGCGCACGCCGCTGCCGGGATGAATGGTGTAATCCCGAATGTGAAGCTCATAGATGATGGCATCGACCGGATGGGCTAATGGCGGGCGCTCCGCCTTCCACCGCTTCGGATTTGTTGTCTGAAGATCCACAATCGCCGCCCGGTCTCCATTAACCCCCACCGCAGTCGCATAAGGGTCGCAAGCTTCATTCCACTGCTCCCCGACCTGTACCAGATAGGTGTAGTATCGTCCGGACAGATCCCCGTCCACTTGCAGCACCCACGTCCCCTTCACATCGCGCCGCATAGGATGACGCTCCGGCGTCTCGGAATGCCAATTGCTGTACAGCAGCACATACGCCTTGCTCGCTGTCGGTGCCCACAAGCGGAAGCTGGAATGTGCGGGGGTATACGTCAGTCCCAGGTCAGCGCCATCATAGACATATAACTCGTCGAACTGCTGTGATAGAACAGATACTCCCTTGGTCACTTCCGGATCCCCGTAATCGATCCGGATATTCCTATCCTTCTGCACCGCCATTCGGATCACTCCTTATGTCTCTTGCTTGCTTTCAGCACGCGCTGCACCTCTTCATCCGACGGCGCTCTGCCGCCATACCTGGCCACTTCATATAATTCAATCAATTCAGGGGGCAGCTCCGATTCGGCCTCGCCGCCCGTTCCTTTCCAGTGGTCCAGATCACGTCCGGTTTCTCTCGGGGTTAACGCCGCATTCCAGTGATAGCCTTCCCTGATCTTGCGTGACAATATCCGCCGGTACGTCTGACGCACGGCCGCCGCGTTGTCTGCCGCCGGCTCATCCCTCTGGACGGCAAACCGCCGCCGCAGGCCTTGCAGCAGCTTACGTCCGGCAGGCTCATGCTCGATCTGCTCGATTTCGTCCGCATAGCCAAGCATCTCCTGACCTTCCCGGTGTGAGAAGCGGCGATTCATCCACGCCGAAAGCTTGCGCAGCAGCCGCGGAAGATGCTTGCCCAGCCGGTACAAGGCGAATACCAACGCCGCGATCAGCAGCGCGTATACCAGATAGATCACGATTTGCTCCAGCAACGCCAGCCACGGGGATGGCGAGGGTGTCTCATCGCCAAAAGGCAGCTCCGGCGTCGGCGGAATCACCTCAGGCTCGGGCGGAGGCACCTCGGAAGGCGTAGACTGAAACCATTGAGCGATCCAGGCAGCGAACCTGCGGATCATGTCTCCTACGAACTGCTGCAGTCGCGGAAGAACAACAACGGCCGCTGTAATAAGAAGCAGGATGACAATGAGCGCCCGGTTATGCCGAAGGACGCGGCGCTCCAGCACCGGCGCCCCCTTCCCCGGCAGGGTCTGCTCCAGCACCATTCTCTGATTGAGCACCAGCAGCGTAGCGATCAGCGCCAGCGCGCCGGTCCAGGCCAGCATCGTCCGCAGATCATGCACGGACTCCTGGAAGCTTAGCACGAAGCTTGAACCGCCATGCATCAGCAGACCGGCCAGATAATAGGGACCGGGAAACAATGCATCCCAGCCGTTATGAGCCATCCGGATTCCCCGGTAGCCGGCTGCAAACATCATCGGCCATGTGAACAGCAGCGCCGGACCGATCCCTGTCATGGCGATCGCCAGCACGGATGCCGTAATGCAAGCCCAGAGCCCGGCAGATGCCAGTCGACTGAGCTTCCACACTCGGGTTCCGGAATATCCCAGCACGTAACCTGCGAGAATGAGCGCAGGCCACCCCCAGAGGCTCTCGGCGGATAGCAAATAGTAAGCCGGAATATAGATAAGCGGAAACAACAACAGGATTTCAACCACGGCCTGAAGCAGTACAACAGGATATCCGATGCCTGAACGATTTATTTTCATGCGGATTCCTCCTGGTCCCCGTCAGCCTGCTGATCCAGTATATGAATCGTTACCGTATGGCCCCGGCTCACAAATCGGCTAAGCATCTCTTCCAGTCGCGGGCTGATATACGTGGACAGAATCAGAATGTCCCGCGCCTCTTCCAACCGTTCCAGCTCCGCTGCCAGATAGTCATGAAATGACATTCTGCGTGTTAATTCCAGCCTTGCCAGGGTGCTCAAAATCTGCTCCTGATGATTCTTCCCCCCGGTTACGGGAATCGAAACATGGGTTTCCGGCTCATCTTCAAGCGTCCCGTTCGTGCCAAAACCCGCTTCCATCCCTTGTGACAGCAGATGTACGACGATCCCGGCGGTTAGCCGGATGCCATATTCAATCGGCTCCGGCTTCGTCGCATGCGTCCACATCTGCTCGTGATCCTCCACATTCAAATAGATCAGGACGCGGCCGTCCGCAGTCGTATCTCGCTGATGCACCTGCAGGCTGCCTGCCTTGGCACTGGCCTTCCAGTGAATATCCTTGAGCGGGTCTCCCGAACGGTACGCCCGAACGCCAGACTGCAGGAACGGATCTTCCATAATCCAGCGGCGGACGACAAGATCGCCAATCCAGCTGCGTACAGGCAGCTCCATATTGTGCATATCAATCGGGTTCGGGTATACGGTAAGTTCACCTTCGAGCGCCTGACTCCGCACCATCGATGACAGTCCGAGCAGGTCGCCGGAGGTCATCGTGACCGTGCCAAGCTTGTACACCCCTCTGCGGGCAGCGGTAATCTGGTGGCGGCGGACGATTTTGGTCCAGGGCATCAGGCTGAAGAAGCTTTTGTGATTTTGACTGTGCTGGCCTTCGCTAATATCGAGATTCAGCTGGCTCCCAAACAGCAGCCCGGTCCGGAACCGGGACTCCACTCGAAGCCATGGCACGGGAAGCGCCTTTCGATTCCCAATCGTTTCCATCAGCTCGATTTTGTCGCCTTCGTAACAGGAAGAAACCTGAAAGGAGCGGCTGTAACTCAGCTTGCGAAATGCCGTTTTCCGAAATATAAAGCTTTGGAATCCAATGACAAGCGCTGCGAGCAGCAGCATCCAATATGCATCCATCAGAATCCCTCCTAGGACGATACACCCTCTTCAGCCGGCACCGGAACCTCGCTCAGCATACGGCGAATGATCTCCTCCGCCTTCACACCGCCTCCGCGATTCATCCCGAGCCCTTTAAGCTGAAGACGGTGGGCCCATACAGGCTCCGCAAGCTCCTTAACATCATCAGGGACAACAAAGCTTCTGCCATGCAGCACAGCCTGTACCTGCGCCGCCTTCAGCATCGCCTGGCAACCCCTCGGGCTGACTCCGATCGCAACAGACGCCTCCTGGCGGCTGTATTCCGCCAAAGCGACGATATAAGACAGCATCTCATCGCTGACATGCACGCTGCTGACGATTTCCCTCGCCTTGATGATACTGTCAGAAGACGCCACCGCCTGAAGCTCCTCCAGCGGCTGCCTGTCCTTAAAGCGCTTTAAAATTTGAACGCTTTCCGCGGAAGAAGGATAGCCCATGCTCAGCTTGAACAAAAAGCGGTCCATCTGGGCTTCCGGCAGCGGAAACGTTCCCTGCTGCTCCAGCGGGTTCTGCGTTGCAATGACGAGGAACGGCTCGGCAAGACGATGAGTGACGCCATCGATGCTGATCTGCCGCTCCTCCATGCATTCCAGCAGGCTGGACTGCGTACGGGGCGTTGCCCGGTTGATCTCGTCGGCCAGCAAAATGTTGGTGAACAGCGGGCCGGCGCGGAATTCGAATTCCGATATTTTCTGATTATAAAAATAAATGCCGCTCAAATCCGACGGCAGCAGATCCGGTGTGAACTGCACCCGCGTAAACTGACAGTTCACCGATTTGGCGGCCGCTTTAGCCAGCAGCGTTTTCCCCGTGCCCGGCACATCCTCCAGCAGTACATGCCCTGCGGTGACCATTGCGATAAATAACTTGTCAATCATAGACTCTTTCCCTACGATGACCGTCGATACATTGCTTCGTATTTGTTCGGCTAGCTGACGAACATGATCCAGATTCTCGATCGTAATCCCTCCTCATCCTTTATCATCGGGTTACATCAAAATTCGTCACGCCTCCCCTTAATTCCTGTTTAAGCGCGCAAAAATCAACCGCTTGCAGCTCTGGCACACGAGCCCAGCGAGTAATCTATCGGGATTCCGGCCGGCGCGTGATATCGAAGAAATCGCCCGCAGCTCTCCTACGGGCTCTCCTCCCGAGAGGATGCGTGCAGCTCTTCACTCCCCTCGTCCTCCTGCTCTCTTCCGGTCGCGCGAATATCGACATAGTGCCGCATCTCCGGCGCCTGGCTGTAGAAGGGCTCAAGCATTGACAGCCATTCCGCATAATCGGGGTGGCCTCGAAAGCCGATCAGATGATCCTTGATGCCGGTCCAGCGTACAAAAAACAAATACTCGTCCCTGTTTTCCACACATTTATGCAGTTCATGATCTATGTATCCTTTTTTGGTGATCAGTTTGCCTGAAGCAGCCCGAAAGGCGCTCTCGAATTCACTGGCAAGACCCGGTTTAATATGCAATGTGGCGGTTTGCAGAATCATGATCCATCTCCCCCTGCTTCAGCAGCTGACAGCGCTCGGACTGTACGACTGCCGGTATTTGAATTGATTAGGTCATCCCAGTATATGCTGGTATAATACCTATGAATACCTCAGGTAAGGATGATGACTCAGACATGGCCTTCGGCATATCCAAACAGGAACTGCAGCAGTGGAAGGAGATTGTGGGCCGGGGCGGGATCGCTTTGTTGACTCACTATTGGTTTGATCCGCGCTTTCCGCAATACACCACCGTCACCAAAGTCGGCTGCTCGGATCTGAATCTGCTCACACGCTGGTGTAAAGAGAACGGGCTGGATCCGCGATACATTCACAACAGACAGCCCTACCCGCATTTTGACCTGATCGGTCCGAGACAGGCTGAGCTGCTGCAAAAGTATGCGAACGACCAGCATATCCCGCGCTTCGGACTGACAGAAGTATAATCGATCAACGACCGGACCTCATAAGCGCCCGATCCGCCCTTGAATAATGGCTGGGGCATCCAGCCATACAGCGACGTCCGGAGCGGAGCCGGTGGCCATTCTCGGGGACCGGCTCCATGATGGACGGGCACATCGCTCTCGTTACGCTCTAGCCTTTATGATTCATTTTGTTCAGCGCTTTATGAATCCAGATGGCAGCAATCGCTCCGTCGCCCATCGCTGCCGTCGACAGCTCCGAGTGTACCGCCAGATCCCCTGCGACCCACAGATTGTTCACACTGGTCTGTTTCGAGCGCGGATCCGCCTTCACATGACGGTTGTGCTCCAGCTCCGCCCCAAGCTTGGCCGCAAGATCCGAATGAATTGTATTCCCGCCAAAAGCGATGAACCCCCGCTCCGCAGTTAGGACCTGCTGATCACTCAGCAGCAGGCCGGATATGATTCCATCTTCGCTGCACTGCACCTCAGCTATCGGCTTCTCGATATAGGGGATGCCAAGCTCGGACAGCTTTGTCATCGTTTCCGGATCTGGCTGAACGCCCTCGTGATTCACGTACATGATGTCCTGTGTCCGCTCATGCAGCAGCACCGCCATGGAAGCGCCCGGCTCCCCTGAGCCGATCACAACCGTTTTGCGATTCTGAATCTCATAGCCGTCACAGTCCGGGCACACATATACCGAACGTCCGAGGGTTGGCACTAGACCCGGCAGCTCCGGATAACGATCTGTGACCCCCGTTGCCATCAACAAGGTTTTGGCCTCATAACGGTTCCCGCTTGCGCCTCGAAGCCGGAATCCGCTCTCCATCTTCTCCGCATCCTCAATCGTATCTTGGACGAACTGAACGCCATAGGAGGCCGCATGATCTCGGCCAAGGCGCCGCAGCGTCTCTCCCGCCACCCCGTCAGGCCAGCCCAAAATGTTATGATAGCCTTGGCATAGCGTCGATCTCCCCGTTCCTTTGTCGATCACCAGTACCCGATGCACTGAATAGCGGCCTAATTGAATGGCGGCCTGCAAACCGGCGATCCCGCCGCCGATGATGATGCAATCTTCCATGGCTGTTCCCTCCTGGCTTTGGTTTGTGCTGGCTTGCTGCTCCGGATTCCGGCAGCGCCGCTGCCATTTTACGCATTCCGTATCTGCAATACCAGGCTGCTCTTATGCAAGAGTCCCATTTAATATTTAACCAATCGGCGGGAATTACTCGGTTATAAATCCCGAATTATGATCCATTCATGAAAGAATCGCCTCATATGACAGCACAAAAAAACGGCCCAGGAGATAACTCCTGAACCGTTTGGAAAGCAGCAGCATCCCCCCCCCCCGCTTTCCTCATTCCATTCGTTACAGCAGCAGCTGACCGGCCACTGCCCCTGCCAATACGACCAGCCACGGCGGGCACTTCCAGAACATCAGCATCCCGAACAGCCCTGCCCCAATGACAAATTCAACCGGAGAATGAATCGAGGACGTCCAGATCGGGTGATACAGCGCAGCGAACAGAATGCCGACCACCGCCGCATTCATCCCTGTCAGCATCCCTTGAAGCTTGGCGTTCCGGCGCATGCCGTTCCAGAATGGCAGGGCGCCCACGATCAGCAGAAAACCGGGGAGGAAGATGGCAAGTGTCGCCACAATCCCGCCGGCAATGCCGTTGATCATCATGCCGAGATAGGCCGCAAAGGTGAAGAGCGGCCCAGGTACGGCCTGTGTCGCCCCGTATCCGGTCAGAAACTCCTCCCGGCTCAGCCAGCCGTTGGCCAGCGTTTCGCTTTCCAGCAGAGGCAGAACGACGTGTCCACCCCCGAATACGAGGGAGCCTGCCCGGTAGAAGCTGTCCACAATGGCAATCCATTCATTATTTGTCATGCCGCTTACAATCGGCAGTCCAACCAGCAACACAGCGAATAGCCCGAGGCAGAAGATGGCGGTCCTGCGGCTAATAATGGCAGGCAGGTCAGGTTTCCCCTCTTTCGCCTGCTCTCTTCTGAACAGCCACAGTCCGGCCAAACCTGCGGCCGCAATTGTAATCACTTGAGCAAGCGGACTTTGCCACAGCAGAACAATCGCCATGACGAGAAAGGCAATCCCCGCCCTGACAGGCCCTGTTGCAAGCTTGCCTGCCATGCCGAGCACGGCCTGGGCCACAACGGCCACAGCAACAATCTTCAAGCCTTGAATCCAGCCGGCTGCTCCCGGATCAAACGTATGCATCAGTCCTGCAAAAATCATCAGCACAACGACGGAAGGCAGCGTGAACCCTAGCCAGGCCGCAATGGCTCCCCACATCCCTGCTCTCGTCAGACCTACCCCAATGCCGACCTGACTGCTTGCCGGACCCGGAAGAAACTGAGATAAGGCCACCAGATCGGCATAACTCTCTTCGTCCATCCAGCGTTTTTTCTTGACATAAGTTTGGTGAAAATAACCCAAATGCGCAATCGGTCCACCGAAAGAAGTCAATCCGAGCTTGAGCGCGGTCCAGCCCGCCTCAAATACCGCTCTTCCTTTGCTGATTCGCTCCCCTTGTTCCATTCCTTGCCCGTTGTAATTCGACATCAGCGTAACGCTCCTTTTTCTCTTTTGACAATATACTAGTCCATGAAATCCTCCATTTAGCATATTATAAACAGAAACAACCCATCTACATATTTTTGTTAACGCTATGTAAAATAAATTAGTGCTTTTTATTAACAAACGCCCAGAAGGATGGATCACGCTCTTAACCTACAAAAGACTGCACCTAAACGCGTTGTTAATCCGCGCGGGTGCAGTCTTCCTCGTAGTGTGGCTGTTAACCACCATTCATCCTTTCATCCTGTTCGGCGGGGATCCATATTAATTGTCGCTGACGTAGCCGGGCTTGGCAGCGCCCAGACCGACAACGAGAGACAAGCTCGTGACCACCATCAGCATCATCAACGGCAGGCTCCATCCGGACGTCATATCATGCAGCAGTCCGATCAGCATCGGTCCGACAGCGGCTAACAGATAACCTATGGACTGTGCCATGCCTGACATCGCTGCAGCGCCCTGGGCAGTGCGGGTCCGCAGCGTAAAGAAGATCAGGGACAGGCTGAAGTTGGCGCCGCCTGCAATCCCGACCAGAATCACCCAGAACCAGGTAAGCGAAGTCCATCCGATCAGCAGGCCGCCATACCCGATAAACATCGACACAAGGGACACGGCGAGCAATGTCCGCTGATCCGGGTTTCGCCCGGCCAGAATCGGAATGATGAAGGAGAACGGAATGCTGACAAATTGCATGATCGACAGCATCCAGCCAGCAGTCACCGCCGGAATGCCCTGACTTTGCAAAATTTCCGGCAGCCACGATATGTTGACATAGAACGTAAATGACTGCATGCCCATGAACAGCGTAATACACCAGGCCGTCTTTGAACGAAAAAGCGCTTGCTTGCCGGGGGCATTAGCGACGCTCACCGCTTTGGTTGCTGGCCGATTTCGCCACTGCTGGAACCATAGAACGGCCGCACCAACCGATAGCAGCGACCATATCCCCAGCGAGCCTTGCCATCCGAATCCAAGCTGCACGGCAATCGGGATGCTGACTCCTGATGCCACTGCAGCCATCAGATTGATGGAGGCCGAATAAGCGCCTGTCATCAGGCCGATGCGATGCGGGAAATCCCGCTTCACCAGACTGGGGAGCAGCACATTGCCTGCAGCGATTGCGGAGCCGAGCAGCGCTGTGCCAAGCAGCAGCGTTATCGGGGATGCAATCGATCGCATCCCGATACCGAGTGTCAATACGACCAGGCTGAGGAGCAGTGTAGCCTCCAGGCCCAGCTTGCGCCCAATGGATGGAATGATTGGGGATAATAACGCAAAGGCCAGCAACGGGATGGTCGTCAGCATGCCGGCCATGGTATTGGATATGCCAACACCTTCGCGGATCATGCCGATCAGCGGTCCGACCGACGTTATCGCGGCTCTTAAGTTAATCGCAACGAGAATCATTCCTGCAAACAACAATCCGGTGCTGACCGTATTCGATGATCTTGGGTTGGATTCTCTTGTTGAAGATGAAACCATTTTTGCAAACTCCTCACCAAAAAAATATGTAAAAATTAACTCATCAGATTTTAACATATGACATTAAAAAGGACTACCCCCGCTTTCCGAATCTCAGGAGAGCATCAGGGAAGAGGGTACACCTATTGTACCCAAACGGGGGATGCCGAACCCTATAATAATCGATGGAATCAAAAAGGAGGCAAACCTCCGGGCTAAAGTAAAGCCCAAATGTTCGCCTCCTATAATAACTTCAGTAAGGATACGGCTCCATCTCGCATCGTGTCCAGCGTTATCCCAGCACCATACGATCATCGGAGAGCTTCTGACCGCTGATTTGTTCAAATTCACCCAGCAGCTGCTCCACCGTCAATGTCTGCTTCCGCTCCTCGTTCACATCCAGAATGATACGGCCTTTATCCATCATGATCAGACGGTTTCCTAGACGGATCGCCTGCTCCATGTTGTGGGTAACCATTAAAGTTGTCAGCTTCATATCACGGACAATTTCCTCCGTAATCCGGGTGATCAAATCCGCCCGGGCCGGATCAAGCGCCGCCGTATGTTCATCCAGCAGCAAAATTTGCGGCTTGGTGAACGTCGCCATCAGCAGGCTGAGCGCCTGCCGCTCTCCGCCTGACAGCATGCCAACCTTCGCCCGCAGACGATTTTCCAGCCCGATGCCAAGCCGCTCCAGCTGCTCCCGGAAATGCTTCCGCTTCGCAGCGGTAACGCCGATGCTCAAGCCTCGGGATTGTCCCCGCCGGTAAGCCATTGCTAAATTTTCCTCAATCGTCATTTGCGGTGCTGTTCCAGCCATCGGGTCCTGGAAGACCCGGCCGATCCAGCGGCTGCGGCGAAACTCCGGCAGATGGCCCACCGGGCTGCCGTCAATCCGCACCTCGCCGGCATCCGGCTTCATAACGCCGGAAATGATGTTCATCAATGTCGATTTGCCCGCTCCGTTGCTGCCGATCACTGTAACAAAGTCACCTGGCTTCAGATGAAGGTTAATGTTCATGAGCGCAACCTTCTCATCGACCGTTCCGGGGTTAAACAGCTTGGACACCTGTTTCAGTTCCAGCATTATCGCGTCCCCCCTTCTGTCGTTTGCCCGTGCGTGGCGTTTGTCAGTTCGATCGTTCGCCTTCTCGCTTGTGAGCGCTGCTTAAACGCTTTCCGGATCGTAGGGACCACTAGGGCAATGATGACGATAATGGCTGTGATCAGCTTAAGGTCCGATGCTTCCAGCCATCGAATTTCATATGCTGCCGCAACAACGATTCGGTAAATGATCGAACCGCAAATAACGGCCAGCGTTGTCCGAAATACCGAGCCTGTTCCAAGAATCGCTTCCCCGATAATGACCGATGCCAGGCCGATTACGATCATCCCGATACCGGACCCAATGTCGGCAAAGCTGGATTGCTGGGCCACTACAGCCCCGGAGAGCGCCACCAGACCATTGGAGATACAGAGTCCGAGAATCGTCGTATTGTCCGTGTTCGCCCCGAAGCTGCGAATCATCCGTTTGTTATCTCCTGTAGCCCGAAGAGACAGCCCAAGATCGGTCCGGAAGAAAGCATCCAGCAGCAGCTTGCCGATGATGACAATGATCAGCATGACATAGAGCGGGTCCATCGACCCGAAAATTTTGTCCTGCTGACTGAGTGAAATGTTCGGCTTGCCCATGATTCTCATATTGATGGAATACAGGGCAATCATCATGATGATCCCGGACAGCAGGCCGTTGATCTTCCCTTTCGTATGCAACAGGCCTGTACAGATCCCGGCAAGCGCCCCTCCGGCAAACGCACACAAGGTCGCCAGCCACGGATTGATCCCGCTAGTGATCATGACTGCGGCAATCGCGCCGCCTGTGGTAAAGCTCCCATCGACCGTCAAGTCAGGGAAATCCAAAATTCGAAATGTAATATATACTCCTAACGCCATTAAAGCGTATAACAGTCCCAATTCAATCGGACCATCCAGCCGGCTCAGAAAATCCAGCATGTATTGACCTCCTTCAGCATTAAGCAAGGCGCGGGCTGTTCACTCCGCGCCTTGGCGTTACTCGATGATGTTGTTTTCCGGATCTTTAACTTCCTCTTTCATGGCATCGGTCACTTCAATGCCATAATCAGCCGCAGCCCCAAGGTTCAGGATCAGATCCAGCTTATCCGGTACGGTAATTTCCATCTCGCCCGGATTTTTGCCATCCTTCAAAATTTCAACCGCCATCTGGCCTACTTGATAACCATGATCGTAGTATTTGAAGCCGACAGTCGCGAAGGCTCCCTTCTCCACCGTGTCACGGTCACTGGAGAAGAACGGGATCTGGTTGGCTTTGGCTGTTTCGATAATCGTATCCACACCACTGACAACATTGTTATCAAGGGTAATAAAGAACGCATCTACCTTGCCTACGAGCGATTCAGCGGCCTGCTTTACTTCCGACGTATTCGTGACAGCGGCTTTCACCATTTCAATCCCATGCTCGCTGAGCGCCTCTTCAGCCGTTCTTGCCATCACGACTGCATTCGGTTCGCCTTCATTAATGATCAGACCCACGGTCTTCACATCCGGGAAATGGGAGCTCACAAAGCCCATCAGCTGCTTCGTAGCTTCAGGGTTCGTGTCCGAAGCTCCGGAAATATTGCCGCCAGGCTGCTTCAGGTCATTGACCAGCTTGGAATCAAGCGGATCAGTAACGGCTGCAAACAGAATCGGCTTCTCCTTCACGTTCTCGGCCACAGCTTGCGCGGAAGGCGTTGCAATCGCAATGACGAGATCCGCTTTCGTATTTCCCAGCTTCTGGCCGATGGACAAGTTGTTGCCCGGATCGCCTTGTGCATTGTTATAGTCAATGCTCAATGTGTTGTCTTCTTCGGAAATACCAGCTTCCTTCAGCGCCGCCAGAATCCCCTCTCTTGTCGCGTCTAGCGACGGATGCTCTACATACTGGGAAAAGGCAATGCTGTAGGATGTTGTCTCCGCCTGTTCACCGGAACCGGTGCCCGGCGTTTCGCTCGGCTCTGTATTATTGCTATTGTTGCCGCAGCCTGCCGCGACCAGCAGCAATGCGGACAAGGCCATGGACAGCCACATTTTTCTCTTCAAAAGAATAACCCCTCTCTCTACTTGATAAACCGTTCGTTTCGACTAAAAGCGACAACGCTTCCCCGCTTTTACCGGAAAAAGCATTAAAGTAAAAATAAATATTGTTCCAATTGAACAATTTGAACAACGGTCTATTATGAATATATTATATGCTGCTCCCCCGTTTCGTCAATCCGGATTTCCGGCAAATGATGACAAACTTTCTATACATTTAAATTGACTAAGTGGGCTCAATTCACTACAATTCTATAAGTATACCTAATTTTCAATCCAATGAGTAATTTCCAATATAGAATAGGTGGTAAAAACCATGGCTGAACAATCGTACCATATTCTTCTGTACTATAAATTCGTGCACATCCCCGATCCGGAAGCGTTCAAGGATGAGCATCTTCAATACTGCAAGGAACTCGGGCTTAAAGGCCGTATTCTCGTCGCCTCCGAGGGCATTAACGGCACCGTGTCCGGCACCATCGAGCAGACCGAGCAGTATATGCGCGACATGAAAGCAAACCCGCTGTTTGCTGACATGGTATTTAAAGTCGATCCTTCGGAAGGCCACGCTTTCCGCAAAATGTTCGTCCGTCACCGTCAGGAGCTGGTCACATTCCGTGTGGAGGACGAGCTCGATCCGAACGAAATCAGCGGCAAGCGCTTGGCGCCGAAGGAGTTCTACGAATATTTGCAGCGCGATGACGTCATCGTGCTTGACGGCCGCAATGACTATGAGTATGATATCGGACACTTCCGCAATGCGATTCGTCCGGATGTACAGTCGTTCCGCGAGTTTCCGGAGTGGATTCGGGAAAACCTGAGCGAACACAAGGACAAAACGATCCTCACCTACTGCACGGGCGGCATTCGCTGCGAGAAGCTGACCGGCTTCATGATCAAGGAAGGCTTTCAGGACGTGGCCCAGCTTGACGGGGGCATCGTCACCTACGGCAAGGACCCTGAGGTGCAGGGACGCCTGTTCGACGGGAAATGCTATGTGTTCGACGAGCGGATCTCGGTTCCGATCAACCAGACTGACGAGGATGTCATTGTAGGCAAATGCCATCACTGCGGCAAACCGGAAGACCGCTACATCAACTGTGACAACGATGCCTGCCATCTTCAGCACATCTGCTGCGAGGAGTGCGAAGAGCTGCATCATGCCTGCTGCTCCAAGGAATGCGAGGAGATTGTGTTGGCAGGCCACAACGCCTCCTGATCGGCAGAAGCTAACGGTAACGCCAATATTATGCGAGATACGGACGATCGTTCCGTGTTCTCGCATTTTTTTACTTTATTGGCCATGTGCATAAGAAAAGAAGCCGCAAGCGTCACTAGCTTGACGCACACGGCCCCTCTTCCTCATCTATGACACATTCCTTCCGGAATACTTACATACCGTAGACCGCCAGCTCTTCTTCAATCGCTGCCTTGATCTTCTCGATGCATTCTTCGGTCGATTTACCAAATACACGCTTCCCGTTGACGAGCGCGTAGGGACGCAGCTTGCACAGGCCGCACAGATTCATGCAATCCGCGCGCAGGACTGCGATTTCGGGATACAAGTCCTCCAAATGCTCCAGCTCCAAAGCACTCATCAAGTTGCTGTCGCAGATCTCGACCACGACAATGCCCATCCTGATCACCACAATCCTCTATATAAAAATATGAATTCATTATGGGGAACTTGCGGTGATTTGTCAAATCCGGAAGCCTCGCAGTCCGACTAATGGATCAGCGATTCAGCCCCATCCACATAGATTTCCGAGCCGGTAATATGATCGGAATCATCCGAAGCCAGGAACAGCACCAGTTTCGCAACCTGGGACGGCTGTCCCGGACCGTGGGCGAGCGGCTGATCGCCTTCGGGATACTCAATCGGAACCCGGATCTCCTTCACCTCCGGCTTGATCAACGTATTGGCGCTAATGTTCGTGCTGATGGCGCCCGGACAGATCGCGTTGACACGAATTTTGTAACGGGCGAGCTCGAGCGCAGCCATCTTCATGAAAGCAACCTGCCCCGCCTTGGTTGTGCTGTAGGCAGAGAAGCCAAAGTTGGTGAATACGCGGTTGCCGTTGATCGAGCTGGTGATGATGATGCTCCCGCCTCTTGATTTCAAGTGAGGAATCGCATGCTTGACAGTAAGAAAGGTGCCCCGCAGATTCGTGTTCATGGTGGCATCCCATTCTTCGTCCTCCATCGTCTCGATCGGCGCGATCACGCCGTTAATCCCTGCATTGGCAAACACAATATCGATGACGCCCCATTCTCTGGCAGCCAGCTGCAAGCATTCAGACACCGCGGCTCCATCGGAAATATCGCATTGACCCGTTAACGCCTCGCCGCCCGCCTCCTCGATTAGGCTGCGGACCTTCTGAATGCCTTCAGTTTCCTTGTCGATCAGCAGCACCTTGGCTCCATGCTCTGCCATCAGAAGGGCTGCGGCACGACCGATCCCGGACCCGGCTCCTGTAATGACTGCGACTTTACCATTCAATCGTTTGTGCATCAAGTGCCACCCCCTTCTAAAGTTCGCTTGCTCTGTTTATAACATAACCCGTTCGCTTCCGCTCTGAATCGTGTTCCTGCTGCGATAAGCGAGGAAAAAGAAGCTGCTCTGCAAGTACAGCATGCAGAACAGCTCCTGATGAAGAACGCATCATTCGGTTGGTTAAAATACGACCGGCTTCACACATACCGGCTTGTCCCGGGTAACCGTATGCCCGCTCGGAGCGAGCAATCCGTCATCCGGATTAACAGTGAACAGCACCAGATTGTTGCCATCACGGTTCGCAGCCACCAGAAATTTGCCGCCAGGCATCAAGCTGAAATGCCTTGGATGCCCTCCCCCGGTCGGCATATATTGCAGCGGAGTCAGCTTGCCTGTGTTCTGGTCAACCCGATACACAACGATGCTGTCATGTCCCCGATTGGAGCCATACAGCGTCTTCCCGTCCGTTGATATAGCAATCTCGGCACAGTAGCTCTCGCCTTCATAATCGGGCGGCAATGTGGATACCGTCTCCACCGTTTCCAGACTTCCCTGATCACGGTTGTATCGCAGCACCGTTACAGTGGAGTCAAGCTCATTGATGACATAAGCATAGACCCCGCGCGGATGAAAGGTCAAATGCCGTGGTCCGGCCCCCTGTGCCAGCTGGGTTTCTCCGTGGAAGCTCAGCTTCTTTGCATCGGCATCCACCGTATAAGCCATAATTTTGTCCAAACCGAGGTCCTGCACAAACAGGTACTGCTCATCCGGACTGTAAAAGGCGGAATGTGCCCGCGGCTGCTGTCCGTCCGCGACCTGCACAAGCTCCGCATGACGCTTCTCATCCAGAAGCGGCCCCGGAGTGCCGTCATCCTGGATGGCATGAAGCCCGATCAAGCCGCCATGATAACTCGATACAATTAGAAATTTGCTCTCTGCATCCCGCTGGATATGGCAGGTTGAACTGCTGACACTTTGTACCCGGCTGAGCTCCTGCAGCTTCCCAAGCTCCGGATCGACCGCAAACGTTACAATTTCAGCCGCCTTCTGACCCTGTACCGAAATTTCGCCAATGGCATACAATCGGCGCGCAGAAATATCCACATTCAGAAAAGTCGGATTTTTAATGCCGGATGCCTCGTCCAGCAGCTTTAATTCCCCGCGCTCCTGGTGGAACTGATACACCCCGATCCCCGGGCTGTCCTTCTCGGCATAGGATCCGGTAAACAATAAGGTTTGATGTGAATTTGAAATCGTCATTATGTATCTCCTTTCTCATCCATCCGTGCAATGAGATATGTTAAACCTTTAAATTCCATGTTAACGATAACCCCATCGAAAATCAAATGCTAAGCTGCCTTGCTCCCGTTTATTTTTCGTGGAACCGGGTATGTATACTCTACATCATCCTGAAGGAGGTATGTATGATGAAGCAACCAAGCAGTGATGAAGCCAGAAATCGTCAATATACGGATAATGATTCGCAGGAGCAGCGGGATAAGGTAAATAAGCATCAGGACGTGGAGCCCCAGGCGGAGAACTGGAATCCTCGCGACCTCGAGCCGCAGAAGACCAAGAGTAAAGAAAAGTCCCGCTAAGCTCCCGGCCGACCTCTCTGGCAACCCCTCCTGCAAATACGCATAGGAGAAACAACCGGAGCTGGCTGGAGTGCAGCACAAAAAAGGCAGGTGCTATGGAAATCCATAGACCTGCCTTTGTTATGTTCGCACAAGTTCGATCCTTGCTTACCCTTCCAGCAGCAGCGATTCCGGATCTTCCAGAAGCTGTTTGACGGTGACAAGGAAGCTTACAGCCTCAGCACCATCTACAATCCGGTGGTCATAAGACAAGGCAATGTACATCATCGGACGGTTTTCCATCCGCTCCTCGTCAATGGCAACCGGACGCAGCTGGATTTTGTGCATCCCGAGAATACCGACCTGCGGGGTATTCAGAATTGGTGTCGAGAGCAGCGATCCGAACACGCCGCCGTTCGTAATCGTGAACGTGCCGCCTTGAAGCTCGGACAGCGACAGCGAGTTGTTGCGGGCTTTGCCTGCCAGATTCACGATCTCTTTCTCAATCTCTGCAAAGCCAAGGCGATCCGCATCACGCACGACCGGCACCACAAGACCTTCCTTCGCCGAGACGGCAATACCGATATCATAGAACTTCTTCACAATAATATCTTCGCCGTCGATTTCCGCGTTCAACAGCGGGAATTTCTTCAGCGCGCCCACTACCGCTTTAGTGAAGAAGGACATAAAGCCGAGGTTGACTTCAAACTTCTCTTTGAACGAATCCTTTCTCCGTTTGCGGAGATCCAGAATGGCGCTCATGTCAACTTCGTTAAAGGTAGTAAGCATCGCTGCCGTATGCTGGGCCTCGACCAGACGATTGGCAATCGTCTGACGGCGGCGCGACATTCTGACACGCTCAACAGGCTTGGTGAATTCGGCAGGAGCAGCAGGAGCTGGGGCTGCCGCAGCCGGGGAAGCCGGCTTCGATGCGCTGGCTTCACCCGCTTGATGGTTCTTCACGTCATCATGATAGATGCGACCGATCGGGTCGCGGCCCTGTACCTGTTCCAGATCAATCCCGCGCTCGCGTGCAAGCTTGCGTGCCGAAGGCGAAGCGGTTGTGCCTGAAGCATCTCCGCTGTCCACCGGTGCCGGCGCTGGTGGTTTCACAGCTTCCGCTGCCGGAGCAGCCTCTGACTTCGCCGGAGCTGGCTCCTCTGCCTTCGGAGCCGGAGCCGACTTCGTTACGCCTTCTTGCGCAGCGATTTGTCCAATCACTTCGCCAATGGTGACATTCTCACCTTCCTGACGAAGGATTTTCTCCACAACCCCTTCCGCTTCCGCGCTGATTTCCAGATTGACCTTATCCGTTTCTAACTCGAGCAGCACATCACCGACACTTACAGCATCTCCTTCTTTGACATGCCATTTAAATATCGTTCCTTCGGTGATGGACTCGCCCATAGCTGGTACAGTAATTTCGCTCACAGCCGCTACCTCCCCAATGAGATCTGTTGATTAATGGTTTTTCGATTAAGGGCAAAAGAAATGATCGTCTGTTGCTCGTATGCATGCACATCCTGATAGCCGCTCGCAGGACTGGAGCGCTCCGGACGTCCGTTATAGCGGACTTCGACTCCCTGAGGCGCAATTTCGCGAATTCTCGGCTCCATGAAGAACCATGAACCCATATTCTGAGGCTCTTCCTGAACCCACAGAATTTCCTTCAGATTCGGGAACTTCTGCAGCACGCGGGAAATCTCCTCTTTCGGGAACGGATACAGCTGCTCTACCCGCAGAATATGAAGCCAGGACTGATCTTCATCCTTCTGTTTATCCAGCGCATCCTCCAGATCGATTGCCACTTTCCCGGAGCACAGAATCAGACGCTCTACCTTTTTCGGATTATTGCCAAGTCCCGGCTGCTCCAACACCTTCTGGAAGCCGCCTTCACTGAAGGCATGGACCGGCGATGCCACCCGCGGGTTGCGGATCAAACTTTTCGGTGCCATCAGCACAAGCGGACGAGCGTCCTCTGTATTCGTGATGGCAGCCTGACGGCGAAGCAGGTGGAAATATTGAGCCGCGCTCGACAAATTCGCAACAACCCAGTTATCCTCGCCGCTCAGCTGCAGGAAACGCTCCAATCTCGCACTGGAGTGCTCCGGGCCATTACCTTCATAGCCGTGAGGGAGCAGCATGACCAGGCTCGATTTCTGTCTCCACTTCGAACGTCCCGCAGAGATGAACTGGTCAATGATAACCTGGGCGCAGTTGACGAAGTCGCCGTACTGGGCTTCCCAAATGACCAAGGTCTCCGGTGAGTACACATTGTAGCCATACTCGAATCCGAGAACCGCCTCTTCCGTCAGCGGGCTGTTGTGAATGGCAAACGATGCCTTCGCCTGCGGCAGACGGTGCAGCGGGCAGAAGGTGCTGCCGTTCACCGAATCATGAAGCACCAGATTCCGGTGCGCGAAGGTCGCGCGCTCCGCGTCCTGGCCCGTAATCCGGATCGGCTTGCCTTCGGACAGGATGGTGGCGAAAGCCAGCGTTTCCGCATGCCCCCAGTCCACCTTCTCGCCTTCATTCAGGGCGCCGCTGCGCCGTTCCAGAATCCGCTTCAGCTTCGGATACACCGTGAAGCCTTCCGGCCATTTCAGCAGCTCACGGTTGATTCCGCGCAAGCTTTCAGCCGAGATGTTCGTGGCTGGCTCCGGACGGCTCTTGCCGTCGCTGGCGTTCAGTTCGAGCAGAGCGGAATCCGAGAGCTCCTTCGACTTCACATTGTCGTATGCATCCTTCAGTACTTGAACAACCTGGTCCTTTAGCTGATCCACTTCTTCCTGGCTCAGCGCCTGCTCATTCACCAGTTTCTTCATATAAATGGTGCTGACCGTCGGATGAGTTTTCACTTTCTGATAGATCAGCGGCTGTGTCGTTTCCGGATCATCGGTTTCGTTGTGACCGTACTTGCGGTAGCCGACGAGATCGATCAGAATGCTCTTCTTGAATTTATTGCGATATTCACTTGCCAGTCGCGCAACGGCAATGCAAGCCTCCGGATCATCCGCATTCACATGAATGATCGGAATCTCGTACCCTTTAGCCAAGTCGCTGGCATAGTGGGTAGAACGGGAATCCTTGCCTTCCGTTGTAAATCCGATCCGGTTATTCACGATGATGTGAATTGCTCCCCCGGTCCGGTAGCCTGGCAGCTTGTTAAAGTTCAACGTCTCGGCAACAACGCCTTCGCCAGGGAAGGCCGAATCGCCGTGAATCTGGATGCTTGCCGCCTTGTTGACATCCTGCTTCGGATATCCCGGCTGGCTCCGATCCTCTTGCGCCGCCCGGGCGAAGCCTTCTACGACCGGATTAACATATTCCAGGTGGCTCGGGTTGTTCGCAAGCGTAATGCGGACATCATGCCCTTCGCCCTTCTTCAGGAAACGGTCTGCGCCAAGATGGTATTTCACATCGCCGGTCCAGCCATAGTTGATGCCCATCGAGCCTTCCGACGGCACCAGATGTTTGTTCGGCGAATGCATGAATTCGGAGAAAATTTTGCGATAGTCCTTGCCCAGCACGTGAGCCAGCACATTCAGACGTCCGCGGTGAGCCATGCCGATCAAGATCGAATCCACATCCACCTCGGCCAGTTCACGCACAATCTCATCCAGCAGCGGAACAAGCGCTTCATTCCCCTCGACGGAGAAACGCTTGGCCCCTACGAAGGTCCGGTGCAAAAATTCTTCAAACTGCTCGGCTTCAAGCAGCTTCTTCAGCAGATCCCTGCGCTCTTCCGCAGACAGACTGACCGGGAACCGCCCGGACTCCACCTGATGGTTAAGCCAGTTTCTCTCTTCTTCATCATGGATATGACTGAATTCATATGCGATGGTGCCCGTATATAATTTCAGCAGCCGCTGAACAGCTTCCCAGCCGTTCTTCACATCCCCAGGCGCATTCTCCCACACAATCTCCGCGGGCAGAGCAGCCAAGTCTGCTTGGCTGAGCTGATAAGTTTCCGGTTGAAGCAATCGGGTGTCGGCTTCTTCGCCGATGCCGATCGGATCGATATCCGCGGCAAGATGGCCGTAGGTTCTAATATTCCATACCAGTTTTCCTGCATCCACACTCTTCTTCAGCAAGTTGCGGTCAAGAGGGGCTACTTGTCCCTGCGAATCCGCTTTCTTTTCATTGTTTTCCAAAAATGGAGGCGGTCCCCAGCTAGCAAACAGCTCGCGGTATCCAGGCTCCACTTCATCAGGGTTCTGTAAATATTTCTCGTATTGGTCTTGAATGTACCCCAAGTTCGGACCGTGATATTTCTGCCAGGGCCCTTCTGCCATTCTGTCAAGGGTCTTCATCGCTGACTCCCTCCGTCAGATTATTTTGATAGTACTTGGACGGAATTTCTTTATTAAAATTTAAACGTTTTCTTTACACTCCCATTATAATACACAACCGCATCAGACCGAAAATAACCTTTTTATATAATATTGATCTCGGAAACAGATGGATTTGCGACAAAATATTGACGATTTCGCCTTTCTTCAACATAACTTTTGTATGAGTTTCCATTTCATTCTATTTCCTGAGAAATACCGGGTAATTCAAACCAGTCCAATTGCCTGAGCGGCTCGGGACCGCTGTCCATGCCGAGCAGCTGCAGCAGCTGTTTCGCATTGTCGGAGGCATCGCCGCCGGAATTGTTGTTGAAAATCATCCAGCACTGCCGCACATGCTTAAGCAGCTTGAGCACGTGATTCCGCCACTCTCTAAGCTCTTCATCATTGTAGCGGTACAGGTACCGCACCTCGCGCCAGTTCTCCTGCCCGCCGGAATTCCACCCGTTCATATTGCGGCCGTGTAAACGAATCATCACCGCATCCTCACGGGTCGGCTCAAGGACAGTCGGCACGGAGCCGGATCCTGCCTGCGGCTCGTCCACGATGCTGTGAATCCAGCCCTCGTCCTGCATGAATGCCAGCGTCTTCTCGCGCATCCCCGGCTCAAACCAGCTTTGATGCCGGAATTCAAGCGCCAGCGGAGCGTCGCCCATCCATTCCCGGGTCCGCTTCAATATTTCAACATGCTTCCGCTCGCATTGAAACCATGGCGGATACTGGAAAAGGACAGCTCGCAGCTTCCCCTTCTCCCTCAGCACCTCCACCGATTGCTTAAACGCATCAAACATCGCCTTTGTGTTCGGGTAATAACTTTTCCCCTTGCCCCGGTCATGTCCGGTCATCCCTTGAAAAGCCTTCACAATAAATCCGAAGCCTTCCGGCGTCTGATCACACCATTTGCCCATCTGCTCCGGTGAGGGAATAGCGTAGAACGAATTGTCCATCTCCACTACCGGAAAATGCCGCGCGTACATCCCCAGCCTATCGCCGGCCTTCGCGCCTTCATCGTAAAGCTTGTCATGATCGCCCCAGCCGGACAACCCGATATGTACACGCTGCGCAAGTTCTTCACTCGACATAAGCACTCACTCCATCTGTTCCATAACGGCCAGCGTTTCTATAGAGACGCTACCTCATACTTACCCTGATGTCCCAACTTCAATCTATATCCTACCAGACTTTGAAGCCCAAATAAAACCGCGCCTCAACGGCGCGGTTATTCAGCGGCAATCCATCAATTATTTCGTTCATGGTGTCATAAATAGGACATGCCCCTGAATACAATGGGAACAAACAGTGGTCGTACAAGCCTTCGCAGTCTTCGTAATAATAAATGATACGGCAGGTGGATAACGATGAGTTTATTTTTAAGCTACATGCTTCTTGGACTGTCCCTCTCGGCCCCAATCGGCCCGATTAATGCGGCTCAGCTCGACAAAGGAATCAAACGCGGCTTCTGGCATGCGTGGATGTTCGGTATCGGTGCGGTGACGGCGGACATCCTGTACATGGCCATGGTGTATCTCGGCGTTGTCCATTTTCTTGAGACACCGTTCATGCAGACGTTTCTGTGGCTCTTTGGCGCATTTGTACTCATCTATACAGGCATAGAGAGCATCCTGAACTCCAGGACCGTCTCCATCAGCGAGGCCAAGGGGGAAGAGTCGCTGTGGAAATCGGTTGTATCCGGCTTCCTCATGTCCATCTCTAATCCGATGACGATTCTGTTCTGGCTTGGCATTTATGGTTCTGTCCTGGTCAAAACCGCTGCCGACCACGGAACGGGCGATCTGATGCTCTACAGCCTGGCGGTCATTCTCGGTGTCATTGTTTGGGACTTCTTCATGGCAACGCTGTCCAGCACCTTCCGCAAGTTTCTGAGCGACGGCGCGCTTGCCCTGATCTCCATTCTGTCCGGACTATCCCTCGTCGGCTTCGGCATCTACTTTGGAATTCGGGCTGTGTTTGCCCTGTTTGGATAACCCGCTTCATGGCACTCATCTGACCGGCTTCGGCCGCAGCCTGGAGTCATTGCCATGCTCCTTCTGGCGCTTCTCGGCTTTCCGCCAGATGTACTGCATGATGAGCACCACGATCAAGATGACTGCAGCAAATGCCAGACTGATCCAGAGCCCCGGTCGGCTGGTGTGATGGAAGGCGGTGCCTGCAACGGCCAGCACGATGAGCAGCATTCCTGTATAGCGTTTGATCTGACCCCAGACAGACAGCTTCAGTATTCTTCCGGCGGAGATCAGAATAAACAACCAGTTGTACAGCAGCATCAGCCCTGCGCCGGTCGTCAAAAACTCATAGATTTTCCCCGGCATAATGAGCGACAGAACAATCGATACGATCAGTCCTCCAGCGGTCAATCCAAGCGCGAACACCGGAGTTTTGCGTTTGAATTTCTTTTTGGCGAACAGCTTCGGCGCATCCTTGTCCTCGGACAGCGTCACGAGCATGGTCGTCACCGCATACAGCGACGCTACCATGGTGGAGAAGCCGGCCACGATGAGCACCGCATTAAAGATATGAGGGATGAACGGAAGATCGTACGAGCTTAACGCGACCACAAACGGACTTTTCTCCGGTGAAAATTGACGCCATGACACCATCATCAGCGACAGTCCAAGCGAGATCACATACACAATCGAGAGCAGCAGAATCATGACCCGGCCCGATTTCGGCGCTTCCTTCGGATCTTTAAGCCGGATGGCCATCACCCCCATCACCTCGATGCCGCCAAAAGCATAGAAAGCAAAGATGAGGGAGGACCACAGGCCCAGCGCGCCCGTCGGAAACCATTCTCCTGCCGTCGCAGGCACCTTCGGCTGTGTGCCGCCGCTTAGCCAGCCCATCAGAGCCGCAGCGGCAATGACGAGGAACATCACAATCGCCGCCACTTTAATGACAGCAAGCACGTTCTCCAGCCGGTCGAAGCCCTTGTTCCCGATCCAAATGACCAACAATCCGAGGACGGCATAGCCGGCCGCAAATATCCACATCGGAACAGCAGGAAACCAGAAGCGCGAGAAGATCGCGAGCGCCGTCATCTGGCTGCCCATAATCAGCACTTCCGAGCACCAGTACATCCAGCCCGACGAGAAGCCTGCCCAGCGGCCGTAGGCTTTTTTGGCATAGGAACGAAACGATCCTTCACGCGGGTCTTCGGCTGTCATGCGTGCCAGCACGTCAAAAACAATGAACGTAGCGATTGCCGCGAGCACAAACGAGATCAGCACGGCCGGTCCGCCCAGCCGAATCCCCAGACTGGAGCCGAGAAAATAACCGGTTCCAATCGTCGAGGCGACCCCCAGCAGCGCCAGCTGCCACCAGGTCAGCGTATTTTCAGTTCGTTTACGATGTTTAGTATGTTCCACGTTCTGTCCTCCCTACCCGATTCACACACAGAGCGATTTTGTGCACAGTTGAATCTAGTATGAAGGGTTTGCTTCGACATTATGTACACAACGGCCAATTAGTAAATGAACCCGCTGTCTTTCTCTTGTATGTATATATAAAAAGCAGGGCGGAGACTATCGTCTCCGGCCCTGCCGGTTCATGTGTTGCCCTACAGCATTTTTTTGATCTCGTCCTTGATCGACTCGGATTGCGGACCGAACACAACCTGGACTGCGCCTTTGCCAAGTCTCATGACCCCTGATGCGCCAAGCTGCTTCAGCGCTGCATCGTTGACAACCTGATCGTCCTTGACAACGAGGCGAAGGCGGGTAATGCATGCATCCACGGATTCGATGTTGTCAGCGCCCCCGATGTGAGTCAAAATTTTGGCTGCCCTGCTGTCTGTCGAGGCGGTGGCGGTTGAACCAGCTTCCCCGGCATCGCTGTCCATCTCAAATTCATTCGGGTCGTCAGATCGGCCCGGTGTTTTCAGATTGAACATTTGGATAATGAACCGGAACAGGAAGTAGTATACGAGGAAGAAGACAAGACCGACCGGAATGAGAAGCCAGGCATTCGTCGAAAGCTTCATATTGACCAGATAGTCAATCAAGCCTGCCGAAAATGCGAAGCCGAGCTTCACATCCAAGGCGTACATAATGTAACCCGCTACCCCTGTCAAGATTGCATGCACCAGATATAGGATCGGCGCTACGAACATAAAAGTGAACTCCAGCGGTTCGGTGATGCCTGTCAGGAACGCGGCCAGCGCCGAACCCATAAAGATGGAGGCAACAATTTTCTTTTTCCCCGGTTTTGCGGTATGGACAAATGCCAAAGCTGCCCCTGGCAAGGCAAACATCATGATAGGGAAGAAGCCCGTCATGAACATGCCGGCCGATTTGTCTCCGGCGAAGAAGCGGTGCAAGTCACCGTGCACAACTTCACCGGCCGCATTCGTAAAGTCGCCGATTTGAAACCAGGCGATTGCATTGATAACATGATGCAGCCCGATCGGGATCAGCAGGCGGTTGGCAACGCCAAACACAAATGAGCCGATGCCGCCAAGGCCGACCACCCACATGCCGAATGAGCTGATCACTTCCTGGATCGGACTCCAGATCATGCCGATCAATACGGCCAGCACCATCGTGCTCGCCGCTGTAATGATCGGAACAAAACGTTTACCTGCGAAGAAGCCAAGCCAGTCAGGAAGTTTGATATTATGGAATTTCTTGTACAGGTACGCTGACCATATCCCCGCTATAATACCGCCAAGAATCCCCATATTTAGACTGGTATCATCCGGAATCCAACCGAAAGCAGCCGGAGCTGCATCCATCACATTGATCAATACCTGATAAGCAATAAGAGCTGACAGCGCCGCTACGGCATCCCCTGCAAATCCTATCGCTACCCCAATTGCAAAAATAAGCGCCAAATTCCCAAATATCGCTCCTGCCCCTGCATTCAAGAAGGGAGCAAAATACGTGTTCAAGAATCCACCGACTGCTGCCCCGAGATGAAGGTCATTCTCATAATCGATGAGGCCAAAACCTTGCAAAATCCCAGCTGCCGGTAATGTCGCCACAGGAAGCATCAGCGATTTCCCCAGCCTTTGTAACTTGGCTAACATTCAAATCATCCTTTCTCTGATCTAAAATGGTTTATTGTAAAACCGTCTTCAAAATGACGCGTCTCCCTGCCGTCGCAGGCCTGCTGCTCAACTTCAAGCTGATCGTCAATCGTCAGCGGTTTATTACCTGATTGCTGCCCGGCTAGTTGCGGACAAAATTCATAATTATTCCGGCGGTTACGATTATCATCCGGCAAGGGAGCAGGAACTATTCTGCCATGCGAGAAGTGATCCGGAAGAAAAATAGCAGCAAAAAAAGAGCCAAGAAAAGAAACCTGCGTCATCAGGTCCACTTTCCTTGGCTCATGCCCACAACTGGTAACACGCCAATGAATGATATAATGCTGTGTTCAAGCTTAATTCAGCATGTCAATGCTGTCAATACTTATTATAGACTCCTAGTTTTTTACGGTCTTGCTCATACCAGCGCAGCCTATATAGCATATTCTATGCTTTAAGCTCCACATTCAGGACAACATCCTGACCGGCAGCAACATGTCCCGTCTGGCCTTCCACCTTGGAAGCCAGTTCATCCGCATTGGTGACGATGATCGGAGTAATGAGCGGATAGCCCGCATTTCGGATCGCCTCCATATCAAACTCGATCAGCACCTGACCGGCTTTCACCTGATCGCCTGTGTTGACATGGCTTGTATAGCCCTCGCCTTTCAGACCGACGGTGTTGATGCCGATGTGGAACAAATACTGCAGTCCCGTTTGTGCATCTTCGAGCATGACAGCATGCTTGGATTTGATTACATGCGCGACTGTCCCGTCAAAAGGAGCCACCAACCGGCCTTCGGCCGGCTCAATCGCAATACCCTGTCCCATATGTCCTGCGGCAAAAGCCTCATCAGGCACCTCGGACAGCGGCACCGCCTTTCCTGTCAGCGGAGCTTTGATCTCGATAGGTGAAGCTGCTTTTTTCTTCTTCCATTTTCCAAACATGATGGTTTCCTCCCTTAATGTGGTTTCTTGGGGTCATCTTTAGAGGCTTTCCTTCCCTGAAACAAGCGATACAGATGCATCGCCAGAAAGCAGATCTCTGATTCCGGAACTTCCCGGTTCAAGTCTTGCTTCATATAAGTACCCAGACGCTTGGCCAGTGCATATTCCTTCTTAAATCTGCTGCGAATCTGATCGGCAAACGGATTGTCAACATCCATTGTCTGGTTCATGATCCGGTCCACCGAGAAACGCAAATGCGTCAGCAGCCGGACATAATCCATACTGCTCCGGTTGAACTCGATCTTCCGCTCCTGCTCAATCGTATCGACGAGGCGGCTGACAAGGTTTGAGGCTTTGACAAGCTGTCCGACCGGCACATGGCTGACAGCCGAATAGACATGGTAGGTCAAAAAACCGACTTCATCCTCCGGAACCTCGATGTGAAACGCTTCTTCGATCATTGCGGCCGCTCTGGCGGCAATGTCGTACTCCTTGGGGAAGCTGATTCGGGTTTCCTCAAGAAAAGGATTGATAATGTCCATGCCTTTGCGAATACGAAATACGGTAAACTGGATATGGCTTGGAAGGGCCAGATACACCTTGTTATTTAGCGTGCCCGGAAATTCCTGAGAAATGCTGTTAATGATGCTGTCCGCAACCTCCATGACCAGGGGGTCGAACTCCTCAAGCAGATCATGGAACTGATTCAATTGGTCCCGATCCTCCAGCTTGAAAAGCTTCTCTACGCGGGAGTCATCCAAAGACACCTCATCGCCGATTTTTGTTCCAAAGCCGATGCCCTTGCCAAGTATGACATACTCCGAAGCTTTCGCTCCGCCGTGCACCATCACCACATTATTGCCTATGATCCGTACCACTGTATATGTCTCGTCTCCGCGCATGTTCTTCCCCCTTTCCTGTATAGTATGCCTGGATAATGCCATAACCTTATGGACAAGGATCATTTCAGGGAATCCACAACAAAAAGCCAAGAATAAGACACCCGCTAACGGGAATCTCTTCTTGGCTCATGCCCTGTAAAGGTAACACGCCATATAAATAGATATTGCCATCATAAACAATTGCACGGATTTCGTCAATGTTCGATCTTTTTCCCGTGCCCGTCCATTACATCTATCCGGACATGCACCTTCATGCCGATGCTTCCTATCGTCAACAACCCGGCCTGTAATATGGGCTCAAAGCGATTCTACCTGGAACGGACCTGGAATAAGATAGAATAATCCCTCTTCATCTATTATTGGCAAAGAAGGAGTCCTGGATAACGATGACAAGACATCGCTATGATCTACGAAGCCAGGCCAGCAGCCTTCGGGGCAGAGGCTATGCCCATCTCTCCTCGGGGCAGCTTCCACATATGGAATCGATATGTGTGAGCGAGGTTCATCTGGAGCCCGGCGGTCATCTTCCACCCCATAGCCACCCGGATGCCGGGGAGCTATGCTACCTTTTATCCGGAGAAATAAGCTACGCGCTTGCCGATCCTTCCGCGCAGAACCCGCATATCTACCTGCTGCAGCCGGGTCAAGCCGCGTATGCGCCACCGGGATGGTACCACTGGCTGACACCGCTAACCCCGAGCACGAAACTCCTTCTGATCTACAATCAGGACAGGCCTCATCAACAAGAGCTGCTGCCGTGGCGTTCAGGCGAAATTTATCCGGTGATGGAACAGGCGGCGAATCAGGCGGCGAATCAGACAACTCAGCTTAAATCCGGGCAGAACGCTGTCTCCCCATCCCCGCCGTGGCTGGCCAACCAACGAAAAACCACGATCAACCGTTAAACGCGTTGCATCGTGGTTTTTGTTCTGCAGCATCAAATCTATGTAGTTCACTCGATAAAGAACTTCTCTTCCGGGCGAATCTGCTTCTTCAAAAGCTTCAGGTCCGCTTCAAGTCTGGCCACCGTCTCCTCCAGCTTGAGCGGGTCCAGGGTCGGCCGTTCAGGCTCAGGCTTGATGCCGGCCTTCAAATCCCGGATGATGATCTGCTGCTCCTGCCATTTATCCATCAAGTCGGAAATTGTGGCGTAAAAACGCTCGTAATCTTTTATCACATCGTCCAGAAAGGTATCGACCTCTTCCTGATCGTAGCCGCGAAGCTTGGTTGAAAATTCCTTCTCATGGATTGACAAAGCATCCAATTGAATACCCAGCTGCCGAAAAAGTTTCTTCTGCTTGTCTAATCGGCGTTTCATATGCTCATCCATTGCGATTTACCTCCATCCGTTGATGCAGCCAGTAACTTGCTACCTTTTTTATATCATATCCGGGTCTTAGAATAAAACCACCCCAGGGCTTTTTTAGAGAAAGTTCCAAAAACACCTCCCTGTCCTTCCGAAAGACTGATTGCCGTCCCGTCCATGCGGGTAATGCAAAACATAGAACGACTCGAAAGGAGAGACTCACGATGAGTGCGTTGACACAACCGCAATTGAACGAACTTGAACAGCGTCTGCTTCAGGACAAAGCAAGGCTGGAACAGCTGATCGGGTCTCCGGAGCAATCCGGCGAGGATTCTCTTCGCGATTCCACCGGGGAACTGAGCGCAGCCGATAATCACCCTGCTGACCTGGCCACCGAGGAGTTCGAACGCAGTCGCAATCTCGCCATACATGACAAGCAGGCACAAGAGCTGGATCGGATTGATACCGCCCTCCAACGAATGGACGAAGGCAGCTACGGCACCTGTGCCGTGTGCGGCCGGGACATTCCCTATGAACGGCTGGAGGCGCTGCCGAGCACGATTCACTGCATCGAGCATGCATCCAGCCACAGCTCCGAGGACTCACGCCCTGTAGAAGAACAGGTCATGACGCCTCCACCTTCGGGCGCAGGGGTTAATCGCCAGCGGAATGCCGGCCAATTCGACGATGCTGGCGCATGGGAAGCCGTCCAGGATTACGGAACGTCCACCTCGCCTGCACTGTCGCCACAGCCGGGGACCGATGATTACAAGGATTAAGGTCGCCTCCGTCCCATATTGAAGCTTCTCCCTCTCTATACATGAATATGAAAGATTCGCAGAAAATAGAATGGAAAGCTGGCTCCCGGTCGGGGGCCAGCTTTCTGCCTGCAATGACGCTATTTCCTTTTGTTCTGAACCATCGTGGTAAAGAACTCATATTCATGAACGTCTTCTTCATCGCGCTTCCTCTTGTATTTCTCAATCAGCTGATCCAGCTCCAGCACGAATTGCTTGTTCTCTTCCTCCGTCATGTAGAGCGTGCTCGTTATCATATTTCCAGCCGACGGTTCGGACTGCTCCATCTGCTTGAAGAAATGCTCCTTGTTCTGATTAAAAATCGTGGACAGCAGCTTGTTCGTCTCCGAGCGAATCAGTTCCTTGATCATCGGCTCTTCGCCATGGCCTTCCTTGGTGGCATGCTTAATCTGCACCATTCCGGCAAACGGCTCGTAATATTTCGCAATAATACCGTTAATCTCCTTGGTGGACACCATGGACACCATGCCGATCCGCTCCAGCTTCTTCATATGATAATGCACTTTGGCCGGCGCATCCCCGATCTCGTCGGCAATCTCCTTCACCGTAGCCGGACGGTTCATTTTGTGCATCAATTGCAAAATTTGGAGACGATATGGATCCGAATATATTTTAACTTCCTCCAGCGTTCTCAGCTCTTTCGTTTCCACATCGAACACCCCAGTTCCGGATTGAAAATAGTTACCGTCTCTTATTATAGGGTGTGGATGGGGAAATATCAAAGTGTCCCCATACTAGATTTCCCGAAAACTCTTCCGCCTGCCCAGAACGATCACCGGCAGCAACATGAACAGCCCCATGATCATATACAGCGTTTGCGGTGTCTGATATTGTGCGACCACCCCTGTAAGAAAGCCACCCAGCGGGATGGCCAACGTGCTGAGCACGCCCAGCAACGAGCCGATGCGGCCGAGCATATGTCGGGGCGTGACCTCCATCAGGTAGGTGGAAATCGGAGTGTTCAGGATGCTGACGGAAGCCCCGAGCAAGAACATGAACACCGCCGCGGTCTCCAGGCGATAGGCGGGCAGCATTACCGGAATGCTGAGCGCAGCATAGCATGCGCCAAGCAGGACACAGCCGGTAAAGATCAGCGTGCTCTTTTTATAACGTTTGCCGTATTGTCCGACCCCGAGACTGCCGGCTATCATGCCGAGCAGCAGCGCCGTCCCGAGCACGCTCATCCCCGCGCTGCCCGCTCCGAGCGACTCTCTTACATAGACGGGCTGAAGCACATTAAGCGGCGCCACACAGAAGTTAATGACGACAGCCAGCGCCGTGGTGCCAAGCAGCAAGGAATGGGATTTCACAAAGGCAAGCGCCTCTTTAATATCTGCGATCATGGTCCTGCTCTTCTGCACCGCCCCGCCTGCCTTCTCCTCTTCATCAGCTGCCGGATCCTGGGCGTCCAGCCCCCTCAACGTCAGCACGGTCACCGCTGCAACAGTGAAAGTGACGCTGACCACCAGAATCGTGCCCGATATTCCGATGAAAGCGATCAGCGCCCCGGCAGCCGATAAGCCAACAAGCTCCGCCGTTCGATTCAAGGAACTGAAGATTGAATTGCCTGCCAGCAGCTGCTCCTTCGGCAGCAGCCTAGGCACAACCGACATCTCGGCCGGCTTGGAGAAGCACTCCAGCGTGGAGATGATAAAGGTGATCGCAAATAAATGCCATACTTCAAGCCATCCCAAGGCATACAGCGCTGCGGTCACAGCCACCATCCCGCCCCGCCCGATATATACCGCAGCCAGCACCTTCCTTTTCGACCAGCGATCGACGAGCGTTCCTGTAAACAGACTGAATAACAGATTAGGCACAAAATTGAAAGCAAACAAGGATCCCATCAGCAGCTCCGAACCAGTCAGAATGTAGACAAGCCAGCTGTAAGCAATCGAATCCACGGAATCCCCGAATCTCGTCATCGTCTGAGCGGCGACATACACCATGAACGAGCGAATCTTCATCAGCTCGCGCAGCCCTTGCTTCTGTTCCAATACGGCGGTCCTCTCCACTTTTCCATCTTCCTCTCGTTAAAATTATACAAACGTTCATATTTTTATAACGTTAAAATAATTTTAACGTTAATTTTATTTTAACGATGTGGAGGAAAATTGCAACAAAAAAAATAAACCGCCCTGATCAGGACGATTTACGTTGAAATGCGGTATGCCTTCTTATTCTGTGAGAACCTGCACGCGCGATGAGGAATGTGCCGCAGTCAGGCATGCTTCAAGCGCGCTCATATTGCGAATGGCATCCTCCGGACCGTAAGGAAGCGGGGCTCCATCGAACACCGCAGCAGCCAGCGCATCGGCCTGGAGTGCAAAGTGATTGTAGATGCCGACTTTCTCCTCCCGCGTTCCTTTCGGCGTATGAACCAGAATCTGGCTCATATGCTCCATCCGCTCCCAGCCAAAGGCTGACGGCAGTTCAATTCTTCCCTCTGTCCCGGCGATTTCCAGCGAGCAGCGAGCATAGGTCCACATGCCGCATTCAAATGTCAGGCCAAGACCGCCCTCGAACTCCATCATGCCATGCACCATCATATCGACACCGCCATGCTCCTCGGAGAACAGCGCATGGGCCGTCACAGCGAGCGGCTCGCGGCCATAGATCATCCGCGCAGCCGAGATCGGATAACAGCCCAGATCATAGATGGAACCGCCGCCCATCTCCTTGCTGTAGCGGACATTGCTTTTATCATCCGCATTGTTGCAGGTGAACGAGCCGTGTATGCCGCGCAGCTCCCCGATCTCCCCGCTCTCGATAATTTCGCGCACCCGCGCATGCTTCGGATGATAACGGTACATGAAGGCTTCCGCGAAGAGCACGCCGTTCTTCCGGGCTGCCTCGGCCATCTCGCGCACATCGGCTACGGTCAGCGCTGCCGGCTTTTCACACAGCACATGCTTTCCCGCTTCCGCGGCTTTGATGGTCCACGATTTATGAAGGTGATTCGGCAGCGGAATGTAGACTGCATCAATCTCAGGGTCCGCCAACAGTTCATCGTAGGAGCCGTAGGACTTGCCAATTTGATAACGATCCGCCAAATCCTTGGCCTTGGCCGCATCGCGGCTGGCCACCGCCCCCACCTCGCAGCGTTCAGACTTCAATATCCCGGGTATCATTGAATTTTTAGCAATCCGAGCCGTGCTCATAATCCCAAAGCGCAGTTTTTTCCCCATAGGGTCATTCCTCCTTTGGTTGCGATGGATGTTCAGGTCATCCGTAGTTGTCATTCACCGCTTTATGAAGAATGCCCAGACAGCGATCCAGATCCTGCTTCACCTGCTGTTTGTACAGCTTAGCCTTTTCCGCACCATCCGCCGTAAAATGATACAGCACGATTTCCTGGAAATCGACACGGGGGTCGTTTCCCTTCAGCTGCTTGGTCCGGTACAGCACTCCCTCCTGCACCAACTCATGCAGCGCACGATAGATTTCGCTCTGCGGCGGCGCATAGCCATGACTCTTGAACTGCTGCCTGAGCTCCTCCAGCATCTGATAGCCGTACCCGCGATGCTGTTCCACCATCGTGATCAGATACAGTTTAATAAACGCTCTTTGCGCAATCATAAATGCCATCCGTCCCGTCTCCTTTCCGCAGCTTGTCCGTTTGTAACCATTATAAACCAACATTTCCCTTGGTGCATAACGGAAGCCCGCTTTTATAACAGCATGGGAGAAGGAAGCTGGAGCACGAAAAGTAGCTAAGTGGACGAAGGAGCAAGGGATACGGCATACCCGTCATTTTATTTCTGTGAATTTTTCATATAGTGAAATTACAGAATATTGATCAGCCAAGCCGCCTGCCCCTCGTCCCGATCAACATCATGCGCTTATCGCAGCGGAAGCAGGCTGCTTGCTCTCATCAATATGTAACCATTACCCTCATCTGCCAGCGGCAAAACACGCCTGTCCCCCCGGGATTATGACTTGGGCCGGACGCGGCTCGTCGGCTGGGCCTTTAACGGATCATCCGGCCAGTAATGCTTCGGATATCTCCCTTTCAAATCTTTCTTCACTTCAAAATATCCATGAGCCCAAAAGCTTGCCAGATCCGAAGTCACCTGAACCGGCCGCTGGGCGGGCGACAGCAGGTGAATCGTCAGCGCCGCCTTCCCGCCTGCAATTCGCGGCGTCTCGCTTAATCCGAACATTTCCTGGAGCCGCACGGCGAGGGCCGGCCGCTGCGGATCGCTGTAATCGACCGGAATCTTCGAGCCGCTCGGCACCTGGATATGCGTCGGCGCCTCGGACTGAAGCAGGCGGCGCTGATCCCAGGTCAGCAGCTGCTCCAGCATCGCTGATGGCTTCAGCCGCTGCAAATCGCGCCGGGATTCCACCCGATCCAGGAAGGGAAGCAGCCAGTCCTCCATGCGGTCAAGCAGCGCTTCATCCGATACGTCCGGCCAATCGGGATTATGGGCATGCATGAAGGCCATTCTCTCCCGGTACTGAAGGTCAGCCTTACCCCATTGCAGCAGTCCCAGACCTTCGGATCGCATACCGTCCAGCACGGCTGCTGCGATCTCTTCCGCTGCCGGATTCGGGTCCGGCGTCTCCTTGAGCACAATCGCATCCAGCTTCCAGCTCTTTCTCGCCCTGACCGCCCCCGCGCCTGCGTCCCATCTGACCTCCTTATGAACAAGGATGGATTCCGGATGATGGCGTTCGATTATCGCCGCATCCAGTTCAGCCGCAAGCTGGATATGCCCGTCGGTTCCCTTGTCGTCAATAGCGGCTGCAACTAGGTATGAAGCGCGGCTCAGAGGCTGCAGCTCGGCCAGCCTGGCCCCCCTGCCGTTAGCCAGAAGGAAGGATCCATCCCCCCGGTTCTTGCCGATGCGGTCCGGATAGGCAAAGGATAACAGCAGGCCGCACAGCTCCGGCTCCACCCGTTCTCCTTCGTCAATCTGAAGCTGCCGGACCAGTCGTTTGACCTCCCGCATCATGGCCGGCAGCTGCTCCTCGTCCGCTTGCGAGAGCCGTCCGGCGCTCTCATAAGTCAGCAGCTGCGCAAGCCGCGTCCTCATGTCGCAGTCTCTGGCAGCCTCGCTTCCGCGCAGCAGATCCCGCTCCTGCAGGAGCACGGCGAGTCGGCAAGCGAGCGCGGCAGCTCCGAGCGCCTTCGCTTTCACAAGCATATGCCCCAGGCGCGGATGCAGGCCAAGGGTGGCCAGCTCCCGTCCGTGATCGGTAATCGCGCCGCGCTCATCCAGGGCTCCGAGTCGCCGGAGCAGACGCTGCCCCGACCCGAGCGCGGCGGCCGGAGGCGGGTCCAGCCATGCGAGCTGCTCCGGGTCGCGCGTTCCCCAGGCAGCCAGCTCCAGCGCCAGCGGAGCCAGATCTGACTGCCGGATTGCCGGCACCTCCATGTCCGGCAACCTGGCATGCTCCTCCGGGCTCCACAGCCGGTAGCATACCCCGGGCATCAGACGTCCGGCTCTGCCGCGGCGCTGATCGGCCGAGGCTTTGGACACCCGCCTGGTGACGAGCTGCGGCAGGCCAGTGCGCGGAGATACAAGCTCTGTCCGAACGTGACCGCTGTCCACCACCACACGCACGCCTTCAATCGTTAAACTGCTCTCCGCAATCGAGGTGGCGAGCACGATTCTGCGCCGGCCCTCCGCATCCGGCCGAATCGCCAGATCCTGCTCGCGAAACGGCAGCGCGCTGTACAGCGGCCGAATGACGACACCGGTGCCCGTGAGGCCGGCCGAAATCGCTGCCGCCGTCCTCCGGATCTCTCCTGCGCCGGGGAGAAACACCAGCATGTCCCCCTCCTGCTCGTGCAGCGCCTGGAGAACCGCTCGGGCAACCGAGTGAGGCAGATCTTTCCCGGCTGCGCTGAACTGCGGCCAGTAGACCGTTTCCACCGGGTAGCTTTGACCCTCGCTCCGAATGACGGGAGCCCCGCCCAGCAGACGGGCGACAGGCTCCGCATCAAGCGTGGCGGACATCACCAGCAGCTTGAGATCCTCCCGCAGCACAGCGCGGGATTCAAGCGCAAACGCAAGCCCCGTGTCAGCCGGAAGGCTTCGCTCGTGAAACTCGTCAAAGATGATCATCCCGACGTCCGGGAGCGAAGGATCACCTTGCAGCATCCGGGTCAAAATGCCCTCGGTCACCACCTCGATTCTGGTAGACGGGCCGACAACGCTTTCCGAACGCACACGGTAGCCGACCGTCTCCCCGGTCTGCTCGCCCATGGCAGAAGCCATGAAACGGGCGGCCGTGCGCGCAGCAAGGCGCCTCGGCTCCAGCATGATGATCTTCTTATTTCCAAGCCATGGCTCTTTAAGCAGAGCCAGCGGAACTTGTGTCGTTTTGCCTGCGCCAGGCTCCGCAATGAGCACAGCGGCCGACCCTTCGGATAAAGCGGCTTGTAGTCGGGGCAGCACTTGATGAATCGGTAACAAGGAATTATTCATATGAACCTCACGTCATCCTATCCTATTTTTCTGAAGTACTTTTTATTATAATAGAGAGTTGAACCGCAAACCAAGCTTCAGGAAGTGAGAATCCGGCTAAGCGCCGCTCAAGCTTTCCTGCTCGCGTAAGGTTAACGATAGCATGAATCGTACTGAGGTCGGATAAGTCGGAAGGTGAAAATGATGATGCAGCACAACATGCCACGCGGGCGCTTCGCCCCGACCCCATCGGGGAAGATGCATATCGGCAATGCGTTGATCGCCTTGCTGAGCTGGCTGCAGATGAGAAGCGCGGACGGTCAATTCGTTCTGCGTATCGAGGATATTGATGTGAACCGCTCCAGAGAGGACCTGGCCGAAGCGCTGGTGAACGATCTGAAGTGGCTGGGCCTGGACTGGGATGAAGGCCCTGACCGGGGAGGTCCGTGCGGACCGTATCGCCAGTCTTTGCGGCAAGAGCTGTACGAGCACGAGCTTCAGAAGCTGCATGAGCAAGGGCTGCTGTATCCGTGCTACTGCAGCCGTGCCGACATCGCTGCCGCGGCCAGCGCCCCGCACGGACTGGCTTCCGAGGGCAAGCGTTACCCCGGCACTTGCCGACGGCTTAGCCCCGAGGAAGCCCAGGCGAAGGCCGTGCGCAAGCAGCCCTCCTTGAGGATCATCACGCCTGAAGATCCTCTCTTGTTTCAAGACGGCATTGCCGGGGTGAATGAATGCCGCCTGTCCGATGGCGGCGATTTCGTTGTGAAGCGGGCGGACGGGATCATTTCCTACCAGCTCGCCGTCGTTGTGGACGATGCGCTGATGGGCATCACGCATGTATTAAGAGGGGCTGATCTGCTGGATTCGACGCCAAGGCAGCTCCTCCTGTACCAGAAGCTGGGCTATGACGCGCCAAGCTTCGCCCACGCGCCGCTGATCGTGGATGCGGAAGGCCGACGGCTGGCCAAGCGAAGCCGCGGGCTCAGCCTGTCATTTCTGCGGGCCCAGGGCATCCGCCCCCAACATGTGGTCGGATGGCTCGCCTGGTCGGCAGGCCTGCTTGACCGCCCGGAAGATGTTTCCCCGAGCGAACTAGTGGGCGGATTCGACCTCTCGAAGGTCCACAGCGAGCCGATCCGGCTGACCGACGAAGCGTTCCGGCTCCTGTTCCCGCTACACCCTTGAACTGCAAAGCGCCAGCGACTCCCGGATATCCAGGAAAATCGCTGGCGCTTTGTCGATGATCGAATACAAGCAGTTGATAACGCAAACCGTCTTACTCCTGCTCCGCCTTACCGCTGCCGGTCAGCTGATCTCTCACCTTGTCCTCATACTGGAAAAAGGCGCTGCTTCCGCTAAGCCCCCGCTCTTCCAGCAGCATCCGGAGCCGCAGCTCCTTCTCACTCAGCTTGCGCTTCAGCTCCGCCTGCTCTCCTTCATTGCGGCAAGCCGTGAGCAGGTCATGAAGGCGGACGCATTCCTTCCGCAAACTGACCTCTTCCGGCACATAACCGGCATTTTTCAGCATGCGGTATGACATGCGCAAATCTTCTGGGATATGAGCAAGATCATCGATCGGGAGTTTCTTTCCGGCATATGCCAGATTGTCCAGCTCCCCGCTGCGCACAGCCTCTTCGATCCGCTCCTCGGCCAATCGGGAAAAGATGCCCATTTTCTGCATCCTCCTTCGGTTTCACTTTACCTCTATCTTATCCGAAAGCCGGTCATAATCCAAGCAAGGGGGCCTGTCGGGCGCTTACAGCAGCGACTCGGCTCCGTCGATGAAGATTTGGGCGCCTGTAATATGACGCGATTCCTCCGAGGCGAGGAAAGCGACAAGATCGGCCACCTCCTCCGGTTTGCCCGGTCCATTCTTCAGCGGCTGGCTGCCTTCCGGGTACTCTACCGGAATGACGATCTCCTCCAGCTCCTCGCTCTTTTTCGTGCTCTGGTCAATGTTGGTGGAAATTGCGCCGGGACAGATGACATTCACCCGGATTTTGTACCGGGCCAGCTCCAGTGCGGCCATTTTGGCAAACGCGACCTGCCCGGCCTTGGTCGTGCTGTATGCGCCCATGCCAAAGCCCGAGAACGTGCGCGTGCCGTTGACCGAGCTGGTGACAATAATGCTGCCGGCTCCGCGCTGCTTCAGATGAGGGATGCAGTATTTCACGGTCAGAAATGTTCCGTTCAAGTTAACCTGAAGCGTCTTCTCCCAGTCCTTCAGCTCCATCTCCTCAATCGGAGCCAGCACGCCGTTAATGCCCGCATTGGCAAACACGATGTCTACGCCGCCGAAGATTTGAACCGTTTCCAGAACCGCCTTCTCAACACGGGCAGGATCGCTCGTATCGACATCAAACGCTCTGGCCGCCCCGTTCCGAATGGCATTGATCTCGGCTTCCGTCTCGTTCGTGCGATCATCCAACAAATCGAACAACGCCACATTCGCGCCCTCCGCAGCCAGTTTCAGCGCTGCTGCCTTGCCGATGCCCGATCCTGCACCGGTAATGATAGCCGTCTTCCCATGAAATCGTTCCTTTGCTTGGTTCATCCAGATCCACGCTCCTTTTCTAGTAACAGCTTAGGTTCACCTGTCACAAGATTACCCAATTGCAACAGATTTATAATCGCTTTCGCAAAAAATCCCATCACAAAAAAAGCCGAGCCTAACGAGACCTCGGCCATATCGTCCTCCGATATGTCAGTCTATCGTTCGCTCAGCTTCTTATCATCCTTATGCCATTCTCGCGGACTACCATACAATTTCCAGAAAGGAAGCGTCATCCTCAAGCCCGTCAGTGTGACGCGCATTAAACAGCACCTGCACCTGCTCGTCAGGGATCAGCTCCGTTAACGGATCAAGATCATTCAAGCCATCGCTGTACAGCTGCAGCCGATAGCCTGCTCCTTGATCGAGCCTGCATTCATACTCATGAGGCTTGCCGCCGATCGGACCTGTACGTGTGGACCAGCGCTCTGTCGTCCGGAATCGGTCGCCAAGCTCGGCGGTAACTTCCTGGTGATGCCGCCACAGGCGCACTCTGGAATCGCCCTGCCAGGCGAGCCACAGCCTGCCCTTGCGCTGGAAACGGCCAGGCAGCTCGATGCGGCCGCATATATACATCGACTCGCTGCCCATGCGCTGCTTCTCCCGCAGCACGTCACGGAGCAGCTCGGGGGTGCCGTCATCGACCTCCAGCCGATTGATCTCCCCCTCCGCTTCCGCCGTCAGCTCCTTCAGCCTTTTCTCCAGTGCGGCGCCGGAGGGCTGGTCGGCTGCTGTCAGCCAGGACATCAGACGCTGTCCCAGAAAGCGTGCAGCCACATCGCCGCGATAGCTCAGACCGACCCCGTCGCACAGCACAAAGCAGCAGGTCTGGTCATTCATACTGAATGCCATAAAGTCCTGCCCCTGCTCGGACAGCTTCACCGTCTCCGCAGCTCTGCCGTATGCGTATCGGCACGTAAAACGCCCCTCTACCCTTGTCAGCGGCTGCTCCCCGGTCTGCTTGCTCTCGTAACGATAACGGGTATCCGTAAAGGAATAGGATGACATCGCCTCTGCTCTTGCATTCGACCGTCTCATGAGGCTCACCTCACCGGTGTCGCTGCCGACATCTGGAACCCGATCGACACGAGCTCCTGGCAAGTGCCAGGAAGCATCATCAAGGCGCCCGGGCTCAATTGATAGTCGGCTTCCACCAGCATCTCCCTGTAGCTTTCCGGAAGCACCGAGGACATGTTCATCAGCTTCCGGGCGTGTTCATCCTTCAGATCGGTATCGGGCAGAATGCCCTTCCATCGCCGCGGCTCGGCAATCGGCTGATCCAGCAGATGGTCAGAGATGAATATATTCTCGACCAGCACATTGCCATCCGGCACGCTCATGCTCATAATTCGGCGTGCAATCGGCTCTGGATCATCGCCTGTTGCCACACCATCTGTCATATGGCAGACGAGCGGCGCAGGGCAATCCTGCATATTCGGAATTTCGGCCTGAAGAATCCGTTCGGCCTGCAGAAACGCCTTCGCCGAATCGGAGAAACGCTTCGGCGTCAAATCAGGCAGAGAGCCGATCGCTGCAATTTCGTCGATCCCTTTGATTCCGTTCAGCAAGTCATACACATCGTCGCTATAGGCCAGAATCGCAATCCGGTAGCGCGGTGTAAGGCGGTTGCCTTTGGTCGAACGGAACACCATCTGCCGGATGGCAAGGGACAAGGCATCGTAGACGATATCGATCCGTCTGCGATCCTCCATGAGCATGTTCATCGAAGCGCTGATGTCAATAAGGTATATGATAAGCGCTGGCGTGCGCTGCGATGCTTGAATGGTATAGTTCATCGTGAGTTACGTTCACCCCTGTTACAGACTTGGCATCCAGTGACTTTCGTCTTCTATAAACTTCACGGCATTGTTGTAGCGGCTTCTCATATTCGTCACCGTTCGGTAATAGGCCGCATCCGAATCATAGATTTTGACAAATTCACGGGCAAAATTTTTCGCGCGATCCTTGTTCCCTGCCTTCTGGGCGTTAAAAGCGGCTTTATATAGCGCGGTCAGCTCGGTAACGTTCTCCTCCCGCTGCTTCCTCAAGCGCTCGGCTGCTTCTTTCTCCTTGCGCGCAGCCTCTGCTCTGGCAGCCGCCTCCCGCTCCGCCTTGGCTCTGGCTTCCGCTTCGGTCTTTGCCGCCTGCGCGGCTGCGAGCTGGGCCTCTTGCTCCCGCTGCTTCTTCTTCTCTTCCTGCTGGGCCAGATACGCCTCGTACTTGGCTTGGCGGTCATACTTCTCCTGAAGCTCCTGCCGCTTCTTCTTCTCCTCCAGCTGAGCCAGATAGGCCTCATATCTGGCCTGACGCTCATACTTCTCCTGAAGCGCTGCCCGTTCCTCTTCCTTGCGGGCCAGCTCGGCCTCCTCCGCCTTCTTCGCCTCTTCAGCCAGCCGCGCTTCCTCGGCTTTCCGGGCTTCCTCAGCCTGCCGCGCCTCCTCTTCCTGCTTGCGCGCTTCCTCCTGCAATCTTGCTTCTTCTTGGAGACGAGCTTCCTCTTCAAGCCGGCGCTGCTCTTCCTGCTGCTGCTTGCTGACCGCTTTGTCGGCCAGGATCTGATTCACCGTAAAGGCTGAGCCAGTCAAAATGACGAGTGCTGCCGCCGAGGAAATCATAAACTTCCGGGAAGTTAGAAGCGCCTTAAATCCTTTCGCTTTATCCGACTCCGGCGGATAAAGCTGCTCCTCCAAACCGCGAATCGCCGCTGCCAGCTCAACCTCCAGCGGGCTCCCCTTCTTCACAAAATGATAGGCGGAACGGAATATTTCGAGCGCTCCTGACAGATCCCCCTCGTTCTCCAGATCGCGGGCCTGATGAAACAGACGCTCAATGACCTGTTCATTCACTTCCCGCGTCCCGGCCGGCAAATGAATTGCCGCCAGCACTTCGTCCGGAATGTCGGCCGCTTCCGCAGTTGAAGCTGCGGCTGATACAGGCGCAGGCGAGGCCGTCTCCTGGACCGGCTCCGGCTCCGGTTCGGGCTCCGCCGGCAAGAGTGCAGACAGCGTAATCAACCACTCGCCGAACGTAGGACAGCTTCGCACATCCTGACTGTCCCAGGTGCGTGTGAACAGCTCGGCAACCGCAGGGTCCCAGCGGTTCTCCAGCGACTTTTTCAGCAGAAAGTACCGCTCGCAAGCGGTCTGCATTTCATGCTGGTCGAAGTAGCTCTCTCCCCATGCCTTGCTGACCACCGCCGGATCGCTCCAGCCTAGCATTTCGGCAATGATGACCGCGCCGGCGAAGCGGTCGGCGTACGCACTCCATAAACCGCTGTGCACGGTACGGTGAGCCGCATATCCCGGCGAGCCGGCAAGGAGCACATCCGGCCGGTCCATCTTCGGACTATACATCTGCTCAACGTCGACCAGTTCGACAGCCGATTGTTCCTCCGGTAACTTTACTTCCGAAAAAAACGGAAGCATGACGTTGGGGGCGGACAAATCGCAATGCGCGAGTCCCCGCTGCTCCATTTTCGAGCCGATCGCAGCAAGCGACTTGGCCAGCATCAGGCTCTCGGAGCGATTCAGCGAGCGCTGCTCGCTGATGACATCAAACCAGGTGACCCCATGAATCCACGGCATCACGACGGCATAGAGCAGATCCGGATATGCCGCTATCAAGTCTCCGTTTTTTTCGGGAGTAAGCACCTCTCGACTGCATACGGCCAGCCCCGGCACTTCGCTGTATGGGCTCATATGCTCCGATTGATACACCATCGCCGGAATCCGGAATTTAGGGAAGAACACCTTCAAGGCCCTCGCCTCAGAAATTTCACCATGTTCCGGAATCAGCTGGTACACGATACCTTGTCTTCCGGCCTGGGCATAAGCTAAGCCTGGAGCCGCCGGATGCTGTCCAACAATATACGTTGTTTCATTAATCGTAATCCGATCGCCCGGGTTGGGCTGAAAAGCCATGAACATCACCTCACGTAGCGCTTCATTCAATTTACATAGACGTCCCGCACCCACAATAACTTCTGGATGGCAAGAAAACCGGGCTGAAGAAGCAGACCCGGTTTTCTGTGTCTATGCAGCTATTATATAGTAAAAGGAACCATGATGACTGATTTTCCGAATTAACGGGATTCGTCTGCAGTGCGGAACTTTTGAGAGATTGCTCTCAGCTCAGTGCTGATGCTTTCCAGCGTTTGAACAAAAGAGTTCATCAGACGGCTGGCTTCTTGAAACTCCTGGAAGAAGCGCTGCTTCGTCATACCATCCCATTGACCTTCCATCCCGTTGATGGATTGAGTCAGGCTGGTGACGATCTGCTGGCTTTGATCACCACTTTGTTTAAATTGATTCGCTACCTGGTCGATTTGTTCGGGTGTAATTAAAATGCGTCCTGCCATGTATGTAACCTCCTTGATCAACTTTTCTGATTTTTGTGACACTTGAAATCTTAGCCTATGGGTCTTTGATTATCAAAATGTCATCGGACCTAATTTCCAATTACCCTGAACGTCCCGGTTTGAATCATTTTCCAGTCTTTATCCCTAAAAATGGCAGTCCGATCAGTTAGCAATACCTAGAGAAGGATCGGTAAACGTCCATCCCTGTCCTTCCAGAGCCGCCTGTTTCACCGTGCTGCCACTCTCCGAACTGCTTACGCCGACCACCGCGGCAACTGAGCTCGGATTTGAAATCACTGTTGAGTAGTTCCCATATTCGGGCAATATCGACGTGCGCCCTTCCAATTTGGAAGCGGCAAACAATGCAGCCGCGGACACCGCCCCTGCCGGGACATGCTCCAGAATCGTTCGATACTCGTGATCGGTTTCCTGGAACTGATCCGCTTTGCTCTGAAGATATTGGCTCATCTGCCCAAGCAGAGTCCCCAGATGCTCTCCAAGACGCTTGGCTGTCTGCCACTCATCCATCACTGCGGTGCTGTGAGAGCTCTCCCAGACTAACGAGGTTATCGCCTCGTTCAGCGCTCTCGTAATCGCCAGATATTCATCGCCACTTTGCTTAAGCTGGCGGCTTAACGTCCGGAGAGATTCCGGCTCAACAGAAATACGCATAGGTCCTCACCTTTCATACGGTCATACAGGCATCTTACTGTTTCAGCCACATGAGAAGCATATGACGAAACTGCTCTTTTGTAGCTGGCGCCGCGGTGAGCCAGTCCTGGTCCCCCTCCAGGCTCATACGCAGCAGCCAATTCATGGACTCATTCACAACAAATGCAGCATTTTGACTTTCCCAATTCAATCCGTTCCATATGGACAGCTGAAGCTCCCCTGAGGAAACCTTGTTTTTCAAACATTTTGCAAGCGCGATGGAACCTTCCTCATCATCGGTTAATCTGGCCAACCGATCGCTGATTTCGTCCGATGTCAATTCAGAGGCGGAGGTGTAGATGTCCCCGAATTCTTTTCGGCTGAGCAGCAAGGCGGGAATATCCCCCCAATTTTGATCGCTGAGCGCCAAATCCTCCACCAGTTGATCGCAGGTTTGCTCGATGGAACCGAGTTCACTCAACATGTAATATCGGTTTTTTTCGCCGCTTCTGCATACCTGAATGACACGTTCATCGGTCACATGCAAATATCCTTCAAATTCCCTATCCTGATTTTCGTATTTCAACCAGCATGCGCGGTCCGAAAGACCTGCAATCGCCACCCGGGAGAACACTTCAGGCGGGATAGACAATTCCCCGCTCTCTTTCAGGAGCAAATACTGCTTGCTGAGCAGCGACTCCTTCGTTCTTTCCCATTCCTCGGCAATTTCCTCGGCCAGATACCCGCTAAACGGGTCCTCCACGCCAAGCAACCGGTCCGAACCGATGATTCCGGCCAAGAAGAAAAATTCCTTCTCGCTCAGTGCAATCGTATCCTGTTTGGAAGCACGAATCGTCAACATTATGAGCCACCTCCTCTCAAACTACAACATGCCATATGTCGCGAATTTCTGAGACCCATTTCTGGGCGTTCCACTGGTCATCGAACGGAACGGCACTTTTTATCCGGAAATACTTACGTTTGACATAGTACCCTTGTCCCGGCGGAAGGATCTTTAGCCCTCCAGGACTATTCGTAGACTCTGAAAAAGGAATTCTAAAGAACGATAAATCGTTCGTATCCAATGTTCCAAATAAAAATCCGTTCTGAGCTGCTTTTACATCCGTTACCCAGTCCACCCCGAAGGTCGGGAAGTCTGCCGGCACGCCGGCAAGCACGACATGAACCCCGCGGTCCCGACCCTGACGCACAATCGCGGTCAGCTGATCCTTGACCGTAAAGTCGGCCAGCTGTTTGCTGAGCACATCGGCATCGTCGATAAACAGCACGATCGCCGGATCATCCCCGTCCTTCGTACGAGTTTGGATTTTGTGATACAGCTCCTCAATAATCGGACGCAGCTCCTCTTCATTTGTTGCATGGCCTTTAATATGCGGCAGGTCGCGCAGGCTGCTCAAGCCGCTGCTCCCATACCTCGTATCCACAGTATAAATCTCCAGGTTCTCCGGCGCTGTACAGTAGGAAAGAGATAAAATCCAACTAAGCAGGAACGTCGACTTTCCTCCCTCCATCGGGCTGGCAACGATGAAATGCGGGCCGTCCTGAAGATTGATTCGAAACGGCGATAAATCATCGGTGGTCAGGCCGACAGGCACCTCGTACCGGGCCAATCGGTCCGTTGCCGGCCCGCTGCCGATCCGCTCAAGCAGCGGGTGAAGCATAATCTTCTCCGGCAGCGATTCGATGCGCGGTGCGGCATCGCCCTGCCACGCTTGCTTGAGCCCCTGGATCGTTGCCCGCAATGCGCCGGAACGCGCGCCTTCATCCTGACCGGCTGCAGGCAGCGCAATCTGGAATTCCAGCGGCGGAACCTGTCCTTTCACCAGTCCTCTTCCCGGAGGAAGCTGGCTTGGCGCTCTGGACGGACGCCCGACAGCATAGTAGTAGTCCGCCGGGTCGGCAAGCTCAAAGGTTGCGGCGTTGGCAATGTTGCTGCGAACCTTCTCGAACATGTCGGATATCCGGTTCGCCGTTATAATGAACGTCATGCCCAGGCTGCCGCCTTCCCGGAGCAAATACTCGATCATCTCGTTCTCTTCCGGATAGCTGTTCCGGAAGTTCAAATAGCCGTCGATGATGACCACAATCTGCGGGACTTGCTCCCCTGTCGTCCGGCGGTAGGAGGCAATCGTCTTGACACCGGCCTCCGCGATCAGATCCTTGCGCTGATTGGCCGTCTTCGACAAATAGCGGAACAAGCGCTGAATCCGGTCATCCGCTTCCGCATTCATAACGCCGCCGATATGCGGCAATCCGCTGAAATCGCGCAGCATTCTCCCCATATCCACAATGTAGCCATGCCACTGGTCAGGGGTAAAACGTCTGGCGATCGACATCAGGATCGTCTGTACAAATGTCGTTTTGCCTAGTCCAGGCATTCCATAGATAGCCCAGTGGCCCTGCTCCAGATTTAACACGAATGGCCGTTGGCACTGATTCGGCAAATCATCCAGCATTCCGACATAAGCTGCCAGCGCCTCGCCCTGGATTTCGGCAGCATCGCTGCCTGGCACCTCGTCAAGGTCCATATGCTCCGGCAGCGGAGGAAGCCAAGGCCCCTGCAGCTTCCGGATGCCTTCTTCCTTGGCCAGCTCGGCCAAATGGTCGATGAACACCTGAAGCTGCTTCGGAACTTCCTCTTGGGCGCTGCCTCTCGGATCGACGCTAAGCATCGGCTCCTTCTTACCGTTAATGCGGACCTCCTTGACCACAATCGTTCCCTCTTGTTTGGTATCTTCAATATAAGGAGCACCGCTCCAGGCAAACTGGAGCTCCTCAAACACTTCGTCGCTGCCCACCTGAAAGTAACCTCTGCCCGGCTTGTTGATCCAGGCCGCATTCGGGATTTTCAGCATGTCCCGGCTGTCACCTTCGCTCTGTACGCGAAGACAAATTCGGAAACGCGAGTTGCTCCATATCTTGTCGTCCACGACGCCTGCCGGTTTCTGCGTGGCAAGAATCAGATGCACGCCGAGCGTACGTCCGATCGCGGCGATGCTGATCAGCTCGTCCATAAACTCAGGCTGATCCTTCTTCAACTGCGCAAACTCGTCAATGATGATGACAAGATGCGGAAGAGGCTCGCCATGCCGGCTCCGCAGCAGCTTGTAGTATTCATCGATATGCTGCAGGTTGCCGGCATCGTTCAATATTTTTTGGCGTCTGACAAGCTCGGCCTTCAGCGACACTTTGGCCCGCTCGATCAGATTGTTGTCCAGGTTGGTGATCGTGCCCACCACATGCGGCAGATTGATGAACGTATTGGACATCCCGCCGCCCTTGTAGTCGATCAGCATGAACGCCAGATCATGGGGATGAAACTCGGCGGCAAGCGAAGCGACGATCGACTGAATGACTTCGCTTTTACCGGAGCCGGTTGTGCCCGCAATCAGCCCGTGGGGCCCATGACCCTGACGTTCGATTTTATCATGAAGATTCAGGTTAATCTTCTTGCCCCCGGCTCTTACGCCCATCGGTACCGGCAATGTGTCCGGATAACGATTCTGTCTCCAGCGCCGCAGCACCTCAAGCTCGGGCACTTTCTGGACATCCATCATTTCAAACAGTGTCAGAACACTCGGGATATCCGAGGCGGACGATCGCTTGAGCCGAATCGGCGCCATATAGCGGGCCATCGCTTCCGACTGCTCACGGCTGATCGTATGCGGAACATAGCTCTGCAAGGAGACGGTTGCATCCGGCTTCTTCATGGTTGAAACCGCCCGTCCACGCTCTACGTCCACAATGAGCTGGCATTGCATCGGCAGGCTTTCCTTGCGGTCCGACAGTATAATCGTCACCGCATCGACCTTCTCCGCATCTTCCAGCAGCAGCGGCAACAGCGGCTCCTCCTCAATCAGGCGGGTGTCGGACAGCACAACGACGTACACCGGGGTTTCAATCGTCTTCTTGTTATACTCGGTCTGGTTGCTCTTGCGGCGTTGAAGCTGGGTAAACAGCTGGTCCGCCAGCTGATGCGCAACGCTTCTCCGGTCGGCCATGTAGCGCAGCGAACGATCATCATCCCATATATGCGGCAGCCAGCGCTGCCATTCCCACTCGGCCGCCTCTTTCTCCTCATAGAAGGAAGCCAGCTTCACTTCATCCGGCGAATGTCTTACCGTAATTTGGGCCATCATGACCCGCAGCGCGCTGAGCACCTGCTCCCTCGCGCCTACAATGCCTATAACTTTGGACTGGAACAAAGGCAGACATATCGACGCGTTCTCAACGGTCTGAAATTCCGCCGCAAGCTCCTCTGCCGCAGCAATGAGCGGTTCCTTATCATACCCGTCAGCTCTTGGAGGCTTCACCTCGATATGAAAAGGGACCTCCCCTTGCCCTACGCACACCTCGAGAAAATCCGAATCCTCCGGCGAACGCTCCCACAGGCTGCTGTTCCGATTCTTCACGATCTGATAGCAAACCTCCGGATCGCCATGAATATCAAACAGCACCTGAACCTGTTCCTGCTGCCGCTCCTTCAACTGTTCACGGTGAATGTCCAGCTGAGCACGGTATTTCTGACTCCGTTCCTCCAATTTCTTCTGATACGTCTTCTTGTTGCTCAAGTACACAAAAAACGGAAGCGTATAAGATGTCATCATCATAAAAACCATCATTAACTGAATCATCATCAGATTGCTGTTGCCCATTCTTCCGCTCATGTACATGTACACATACATCCCGACGGTAGCCGCGGTCATAACAATCGGTATAATAATCGAAATGATCGAGAATGACGGTTTGCTCGGCTCTGACGGAGGCCTTAAAATCTCTAGATCTTCTTTACTCAAAGCCGGCTTAATGCGCGGCGAACGCTGATACAGCAAGTTCATATTCTCATTTCCCCCTAATCCAGAGCATCTGAAATATGCAGGCGATCGATTCAATGGAAATCAAAGGGTTATATACCCAAACTCAAGTTTCCTGAAACAGCGATCTTCTGCCGTAGATCGGCGCTTCCTCTTCCGTTGTGGAGAACGCCCGCTGTAACCGGATACAGGTGCCTTCCCTCAGTCCTGCTTCCGCGAGGCTCGCCCCCTCCTCGACCTTAAACCACAGACCTTCCGGAAATTTCCCTTCCAATATATATTGAATTCCTTCTTGAGATGCACTTTGATAGAGCCGCAATCCCAGCAATTCGATCAATTCTCCGACCTGGCAATGGTCAGGCACTTCAATATCAAACCAATCTCGTTCATTACGTCCGCTGATCACGGTGAGTATCATCGTGAGCTCGCCCTCCTGAAATCATCGTAATCATAGTTTATTCCATTACGAAAGTCCAAACATATGTCCAAAGTCTTAATTCGGCAATTTTTATGGGATTTTCCGGAAAATTTCGTCGTTTCTATCCCTACTAGCTCTTGTTCATTAAGGAAGAAACTTTCCCTCCATTTATCCTTTTTAAAAAGTTACATTATTGTAACTATATCATTCCAGATCTGACCCTGTCAATTTGTGTCATATTTCCTATGTACTATCACTCCATATGAAAGATATGATACTTGAGTCTCAATTGCAAGATTCAAGAGCAAGCCATCTCCCATCGAATCGAGCTGAATCCCGGTTCCTGCCTGCGTTCACAAATCTGTCAATCTTGCAAAATAGCTGCTGATTAATATTCTGAATTTAAGGTTATTTTAAGATTGGCCCTTTATAATGCAAATATCATGAAATAACTTTCGTGAGGTGATTATAATGAGAACGTTGATCATGTTTCAAAACAAGCCGGTCCCTGTCTATTTTACGACAGATAGCAAGCAACCGGTACAAAAGGTGTTAAAATTGTTGAGCAGCGCACTTGATCATAAAATTCACAATGGTAAAAAAGCGCTGAAAAAATGCCTCAACTCCCTGATCAGCATTGAAATCGAGGGCTCCGAGGCTATTCTCCACAGCAAAAGTGAAAATGATTCCCTTGCGCTATCCCTCTTCTAAAGAGGGATAGCCCTTTTTTTGGGCTCATACCCGAACCCGTGCTTCGCTTCAAGCAAAGTACCCGCTACGGGGAATGAGCGGACCATTGATATAATCGTACCACTGTCATTTAACCTTTCCGGCTCCTCTCCTCCGCCTCCCATACTTTAGCAATCCGAATCTGCAGCAATTTGACGAGATTACTCCTTGTCGTTAACTCCCGGCATGTTTCCAGTTTCCTGACGATAAACCGATCGATCGACATGCTGCCCATCCTTTCATTGGGAATTGGAAAATGAACCCTGTTCACGAATGTTCTGTAAATTCTATTAACCTCGTATTGACGCGTTCAAACGCCGAAATGATGCGGCACGTCTCCATTCTGAATCGTTTTTATAACTAGTACATTGCATTATTCAGTACTGAATGATATATTTATTATCAGCTACTGATTATTAATTACTACCAATGAGTTGAAAAGGGGCCATGACCCATGGATGTCAATATTCAATTTAAAAAAGGCGTTCTGGAGCTGTGCGTTCTCGTATTGATTCACCGCAAGGATCAATATGGTTACGAATTGGCCCAGTCCGTGTCCAGGCATATCGAGGTGGCCGAAGGCGCCCTGTACCCCCTTCTGCGCAGGCTGGTCAAGGAGGGCTACTGCACAACCTATTTACGCGAGTCCACGGAGGGGCCGCCACGCAAGTATTATCGGCTAACCGAAAGCGGGATCATTTACATGCAGGAGATGGTGAAGGAATGGTCGGCATTCGTACGCAATGTCACCAATTTGATAGAGGAAGGAAATTAATATGACAAAAAAACAGTTTATCTCCATTTTGGAATCAAGGCTTGCCATTCTACCTGCGGATGAACGGCGAGAGTTCATTCAGGATATGGAAGCCCATTTTGCCTTCGGGCTTCAGAACGGCCGCACGGAGAAGGAGATTGCCGAGGAGCTTGGGGACCCATTCGTAATCGCGCGCGAGGCGCTTGGAGATCTACACCCGCTTCAGGCACCGCCTGCCAACGAACGGAACACCGTGGCTAAAGCATTCATTGCAACCGGCCTGGCCTTGTTCGGGCTGATAGCCTATCCGCTCCTGGCCGCTCTGTGGATCACCGGCGGAGGCGTCGCTTTAAGCGCAGCCGCCGCTGTCATAAGCCCTGCCCTGGTCGTCGTGGATTATATACTTCAAGACAGCTTCTATCCCGCCAAGCTGTTTCTGAGCATCGCGCTCGTCGGATTCGGCCTATTTCTGTGGCAGGCATCGCGGCTCATTTTTTCCGCGCTGACCAAGCTTACCCGCGGCTATTCAAACTGGAATACGCGCGTGATGAAAGGGAGAACACACCAATGAACAAAAAGATGAAGATCCTGGCAGTCCTACTTATCGCTGTCGGTTTCGCGGGCATGGCAGTTAACAAGTTCAAGTTCGGCCCGGAATATATGAACTATACCCGCGAGTGGGAACTGAAGGAAGATCAGTTAGTATCACTCGATATTAAAAGCGGCATCAACATGAACATTTCCGTCCGTGCCGGTGAAAGCAGCAGCGGCTACATCCGGTTCGAAGGACTCATTCCTCCTGAGCTGGTTGAGGCGCTCGAAGGGTTGGAGCTTTCAGGCTCCGTATTGGATATGGACATTATGTCTCCGATGAGACCACAAATTATGGCTGCCGATATCCGTACGCCCAAGGGCACAATTGACGTCGTGCTCCCGGACCAGAGCCGTCTTGAGGAATTTACGATCTCCTCTCATGCCAATAATATCAAATTAAATAACGCCGCATCCAAGCGCATTGACATCTCTGTCGGATCCGGCAATATTACACTGGCCAACATAACAGCAGATCAGCTCCACATGGATCTATCCTCCGGCAACATTGTAGCTTCCGACATCGAGGCTCCCATCGAGCTGCTGAGCCGCTCCGGAAATGTGAAGCTTGATCAAGTCAGCGGTCCGGTAAACATTGAATCGTATTCCGGCTCCATCAATCTGGTCATGCGCGACAACTTCCCCGTCAACATTCAGGGAAGATCAGGCAATATTTCGGTACAACCGGCTTCCACCTTCCGAGGGTTCTATGATCTAAAAACTGATTCCGGCAACGTAAAGGCACCTGATTCACCGAAGGAAACGACCGATACGATTACAGTGGAAACCTACTCCGGCAATATTACGATTGTACAATGATGCGGTTGACAAACAGGAGAAAGGATATATACTATACTTTGTAAAGTTAATCACAATACTTCTTAAGGAGAGTTACCTATTTATGTCTAACGTACTATTCATCAAAGCCAACAACCGCAGCATTGATCAATCGGTCAGTGTGAAAATGTATCATGAGTTTGTAGAAACTTACAAGCAGAACCATCCGCAAGACAGCATTACGGAGCTGGACCTGTTCGCGGAGAATCTTCCTTACTATGACAACAATGCAATTGTCGGCCTTTATAAAGCGGCTAACGGCATTGCGTTGACTGCGGAAGAGCAAGCGGCTGCAGACACTGTAAATAAATATCTGGACCAATTCCTGGCTGCCGATAAAGTCGTATTTGCTTTCCCGCTGTGGAACATGACTGTTCCTGCCGTCCTTCATACCTATGTGGATTACCTGAACCAAGCAGGCAGAACGTTCAAGTATACAGCTGAGGGCCCTGTCGGTCTCGTAACGGACAAAAAGGTCGTTCTCCTGAACGCCCGCGGCGGCGTATATTCCGAAGGCCCAATGGCTGCAGCGGAAATGGCTGTTAACTTCATCACCAACTCCCTTCGTTTCTGGGGCGTGCAAGACATCGAGACCATCGTCATCGAAGGTCACAACCAGCTTCCTGCTGAAGCAGAGAACATTGTCCAATCCGGTCTTGAGCTTGTAAGAAAAACAGCTGCAGGCTTCTAATATAAGCTCCCGGCTTGTGAATAAGCACAGACTCCGATGTAAACCCAAACCGCCTGACGGTCTTGACCGCAGGCGGTTTTCTCATTCGCTTAATGCACTTCTTCCCATTTCGTCCACATCTCGCGCGGGTTCCGCACATAAATGCCGTTCTCCCTGTACATATACTCATGCATAATAAATTCACGGCGGATCGTAGCATAATCCTCATGGAATTGCTTAATAAATTCATTGATTTCCTTCTCGCTGTATGGTTGCCCCGGAGACAACTGTTCCACCATAAATTCAAGCACCACCAGCTTCTTCTTATATTGGGCCGGAATCGAGCGAAGCCTGCCATCCTTGCCAAAGAAATTTTTCAGCACCGACGCCTTAAACGTCTCATTCGTGGCCACTGACATAGACGACTCACCTCCTTTGTTAAAAATAAACGACAGCGACGCATCAAACACTTCCTTTATATACTCGGGCTGGAGCGAAAAATAAACATGGTTCTTGTCCCTCCGCTCCCGGACAAGCCCCGCCTCCCTCAACTTGGAAGCGTGGAAGGTCACTGTCGGCTGCGACAGATGCAGGCGCTGCGCCAGCATCTGTCCGTTCATCTCCCCTCCGCTGAGCATCATCAATATCCGCATCCGGTTCGGATCTCCAAGCACTTTATGTACATTTACGATTTTATCCAGCTGCATCTCCTTGCTCCTTCTGCCCAGAATGACCAGAATGATATGGAAAGGATAACGGCACAATAAGGCAGGATGGAGAGGACACTCCGATCGCTCTGCCCCGGATTTCTTCATTCACCGTCTCTGGCGGTTGATATCCAGGGACAAGAGGCATGCGCTCTGCTTCTCCCGTCTCCGCATCTCCTTCGTTTCTCACCTGTTATTAGGCCCATCATTTAATACCAATCTAATTATACAATCATCTAATTAGATATTAATCTAATTATTAAACCAAAGTCAACACCCCCTCCTACAAGACCTATGAAAAATCCGGCCTCATTCTGGATTTATGCCGTCAATTGCTGTAGGATGAATATGCTGATTGATCTCGCCTAAGCTATTTACATAAGGAGGTTCACCCATGTTAGATGTACTCATCATCGGCGCAGGACCGTGCGGGCTTGCGGCGGCCATCGAATGCGGCCGGCGCGGTCTTGACGTGGAGCTGATCGACAAGCATAATGTCGTTCATTCCATCTACCTGTATCCTACACATATGCAATTTTTCAGTACGGCAGAAATGCTCGAGATCGGAGATATTCCTTTTGCCATATCCAATGACAAACCGTATCGGCATGAAGCACTGGCCTATTACCGCCGGGTCGCGGCTCATTATAATCTCAGAATCTCGGCTTATGAAGAGGCGCTAGCGGTTGAGAAGCAGCCGGACGGCAGCTTCCAAGTGAAGACACGCAAACGCAGCGGGGAGGAATCCGTCCGCCAAGCGAAGCATGTCGTCATCGCCACCGGCTATTTTGATCATCCAAATTATATTGGCATTCCGGGCGAGGATTTGGACAAGGTTACGCATTATTTCCGCGAAGCGCATCCGTATGCAGGAATGAGAACAGCCATTATCGGCGGCAGCAACTCCGCGGTAGACGCTGCCATGGAGCTGATTCGTGTCGGGGCAGACATTACGATGGTGTACCGCGGCAGCGCCGTATCAGACAACATCAAGCCGTGGGTGCGCCCGCTGTTTGAAAGCATGGTGCAAAAAGGGCGCATCCAGCTTCATTTGGAATCCCGGGTAACCCAGATCGAGCAGAACACCATTACGATCACCTCTGCCAGCGGAGAAACGAAGAAGATCGACAATGACTTCGTGCTGGCATTAACCGGCTTCCGCCCGGACCGGCAGCTGCTGACAGCCTCCGGGGTTGAACTGGACGACAGTATGGACAAGCCTCGCTTGAACCCTGAGACGATGGAAACCAATGTGGACGGACTGTACGTGGCCGGCGTGATCGCATCCGGCCGCAACGCCAACGAAGTGTTCATCGAGACCGGCCGCTTCCACGGCCGACTTATCGCCGAGGATATTATCGCCTCCAGGCGCTGATCGGAACTGCGGTCATTTCAATTCTCTCAGGCCTGAATGAGCTTGAGGTAGAAACCACCTCATTCGAAAGGAGGATGATACGAATGGATGTTATCGCATTGGTCCTGCTCGGACTGGCCGCACTTGGCATCATCAGCAGCAACGCTCCGGTTGCCATCGCCATGATTGTGCTGCTGCTCGTCCGGGTAACCGGTCTTCACCAAGCCTTTCCCTGGCTGGAGCGGCATGGACTGAATATCGGAATCATCATCCTGACGATTGGGGTGATGGCTCCGCTGGCGAGCGGCAAGATGAGCCTGGCCACCATCGGGGAATCATTTCTGAACTGGAAGTCGCTGCTTGCGATTGCCGTCGGCATGCTCGTTGCCTATCTTGGCGGGCGCGGCGCCTCCCTCATGGGCAGCAACCCGACCGTCGTCGCCGGCCTTCTGGTCGGCACGGTGCTTGGCGTCGCCCTGCTGCGCGGCGTACCGGTCGGCCCGCTCATTGCGGCAGGGCTGCTGTCGCTGCTGATTGGCAAGTCGTAATCCGGCCACTTGCGCTTCCTGCGCACCCTATGGCCGGGTTATTGCAGCGAATAGAGCTGCAAAATTGCCCCGCACCGGTATAGAAA
>NZ_NPBY01000046.1 GCF_002272015.1 Paenibacillus campinasensis | reverse complement strand
CAATAAAATATATATTATAGTGAAAGCAATGAATCTCTGTATCAAAGAAATCAGTTCCTTAATGAGAGGCGGAGACTTGCCGACATAATATATTTTTCTTTTATAAAAGAAAGTGATTCTTGGTACTACTTGTGTATTAAGAACCCTCTTTATCCAAGCCAAATTGTAATTCAGACGAATACCGAGGAATTTGTAATCAACAAATTGCTCATAGTTTAAAATATAGTAGTGCGTTTTTATGTAAAGCTTGCTTCTAAAATATGTGTTTTGGATTTGATTTTGTTTTGTTGTTAACTCTGAAACAAATAGTTCAAAAGAATCCCAGTCCAACAAATGACTTTTATCATTGTTGTCGCTTTGTAATATTCTCTCACTAAACCCACCACGAAGATTGTAGAGCTCAATGTTTATAGTCTTAATCCTTGTCTTGTCTTTATAGAAATAAACGAAACCACGTATCAGCTCGATATCTTCGTTTGAAATATTATTTAATTTAACTTCTATTATTTCCAATATCCCTTTTTTAATTTCATCCTTATAGTATCTATGAACACTAACATTTACAAAATCCCCTTCTGTTTCATAATCGAAGGGAGAATATAAATGCTCTTTTATTCTTTCACGTGACTTCCGGTCACTAACTCGCAGCAACTTTAAGATGCTCACTAACACAATTATAATAAGTAACAAACTCCACGAGCTATAAAGCACTTTCATTCCACTTGTAAGTAACCTCTCCTTTTGAGTATCAAATCCCTTTAACACCCCTAAGTTAATGACCACCACAAAAGCAAGTGACAACAAATATATCCTTTTATTGATATTCTTTAATAGCTCCAGTAGATCTTTCATAGCTCCCTCCTATCAATTACACCTGAGGATTTCCGATAACTCCATATCTACGAACTTTGCAAATTAATCTTTTCATAAGAGTATTCGCGAAATTATTGAATTATCCTGCCCGTTAACTAATACTAAGCTAATCGGCAATTGGACAAATTCTTGCTCCTCGACATGTATCGAAACTTTCCAACAACACAATTCCGCAAACTGCCCATTAGTTAAACAAAAGCATCCGAACACGCTGTTACCAGGAGCAGTTCGACGTAGCAGCGTTATAAAACCAAAAAGCCGCTAATATAGCGACTTTAACGAGTCCGGGGTTTTATCCCTCGATGATTTTTTTTTAAATTCCTCAAGATCTGCTGTTTCTTCCATAAACAAAATATAACGTCACGGACGACATAATCATCAAGATCACCGAATAAACCAAGGTCAACGCTTTGGTATCCGCGAGCGCCTGCGCATCCGTGCTGTTCTTGATGACGACGCCTAACGGCTGGTACACCGGATGATAGAGGAACACGGTAACGTCATAATCAGCCAAAATTCCGTTGAAATTCAGTGCGAGAACCGCTAAGGTCGACGGTAGAATGATCGGCAGCAATACTTTTCTGAACGTATAGAACGGTTTGGCGCCCAAATTCCTTGCAGCGTCCTCCAGATTGCTGTCCAGGCTGAAGAAGGAGGCCTTGACCATTCGCAGAGTGAAAGGAATATGAATGATGACATACGCAATCAAGAGCATCCAGACGGTGCCAACCAGCACCGTATTCCCGATAATCAGCTTCGGCGTGTTAAAGGTGACGATCAGTCCGACCGCAATCAGCGTCGAAGGCAGAATCCACGGAATCAGCATTGCATATTCCAAGGCAAGCGCCCACTTGTTCTTATATCTATGCAATATTCTGGACGCGGCCAGCGCCAATGCGACGACAATCACGGAGGCTGCTGCGGCATATAGAATACTTACCAGATAAGGCTTGAAGGCCGACATGGATGAAAACACTTGAATGTAATTATTCAAGGTAAAGCTGTTCAGATTCAACGTAGCGGTAGAGATACTAGCCGCATCGGTGAACGAAAAGATGATGATCAGCACAACCGGAACGATATATAGAACAAACAGGCCGTAAGCCAGAATATGAGCGGCGATGTTGCCGAATTTGCTCCGGATTTTTTGTTTGACCAGCTCCGATTTGACCTTGGAGACCGACATGAAGTTGCCCTTGCGTTCGAACCGGATCATTATGGTCAACAACACCAGCGTGGCCACTCCAAGAATAAGTGCCAATAGCGCAGCCAAGTCCCTGGACGTCATGCTTCTCGAGAACGTCAGAATCATCGGCGTAATCGTCTGGAATTCCTTGCCCCCGAGGATCAGCGGCGCAGACGTTGCAGCCAGGCCAGTAAGAAAGGTCAGGATCGTCAGTGCATAGATTGTAGGCTTCAGCACCGGAAGTACAACCCGCCTTAGGATATACCAAGTAGACGCCCCCATATTTCTTGCGGCCTCCACCGTTTGGAAGTCAATTTTGCGAATCGCATTGCTCAAGAATAGAAAGTGATTGGATGTGCAGGCAAACGTCATGACGAATAGCACCGCCCAGTAACCATGAAACCAAGTTGCATCAAATGAAGGGAACAAGTACACCAGGAGCTTGGTCATAAAGCCCTCTTCGCCATAGACGAATTTATAGCCGGACACGAGCACGACTCCGCTGTAAATCAAGGTCGTAAAGTAACCCAATCGCAAGATCTTCGCGCCTTTGATTTCGAAGTATTCCGAAATGAGTACCAGTGTAATGCCCACCACATTTACCGTAATGATGAGGGAAAATGCGAGAATAAAGCTGTTATACAAGCTTCGCATCGCGCGTTCGGACGAGAGCAGCTTCTCTGCCGCCTCCAGTGTGAATTGGCCATCCTTAAAGAAAATCTCGCCGTAAATATTCAAGTTCGGATAAATCAGAAAGGCAATAACAAACCAGACAATCAGTCCGTATAACAGGATCGAGACAGGGTTGATGGAAGCCAGCCGGGTGCTCAGGTTCCGGGTCTTCATGCTCCCCCCTCCTTCATCGGATATTGCAAAATATCGCAGACCGGGAGGTAGATGTCCACATCGTCGCCGACCTCGTGATGAAATAACCGGCTTTCTTTTTCGATCGTCTTTAGTTGCCCGCCGCCTTTAATCTCCAATACATACTTGCTGTATAAACCGTAAAATTCCCGGTCCGCGATCTTGCCTTTCAGTTGGACCGTATCGATACCCTGCAGGGGCAGCAGGCTTACCTTCTCATTGCGGATATAGGCGATATTGCCCGGCTGAACAACATCTTTAAGCGGGCTATTCTCGATCATCCCCGGATCGATCCGGTTAATATCTCCTATGAAATTGCATACAAACTCCGTTTGGGATTGATTGTAAACCTCCAGGGGCGTACCGACCTGCTCCAAGACCCCATGATTGAATACACCAATCCGATCGGACAGTGTTAACGCTTCTTCCTGGTCGTGTGTGACATAAATCGTTGTGATCCCGAACTTCTTCTGCAGTTGTTTCAGCTCGTTCCGAAGCTGTACCCGCAGCTTCGCGTCCAGGTTGGATAAAGGCTCGTCCAGCACCAAGATGCTCGGCTGCAATACGAGCGCCCGGGCTATCGCCACACGTTGTTGCTGGCCACCGGATAGCTCCGATACTTTTTTGAACAGCTGCTCATCTTTTAAATCCACTTTCCGGGCAATGTCCTTTACTTTCTGGTCCACTTCCGCCTTAGAGAACTTCTTGACACGCAAGCCGAAGGCGATGTTCTCATACACATTCATCGTGGGAAACAGCGCATAGCTTTGAAATACCATCCCGATCTCTCGTTTTTCGATCGGCAACCGGGTAATGTCGGCGTCTTTCAGCAGGATCTGTCCGCTTGTAGGCATAATAAACCCGACCAGACTGCGGAGGGTCGTCGTCTTCCCACAACCCGAGGGCCCGAGGAATGTGAAGAATTCCCCTTCCCGAATATGCAAATTAAGGTTTTTAACCGCATGAAATTCTCCGAATTTTATGTCAACGTTCTGGAATGTAATCATCTTATTCGCTTCCTTTATGTTGTACTTGAATGAACGGCTGCATATGGAGAACACCAATATGCAGCCGGTTTGACTCCATTCCGTGATTTATGGCATAATCTCGAGCTCAATCTTCTCTGCCCACAGATCCATGTTATCCGCAATAAAGGCCCAATCGAAATCTTGTGGTTTTAAGGAATTATACAGCTCCTTGACCGACTCGTTGGCTTGCTCGACCGCTTTCGTATTGGCAGGCATGGCATTGAACTCCGCCGCAAAATCTCCTTGAACTTCGCTCGATCCGAGCCATTCCACGAACCGCTCCGCCGTTGCCTGCTTCTTCGTTCCGTTTATAATTGCTGCATGTTCTACTACCATCGGTACGCCGATTTCCGGACTGACAATCCCTGCTTTCACGTTATATTGCTCTTCCTTCTGCTGCAGGGTTCCGGAGACAAGGGCTCCTAGTGGTGTTTTGCCGCTGGCCAAATTGGCATAGAAGTCTTCGCCTTCGACCGCGCCAACGCCATTGTCATACAATTGCTGAATTTCATTCCAGCCTTCATCGGATATGCCGAGGTCACCATTCGGATCTTGGAATCTTGTCAGAATGCCCGCAACGACAAGGCGAGGCGTATTTTGTCCTAGCAGCGTAGGAGCTTCATACTTCCCTTTATACGCATTGTTCTTATAAAGGTCCGTCCAGTCCTTTGGTGCAGTGTCGGCCGTGAATTCGTTCGGATTATATCCAAGCAGAATCGCTTGCTTCACAAGACCATGATAGTAGCCTTCCGGATCGTTCAACCCTTGTTCAACATCTCCGGCCCAGCTTGGAACAAACTTCGCCAGAACGTCTTCCTTCTTCAAATTCTCATAAAGCATGTTGTTCAGGCCGTATACAACGTCCGCGATCGGATTGTTCTTCTCGGCAATCAACCGGTTCGTCAAGTCAGCGCCGCCCGCGCCGACGATTTCGATATCAAAGCCCGCGCCTTTCGCTTTCTCGATCAGCCATTCGCCGCGGCCGTCAGAGTTCGCATTCGTGTACACGATCAGCTTCTCATTCTTGACCGGTTCGGTAGTTGAAGAATCCGACGCAGCCGGTGTTCCTGCCGGCGCTCCGGACTCCGAAGGGCCTCCGTTAGTACTGCTGGCATTGTTGCCGCCTCCGCAAGCCGATACAATCACACACATAATGAGGAGTAACGCCATGGATAGTTTTCTCATGATTCTTTTAACACTCCTTTGATCGATTCCTTTTGTTTGAATTTAAATGTTTAAGATCAACCCGTCATAAGCTGGCACAATACCGACGGGATCGAAGATGCGGACAAAATCCTCGTGAAGCAGCTTGGAATTATGACTAAAGTGGGTGACGACGATTTGTCCTTCAGGCTTCAGAATGTTTTCTTTATGGAACTCGCGCTGCGCCTCCAGCACTGTTTCCACACACATATGATTGCGGTCGCGGGAATTCCCCGTGTATCCGTGGGTGCAGTCGAGGATGGCGCAATCCAGATTTTTACCCTTTAGCCACGCCCACGTCGCATCCGGAAACCAACCTGAATCATGTCCGTACAGCAGTGTTTTTCCTTCCTTTTCAATCACGTACAACAGGCAGGTCTCCATGCGGTCATGATCTGCCAACAATGGCGTTACCCTTGCATTGCCCATAGCGAACGTCTCAAACGGGCGCACCAGATGGAATGCATACCTTTGTCCTTCGAATCGGCCGATGGCGGCACGCGTGTGGTGCATCACGGCGTCATTGCCGTAAATGTGCATCGGAAGCTCGAGGCCATGCGCAATCCCTTCCCTGCGGCATTCCAGATCCGCAGCATTGTAATGGTCCGAATGCGTATGGGTGACGAGCAGGTGCTCGATGGCCCCCAGATCAATGTTGTCCCGCAGCGCCTGCATATAGGAGTCCGGGGAATAGTCAAACTTGATGACATCGTCAATGATGGCGGAAGTTCGCGTGCGTATATTTTTGCCTCCAAGCTCCCGCGCTTTGCTGCAATGCTCGCAGCGGCAAAATGCATTGGGAAAGCCTTCTGCAGCTGCGGTTCCTAGAAAGTGAATCTTCAAAAGTCATTTCTCCTTGTCATGCAAACTGTAGCAATCCATTCTACGTCCTGAACAGGACGGATTGTCGTTCTACAATCGATGTTTGAATTTTAATGGTGATTGGATTCTCGTTGGAGTTGCCGACGCGCTTCATCAGCAAATCCACGGCCGATCGGGCAAGCTTCTCGGTATCCTGCCTTACCGTCGTGAGCGGGGTCGGAATATATGCCGCTAACTGGATATCGGAGAACCCGACGATGGACAGCTTTTCAGGAACCGGAATCCCCATTTGCAATGCGGTGTGAATTGTCGAGATCGCGACATGGTCATCCCCGCACATGATGGCCGTCATCCGGGGGTTGTCCTGAATAAACCGCTCTTGTTCCGAATCGCGCTCATTAATGCGTCTGGTATCGCAAGCGACGGTTCGAAAATGAATGTTCTGGTATTGTACCGGAATTTGATGGTCGAGAAGCGCTTGAATATAACCTTGATACCGCTCCCTCCTACTTGTGATATGATCGATCGCGTTCGAAGTATATCCGATTTCGCGGTGCCCCTTCTCGATCAAATACTTGGTCATTTGGTAAGAGCCCATATAATGATCGTGATATACGCAATCGATCTCCACTTCATGGAAAATGCGATCGATGATGACAAGCGGCAGTTTTTGCAGCTTTAACCGTAATACTTGATCGCTGCAGGTCTTTCGCCCTTGGGGAAATAGGATAATGCCAGTGATTCCTCCTTCGGCCAGCCTTTCCAGACAATGATCCTCATCGTCGCAATCCTTCGTCATTTTTAGAATGAGGTCGCAGCCGTGCTTTCGCACTTCAGCCTCGGTGGCGGCGATGATTCTGGACGTGTAATCGGACAGGTGAGGCATGATGAGCGCGATCTGCCCGAACCGCTTCTCGGCGGCCGGAAGCACCGCGGTATCCTGGGAAGAAAATCCTCCTTGCGCCCTTCCGTCTTGCGGTTCAGCAAGGAATGTTCCTCTTCGGGGCAAACGGTACACCAGTCCCTCCTCGGCCAGCTTTTGCAGCGCTAACTTACTTGTCATTCGGCTCACGCCGAACAGCTTGGCAAGCTCGCCTTCCGATGGCACCGGATCATGCGGACGCAGCCTGCGGCTTTGAATAATCTCGATGACCTCATCGGCCACCCGGTGATAGAGTTGGTTCTGTTTGGTCAAACGAATATCTTTCATCAAATATCCCTCTAATCGTTGAGTCGACTCGAATCCGCAAGGGATCTAATTTGAACATAAAGAATGTCACTGACATATTCAATGATATCTATGTAAAAGTCTTGTAAAATCTAAGTTAAATCGAGTTTTTGAGTTCTATAATCACAAAATACATATCAGTGATATATGAAATTTAATGCGAATGCTTGCGATCAATGCTCACTATGCGAACGATTGCCATTTCTCTGATCAACGAAAAAAAACCTGCCGGTTAGGCAGGTTGGTTTAATAGAGCTTCAATTTATCGATGCAGGATAATTTTTTTGAGAATGGCCAATCAATGTTCGGTACCGATCTCATAGATGTTATGCAGGGTATGGATGTGCAGCGCTCGTTCATCATCTGACTCTGCGTTCATATACCATTCTACAAGCCTGTATCCAAACATAAGTAGAATCATCTCATAAACGCAGTTATCCGTGATGTGTGAAATGTCCGCATATTCCGAGAAGCCCTTGTAGTACGCCGGGATACATCGACGGTAGTATGCAACCATATGTTCAACATCGGCTTCGTCTGCGATAAGACTTGCCATATCTTCACCTAAATAGCCCCATCCACTGGTATCCCAGTCGAGGAGTATGATTTTACCTTCGGAGTAGAATATGTTTGCCACCCAAAAATCCCTGTGGCAGAGCACGATGGGCAGCTTTTCAATCCGGCTCAATATTTCGTCAGCGCGTTCATCAATGCCGATGAGCATGTCACATATAAGTTTCGGGATTTCACAATCGTCAGAGCGTATATAACCGTACACGCTATCCCATGACCGATAATGAAGATAGAAGTTCTTCATATAATCCACGTTGCTTAGGTTGGTCAGGTCCTGTAACAGAGCTGGCTGTTCTGCATATAACTTGCCTTGGAACCTTCCTAGTTCCTCAGCTGCGTGTTCATACATGTCGCCGGTCAAATCTACACCCGATATGCCGTCGATATATTCCATCCATATCTTCGTTTCGTTTTCTTCTTCGCTCGTCTCGGCGTGATAACATTGCGGCCAGCGGAAAGATTCGGAAAATAGAGCGTCGAAATGGGATCTATACAAATCGTATTCCCTGCGCCACGAATCAGGATCGCTGTAGCGTTCCCATTTCTTCTGTGTCTTTAAAACCATTTTATAGGGGAGTTTCCTGCCGTCAGTGGTTTCTGCATTACCCGTTACGAGTTCTACATTACCCACTGTACCACCATGTAATGGTTTGGTTTGGAAGTCGGCGCAGATTATTTTTGTTCCGAGCATTTTGCTTAGGACCTGTGTTAACGTTTCGTTCTTTATCACGCTCATTGTGATGTCCTCCAATATCCAATAGATACAATTTCTCGCGTATCCTTGTGGACCTGTGGTTTATATAATACTTGGATTCACTGACATAAAATCACAATCCTATATAAACATCATATTTGAAAAGAAGACATCAAAGAAAGGTTGACTATAGATTTAATCAATTACTACCTCTTCCTGCCCGAGCTTGATGAAATCGCGAATGGAGCGGTAATCAGACCTTCCCTTTGTCCTTGGCTCGGGACATGACCTTCTACCGACAAACTATAAAGCCGCCAAGCAAACGACTTTTGCATGGGACATGTTCTTCGTTCGTGAAACATTGGTTATCTTGCCATTTATTGAACGATTCAGTCATTACTTAAAAAAGGCAACCGATCACATTCGACGGCTGCCTGTCTAGAACATCACAACTAGCTTCTCGCCCTTCTCTGAGCTATTTGGGCGCGAAAAGGCGAGGGCTTCAGCTCGCCCTCGCCAGTTTTGCGCTGCGAATTGATGCGGTAGTGTATACCACGAGCGCTGTCCAGATGAGCGCGAATCCGATGAGCAGAACCGGCGACACCGACTCCTTGAACACAAATATGCTCAGTAACAGCATGATGGTCGGCCCGATGTACTGTACAAAGCCGAGCGTGGACAGTGTCATCCGGGCGGCCGCCCGTGCAAAGAAGAGCAGCGGCAGCGCCGTTACCACGCCGGAAAGGAGCAGTTCAATAAACATCGGCGCAGGCAGCGTCCACGCCGTTGTCTTTCCGGCAGCGGCCAAATAGATCCAGTAGCCGAGTGCGATGGGCAGGACGACAGCTGTCTCCGACAATAAGCCCACCGAGGCGTCTTGGGCGATCTTCTTCTTCGCAAGGCCGTACAAGCCGAACGATACGGCGAGCGAGAGCGCAACCCATGGGAACCGCCCGTAATCGATGGCGATGACGAGCACCGCAGCGCCTGCGATGGCAATCGCGAGCCACTGGCCCCGGTTAGGCTTCTCCCGAAGGAAGACGACCGCCAGCAGCACGTTCAGCAGCGGGTTCAAATAATAGCCGAGGCTGGTCTCGACAACATGGCCGTTGTTGACGGCCCAGATGAAGATAAGCCAATTCAAGGCGATCAGCAGTCCGCTGGCGGTGAGCGATAGGATGAGCGAGCGGCTAGCCGCCACCCGCTTCATATCCCCCCAGCGGCGCTGAACGGCAACGAGAATCCCCATGAAAACAAACGACCAGACAACCCGGTGCGACAGAATCTCGCCAGCCGGCACATCGTCAAACAACTTCCAATAAAGCGGGAGAACCCCCCACATGATATACGCAATAATTGCGTTGACTAACCCATTGTTCATCAATATGTTCCCTCTTCTCTCTCTCCTGTATCTGAACGGATTATACGCCTGAACCCCCGGGGAAGTAAAGTAGATATATGAAACCCCGGGGGCTTGATAGCTCGTATCTTAGCCTCCGGGGTTTCCGGCAGGAATGCGTTTATAGGGGAGGGAAGAACTCACACCCTTCTGCGTCCCCAGCCAAAAACTTTCACGTGTACCGTCGCTTTGGTCACCCAATAGGAGAGTACGTACAGCACAATGAACAGGATAAGCAGCGGCCTTAAGAAGAGCATAGCGACAATCCAGGCGATCAGAACTTGCCAATGCTTCAATTTGCGTAGAAACTTGACTGGCCATAGAATGATTTTGAATAACAGCTCATTATGCTGAAGCGCATCTAGAAACTCTTCCTGGTACTGTTTGTTGTCAGGCTCTAAGCGAACGGCATTTCGCATATACGTCTCTTTTAACTTGTAATCCCCCCGGTGGCCAGATGCCAGGCCGAGAAAAAAATATACTTCGGACGACTCCATATTATGCTCGAGGGCGATTCTTTCGAGCCTTACAGATTCCTCAAAGTGAATGAGCAGCGCTTCCGTATAACTTAACACGGCCAAATATAACGGCGCTTCCGGATGGATTTCAAGCGCCTGTAATAGCGCGGCTTTCGCTTGCTTGAGCTTCCCTTTCTTGTTAAACATATTCGCTTGCAAATAATAGTAATGAGACTCATAGGGATCGATTCGGAGCGCTTCCTGCACCGCTTCATCGAAAGCCCGGTCCTTATCGGCGGCATAGTACACGCAGACCCGCACATACCAGGCCAGCCTCTGCTCCGGCTCCCGGCGGAGCGCCTCATTGGACCAATGGAGTGCCTTATCATTTTCATCCATCAGAAGATAGATATTTGCGATCAACGCAAAAACATCCGGGTCCTCCGGTTCCTGTTTTATGAGCTGCTGGGCTTCCTTTAACGCTTCCTTATACCGCCTCCATTCGATAAGCTGTTGCACTTTGGCATAAGCGGAATAATCCTGTATGGTTTCCAAATGCTCAATCCTCCTGGTCGAATTATGATTTGACACCATGCTTCTTTATGTATTCCAACACGATTTGATAATCCTGATTGACATCACTGAAGGTCGCATAGTTTTTGGCGGTTGCAAACCAGTCGAGTGTGGTTGCCTTCCGGCCTTTTACCGACCGCTTTAAATCATCCTGCGTAATGGGCTGAATTTCCCCTTTCTCAAAGGTTCGCTCCATCGCGGCATCTACAGCATCATGAACGAGCTGCTCTAAATCGGCTCCGGAGAAAAACTTCGTCTCGGCGGCAATTTTAGTTAGGTTCAGCGAACCGAGCGGCTTGCCTGACAGCTTAAGTTCCAGAATCGTTTGACGCTCTGCCTCATCAGGCGGCGGCACAAAAACAAGATGGTTAAACCGTCCGGGACGTCTCAACGCGGAATCAAGGTACCAAGGCGTGTTGGTGGCTCCGATGACAAACACATTCTCATTCTCCGCCTGCAGTCCGTCCAGCTCCAGCAACAACTGGTTTACCAGCATGCGGTCATGATGCTGACGCATTTGATGACGGCTGCCTCCGAGGGCATCAATTTCATCTATGAAAATCACGCACGGCTTGTTTTCTCGGGCTTTCTCGAATATATCGTGCAAATTATGCTCGCTCTGTCCGGTGTACATGGAAAGAATGGACTGAAGCTCAACATGAAAAAAATGAGCATCGATCTCGCCTGCCACCGCACGTGCCAAAAAAGTTTTGCCGCATCCCGGCGGCCCGAACAATAGCAGGCTCCCTCCGGCTTGTTTGCCGTAGGCGGCAAAGATCTCCGGCTGTTGCAGCGGCAATATGAAGTTCATTCTGATCTTTTTCTTGACCTCTTCCAGGCCCCCGACATCGGCAAACGTTTCCATGGGTTTCTCGGATTCAACAAACGATTGATCGTCTTTACTGAAATGAATGAGCTTTAGATTTTTCCGCCGATATTTCGCCAGTTCATCATGGTCCGACATTCTGTTCTCTCCTCTGCAGCGTTTTCTTAAGAATATCATATTCCCATAAATTAGGGAGCCACTATAACAGAAAAGAGGCTGAAAATATGACGAAGCATGTCACTTGTATATCGATTTACCTACACATCTTTTCACATATACGTATTTCCACATAAAAACCCCCAGCAATATGCTGAGGGCTTCCGTTCATACCGATATGTTGACCGGCGTATCATCGTCCTTATTCAAAATCTGCTTGATGGCTTGCTCCAGCTGCGCGTCCTCAAAACTCACTAGGGGATCTGTCACGATAGGACAACATGAAGGGACCTCATCCACATCGGACGGGTCCCTGCTAGATTGTGTCTTACGGCTCGGTGCTACCGGTAATCTTCTCAAAGTACGGTGTAAGCTTCGCGCCGAGCTCATCCCACTGCTGTTGTTCTTCGGGAGTCAGCTTCTTTACATCACTGACCCCATATTCATTGGTAATCTTCAGCCTTAACTGCATCAACTGCTTGGTCAGCTCCGTATACTCCTGGAATTCCTCTTCCGTAAGCTTGCCCTTGGCCACTTGAAGCATGGCCTCAATCTCTTGATATTCTTCCTGAGTCCCTCCGTACTGTTCAATGGTTTCAACAGAACCGAAGATCATATCGGCTAGATAAGGCGAAGCGAATACAGCAGACGGAACCAGGATAGCCATTCCAATCACACCTGCAAGTATGCGTTTTTTCATGGAAAATCGACCTCTCTTTTCGTTCACATAATGTTGATAAGATTGCCGGACTCGTCCGTACAGCTCGGGTGGGCAGTTCATTGACGCTGACACCTGGCGAAGCTCTTCCCGCAATTCCTTGTCAATGGACATACGCATCTCCTCCCGTCATTTCGAATCGTTTCCGGAGTTCTTTCATTGCCAGATGATGTCTGGATTTCACGGTGCCAACCGGGATCTGCAGCATGTCTGCGATTTCCTCCAGCGCATAATCGTGATAATAACGCAGGATGACAACGACACGCAGTTTGTACGACAACTGGCGAACCAGACTGAACAAATCATGCTGCATTTCGGACTGCAGCACCGCTTTATCCGTCCATACGAACTCTTCACAAGTCATCTGACGATTGCGCTCAAACAGGCGAATCCTCCGCCAGGCCTTTCTTTTCCAATCCTGGACAAGACGCACCGTGATCCCGTGCAGCCAAAACCGGAAAGGACGGCTCGGATCGTAGTTGTGAAAAGACCGCCACATGCGCATGTACACTTCATTCACAATATCCTCTATGTCCTGTTTGTTATAGACCAGAAAAGCAACCGTCCGATAGACGTCCTCGTGCGTTGCCTGATAGACAAGCTCAAAGGCCGACTCATCGCCGTTCGTCGCCTTTTCCAGCCATGGAAGTAACTCTTTATCATTCATGGGGGCCCCTCCTGAACATGTTACAACTCTTAATTCGCTCTCACGGGGAAAAAGGTTCAGTAAATGGATAAACTTTTATAACTATACTTCAAAAAACACCGCATACATAGCAACTTAGAACGCAATTTCTCGCTTGGCGATACCCCGGAGTCGCGTTCTTATTGTCCGAAAACACCTTATCCGTCCCGAGACCGAGACGAAAACCGTTCTGCCGCCCGTCACTCCGAAGTGGAGCATACGATATCTTGATATTAACGAATAAGAATACATACACTCTCCGGAAGCAGTCATGCAGCAGCAAAGCCATATCACACGAATGGAAAGGAGTAAGAAACGATGGAGATGATCTATCAGTTAGAGCATGTGAATAAAACGTACAAAAAAGGAAAAGTTGTTGCGAATCAGGACATCAGTTTGGACATTCAGCAAGGGGAAATTCTCGGTCTGCTCGGTCCGAATGGAGCTGGGAAATCGACGCTAATCAAACAGATGGTAGGCCACCTTGCTCCCTCATCAGGTACGGTACGCTATAGAGGAGCAAGTGTACAGACACAAACCAAACGAGTTGCGCAGGAGGTGGCCTACTACTCGCAGGAGCCTCACGCCCTGACCAGTTTGAAAACCTGGGAAGCCTTGTATTTTACAGGAAGGCTGCGGGGACTGACCAAGGAGTCGGCCCGAAAACAAACCGAGGAATTGCTGGAGCGCTTTGGCATGCAGGATCTCCGTCACAAGCTGCTGAAGAATGTGTCGGGCGGACAGAAGCGTTTAATCGGGATTGGAACCTGCTTGATCGGCTACTCCCCTGTCATGATCCTGGATGAACCGACCAATGAGCTGGACCCGAAAAAGAGAAGGCTTGTATGGGATCTGATTCAAGAACGCAATCGCCAAGGGGTAACGGTCATTTTGGTGACACATAATGTGCTGGAGGCTGAACAGGTTGTAGATAAAGTAGCTGTAGTCAATCACGGCAGGCTGCTCGCCATCGATCACGTGAGTGTCTTAAAGCAAAGAGTCGATCAGCGGATGAAGCTGGAGATTACGACATCCTTGGGCGAAAGCGAGCATGTTAGCCAATGCTTAAGCGCCCTGGGACAGTGGACCCAAATCGGTGAAAATCGAATCCGAACGCTGATCGAGAAGCAGGACGCCAGCTATGCGATTGAATTTCTGAGCAAGCATCATCTACCGATTCAGGAATATTCTTTGGTACCGCCGAATCTTGAAGATGTCTATTTTCATATCGATGACGAACAGCATAAGCCAGATCAAGCGGAGGTGGTCTAACATGGAACAGCTGAAACCCTCCATACAAAGCCAGAATACGCAGCTGCAGGAGGCTGTTATTCTCCAAGGGCACGAGCAGCAAAGTTTAATCCAACGCAGAATAACCGAATGGCTGATTCTGGCCCGCATTCAATTTACGATCATCCGCGAGGCATGGGTTTGGATATTCATCATGGCATGCATGTTTCCACTAACCACCCTGCTATTTCTCAAATTTTTCACCGTCGATCCAACGCCGGCCGTCATGACACGCATTATTACAGGGAACATGCTCTTCGGCCTTATCGTCATGGGACTCAATTCGATGGCTCAGGAGATATCTTGGCAGAAGCATCAAGGCCACTTCACCTATTATTCGTCCCTGCCGATTGCCAAAGTTAACTTCATCTTCGCCAACCTGCTGCGCGGTTTGATCATGAGCGTGCCGTCTTTTATTATCCTGGCGATGATCGGTCAGCTTGCTTACGGCATTCAATTCCATTACAGCTGGGGGCTTGTCCCTGTACTGCTGCTCACCGTCTTTAGCGTTGTCGGTGCGGGCGTCCTGATCGGCTTCTGGTCGCCTAACCACCAATTGACGAATATGCTGGTCCAGGCGTTGATGATGTTCATCTCGTTTCTGACGCCAGTCATGGTAGATATGGATCAATTGCCCGCGATCCTGCAGTGGTCCGCTTATATCTTTCCGACCACTTATGCCGCCGCAGCCATGCGGGAGGTGCTGATTTCGGGCTGGTCCGGCTCTGTCGCCTGGAACACATTTGCACTATTGCTGTTCTCACTGATTTCCATCATATTGATTTTGAAAAAGGTAGATTGGCGAGTGGATAAGTAAAATAAGCTTCTCTTCCTCAAGCGAGTATATGATTACTCTCCCCCTCCTGCCCTCTAATAGGGGCATGGAGGGTTTTTGAGCAAAAGACAGCTTCTCATTTATTCAATTGACCTTACTCGCTTCACGTTCAAAATTCACCCTCGCCCACTCCCCTTCGTTCTTAAACAGCTCAACGACAGCCTCACGACTTGCCGGCGGTTCATCGATCCAACTTAACAGAGTACGAATGATCGGTTCTTTGTCCGGAAAGTGCTGCAAAAATACTTCACATTGCTCCAGAAGTCTTGTCGTCCAAATCTGAGACCGCGCCATCACCATGGAATAATAGGTTCGAATCAGTTTACGAGCGAAGCCCTGTGTAATGGATTGGAGCTCTTCAACAGAAGCCGTTTCTACCCTAGTAAGTGTCCGCGCGAGGGATTGACCAATATCGCCATTGAAGGAAATGGCAATCTCGGATGTAAGTTTATACGGACCAAAATGTCTGCCTATATCCTCCCCGTACACACAAACACAGAGTTCTCTAAGGAATGCATTCTCGTAATAATTTGATGGATCCATTGTATAATCGTAAAATGCAGCAGCGATGCCTACATCACGTACAAGATAACGATACGGCTCGGACAGGTCTCCGGACAGTTGCTTTAGTTCTGCCAATTTCATCGAATCCTGCTTGCCATAAAACATAGCGATGAGATCTAAATCGGATTGAACTTCAACCGCTTCACCTCTGGCTACGCTGCCGTATACATAAACACTGTGCAATTGCTCCTGGAACACACTTTTGAGACGCTCGACAGCTTCTTCGATGCAATGTTGATACTTGCTGTCTATTTTGTTTATGCTGACATCGCTTATAATACATCCACTCGGATCCAAACCATATCCTGCTTTTAAAATCATCATAATGCCTCCCTCCCTCTATACACCGTAAGTTTACTTGATATGGACCGGGATGGATACTTTATGGTCATAAGTTTTTATATAGTAGAATCCAGGCAACAGCAATTGCTCTGGCTTGTCTGTAGTGTTAAATGAATAGGTCTGCTCCCATAGGATGTTGCCATTGTTCAGATCCCAGGGCCGTGAATTGGAAATCGACGATACGGGCACAATGCTCCCCCCGGCTTGTATGGATAATTGGTCCTTATCCAGGATTGTAAATTGTTTGCTGGCAATGACGATGTCATAGCCTCCATCGGTCTCGGTCACGCTTCGTATCCATAATTTTTCGTCACCTATACGAATGGACTGATCGGATGGTGAAGCAAGCGAAATGGGTTTCTCTACTTGCTGATAACCTTGGAAGTTTGTGAGTACAAGCTCAAGGGACTCCAATTGATCGGTTGGAAGCACATCATAATCCAGTTCAAACCCTGGAAGTTCTGTTTCAGCGTGACGAATCGACCTCATTCCCCAAGACTTGACTTCGGTCCCATTGACGAATAGCTTGGTTTTGCCTGTAAACCTAGGATGGCCGTCTATTTCCAGGTCATAATAGCCTCTTACGATCGTTGAAGATGGCGACGCCGTTATGAAGTCGAAATGAACGGTTCCCAGATCAACTGGAACCGAAATGGACAGTTTTTGTTTAATAATGCTCTTCATCGCTTTATTCGCTTCAAATTGGAAGGAGATGGGATAGGTTATCCGTTTCCCCGAATCCTCCCACCTGCTGAATGTTGCTGTTAATGTTCTGGAGAATGGACTAACCGGCTCGAATTTATATATTCCCTTATACTGCGATCCGTCAGGGCTAAAGGTGCCTGACCCTTCTTTCGGATCGGAATCCGTCAGAAAGCCTTGCAGTGCATCCACGTTGTAGCGAAATGAACGATCATCGGGATCGAATACGGTGCCTTGAGGCAAATCAATGGAGTAATACATAATGAATGCATTATCATCCGCAATCACTCCATTCACGGTAATGGCAGTACCGTCATCAAACGTTTTACTTTTATTCACTGACTGGCCATACCCGTGTTCTTCCACTTCTGAGAAGCTGAGCGAAGTCAATGCGTTTCGATCCAGCAGCTTCGCGCCGTAATAAGCAAAGGCCGGATACTGGTATATGCAGGCAATCAGCATAAGTGCTGCGGCTGCCGATGCAACCCATGGCAGCGCTTTGCTTCTTCTCCGTTTGACCGGCACATTCTCAAGTGCATGCCGAAGTCTGCCCTCAAGCTCTGGCGGGGCTTGTACACTAAGAAAGCTCTGCTTGTGTGCTTGTAATTTCTTCTCGATCGTTCTCATAACGATCACCTCCAATCAAGTCTTTGAGCTTCTTCAGCCCTTGTGTCATTCTTGATTTGATGGTGCCAAGCGGTGCACCGGTCATGTCTGCGATCGTCTGATAGGACAGATCGTGAATATAACGGAGCTCGATCACTTCCCGCTGCTTAGCATTCAGATGGGATAACAATTCCTGCATGTTCATGGCAGACTCGGAATAGCGAAATGGATTATCGTCCGTCATTCCCGCAAGCGATGCTTCCTCTTCTCCTTGCATAGGCAGGTACCGCGTTCTATTGCGCAGTAGCGTTTTGCACCGGTTGACCAGAATGGTTTTGCTCCAACTGTAGAAGGCTTCGCCATGATGCAATTGATCGATCTTTTCATAGATCGTGACAATCATATCTTCCAAGGCATCCATCGCATCATGCTCGTTTCCCATATAGGAGTATGCAAGACGGTAATATGCATCCTGATCAGCCAGAATGAGCTGTAATAAAGCTTCCTTGTTTCCTTTTTGGGCTTGCTTGACAAGACGGCTGACTTTCATGATCCCCCTCCTTTCATAGATAAGAGATGTCAGAGGTTCTAAAAGTTCATTTCGTAATAAAAAACACCACAACCAAGAAGCAGGGAATGAATGCCCTGCATTCCTAAAGGTTGTGGAGGGAGTAAAGCCAAAGCCGCCAATAGGTTGATTACCAATCTTACCGATCACTCCGGGACAAACCTTAAGCGGATGATGTTCGTTTATAAGCCCTAATGGCGAAAATATACGCAACAATAAGAATACCCAGGCACCAAGCGAGCGCAATCCAAATGTTATTGCTGACGGGTTGGCTGGCAAGCAGAGCGCGTATCGCACTTACAATGGGGGTTACTGGCTGGTTTTCCGCAAAGACACGCACCACGAGCGGCATCGATTCCGTAGGCACAAACGCCGAACTGATGAATGGCAGGAAAATAAGGGGATAGGAAAATGCGCTTGCACCTTCTACCGATTTTGCGGACAATCCGGCAATAGCCGCGATCCAAGTCAAAGCGAGCGTGAACAGCATGAGTATACCGGCTACGGCTAACCAAGACAGTATCCCCGCCGATGAGCGAAAGCCCATAAGGAGTGCTACGAGAATAATAATGAACACGGATAAGGCGTTGGATACCAGAGATGTCAGCACATGACCCCAAAGCACGGCGGAGCGCGCGATCGGCATGGTATGGAACCGCTCAATAATCCCCCGTTGCTTATCTAGAAACAGACGATAAGCTGTATAGGAGATCCCGCTGGCGATTGCAATCAGCAGAATGCCAGGCAGTAAATAATTCACATAGTTATCCGTGCCTGTGTCAATTGCGCCACCAAACACGTAGACGAACAGCAGCATCATCGCAATTGGAGTGATGCATACCGTGATGATGGTGTCCATGCTGCGAAAAACATGGCGGATGGAACGTCCGAGCATCACGCCCATATCACTGAAGGAGCGGTTCTTTGCCGTTTCCATTTAGATCGCCTCCTTATTGCCGACGATGGCGAGGAAGATCTCCTCTAAAGTCGGCTGTTTCTCAACATATTCCACCTTCGCTTGTGGAAGCAGCGTTTTCAGCTCGGCGAGTGTGCCATTCGCAATAATCCTGCCTTCATGAAGAATGGCAATTCGGTCGGCAAGCTGCTCGGCTTCTTCCAAATACTGCGTCGTCATGAGGATTGTTGTGCCATTGTCGGCAAGCGCCTTGACAATCTTCCACACCTCGATTCGTGCTTCAGGATCGAGTCCGGTCGTCGGTTCGTCGAGGAAGATGATCTGCGGATTCCCCACAAGGCTCAAGGCGATATCCAGTTTGCGGCGCATCCCTCCTGAATACGTAGACGGCTTGCGATGAGCGGCTTCTGTCAGTCCGAAGCGCTTAAGCATATCATCTGCCACCTGATGCGGATTCTTAAGATGCCGCAGCTTCGCGATCATGATGAGATTTTCCCGTCCGGTCAGAATCTCGTCTACGGCAGCAAACTGGCCGGTTAGACTGATGGACTGGCGCACATGGCCAGGACGTGACGCCACATCATTTCCATTGACAACCGCAGTGCCTCCGTCCGGTTTAAGCAGCGTACAGAGAATTTTGACGATCGTCGACTTGCCGGCCCCGTTGGAGCCAAGCAGTGCGAAAATCTCACCTCGCGTCACTTCAAAATCTACGCCTTTTAGGACTTCAACATCTTTGAAAGATTTCCGCAGTCCTTTCACTTCAATCGCTTTTTCCATGCCGGCAGCCCCTCTACTTTGTTTTTTTCGACACCTTTTGTATGGCTTTATGAACTTCCTGATTAACAGATTCCTGATAGAGATCAGCGTAGGTTTTGGAATCCTTGATGAGGTCGTCGCAGAACGCCGCGACATCACGGCCTGTCACTTCAAGCACGTCTTTCCCCATAGCCGCTCCTTCTTCAAAAAGATCGACGATCCCCGAGAGCAGCTCCGTCCCTTCGGTTAACTGCACAGGCCCGACCTTAAACAGATACTTCTGAATCTCTTTATACACAATCTGATAATCCCGCGGGAGCGCTTTGACACGAGCCACATGTGCTCGCCATTCTTTTCTGCCTTCAATCATCTCTCGTATTCTCATGGTTTCCTCCTCCTATTTCCCTAATTTCTTGGCGACATTATCGTTGAGCTGCTTGCGCCACTTGTCACGGTAGGACGCCGCCCCTTCTTCACCAACCAGCGCTGAACAGAAGCCTTTAATATCGACCCCGAGAACCTCCTGGACGCGCTGACCTTCGGCTGCTGTTTCCTCGAGCAGGCCAAGCACGCCGTCAAGAATAGGCATGAGGTTACGACCCGTGAAATTGGAGTGTGGCCAAAGATTGACGTTGATTTCTTCCCATGCGGCTTGATAGTCGGCTGGCAGCTCTTTGACCCGTAATTCAAAGGATTTCATTTCTTTTGTCATGTCACTGCCCGTGATCATCTCCCAGAAGTTCATCGCTCTCTCTCCTTTAACTCATTCATTTTTGATGATAAGAACGCCCATTTTTCCCAGAACTTTCGCAGCTCCTCGCGCCCCGCATCATTGAGCACGAAAAACTTGCGCGGTGGACCCATATCGGATGGCTTCTTCTCGGTGTCCACAAGGTTGTTCTTCTCCAGCCGCACCAAAATGGTGTAGACGGTTCCTTCCACAACATCTGTAAAGCCAAGGGCATTCAACCGCCGTGTGATTTCGTAGCCGTAAGTTTCTCCGCGGTTTATAATTTCAAGGACACAGCCCTCAAGCACACCCTTAAGCATTTCGGTTAGGTTCTCCAGTACAATCACCTCTTCTATTCTGTATGACTGGTATTCAGTATTACTTATTACCACTACATAGTATCACTAAGTAGTTGGTTTGTAAACAGCATTTGCCTTCATATTCATTATTTATTTGTACGCATGATACGACACGGTGAATCGATGTATTTGCATGATGATGAGATTCGGGAAATACATATGAACCCAATTATGCATGTGGCTGCGGAAGGTAATTGGAGAAGGGCGTTCCATTGATAATACGAGATGATGTGGTCAGCTAACAAAAAAACAACGGCTGTTTGCGGTTTTGAACACAGCAAGGCTGCCGCTTAATGTTACTTACGGCAGCCTTATGTATGGTTACGATCTATAGGCCTTTGGCTAACGATGTATTTATAGGCGGAAATCTATGATGGTTCTTGCCAATAATTCTGGCGCCATTACGACGGCCGAATGATCTTGCCCTGGCAGGAATTGCTGGTGAGCTTGGGGCACAAGATCAGCAATGGCGTGTGCAGCGTCATGGAATAGCGGTTCGCTGTTCTCCCCCGTCATGATCAGCGTAGGGGCAGTGATCAGCCATCTGTCTTTTGGCAATGGCTTGCCAGACTGGGTGTCGCCCATAATCATGCCGTCATACGCAAGCGTATGAGCCAGGGATTCCATCTTCACCCAGGAAGGATCTGCCTTCATGTAGCTGATATACTCTGCAGGAATGCCAAGCGCTTCGGAAGCAAAATATTCGACTGCCTCCGTCCTTTTTCCAGCTGCGATCAGTGAAACTAAACGTTGAACGTAGTCTTCTGGCACTCGCTTCCGGCTGTCATTGATAATGAATGGCGGTTCATAGAGATACAGCCTATTGATTAAATCTCCCAGCTGGCTTGCAGCCTCAAGCGCTAACACAGCGCCGGAGGAGCTTCCGAACAGGCTGGCCTGCCCTCCCGCGATTTGTATCAATGCCTGGATATCCTCCACTTCTCGCTCAATCGCATAGGGAACAGTATCCGTGCTTTGACCGCGCCCGCGACGATCATAATTGTAGACGGTGAAACCCTTGGCCAATTGTTCGGCTAACGAAGCGGCATCCTGATGGTCAGCTGCTGCAGACGATACGAGAATAAGTGCTGGCCCCGATCCTTGTTCCGTATATGCGATGGTTGTACCATCCTTTGAAATACAAGTGTTCATAGTTCCCTCCATTTGATAAGAATTGAAGTAGTGTTCGAACCGATCGCAGGCCTCTGCGAATCCTTCAATCATTCCCATGTTCTCGGCACCTTCCATTTGCTCAGTATTCGCGAATCGTGTAACGATGCGAATCCTTGTTCCGCGAGCAGCCTCCTCAAACACTACGGATGTGAACATTTCGCTGTGGTCCACAACATTCCAATCCTGATCTGTAAAAGAGTCGATGTATGAAAGTTTATAAGGCGCGTTTACCTCATCATAGACGGCTTTGCAGTAAACGGTCTCACCGTTGCTGTCGTCTTTAAGACGGTATCGCCATACGCCGCCGGGCCACACATCCATTTCGTAAACCGTGGCCGTCCAACGTTTCGGTCCCCACCATTTGACAATATGATCAGGTTGTGTCCATCCTTCCCATGCAAGGTTTAGTGGAACGGCTACAATGCGTTCAATCGTAAGCTCTCGGCGCTCCCGGTCTTTATGAATGGTTACTTTTCTTCGCATGGTTATTCATCCTTTGCAGTTCATTTCCATTACAAACCGATCACTCAGCTGAAGCATTCAAAAAACAATGGATTGCTGTCATAAACCCTCCTTGTTATGGTAGTCGAGCATATAATCCTCGAATTGATCCAAACGCTCTTCCCATAAGATGCTGAATGAGTCAAACCATTCATCCAGCTCCTGAAATGGCGTTGCTTCAAGACTATATATTCGCTGCTGTGCCTTGCTGCGGGATCGTACCAATCCAGCCTCGCTGAGGATCCGCAAATGGCGAGAGGCATGAGGTTGGCTGATACCCAACGTTTGAACGATTTCCCCTACGGATCTCGGCCCTTTTTTTAACAACTCAATGATGTTGAACCGATTCGGCTCGGCGATCGTGGCTAATGTATGCTGTAAAGCTGAAATATTCATGATCTTAATATACATATAAGTATATATACATGTCAATGTATATTAAGATAACAATAAAAAGAGGACATCACAAACAGTCTCGTATCCAGACCCTACCTCCTGATTGAGAATCTGGTCTTGGTTATAAAACTGTTCTGTAATGCCTCTTATAGCAGGCTAGGATGCAGCTTGTCATTAGCGACCTATCAGGCCTCGGTTAGTCAAGGGCCAGCTGGCTGCTCTGAACGACGTTCAGCCATTCATTGGCGATTAACCGATGTCCCGCTGTCGTGGGATGTATCCCATCCCAAATCCAATACTCAGGACCTGTCTGCGCTGCTGCATCATCGAAGGCTTTCTGTAAAGGGACAAACAGCGCTGCATAGTCATGTGCCAGTATCCGAACCACCTGACGATATTCATCTATCGTTTGACGCCACTTATCCCAGTTTTGCAAGGTAGTCCCGGTTCTCAATACAAATGGTTCGCATAATATAAGCCCCGTATTAGGGAGTATGTCCTTCGTTTCCTCGAGAATGTGTCGATATGCTTTCTCGAAGCGGTCGCTCGCACCATGCGGAGATCCTTCGATCATTCGTCCTGCATCATTAACGCCGATTAATATGCTGATCAGATTAGGCTGAAGATAGATGGCATCCTCATTCCATCTTGCATACAAATCCGATGCCCGATTGCCGCTGATTCCGCGGTTTATGAACTGATGCCGGGAATCCGCAAGCCGAAATCCCAGTTCAGCAGCAATGAGATACACATAGCCGTGTCCATGAATGTGATTGGGATCATCGCCTCGTCCCCGATTTCCGTCCGTGATGGAGTCCCCTTGAAACAATACAGTTTGGCTTGATTTTGTCATCGTCCTGCTCCCCTCTTGATTATGACAGCGATAATTTCGGATTACTTTGTCCGTACTATGATGATAAATGAATTCTTCGAGCTTTAGTATCTCAGATTGAGATCGAATGACCGAATTGAAACATGCCTTTCCTTTCCTCTTTTCGTAATTTTAGAATTGACAACATTCAGGCCATGCTACTATACTGTTACCGAGTCGAATACTTAAAACCGATTGCGGATGTGGACTTTTCTGGAGAGTAATCTTCATTTTCGCCACACAAAGGCCTTGCTGGTCATTTGTGTGGTTTTTTGCGTTTGGTTCACGATGAAGGAGGAGAATAGATTCATGAAATTGTGGCACTATGCATTGATTGTTTTTCTTGGAGGCTGCTGTTACGGCATATTATCCACGTTTGTTAAACTGGCGTACGCGGCAGGTTATACGGTTTCGGCAGTCACTGGAGGGCAGTACTTATTTGGCGCTGTGCTGGCATGGCTTGCAGCTCTGTTGACCAACAAGAAGAGATTAACCCGTAAACCAATCATCAAGCTGTTGCTGTCCGGAATTCCCTTTGGATTAACCGGCATCTTCTATTATCAAGCTTTGCAGACCCTTAATGCGTCACTGGCGATCGTGTTCTTGTTCCAGTTCGTTTGGATCGGAGCGCTGCTGGAGTGGATTTTCCATAAGAAAAAGCCGACAAAGAGCAAATTGATCTCCATCGGATTGCTGCTCGCGGGCTCTGTGTTGGCCGCCGATCTATTATTTCAGGACCAGATGGCGGTGTCATGGCAAGGAAGTCTATGGGGCATGCTTGCGGCGTTCACCTTCTCCACATTCATTTTCTTAAGCAGCACCGTCGAGAGAACAGCCCCGCCCATGTTAAAAAGCGCCCTGATCTCCACTGGCGGCGTATTGACGGTGTTCATCGTTTTTCCGCCTACGTTTCTAGTGGATTGGGATGTGTTCACCGGTATGATTCCTTATGGATTGGCACTGGGAATATTCGGTGTCGTGCTGCCGCCCCTTCTGTTTGCGATTGGAATGCCGCATGTCGGCTCAGGGCTCGGAACCATTCTCACCTCATCGGAGCTGCCGGTTGTCATTATATTGTCTTCCCTGGTGCTCGGAGAAGCGATTAGTTTCACACAATGGATAGGAGTTGCCACGATCCTGGTCGGGATTGCCAGCAGCAACATTCGCTATGATCATTTGGGCAAGAAATGGTTTAAGATACCGAAGACTTTACATCGATGACTGACCCCTAGTGAATGATACAAGAAGCAGCCGCTCATCAGATGGCGAAAGCGTGATTCGTGACGCAATCTGGGAGCGGCTGCTTCTTAATGTTCATGAGACAAATGGCCTTCATCTGCCCCAATTTGAGCAGGGTCAGATTCTACTCGCTCACTTGAAACCGTGATCTCATGCGGTTGATGATCCGTTGTCCTGTGTTCCTTTGTAACCGTAACGTCCCACATCACGACATTGGTCATCGGATTAGGATCTGAGTTCACAATGGTTACACACGAACAAGCCCGCCATCCTTCACTTCATACACCTGATCGGCGACGCCCTCAAGCAGGCGGGCATCGTGGGAGATAAAGAGGATCGTGCCTGTGTATTTTCGCATCATCGTCTCGAGCGCTTCCACGGCTGGAATGTCCAGAAAATTACTTGGTTCGTCCATAAGCAGGATATTATAGCGTCCAAGCAACAATTTGGCCAACTGGAGCTTGATAATTTCGCCTCCGCTTAATACCGACAGCTCTTTGCGAACATCCTGCTGCGTGAACCCCATGGAGGCGAGAACTGATCGAATGTCGGAAACCGGGTAATCACAGTTTTCCTGCATGAATGCCATGACGTTCTGATTTCGATCGAACTTGTAACCGGTTTGGACAAAATAGCCGATTTCCGCCTTTGGCGATAACGTAATACCGCTTTCCCGATCGCGGATCATGTTGAACAACGTCGTTTTGCCGGCGCCGTTTGCGCCCTTGATCGCAATCTTGCCTCCTAGCGGGAATTGGAAGGATACATGGTCGAAGATCACCTTATCCCCGAATCGCTTGCAGATGTCGTGCCCTGTAATCGGAAATGGATGATGGAGCTCCAGCGCTTTATTCTGTCGAAATTGGACATTTCGCACAGCCTCGGGCGGAGTGACTTCACCAAGCGCTTCGATTCTCCGTTTCGTATTTTTGGCGGCGTTATGAAGCTTTTTTTGCTTGCTGCCTTGGGATTTTTGATGTCCGAGACGTCCGCCGCTTTCCGATCTGCTCTTTCTGCCCGATTCCTTACGGTCAAGCTTCCGTGCCTGATTCTTCTTCTCGATCATAACCTGTTCCAGCCGCTCCCGTTCTGCCACGTATTGATTATATTGGGCTACCTGGGCTTGTCGTTCCTCTTCCTTCAGAACCAAGTAGTCGGTATACCCTCCCCAATATTCCGTGATCTTCCCGTCTTTTAGCTCCCAGATCTTATCAACAACCTGGTCGAGAAAATAACGATCATGACTGATGATGAGCAGCGCACCGGAATAATGTTTAAGCTGGTTCACGAGGAAGTCGATGCCTTCGCGATCCAGATGAGATGTCGGCTCGTCGGCAAAGATGCCATGCGCTTCGCCCGACAGTGCCTGTGCAATTTTCAATCGTGTCTCTTCCCCGCCGCTCATGGTCTCGGCCTGCACTCGGTCAATGCCTAATTTGCCAACGATAGCGTAATCCTGTACATCTTGGACGATTACCTCATCCAACTGGGGGAGATAAGTGAACGTGCCTTCCCTTGCAATCTTGCCGTGCTGCAGAGGCATTTTGCCGAGTAACGTTTTGAGCAGCGTGCTTTTTCCAGCTCCGTTGGCACCAACCAGGCCGATTCGGTCATATTCATACAACTCCAGCTGGTCGATATCGAGCACAGTACGTCCCAAGTATTCCACATAAAGATCCTTTGCTTTTAACAATAACATTTATTTTTCCTCCTTCGAAAATCGCAGTTTCCGTCGTTCCGTTCGCAGGTTGACCTGCGATTTAACAAAGGGAGGATTATATAAAGAAGTACCAGTGTAACCTATGCATTGTCATGCCTCCTTTTCACATCAATGACTTTGACGTTTCAATTCCAACATGAAAGCAATAAAAAATGCAGATCCAAGTCCACATGTGGGCTTGAATCTGCATGGGTTACGTGCCAGAACAGAGCGAAATAAAGCACAGCAAATATGCCGTCCGGGTCGCAATCCATGTCCTCATACGTAAAAATAAGCAGCTCAAAAAAAGCCCACCTGAGTGGAAATCCGCTTCTTTATCGCATACTTACCATAAACGCATGGAGTGAACCATTGATTGCAATCCCCCTCTTCTTTAATAGCCGTATCTTAACATTGGCATTTGACAGCTGTCAATTGATAAGCTTTCCCAATCCATTATTGCAAACGGCAATACCTGCCGGGATTCGAAGCTTGATCCGTTCAATATTCATGTACAAGCGTTCATTTGATGCAATGAAAAACAAACGATTTGTGTTCAGGCCCCGCTTGTTTCAACTCCCAATCGCCATAAGTTGTGACTCGCGTAAAACCTGCCTTTTTTAGCGACTCGGTGAGCTCCTCCTGATTCCGGAACCTGATCTGCATTTTTTCATGAATCAACACTTCGCCTGTCCCTGCATGTTTGACGGTTTCATAAAAAGTGAAGATATCTCCCTCGAACCCTTCATATTTCGTATGAATTTCAAGCGGATCTCCGGTTGCCATATCTTTGGCTGCATCAGGAGCCGTATCCTTCTCCCACGCTTCCCAAGCCTTAGCTAACGGGTTTCGTGTATCAAATATATAATGTCCCCCAGCTCTCAAGGAGCGGTATACATCCGAGATCGTCTGCTCCCAGCTCTCGTCGGTCAGAAATACCTGGGCAACATTGGCTGTCATGATAACGGCATCATAAGCATTGGTTTGCAATATCGTGCTATCCCCAATAATCCAAGTGACATGGTGTGCATCGTCCTTGGCTTTGGCCACTTCAATCGCTTCCGGATTGGGGTCAATAGCTGTAATGTCATAGCCTTCCCGAGCAAGATGCATCGTCCATCTTCCTGTGCCGCAGCCTAAGTCTGCAACCCTTTTCACATCCAGGCTCTTTAGAAGGGCCAGGAAAAATTCATCGTCTCTTCCCCAGTGATTAACCTGGTCGTATACCAACGGAATCATATAAGGTGTCCACTCGCTTTCTCATCGTTCATGATTACAACCATGATAAAAGCCGAATGCCGTGAGGTCAAAGGAATGATCAATTATAAATGTATTCTACCTGCCGCTCTGCCTGCCAGCTTTACGCACGCACATCAGCTTGTGTTCACCACATTATTGCTGCCTGCCCCAGGGCCTAATCCTCGGCCCTCTGAACGAAGGGGATCCTCATGGCTGTAGAGGACATTCCCAATCGTACCCGCTGCTCCTGTCAGTAACAGTCTCCGTTTCATTCGATTCATCCCCTCTATCGCTTCATCATTATACGATTACTCTGCTGTTAGTCATTACCCTTTAGAAGTAGGATATATGCGATATTTTCGCCGCCACTTGGTTTAATAGGGGGGAATCTTTATGAATTGGAGCACTAGAGATCTCGGGAATCGTCTGAATGCAAGGGGTCTCCACTTGGATAAGCTATGCTCATTTACTTCCCAGCCTTGGCCGGTACTGAAAAATAGGTCATCTGAACAGCGGACACAGGCTTAGCTACCGGTTCTTCCACCGCTGACGGTGACGTCAACGCTGCATCATTCCCGCTTCCATCCGAGCAATTTCGGCGATACCGTCCCTCTTCCAGCTTCATATCAATAAAATCGACGACCTGCTGCAGCGAGGCAATCTGGCTGACGATATTCTCCCGATGGTTCCTTAAACGTTCCACCAGCTCCGGGAACTCCCCGGGATCGGCATCGATGGCTACCCCCAAGAATGGACGCATCTCATCCAGTGGCATCCCTGTCTTCTTCAGACAGGATAACAGCTGGATCGTCTCAATGTCCTCCTGCCGATAGATGCGATGTCCATTTTCTTTCCGCTCCGCTCGGGGGAGCAAGGAGATTTTTTCATAATAACGAATCGTATCCTCAGAGATGCCTGTCAGCTCGGCCGTTTGCTTGATCGTAAATACCTGTTGTGCCTCCATCCGATTCCCTCCTAAAAATTATGTTATGTGCAATATATCTTGGAGCTGGCTCTAAGTCAACTCTCTTCTCCCTTATCCGCGAGAACTACATTTCACTTCTTGACTTGGAGTCGACTCCAAGTTCTACAATGTGTGAAATCACGGGGAAATGTCCCTATCTTAGGAGGAAGAAGAGACCATGAACACTCACCAGCAAGGATTTACCGCACTGATTACAGGAGCTAACGCCGGGATCGGCTTGGCGTTAACGAAGAAACTGCTGTCCGAAGGCTGGCAGGTGGCCGCCTTGAACCGCTCAGCCTTTTCGCCTGAGGACTCGTTCATCCAGCAAGCGCTCTTGAGCAAACAGCTTCGTCTTTATCAAGTCACAGACCTTACGGATTACGCCAGCTTGAGAACCACACTGCATACCATTCGAACCAGCGAGCAGCAGATTGATATTATGTTCAATAATGCCGGCGGCAGCTTCCCGGAGCTGGCTTATTCACCACAAGGACGTGAGAAGCATTATGAACTGATGACGGTAGTACCGTATATCATTCTGATGGAGCTAAAGGATCTACTAAAGCACGGCCGTTTGAAAACGGTCATTAACACTTCATCTGCAGTGCTTCGGATGACGAAGAAGTTTAGTCTGGAAATTCTGGAGGAGCCCAGGACCTTCCGTAAACTGATCGGACCTTACGCCAGTTCTAAGCTGGGACTTTCGCTATGGACACACGCCATTGCCCCTCAGCTTGCCCTGGATAACATTAAGATTCGCAGCGTCGATCCCGGGAGCAACAATACGATCCGAAAAGGGAAAACGTCCGGACTGCCTGTTCTGGTCCACATGTTAATGAAGCTGTTCTTTCCTCCTCCAGCCCATGGTGCGGACAAATTGTATGAAGGCGCTCTTGGACAACACCGGGATAAGACGGGGGTGTTTATATCCAACAATCGGATGATGGAGTTGAAATATATCGATCAAGCGCCTCGTATTTTGGAGAGAATGCATGCGATTTACAAGCACGAATATTTGCAGACATAAAAACAAAGAGGGCGAACTCGCCCTCCTTGGGAAATATTAAATGCCGGAAGTTGCTTTATAGGTAAAGCGTGCTCTATAAGAGCCTTGTAATACCCCAACCTTCGTGCCATCCTGCTTGCTAATCGTTTGAGGCAATTTGAGATCATAACGAACCTCGAACTGATGCGTTCCTCCGCCGAAGGACGGTCTGGCTTGTATAATGGCCTGCGATGCATTCGAGAGAACAAGTTGAGACACCAGCGTCCCCTGTCCCGAACCAAAATGGATAGGAGCACCGGTTACCGGCCCTTTATACGCTGTCGTTACCTCAACCGCTGATGCGGGAATGTAGAATTTTTCCAGGACACCATTGATTACTTTCTCGATTTCAAAATCGGTAGAGCTCATACTGACTGTATAACCAGCGTCAGTACCTCTTCCATCAACGACCGTCATCATTGTCTCCGCTTGTGATGACTGAGCCTGTTTGACATCCAGGCGTATGTCATCAAATTTCAGAGGCGTTTGAAAAGCCCTTAACCCCGAGCCGACAACCTCCAGCTTTTGTTCCGACACGTCAGCTGCAAAGGTGGAAGTACCCAGAGAAAGCAGCAATACAGACATACTCATAGTGCAAAGCAGCATCTTCTTATACCGACTTATCATATTATTTCCTCCATCGTTTCTTTTTCAGGAATGGTTAGGCAGGTTGGGCATGCGCTCATTCCCCTCCTGCAATCAAATTCCTTTGGCCAAAGAGAAGGTGAACAGGGATCTGTATACGCCCACTCTCAAACCGACTCTGTCTCCTGCCTGATGTGCACTTCCCGCTCCTGCCGAGACGACTTCCACCGAGCTAGGGACGCGGAATGTAAAATCCATAGGAATATCGTAGTAACCCATTCCATGGAATGGTTCGGCTTGTGCCAAGGCTTGTTTTTGAGCACCCAAAATATAATTCCCTGTTCTAGCAACTTGATCTGGTGAACCGGCAAGAACTTTTGCAGATTTCACATCCACACTCAGAGACGAAGATGGAATCTTAACTATGAGATCCGAGGTGTTTAAGCCGGTGTCAAGAACTGGATCACTCACAAAGTCGGTGATCGACAAGGAATACGTCCAGCCATCACCTTGGCCGGTACTATCTTCAAGCAGCGCACTCGTGACACTGTTGATCATCTGGTAATCATGGACGGTCTGGATTTCGATGTTGTCCAGCAGCAAACCATGAAACTGTGAAGAAAGCCCCCCGCCTATGACGTTTAGAATCGCTTCCTGATCCGCTGCCGTTACCTCGGTTCCCCAGGTTGGGTCTACACCCGGACTCGGATTCGGATTAGCGCCATTTAAGGCGGGTGTGATATATTCTTTGTCTGTCAGAATATATCCCGTTGACGAATCCAAGACTCTGATTTTGATCGGAAGATGAGCCCCGACGTCAATCGGACCAACATATTCATGATAATTTCCGCCATGATCGAGAGAGTATTCTTTCATCCAGTTGCCTGTTGGAAGATTGGAGAAATCAATCACCAGTTTATCGTTCGCGTCACGAAGGAATGCAGGATCATAGACTACGCCTGTGACCACAAGCGTCGTCTCGGCACTGACATTCACCCCGTCTGTGACACGTGCTTTATATACGGAACCAATGACGTTAGGAATCATGAAGGTGTACTTCCGCTCCGTAGAGTCGGGATCAAACGATGAGCCCGTATAATGGTTGAAAATGTCAGGCTCGTCCACCCAAAGGCCGTGATCATGCTGGAGCTGGAGGAACCCTTGGGTTGGATTAAAGCTAAATGATAAGGACCGCTGATCGTTCGAATCGACATCACCCAGATGGCCAATAGGTGCCGTCAGCACGCCTGGAGTAGCCGGTGACACATTGATGTTATCAGTGACCCTTGCTAGCTCGGCTCCAAAGGCATTAAGAATGATTGCAGAAACCGTATGGTTACCATTCATTAACTGGATCGGCGATACGTAGTCGGATACCTGGCCGTTTACCTCCACTTGAACTTGTACCCGGCTCAAATCAATCGCTCCGGTATCAACGGTCACAACCCCATCTTGCTCAAGCAATTTAGGGTAACCCACCGGAATCTCGATTGGATCATTGCTGATGTTCATAATGAGTGGATCACTGTAGATGATATTGGTGCCGGTATCTAAACCTGCTCGTGCATGAATCGTCACAGATCCGACGGAAGTGACTACAATCGGATGAGTGTAGTTCACCCAAGTGACGCCGTTGTCCATAGAATACTCTTTGATCGTTGCTGAAGCTGGGTAATCCAGGGTGACGACAGAATTCTCGAATTTATCGTAAGAGAGGGACTCTATAGGCTTGTCTATCATTGCTGGCACAGGCGTATAGCCGGACGGGTAGATGCCAGTTACTCCACTCTGCATAACCGGGCTGGATCCTTGGAAGTAATACAAATTACCATCTTCTCCGATTCCGTATACTTCATTTCTAGCATCAGTCCCAGTATATGTTGGAGGAACTTCCAGCAGCCCGACATAACGTACATTATTTATTTTGCCGTATTGTGTATTCGAAATAACATAGACCTCACCATTGTCACGTAGCGCATATAAATGGTTGTAAGAAGCAGCAATGTCGACTATATCTTTGACTTCGTTGTCTGTTCCTTCGATTGGAGTAGGAACCGTAAGCTTCCCTCGAATTCCGGTTAAGGAACCGATATTCCCCGTGCCCAAGTTGGCTGGATCATTCCCGTTGCTGCCCAATGCGTATACCCTGCCGTTGTCCTGCAAAATAATGACGACCGATGAAGAAGTATGCGGTGCAACTAAGTATTTGACAACACTAGAAGCAATTAAAGTTTTGCTCGCGTTATAGTTTCCGGAACTATACCCCATATTTCCAATTGGAATCCCCCATGACACAAGGTCCCCATTAGACTGCAATTCGAAGAACGTGTTATCTAATCTTGTTGAAAGAGACGCATTCCCTATAGCTTTAAAATCAGTTAACGCTCTGGTTACATTTTCTGCGTTGGAGACTGGAAGCGGGTATAGCTGTGTTGAGCGAAGTTCGTCGTAACCGTATCTGCCCAATTTTGTCATATAAGGTGCCGGTTGAGCAGAGTCAGTTAACGTATAGTAGGAGCCGTTAATTTTAAAATATCGCATGTCCAATAAGGGTTGGATAGTTTGGTTCGCTGAATAATCCTGCCACAAAGCATGTCTGCCAACATCCTTATGCAAGTATCCCATTTCGAAATCATCCGCAGATGTAAACGCTGGAAACATCCTAGTTATGTTAATCGGCTTAGCATCATGAAAGGAATCCGAATTAAAAGCTCTTCCGATCTTATATACTTGTCCATCCGTGACAAGAAGCACATTGTTATAATTGAGTTGAATAAATTTCCTTACACCCGTCAATGGAGTGTCCGTATCCGGGTTAATGACCTCGGTCGGGGCGGTTTTATCTGACTTTGTGCCGGTACCTAGCTGTCCGTTGGTTCCCCCACCAAAGGCATATACGCTGCCATCCGCTTTTAACGAAAACCAACTCATCGTTTGCAATTGCATGCTCGTATGTTCCCCACGACCATCCAAGTATGCAAAATCAACGACGTTCGTATCGCGGAGTGTTAAAGGGTTATTATTTGTACGAATCAATAGGTCCCCATTGTTCATCAGCTTGATCTGCATGTTCGTTGTAAAACCATTGTGTGCGCCAGCTGTAAAGATTCGTTTGGCATTATGGTCATGTGTAATGAATTTTGAATCGACGGGCAGATTACTCCCGGTATTGACCCCAATCGTTCTTCCATCGCTTAAATGAATTTGTGTCTGAGTACCTTTGGAAATTTGATCGTACTCATAGGTTGTACCATCAATATTCCCATAACCAGCTCCCTGAGCTGTATTCGTACCCTGGAGCAGAAGCGCAGGAGCGAATAATACCGCAGCTAGCACAACGGAAAGTGTCCGTTGAAAGGATGATCGCCTTTGTCGTTGAACCATGAACCCAACCTCCAATTTCATTTAAATGTACTTTCGAAACCCCAATGTTTTTTCATTCGTTAAGCTCCTTTCATTACATTGTCATCATCCCCTTTCAGGTTGTGGGATAGCTCCATTGCCTGACTTGTATTAAGCGTCTGATTCCATTTCGGTTCTTCCCCTTCCGCTATGTATCCAAGCTTCACCACATAGAGGGTGAATGTTGTACGATCAAGCTGTACTTTTCTCCTGGTCCTTTCAAAGGAATAGCCTTTGTTCATATATCTGCTGATCCGTTCTTCAAGGTCCCCCTTCTTCCGTTTGACCAGTAACCATAACAACAGGAGTACAAGAATGGATATCAGGATGACGCCAGCAATAAGAACAGATCTCAACCAATCTGGAATCCCGCCGTCGACTTCGATTTTCCCCGCATACTCCATTAATGCCTGTGCTTCATTCTTTGCCTCTGGAGTAACGGTAAACTTAAACATCCTCCACGCTTTTTGACCCGCATAATTCGCCTCAAAGTAGGCTTCATACTCCCCAGGCATCAGGAGCTTGCCCCTGGCGATGCTGACCATGCTGGCTGTGGTTCCGTAATAGATCGAGCCGGCTTCGTAATCATTGCGGTATATGATATTTTTTGAAGTGTCGCGTATCTCCAGATAACCGGTGGGCTGCTCCAAAATCGTGCCCGTATTCTCCAGAGACACTGTGAACCGCGATTCCCCCGTTGCAATATAATCATGCTTGAAGGAATGAATCGCCAATCCGTGCCGGGCCTTCTCGAGTTCGTAGTCCATGACAATCCATAGTCCGCTTTGGTTCTCAATATCCGGTGCGACTGTTGTGTTTACCATGTTGGTCTCAACGGCTGGTCCCTGAAACTCGTTATATTCCGACACCGCGACAACGGCAATATGCTGTCCGGGCTCCAGGTCATCGGGAATGGATGCTCTGTATGTATACTCTCGCATCTCATTCGGGCCAAGGGTAATGTCCTTGGGGCCCTGAGGATGCAACCAGGCTCCAGCATGGGTCACCCCCGCATTATACGACTTGAAATCCTTGCCGCCGTTTTGAAGCGGGATCGGATCAGTGGCGTATATTTTCAAGCTGAGCTCAGTATTCTCCAGATTTTTAACATAGAATTTGTAATCCTTGGTTTCCCCGGGCATAACGTCTTCACGGTAATAACCAAGTCCGTTCCGGGCTTCCTTGGCGCTGGGTGCAAACCAGAATGATGCCTTCGGAGCCTGCGCCGGAATTGCAGCCTGGCTTGCATAAGATGGCGAGCTTATCAGTGAAAGAAGCCACAGCATAAACAGCACCGTTAACCCACATGTAAGTAACAAAGATTTGGATTTCATTCCATTCACCTCTCGACTAAGTTCAGTATTCATAAGCAATCCATCCATGGACAACAAAAAAAGCACCCCCGACACAGGCGATAGGCCCATGCCAGAGGTGCTTCCTCTATTCCGTATGTAATTAAGCTTATGATACAACATATTTCCATTCATTCCAAGAGTTTAATTTTCATAGAACGGCTGTTTTTCAACAAGCTTCTGAGTACCTTAGTGCTCCGTAACTTCGTGAAAATCCTTCCCTTTACGCTTTTGCCGACCTTTTACTAGAAAGCTCGCCAATAAAGGCACCGATCAGGCTGGCCGCATACACGATAAGGACACAAGCGTAACCGAATGCTTCATACGGCAGCGTCGGCATGAAATGTCTCAGTCCATAGACTGGGCCTAGAATAATAATCCCTACAGGCACTGCAATGATCCAGGCTTCGACGAAATACATGAGGAACACACCAATGATCGAGATAAGGCCGTATACAGAGCTGAATCTGATAAATAGAGAAGGCTTTCTGTCCTGTTGACCGGAATAGAACGCCCATGCCAACCATACAAGCAGAAACAGCCCGGTACTTAGGACGTGAACGGCAGAGGGAGCATTGCCTTTTAAGTAAGCGTTAAAATTAATGATGGTAAACGGGACGCTTAACAGCACGGCTAACAGCAATTTCATCGTCATGGTTAGACATCGTGAGGCCTAGCCCGCTATTTACGAGCTCCCCCACATCTCCTTTATTTTTTCATGAACTGTGCTGGCCTCTTGGATGTGCGGTCTCACCTCTCGCCAGCCACTTCTGTTGCACAATATCCAGACAGCCATACCTCATGAAGCAGTGTTATATCCATATTATCGCTTACTGGGTTCGCTTCATCAACCACATTCTCCGTTATATCCCTATATGCAGAATATGCTTGTGTCATGCCTTATTATAGAAGTTCGCCATATGGATGTACGTAAAACAGGTGTTCCGGTTTAGACCTGATTTTTCTGAGATGCCAGTTGTTGATAAACAGGGTATGTTTCCCCGAACCTGTCTTGCTATATTCCAATGCCATTTCCAGCATACCAATCCATATGAGGTCGATATCATCCCAGTCCTTCTTTACAGGCTTGAATTGGCTGCTCAGTCATTGGTCTGCTTCATTTCACCGGGGGCTTATTGTAACCGCGATCCCCATAAGGCTGCAACTGCTCTAGCCACGGCTTTAGCATTTGCTTTCTTTCCCAACGTATATCGGTCACTTCGTCGATTTCTTTCTGCTCCAGCACCTCATATTCAAAAGCATCGCCCCCGAGTTCATTCCAGTCCTCCTGAAGCTGTGCATTCGCAAATCTGCCCATATCCAGCTGCATTCGCAAGGTGAACCATTTGTTCTTCAAATTGGGATAGCTGTCGATGTAGATTTTGCCGTTGATTTTGTTCTTGATTTGGATGACTCCCATATAAATCTTAATCTGCTTGTATTCCTCAAGAAGCTGCTTCCGCTTATCTTTATCCATGAATACTCTCCTCACCCTTATGAATTTACTAATTTACTAAATTACTAAATATAAGATTCACTTTATCCTGGATTTTACCGTTCGTCAACCCGTTGTTTATGAATAGGCGAACATTTTCCTGCTCCACGGTTTGGATACCTCTATCCGAAGAGCAACCATATTATGGTAAATGGAGATTCAAACAATTTATACCCGGTTTATTTAAGGTTGTTAGCTTATTTCATGAAGGGAGAGGAAACGATGAACCGAAACAAAAGATCTCATTTACTGCAGCAGTATCTCTACGTCGGACCTACTGCCCTATTTTTTCTATGTATGGTGCTGGTTCCCTTCTTCCTGGGAATCTATTATTCATTCACCAGCTGGAATGGAATATCCAGTCATGTGGGTTGGAACGGAATCCAAAACTACGTACATATCTTCACCCGCGACTATTCGTTCCTGAATGCTTTCTGGTTTACGGCCAAGTTCACGGTTGTTGCGCTTATATTGACCAATCTGCTTGGTTTTGCACTTGCCTATATTCTGACTCGCAGGTTGTTTGCCCGCAACACCCTTCGGGCGGTATTCTTTATTCCTCACGTCATCGGGGGACTGCTGCTCGGTTTTATCTGGCAGTTTATTTTTGTCCAGGGTTTCTCTTCTATCGGGGAGCTGACCGGGTGGTCCTTCTTCACCCTTCCCTGGCTCGGAACGGGCACGACAGCCTTCTGGGCGATCGTCATCGTCTTCGTGTGGCAGAATGCCGGCTATTTGATGGTGATTTACATTTCCGCGATCAACAACGTCCCCTCCTCGCTCATTGAAGCGGCCAAGGTGGACGGTGCGGGCCGATCCCAATTGCTGCGAAAGGTTATTGTACCGCTGATTATGCCCGCGGTTACCGTATGTCTTTTTCTCACCATCTCCTGGTCCTTCAAGCTGTTTGACCTGAACCTGTCCCTGACGGAAGGCGGCCCGTTCAAGTCCACGCAGACCGTATCGCTTAACATTTATGAGGAAGCGTTTACGATCAGCCGGTTCGGGCTCGGTTCCGCCAAAGCGATGATCTTCTTTATTATCGTTGCTATTATTTCTCTTCTGCAAGTTCGAGCAACGAAGAAAAAGGAGGTTGAAATGTAATGGATTTTATCGCACGTAAACGCAATGGTTCACGGATTGTGACGCAAATCGTCGTCATCCTGCTCGCTATTCTGTTCCTTGTGCCCTTCTATTTCCTGGTCGGCAATTCATTCAAGGGCTATGGCGAGATACTGTCCAATTCCGCATCGTTCCCTGGCGCCTTCAACGGGGACAACTATACGCAGGCCTGGCATGCCACGAACTTCTCTTATGTTTTTATGAACTCGCTTGTCATTACCGTGGTCAGCAACGTTCTTCTTGCTCTGCTCTGTGCCATGTGTGCCTATAAAATGGTTCGCAACGACAATCTGTTCAACCGCGTGCTGTTCGTTGCCTTCGTCGCGGCGATGGTCATTCCGTTTCAGGCGATCATGATCCCGCTCGTGCAAGTCATCAGCGGCATCGGACTGATGAATACCCGGATTGGCCTCATTGTCGCTTACCTCGGGTTTGGCGCGCCGCTCACCGTGTTTCTGTTACATGGATTCGTCAAATCCGTGCCGGTCGATATTGAGGAAGCCGCTACGGTCGATGGAAGCAGCCCGAACGGCATCTTTTTCCGGGTAGTGCTGCCCCTGATGCAGCCGATTATTGTGACTGTCATTATTCTGAACACACTCTGGATCTGGAACGATTATCTGATGCCGTCCCTCATTCTTCATGATCCGCAGCTCAGAACCATTCCAATCGCAACGTATATGTTCTTCGGTGAATATACGAAGCAGTGGGATTTGGCGCTGCCCGCCCTTGTGATGGGAATAACGCCGATCGTAATCTTCTTCCTGGCCATGCAGAAATACATTATCGAAGGGATTGCGCAGGGCTCGGTCAAAGGTTAATCAACGACAGCTACTTTCGTAAGGGAGGATGACATTCATGAATAGATGGAAAAGAGCGCTGCTGGTGCTGCTCCCCCTGCTCATCGTCGTTGCGGGAGGCTGCAGCCAGAGCAGCGGAACGGCCGGTGTCGTTACGGTGGACGTCTTTCAGTTCAAAGCCGAAATTTCACAGCAGCTGGATGAGCTAAAAGCTGAGTTCGAGCGGGAGCACCCGAACATTCGCTTGAATATCCAGACGGTTGGAGGGGGAAGCGACTATGGTGCTTCCCTGAAAGCAAAATTCTCCTCCGGTGATCAACCCGACCTGTTCACGCTTGGCGGGGATCATGAGCGGGATATGTGGCTGGAGTATCTGGAAGATCTGTCGGATCAGCCTTGGGTCGCTGATGTGAAGGAAGTCGCGCTGGATCAGATGACGGTGGATGGGAAGCTGTACGGCATGCCGATGAACCTGGAAGGCTACGGCTTTATCTATAACAAGGATCTGTTCGAGCAGGCTGGCATAACCGAGGAGCCGCAGACGCTCAGCGAGCTGCGGGAGGCTTGTGAGAAGCTGCAGGCCGCAGGCATTACGCCATTTGCCAATGGCTATCAGGCATGGTTTGTGCTCGGGAATCATTTTGCCAACGTGGCTTTTGCCCAGCAGCCGGATCCGGAACAGTTTATTGCCGAGTTAACGGAAGGAACAGCCGCCTTCATGGGCAACGAAATATTCCAGCAATGGATCGATCTTCTGGATCTAACGCTTGAATATGGCAACCCGAACCCGCTCTCCATGGACTACAGCAGTCAGGTGTCCACCTTCGCTACCGGACAAGCGGCCATGATGCAGCAGGGCAACTGGACGCAGGTGCAGATTGATGGTATCAATCCGGAGCTAAATCTGGGCATTCTGCCGATGCCGATTCACGATTCCGATACGAACCGAGGCATGATCTATGCCGGAGTTCCCGGCAATTGGGTGGTTAACAAAAACTCCAAGGTGAAGGAAGAGGCAAAAACATTCCTGAACTGGATGGTCACCTCGGAAATGGGAAAACGATATATTACGAGCGAGTTTAAGTTTATACCTGCGCTGGACAGCATTGAAGGCACTGAAGATGACCTCGGCCAGCTCGGGGTCGAAGTGCTGAAATATGCCGATGCAGGCAAAACACTGAGCTGGAACTGGACCCGGCTGCCGAACGGCATGCCACAGGAAATGTACAGCAGCATCCAGGGCTATATCGGTGGCAGTCTGACACGTGAAGAAATGCTGGAACAGTTTCAACGCAACTGGGATAACCTGAGTTTCCAGTAACACCTTGAACGTCTTCCGAGCTACGGCTTGGGAGGCGTTTTAGCATTTTCCCAGGACGAATCGTCCCGGAACCTTTTCCGAAGATGATCAAAACCAAGTTGGTTGAAATTAGAGGATTTTCGCCGTATGGGCAAATTTTCCTGTAAAACCTTTACACCAAATAGTAAAATAATACTAGGTAAAGAGTCTTGTATACATATATAGTAGATAGACCTTACTGACTAGATTCTACTCAAAAGGAGAGTAAAAAAATGAAAAAAAAGGTAGCAATTATCACGACGCTGCTGCTAACACTCATTTCCCCCAGTGTTTTGCCAAGTGTAAACGCAGCACCCGTGAGTAAGCAAGTGGTCGTGGATGGACAGAGGGTTATTTTCGATCTAAACCCTATTATTGTTGACGGAACTACACTAGTCCAATTCACGCCTGTATTTAAGAAGCTGGGCATCACCTCCACCTGGAATCAAGAAAAAAAGCAAGTTGTTGCAACCAAAGGCAGTACGAGAATTATTCTTAATGTTGGAAGCAAGACGGCTTATGTCAACGGCTCTCCTGTTAATCTTCAGGTTGCACCTACCGTTGTAGCGGGGAAAGTATTCGTTCCACTTAGATTTATCAGCGAATCCACAGGTGCTTCATTAAGTATTAGAAACAATGGTAATGTTATTGAAGTCTTTAGTGGGAATGGTAGATCCATTTCGCAGCCTGCAGCACAAACAACCAAATCTGCCCCTACATCCGTACAGGTTAGAAATTATCTGGACCAAAATTACGGAGCCTTAGGATCGGGTCGCGATTTATATGATGTATATTATACTTCGGTTGTTCAAAACGAAACCATACTCGTAGGTATTTACTTTGATTTTGATGATTATATGATCCTAATGGACAATGCATTGGACGACTCCTATATTTATAAACTGACCAAACCTATCGCAAAAGATCTTCAAGCTAGATACGGGTCATCATACGATGTCAATCTTCTTTTATACCTAGAGTTTGAATCTCCTTTCTATACATCAACCTTTGGTATTGATAACATCACACCTTTAAGTAATGGGAATTACCAAATTCTGAAACCAAGCTTCTATTCAGCGTTTTCCGCGGATTCAGGAGAGGCTGAAAGTTATTTCATTGATTTTGAAGGCGAATTGTATCCTATGTATTATTCAGCATATTAAAAAATTAACAGGGGCAGTCCGCAATAGGGACTGCCCCTTTCTTCAAGAAAATCTCACCGCTTTATCTCACATTCCGTTATCCGGCCCATCTGCATCTCCTACTCCCACCTGCTTCATTTCACCCATTTATGCAGCAACGGCCCATCCTCTCCGAACACCGGGTCCATGCTTGGAACCGGCACGCTGCGAATCTCCGTGATCGACTGCGTCCGATCGGTCGGATTCCGTTCTCTCATGTTTGGTGTCGTGCCATTCGGATAAGCGCCAACAACGGCAAAATCAGGGCTTGCCTCAATCAGCATATGCGCTGTGCCTGCAGGCAGCACGATTACGTCACCGACTTGAAGATCAAGCCGCTCTCCGGCGTCACCGCCGACCAGAACGGTCGCATTGCCGGACTGAACACCAAGAACCTCGTGGGTATTGCTATGGTAATGGTGGTAGTCGTAGATGCCACCCGTCCAGCTTCCAGTCCATTGATGGCGGCTGAAGGCCGGCTCCAGACCGTCAGGACGTTCAGCGAATACTCCTGGATAGACCACCACCGGCAAGTCCGGGTTGTTCGGAACCTCTCCATCATCCTGTACGAAGAATGATCTGATTTGTATATCCACATGTACCCTCTCCTCTCATAGGAATGATGTACTTGTAGTACCAGTACCCGAACCCAAGCTAGATTAAACCTACCGAATGAAAAAGGCCACTCCTGGCCTCAATCGGAAGATTCTTGGAGCTTCACCTCTTGAATGGACCAAGCCACGCACCAAGGGCGCTGATTCTGCTTATCCTTCGGAATCCAGTAACAGGAATCGATCTGTTCTGCATGTGGCACCAGCATCAGCATGCGGAGAATCAGTTTTCGGACATCACCCGGATGACCGGCACGAGGATAAGGATAATCGAGCTTCACCCCTATTTTCTCAGCAACTTCCGAGCTATGGGACAATTCATACTCAAAGCTGGTGTTCCCCCCCATGCTTAATATACCCGAGTAGCCGGCCGTAATTTCTCCGGACACGGTACTGCTGGTAATGTTCACGGATGATGTCTTCTTCTCGAAGAAGGCCGAGGTTTCGCCGGGAACCCAGCTGACATCCAGAGCAAGACTTTGCTTCACATCCGCATAATGAGGTACGGACGGGAATCGCTGCAAGAACGTGGTATAGTCATGGGTGTTCGGCTGGTTCACATAGGTATGGAGGATCGGAAGCACATCAAAGTCGATATCTGCTTTGGATGTATGAAAAACATAAGTGCGAACCCCGAAAGGCTTTTGCATCTTCCAGTCATACAGCTCGTATGTCGTTCGAACAATATGCGGTGTCAGATATACGTAAGTGACGGAATTCTCTCCCGGAATGGGAACGATCGTCTTGTCAATGTGCCGCGTAATTTCAGAGATCTCCGAGCTGTGGTCAGCTTGCTGAGCAGAAAACTTCACTGAAGCCTCCGCTCCAACTGGGAGACTGGGGCCTGCTTGCATGTACGAGCCCATCTGAAAACGGGTGGAGATGGCAATCTGCTCCGTGGATGAACGCCCATAATAGAAGGTAGAACCGTATTCACTCCTTGTACTTCCATTGGTCACATATGGAGGTGCTCCTTCAATAACTCCGACAAGGGCTCGAAAATCATCCTTTACCTTCTCTTCTTCTCGATTCACGAATCTCATAACATCCGACTTGTAGCGGCACAGAACGAGATTGCTTCCCCCTTGTTTCACGAAGTTTTCGTCATTATAGTTCATATACAGCCAGATTTCTTGCCGCATCTCTCCGTTTGTTCCGATCGGAACAAAGTATTGAAACGCCCCCATATAGACCCATGTTGGATACTTGGTGTGTCCATGCGTTCTTGTGAAAACCTTGCTCCATTCGCCGGTAAGGATGTTATATGTTTTCATCTGGTTATTTTTGTACCCGGCCCAGCTGTGTGGACGATGCCATCCATTGATGAACAGCTGTACCGAAGGATCCTGCACACCGTCCTCTACCGTCCCCGCCTCGATCGCGAGAAAGTCAACGCGTCCGTCCTGCTCCTCGTGATGTTTGTCTGCAATTTGTCTTAAACCGCTGCCTGTACCGGGATTTACACCGATATCAGAGCGAAAGATCGCGGTCCACAGATTGGCATGCGTGGTCACCACGCCGACCATGATATCAAAGTAACCGCCGGGATGAGCGTATGCGCATGCACATACGTGCTTTACGTTTTTCCAGGCGGTGTTCGCATCGATCCGCCACACGCCGTTATCGTCCTGATATACGATGCCGATTCGATTCTCCGAATTCGCATGATGGGCACCGAGTAGAATCAAACGGCCATGAACCGAAAGGGCTGCGAACTGGGTGCGCCGAATAAAGGAATACGGAAGCTGTACCGAAGGTGACCAAGCCTTGCCGTCTGTTGATGTAACATAATGGATATGTCCGTCCTCCGTCCAGAAGACATACAGAATCCCCAGATGCACGACGCTCGCAAGATTCGATATCTCACGGTGTCCGTTGACGTTATAGCCGAGCTTGTCGTAAGCAATCCCGTTCGCCTCCAGACATTCCAGCACTTCCTTATCCTTCTGCGGCTTCAGCCGGACCCGGGTATAGAGGATTTGATCTCGGTTATTGCTTGAAGAACGCTTGTGGTAAAAAAAGAACGCACTTTCGTTAAAATAGGTTCCGTTAACGCCTGTGAACTGCAGACTCGCCTCGGGGATCCGGTGGTTGGCATATGTATTGGACATCATTTCACCTTTCTTTAACCATTCATTTATAGTAACCCTTTCATTTTAATAAAATCTGGATTTGCGCGAATCTATCTTTAGTTAACATTCCTGTTCTCTTGGCGTAAAAAAATCAGCAGGCATGCATGCCTGCTGATGTATAAACTATTGATCTGTCTCCATGACACCCGTGACTCGCGCCAGCAAGACAGCTAGCTCCGCCCGCGTCGCATAACGCGCAGGCTCCAGCTTGTTATCCGGTGTTCCGGCCAGGAGGCCCGCATTTCTAAGCTGGTCGATTGCACGCTCGGCCCAGGCCGCGGTCGATGACTGATCCGCATAAGGGTTATGCATCTCCTTCTCGTTCGCTTCATAACCCGCAGACTGGAGTGCGCGAGCCAACATCACGAACAGCTCCTGACGTGTGACATGAGCATCTGGACGAAATGTCCCGTCCGCGTAGCCTTGAATCCAGCCGGCCTCATAAGCGGAGTGCACCTGCTTGGAATACCATTGACTAGCTACGTCGCTGAATGGCTCAGAGGTTCCCTTCTCCGTCCAGCCAAACATTCTCACCAACATGCTGGCTAGCTCCGCCCGAGTGACTGGACGGGCTGGTTCATACTTGCCTTGACCGGTACCCTGTACAATAAGCCTGCTCGCCAGCTGTTCTGCCGCGCCTTCGGCCCAATGTCCGCGCATATCCGCAAAAGACGGGGTCATCTCCAGCAATGCATATAATGGAACGGTCCTTAGAGTAAGCTCCTCTGAACCAGGCTCGAAGAGATGTGTAAATGCATAAATGAACTCATCGGTTGCCTCGTTCACCGTAGCGACTGTCACCTGGTGATTGGAGCCACTGATCCCGCTTGGTCGAAACTGTACGAGTGCCTGGACTGGGACAAGCTGCTCGGTGTTCCCCCCTTTGCCCACGGTTGCCATCGACAGAGAGAAAGCTCTCCCTTGTAAGGTCGCACCCAGCCTGAAAGCCATGCTCTCCACCTTGGATTGATCCTTGTCGCTCGCTGCCCGAATGGATAAGATAATCTCGTCCGAAGAGCCTGACAATGTATCCCCTATTTCTGCAATCGGCAGCACCATCGTTCCGAGCGGTGTGTTCCATGTCACAACCATGGCATCGTCGATCTTCCGGAGTTGATCCAGGGTGGTTCGCTTCATGTGCAGCGTCCACTCCCGCTCCCCTTCCGTCGTGTCAATGACAATTTCCCCCGACTTGAGGTCCGTCGCGTTCAGTCGAATAAGCTGGCGTTCATTTCCATCCAGCTGCAGTTCAAACATCAGGGCAGGTTCCGGAGCCGGTATTGGAGCCGCCGGGAGAGACGCAGGAGAATCATTTCTAGGTGCCGGCGGTGGTATAGGAGATGGCGAAGGCAATATCTCCACTTCAGCCACAGTCTGCAGGCCTTCAAAGCTTATGATGATCTCCGTGCTTCCAGGTTTAAGCCCAAGCAAACGTCCTGACACGTCAATGGCAGCAAGGCTATTATCCTTCAGGACATAGTCGGCTTCCAGGCTTACGTCCCTCTTCGTTCCGTCGGAATACTCGGCAAATACCGCAATCTGTGCATGCTCCCCTTCTTTTACCGTGTACCGCAAAGGATCTAGCACCAGGTTGGTTGGCACTGCAAACACCGTGACGGGGGCATAAGCTGCAATCGGGCCGGACTCGGCCTGATAAACCGCCTGAATCACCGTCGTCCCGGTTTGAAGGCCTGTGATATACCAGTAACCGTCATCTCTTCGGGCAACTTGGATCATACCATGATCATAGTGGAAATCAGACTCGGCGGTTCGGTCCCATGCTGCATCGCCGTAGGTTACCTCCACAACGGTTCGCACGGATTCTCCAATCTGCACACGATAGGCCGATGGCATCAACCATATACCGTCGCTGAAGGCCACTTGAACGCTTCCTGGTATGGCCTCGCCGTCAATCCAGGCTTGAATATCCGCGATTCCTGTTTCAGTAGAGCGCAGCTCGGCCGTATAAAGGCCCGGGCTCGCATAGGTTACTCCGGTCACCGTTCCTAGCGAGGATATAAATTGAACGGTCCCGCTTGCAGGATTTCCGAATGCATCGCTCACATGAAGTGTAAGGAGCGCATGGGAAGACCCGTTAGCAGGCAGCGCTGTCTGGTCAACCAGCAGCCTCGATGCATTCACGTCCGGCTGACCCGGCAACCATTCTACATACGCTTTGGCAGAGACAGGAGAACCGTCAATCCGGGCAGTAACTGTTGCCAGACCTGTCTGGGTTGACGTTAATCGGGCGGTAAATCGGCCCTCTCCTTCATAGACCGGGGCAGATAGGCTGCCTAAAGAGCTGTTAAGCTCAACTGCAGGCAATGCTTGTTCGTCGACAATTGGATTGCCTGAGTCGTCCTTTAGCTGCAGTGTAATCTGTGCCGTCTCCGTGCCATTTGCAGTTAATCGTTCCCGATCGCTAACGATAGTGGAAGCTGCGAGCGAAGCTTTACCCGGAATGAATTCAACCTCTGCTTCGGCAGCCAGCTTGGTATCGTTAATCGTTGCAGTAATGGTAGCCTTGCCCGCTTGGCGCGAGCGAATCTGCGACGTATATCGTCCATGACCTGTATAGACAGGCTCGGTAAGAGTCCCGAGGGTGGAGGCCAACTGGATCCTTCCGCTATCGGTTGTCAATTCATTACCGAACGCATCCTTTAGCTGTATCGTCACTTCTGCAATTCCGTCATCCGTAGATACCATACTACGATCGACCGACAATGTAGACGTACTTGCTGCAGGAGGCCCCGGGAGCAGCTGAACCTGTACAGTGCTCAGGAGGGGTAATCCATTCATACTGCCGGTTATTTCTGCGATACCAACCTTGGTACCCGCAGTCAGAACAGCTGTATATGTACCATCCTGATGATCCTGCACCGGGCTGAGCACCCCAGCCGTTGTGTTCAGCACGACATAGCTCCCTCCGGAGTCCAGAAGATTATGAAACGCATCCTTCATCTGCAAGTGGATGATTGTTGAGTCGCTGCCGTCCGCTGTGATTTCTCCCAGCTCTGCGGTCAGTTCTGAAGTTTGGCTCGAGGCCCTGCCAGGTACGAATACAACCTGAGCGGAATCATTCAGAGGCATCCCATTCACTTCAGCACGAACCGTTGACGTCCCGGCCGTCGTGCTTGCATTAAGCATGCTGGTATAGGTTCCATTGCCGTGATCCCTAACAGCCCCTAAGGTTCCGCTGGAAGCATAAAGCTGGACCGTATCGCCGCCCGTCTCCAGCGGATTGCCATAGGCATCTTTCAAATGGACGGTAACCATCGTGCTTCCCATACCAACAACAATATTGCCGGCGCCAGTCTCGATCCTTGACATGTCTGCCGAAGCAGACCCAGCCACGTATTGAACCGTCGCCGTTTGACGGATCGCAGCACCGTTTACGGAAGCTGTAATCTCAGCCAGGCCTACTGTCGTTGGTGAAGTTAATGTCGCCATGTACGTACCATTTCCGTCGTATTGTACGTTCCCAAGCGCTCCTGCTGTCGTTGCGAGCTGGACTGCGTGTCGTCTATCGTTAACCACGGTGCCGCTGGCATCCTTCAGTTGTACCGTAATCGTGGCTGTGCTTCGTCCATCTGCGGTTATGGAAGAGGGACTAGCCGTCACCGTGGAATGGTCGATGGAAGGCGGCAGCGGTACCATAATGACATTTAAAGCAACCGGTATGGGATATCCGTTTAAGGTTCCTGTAATGACCGCAGTGCCCGCTGTGTTCGATGATGTTAGATCGGCGCTATACCTTCCGTCTCCATGATCGGTTACGGGCCCGATCTCGCCGAGGGAAGTATGAAGTTCAACCGTTCCCTCGCTCCTGCCGATGGACAAGTTGCTGCCATCATAGAGAGTTACTGTGATTCTTGCTTTACTGGTGCCGTCTGCATCAAGCAGGCTTGAGCTCGAGTACATTCGTGAGGTAGCCGGGTAGACCTGTACAGGGTTAGTGTAATACTTGTTTAGAGAACTTGAGGATATTCCCAGTTCTCCGCTGACGGTCCAGCCATGGCCCCAGAGCGTTCCGTCCTTTTTGACAATAAGGCTGTGAAGGTCTCCGCCTGTAATCCGTTCACCATCTTCAAGGAAGCGCGTGGCGACAGAATAACCGTTGTTCTGCAACCCCCACCACCAGACGGAACCGTCCTTCTTAATCACCATGCTCAGTCGATCACCGCCGCCCAGCTGCGCGACATCCGTAAGCGGCACCGAACCGGTTTGCAGCACTTGCACCGCCTTGCTGCTCGTACTCATGCCAGTGCCAACACCTAAGTTGTAATTTTCATTATAGCCCCAGCTCCATACGCTCCCGTCTGCTTTCAAAGCAAGGCCTCCAAGGCGGTGATGAGCAATCTGGATGATGCCAGTCAGGGGTTGATTCGTGACATCGATCACCTGCACGGGATAGATCGAATCGGTACTTGACCCATTACCGAGTCCATTAAAGAAGTTGTTTCCCCATGCCCATACGGTCCCGTCATTCCTCAAAGCCATCGAGTGATATTCACCAGCGGCTACGGCTTTTACATTGGTGAGATAAGAACCGCTGGAAGCTTTGAGCTGCACCGCGCGCTGAACGGTTCCGTTAAGCGAGTTATCGGTTAACACACCTCCGGCATTCTCTCCCCAGCCCCATACGGTCCCGTCTTCTTTGAGGGCAAGTGTATGCGCCTTGCCTGTCGCAATGCTTTGCACCTGATGCAATGGCGTACCGTCTGCCTGAGTGACTTGTTCGGCTGCGCTTTTATTATCCGTCGCGCCGTTTCCGAGTCTGCCATAGCTTCCTTGACCCCAGGACCATACCGTCCCGTCATCAAGCAGTGCAACCGAGAAATTGAAACCGCCGGCAACCTGTCTGGCGCCGGTTAATGGAGCTCCATCTGATTTCGCGACTTGCACAGGACGAGACGAATTCCGGGTTGTTCCATTCCCCAATTGCCCAAATTCATTATTTCCTAATGCCCATACGTTCCCGTCCCCATCGATAAACATAGAGTGGCCGTTTCCTGCCCCAACGTCTCTTACTGCTGTGGGAAAGCCGGAAGCTGCGAACGCGCCCGGAATCGGGATATGCGTCATTACCAGCAAGAATGCAAGCAAGACAGCGAGTGATTTACGTAGAAACCGCAAATAAAACCTCCCCTTCATCATAATTGCTATGGCTTATAATGAGATTGAAAGGCGTTTCAACACTTACACCTTCCGATCCTATTCGACATACTATCAAAGAAGCAGCATGCCAACAATTAACTAAAGTTAACTTTCGGATGTAATGTAACGATGACACGACAAAGCCACAGCTCCGGGAAGTTTGGCATCCCTGTGCCGTGGCTTAGATAATAGAGTATAGAATATTTATGAATTTTATTTCTGGGTAATTGATGAAACTGGAGGCGCTGGCGTAGTGGCGAGGACAGCCTGGGTTCGGCTGCGCACGCCGAGCTTGCTATATATGCGGTTTAAGTATACCTTAACCGTGCCGAGTGTTAATCCCAGCTCATCCGCGATGTCTTGATTCGTGTAACCTAAATGCAGTAGCTTGACAACTTCGGTTTCCTGGGGCGTTAGGGAGTGCCCGGTTACAGTTGGGTTAGGCCCCGAGTTCACAGCTGCTGATTCCGCATCCAGGACGGCCGCCAGCGTACGAGCATAGGTTTTCAGTTCTGGTTGATCATCAAATGCAGAAGCAGCCAGCATCTCCTCCAACAATTCCAGAAGCCATACTCCTTCATCCGCGAAGGTGCGAATATAGCGGAATGGCTGGACACGCGCAAGGGCGTGATATATTCGCTCGAATGCATCCTGCTTCTTCCCTTGAGCCACATCTGCGCAAGCTTGGAGAACCATGATGGATACGGCAATGTTGACCATGCCGGATTCTTCAGCCTGGAGCAACAGTCGTGTCAGCAGGCTGCGGGATTCATCGATCCGCCTTTGGGCAATGAGCAGCCTGACCAGCGTGAGCGTCTCTTGAACTGAGCCAAGATGAACCCGCTGATCAGGGGAAATATTCATGTCCTTCATACGTGCCTCAGCGCGGTCAACAGCGCCCTCCTGGATATCCATATCCGCAAGAGCAGTCCATAACGGTTGGCACCATACCCCCTTGGATGCTCCCTCCAATCGATCAAGGGTCTGTTCAATCGTGGCTCTTGCCCCTGCACGATCTCCTCTGACAAGACTTAGTCTGGCCATCGTCAGCCGTACCGGGACGAACAGCCCCGCAATATTTAAGTAACGGCTTCCGGCCGTTATACGGTCCAGCAGTTCTTTACACTGATCCAGTTCGTTCCATTCATAGTAGCCCTCCGCGAGCGCCTGCAGGACATATTGACACATGAGCGAGTCCCCCCACCCATTCTGTTCCAGAATCGATGTGATTTGCCACCCCAATGCTGAAGTCGTATCAGTCAAAGCCCCTTTCAGGCCAAAGGTTGTATATCTGACGAAAGGTTGATTGTGATTATAATTGAATTCAAAAAATACCGGATCTTGCGGCAGGCGTTGCTGGATGGAGTCCGCAAAACGAAACCAATCCTGGAACTGGCCGGAATGAAACGCATGGTTGGCTTTGACAAAAAACAGCCCGCTTACATTTTCCAACTGCTCTTCATTTGAGGAAGAGTGGTCCAGCTCCGCCTCCATTGCTGCCATCATATCGCGAGCATCGTCAAACTTGCCCGTAAATGTGCGGACAAAAGCGCAGATCAGTCGCAGCTTGCCTGGCAGCGTGAAAGATTCCGGAAAACGATCAAACCATTCCTGAATGAGCCTGAACTCGCCGCGCATAACCAATTCGTGAAGATGTTGATCCAGTAACCCGGTTGCAAGATCATACGCCTCGGCCTCGAATGCAAGATCAACCGCCTCCTCGTACCATCCGATGCGTGCGTACGCATGGCATGCCTTGCGTTTCAAGATGTTCCACCGCTCGGGGGATTGGTTTCTGAGCATTGCTTCGTAGAAATCGCCAGCCAGATGGTGGTAACGATAATAATCTCCACCGGCAGGAAGCAGGAACAGGTCTCTGCTCTGCAAATCGCTTATTTTCTCTTCGGAATCGGTGATCCCCGTTACGGCTTCACATAGCGGGGCGTTGAACCGCTTAAGAACCGACGTCTCGAGCACAAAAATCCGGGTTGATTCGTCCAGTCCGCTCCATACCTCACGAAATAAGTAGTTGTCAATATATTTGCCCATATCCTGAGAACGAATCCATTCTGTCCATTGCTCGCTCGGCCGCTGCAGCAGTGTGATCAATACCAGCTGCAGCCCAGCAGCCCAGCCCTCCGTACGTTCAACGAGGGAGATCACCCACTCCCTGGGCAGAGCTCGACCCAGAACGGATACGCACAGCTCTTCAGCATGATCGGGCGTAAATGCCAGCTGATGCGCTCCAATTCTTTGCATTTTTCCACTGATGTGCCACGTCTGCAGTCCCTTCAGCGGAGGCTCGGTGCGTGATGCGATGACAACCTGTATCCTAGAGGGCAGATGGTCCAGCCAATAATTAAGGCTGTCATGAATCTCGTTACGTGTGATCAGATGATAGTCATCCAGCGCCACGCTAATCGGACCAGCCACCTCATACAACTCATTAAGGCATTGGTCCAGAAAAGGTCGAACCGAATGCTCGGAAAATTCCGCAAGCATAGACAGCAGCCGATCACTGGCACCTGCGGACAGATGTGGTTGAAGCGTATGTACGAGATATCGCCAAAATCGGTGCAAATCGTTATCATGCTCGTCAAGCGAAACCCAAGATATCCGTTGTTTGCTGCCGTGTACGATTTGCGTCATGGCCGTCGTTTTGCCACTGCCGGCGGGAGCGACAATCAAGGTAATCCCCTGCGTTGCCACTCCTCCAAGTGATGAGTAAAGCTGCGATCGATTTATCCAGTGTTTACGGGGGACCGGGATTTCCAGCTTGTATTTCATAATGCCCGTCGTAACTCTCATGGCTTTCGCCTCCGTTTAAGGAACCACCTGCTCGAAAGGATGAGTTCATTGAAGTAAGGGCAACCGCTTCACCCTTCACTTTATTGTTGCGAATGAATGCCGAAGGGTCAAGTGCGATTTTTTCTCCGTTTACTGATCCAATATACGATTACAGAGATGATGATGAGCAGTGCGCCGAGGCCAAATTCAGCTGCTCCTAGAAATCCGGCACCCAGCGCCCCCATGCCTTTGATTTGCCTCGCCTTGAACAGGTGATATCCGCCCATGCCGATAAGCATAAGACCAAAACCTTGAGATACATAGAATGCTAGCTTCATGAAGGTTCCCCTTTAATTTTCGCTTTCATATGCTCCCTTTATGACAAAAAACGAGCCCCGGATGGTTCCGGCTAATTTCGATTTCTGCCTTGCAAACTTAAACTTCCCTTCCAGCTCCTGCGGTACCTCCATCCCTTCGGATAGCTTAAAGCCAACCGCGCGTTTCTTAGGATCATCCACCGTATACATCACATTAAGCGCAAGACCATCCTCATAGAAGACATACGCAAATTTGATATTGTCCACCTGAAAACATGAGGTTTCCAGAGGAGCAGCCGAGAACACAATCCCCCGCTCTTCCTGTAAAATCCGGTTTACATACGTCAGGGTTTCCTTGCTTTCGCTGGCAGGCACAACGGTAAATTCATGCTTATACTTATTCATGAAATAACGGGCTTCGTTTGCGCGTAAACCGGCAAGCGCCTCGGCTGCCGGGGATGATTCCAAACCAACCGTAGACACGCTTTTAAAATCAACCGTATAAGCCATCCTCATTCCTCCTATACCGTGGCTTACTTTTTTTATTTTCTCACAACAGGAATCCACATTTCCCCGTAGAACACCCCGTTGTGCTGCCCCATCTCCACCGCTGCGTTAGGTCCGCCAACATAGGCGATATGCTGCGCTTCCGGCAGCGCCTGTCCAAAGGCAATGCCTGTAAGCTTGTTGCTAAGTTCTTCCCCTGTCTGAGCTTCCCCTTTAACGATCAGATATTCTCCCTTAGGGAATTGAATCACCCGGGTCGCTTCCGGCAAGGATGCATCAGTCATGACACCGGCATAATACATCATCTTGTGATTGACGGCCTCGTTCACGGCAAAAATGTAGTCGTTGGCAGCGACACTCTTGAGCTTATCCAGCCTTCCATCCTCCTTAATCGTTTGCCAGAAGTCGGACTTCTCCTTATTAATGCCGGCATAATCAGTGTAATCGCTTTTCAGCTCCGTTCCGATGCCCAGTACGATAAAGCTGTCTTTTTCCTCGATTGTATAAGTAGCCATTATGAACCCTTCTCTCTTCGTTTATTGATCAAATGCTTGGTCTGTGCATCTGATAGGTTTATAATACCGTTAAATCATGTCAGAAAATGATACTGTTTAGGAGCCTCTCATGAAAAAAGTTGAACGCATTAACACCATCATGCGCTATATCAATAACCGTGCCCGTTTTACGGTTTCCGAAATCATGCGGGAATTCAACATTTCGCGCTCCACCGCAATCCGGGACATCCGAGAAATTGAAGCAATGGGCATGCCGCTAGTCGCGGAAGTTGGGAGGGATGGCGGCTATTTTGTCATGAACAACTCGGTCCTCCCGACCGTCCGTTTCACCGACAATGAGATCAAGGCGCTGTTTATCGCCTTCATGGCTACAAGAAACCTGCAGCTTCCTTATTTAAAGAGCCGTCATTCTTTGGCTGAGAAATTACTCGGACTGATTTCGCAAAACCAGCAGGACGACCTGGTTCTATTAAATCAGATCCTGATGTTTGAAGGAACCAATCCACATCATCCCGACTTGCTCGACCTGTCGGATCTGCCCCATCCCATGCTGGAGAACCTCATCAAAATGCTTTTGACAGACAGGCATCTCTTCGTATCGGTTGAAGTCGAGAGCGAAATCAGGTCCTACCCGATCTATGTGCTGCACTTATATCGTGAGAAGAGCGTCTGGCTCATCGAAGCCTTTGACCTGGAGGAAGAACAGCAGCGGATTCTTCCTGTCGATTATCTCACGGAGGTCACACCGTACCAGGGCAGAAGGAGAAAAAGCAAGAAAAAGATAGCGGAGCAATTAAGCCGGCAGGCAGAAACGAGCAACCTGGTTCTGGATCTTGGGCCTAAAGCGATTGCCCAGTTCAAAAAATACCACCCTTTCAAGTTTTCAATTTCGTATACGAATCCATATCAGACCTCGGCTAGCTTGAGCGCGTACATTCATGTCGATGATTCCGAAGCATTGACCGAGATCACCAACTGGCTGTTGTTTTTGGGTGATGATGTACAGATCCGGAAGATGCCGGAAGAAGTCGCAACCTGCATACGGAAGCGATTAAGCTGATTGTTCCTCGCGGAGAACGTGATGGGGCGGCCTCTCGCCTCTTTTTCATAGACGATCCTGGTCATCCGGTATAGAAATATCGAAGAAATACAGTTGAAACCGATAGATTGTTCTGGATTCTGGTTTATACCATAGTACAGGCAACATGCTCGCAGCTGTTTGATCGTCTCATTCATTACAGACCTAACATTCGAAGCGAGGAGTGATCACACCATGAAAGCACTAACGTATCAAGGGAAGCGTAACGTCAAGGTCAAGGACGTGCCGGATGCAAGACTGGAAACGAAGGATGATATTCTGGTCCGAGTCACCTCTACCGCGATTTGCGGCTCGGATTTGCATCTGTTTAACGGGGAAATTCCGAGGATGCGCGACGATTACATTATTGGCCACGAACCGATGGGGATTGTTGAGGATGTAGGTCCAGCTGTCACCAAAGTCAAGAAAGGCGACCGGGTCATCATCCCGTTCAATGTTGCGTGCGGTCAGTGCTTCTTCTGTCAAAACCACATGGAGAGCCAGTGTGACCATGCCAACGAAACGAAGGATACAGGCGGGTATCTCGGTTATTCGGATTCCTACGGCGGGTTTGCAGGCGGCCAGGCCGAGCTGCTGCGTGTGCCATACGGCAACTTCATGCCGTTTAAGGTGCCGGAGGATGCGGAAATGGAAGACGAGAAACTACTGTTCCTGTCGGATATCGTCCCGACCGCGTGGTGGGGCGTGGAGAGTGCCGGCGTCCAAAAAGGAGATACCGTCATTGTGCTCGGCTGCGGCCCGGTCGGCCTGCTCACCCAGAAATTCGCCTGGATGAAAGGCGCATCCCGGGTCATTGCAGTGGACTACATCCCCTACCGCCTGCAGCACGCCGAGCGGACGAACAAGGTTGAGGTGTTCAACTTTGAGGAAAGGGACAACTTCGAAGGCTATATGAAAGAGATCACCCGCGGCGGTGCGGATGTGGTGATCGACTGTGTGGGGCTTGATGCCAAGAAGAACCTGCTGGAAAAGGTAGGGACCGCATTGATGCTGCAGGGCGGATCCTTGGGCGCCTTTGAAATTGCATCCAAGGTGGTCAGAAAGTTTGGCACCATTCAGCTCGTGGGCGTGTACGGTTTAAGGTACAACATGTTTCCGCTGGGACATCTGTTTGAACGGAACATCACGCTGAAGATGGGCCAGGCGCCTGTCATCCATTACATGCCGGAGCTCTACCAGATGATGAAGGAAGGCAAGTTTGATCCCACTGACATCATTACGCATCGTCTTCCGCTTGAACAGGCCGAGCACGGATATGATATTTTTGATAACAAAAAAGAGAACTGCATCAAAGTCATATTGAAGCCTTAAGCGAAAACGCCGTTCGAAGGCCAGGAGTCACTGCGAAGTGGCTCCTGGTTTTTTCATCTGCTCATGAGCTGGTGTTTCTTCTGGTGACCATCAGAAGCAAGCCATAGCCGTACGTAGTTCAGGATCACAACATCACAACGCCATCAAGGCTCCCCTTCGCATGGAAGAGAAGCCTTGGCTCGCATTATTCGTTAAGCTTCCAAATAGATTTGCTGAATGATGTCTCGCTGCTCTGGTGTAATTCCTAACTCTTGCAGAAAAAATCCGGCCTCTCCGCCTTCATAGCTGTCGATCGTCTGAAATACGGCATCGATATAAGAGGCCTTGGCTCCCATAAGCACCTCTATATTCCGGAGCTCCTTATCCGCTGCGCCGTTTTCTCTTAGCTGACTCAGTAAATCCATCTTCATATCGAGCAGCAGCGTTTCCGAAGCGATATAGTCAGCTACGATCAGCTCCCGAGGAACTTCCAATGCCAGGAGGATCAAGGCTGCACCGATGCCTGCCCGGTCTTTGCCCACCTTGCAGTGCTGGAGCAGTCCCGGACGCTCTTCATCCTGCAAAAGCTCAAACAATCGTCTGTAAGACGGATTATTGACTGGCAGCAGGCCGTAGAAGCCGGCGAAGATACATTCGTCAAACGGGTCAGGCAGCTGAAGCGAGGCTTCCCCGTTCGTTTGGAAGGCCACCTTTTTGGCTGCCCTGGAATCGGCAGGCAATCGCTCATACTTGATCCCCTCGAATGGGGGATTCGGGCGAAGCTCAGCCTCCCAATCGTCTCTATAATCCAAAATCGTATGAATCTGCAGCGATCGGAATAAGGTCCGGTCTTGATCCGTCAATCCAAACAGCTCGCCTGAGCGATAGATGAGGCCTTTTTTGACTTTCCTTCCGTCAGTAGTCGGGTATCCGCCCAGATCTCGAAAATTATGCACACCTTCAAAAGGAAGCGCATTTTTCAGCGGCATCGATTGATAAGGATTGCTGTTATGACTAGAATTCGGGTTAATCACTATTGACCTCCGTCTGTGTTGTCTTTGGTAGAAGTATAGGGGCTCGTCGTTATGGGTTGAACAGCGGTGATACAGCCTCCTGGATTTGGCGAATCGCAGTCTCTTCGTCAATGCTTCCATCCAGAACGTTTAATTCCACTTGTTGTGTAATCTCCCGCGAGACTTGCGACCAATTGACATAAATATCGGTGTCATTCGCATACGGCAATTGATCGACCGCTACTTTGTATAGCGGATTTTCCAGATAGAGCGCCTGCATTTCCTCGCTTTCAACCGCCGAGAAACGCGTCGGAACATATCCGGAGGATTTACTGATGAACACATTTTGTTCTGTTGACGTGACCCACTGAACGAAGTCCATCATCGCATCTTTCTTATCCTGGCTGCTGTTGGCCATCATGGCGATGTCCGCGCCTCCTGTAGGAACGACCAGATGCCCGTTATCCGATGGCATGAAGGCTGTCCCGAACTCGAAGGCATCCCCCACATTATTCATAACAATCGTTAATCCACCCGTGCTTAATGAAACCATGGATACCCGGCCGGACACAAAATCCCGGAGGGTGGTTACATCCGCTTCCGCTGGCGGCGGTGCTTTCATCGTTCCGGCTTTCAGCATGCTGTTCCACAGCGATAAAGCTTGTACACCCGCCCCGTCGGCAAATCCGATATCTGTCGCCTCTTCATTGACCAAACGACCGCCGTAAGTCATAACCAGATGCGAGAAATTCCATATGCCGGTCGGTGACTCATACCCTACCCGCTCCCCGGGGATGGTCAACCGTTCAGCGTATTCCTTCAGCTCTTCCAGTGTTGCTGGCGGCGATTCAGGATCAAGGCCGACTTCTTTAAAATGCTCTTTGTTGTAGTACAGAATCGGCATGCTTCTTCCCGCAGGAATCGAGACAAGCGCGCCATCATAGGTCGTGCTCGATAATAACCCTGGAATAAAATCGCTCATATCGACGTCGTATTGATTCAAATCCTCCAGAGCTCCGGCTCTGGCAAAATTAATGATCGTCGATCGTTCCAGTATGGCCGCCTCTGGTTGATTTCCCGCTGCTATAGCGGTCTGCAGCTTGCTTGATAAGTCGCCATAACTTCCCTGGAACGTGGCGGTCACCTCGACCTGATCTTGAGATGCGTTGTAGTTTTCAATTAATTGATCCATAATTTCTTGACTGGAGCCGCCCCAGGCATGCCACAGGTTCACTTGCACCTTCTCCTGTTTCGGGGCTTCGGTGCTGGTTTCCGGTGCCGGATTGGAACCGGTGGACGTCTGCTGACCGCCGCCGCATGCGGTTAACACGGTCATGCTAAGTAACGTTAAACATAATCCTGTCATTAACTTTTTCATGTGTACTGTAGCCTCCATTTGACTTAGATCAATGACGAACTTATTTCACACCTGTAAATGCTATCGATTCCTTGAGGCGTTTACTGTTCAACATAAACAAGATCAGAAGCGGCAGCGCCAATATACAGTTTCCTGCCATGACCACATTCCATTTCGAATTACCTTCCAGCCCTTTCAGGTTCGCAACGCCAAGCGGCAAGGTTCTCAGTTCCATCGTATTGGTCATGACCAAAGGCCAGAAATAATCATTCCAATGCGTAATGAAGCTCAGCAGCATCACGGTGACGACAGCCGGTTTGATCATCGGCAGCAATACATGATACATCGTCCGTCCCTCTCCAGCTCCATCGATCTTGGCCGCTTCAAACAGCTCGTCCGGAATTTGCAGTATCTGTTGACGGAGCAGAAAGATGCCAAATGGCGTCACAACAAACGGCAGGATCAACGGAACGAGAGAGTCAAGCAATTGCCACTCGCTCATCATGAGGTAAAGCGGCACGAAGGTAAGCTGGGACGGAATAATCATCGTCAGCAGCACGAGCAGAAACAGAAATTCCTTTCCCTTGAAACGGTATTTGGCAAACACATAAGCAGAGGGTACTGCCGTGATGAGCTGTGCCGCCAAAATAGCCGCCACGATGACTACGCTGTTGGTCAGGTAGGTCCCAAACGGCCCTGATTGCCACACTTCCGCGAAGCTCTGAAAGTTCCAGGTCTGCGGCATAAGCGTCGGCGGAAAGATGAGCGCCTCTTCCGGGCTTTTCAGAGCGGTGAGTACCATCCACAGAAAGGGAAACACGAACAGGATGGCCAGCACCGACAAGAGGATGCTTTCGATGGCTAAGCCGGCATGCTTTCTTAGCTTGAACACAAGATTGCGTGATATTTCAGGTTGCTGGACGGACGTTCTTCCTACACGATCCATCGTTTTCCTCCCTCCTGTCCGGCTTTATTGATAGTGCACCTTGTTAGATATGAACCGGAAATACAGTGTCATCATCAATGCCAGGATCAGCATCAAGACGATGGACACGGCGCTGGCAAAGCCAATCTGAAAATGACGGAACGCATAATCGTAAATGAAAAACACAATCGTTGTCGTCGATCCTGCCGGACCGCCGTTAGTCATGATCTGGATCGTATCGAATACCTGGAACGATGCTATCGAAGCGATGAAGAACAGGAAAAATAACGTCGGTGACAGCAGCGGAAGCGTAATTTTGAAGAAGGTATATACGTTGGGACGCGAATCCAGCTTGACGGCTTCCTGAATTTCATTCGAAATGCGCCCGAGCCCGCTCAATATAATCAAGGTGAAGAACCCTACTGACTTCCAGATCGAGACGATGGCCACCGAGAGCATGGAGGTCTTCGAGCTGGCGATCCAATCGCTCTGGGGCAGATTCAACCACCCAAGTATATAGTTGAGCAGTCCGATCGACGGGTCCATTAACCATAACCACACCATCGACACAGATACGAGTGAAATGATGTGCGGCGTGAAGATTGCACTGGTGGCCAGCTGATGAATCAAACGCTTTTTGAACAGCCATAGAGCCAGCAGCGTTGACACCAGAATCGTGCCAGGCACGGTCAGAAGGAAGAATATAAAGGTATTCTCTAGCATCGTATAGAATCGGGCATTATTCACAATATTCATGTAATTCTGGAGACCGACAAATTCAATATTGGGATTGATCAAATCCCATGATGTAAGGCTGAGGTAGACCATATAGCCTAACGGATACAAGGCAAAGACCGCGAGCCATACCATCGTTGGCAGCAGTAATACATATGGAAAGACCGTCTTGAATCTGGTCATGACCTTCTTCCCCCGTTTCACGCGTTCACAAGCGATTTGTATAACTCCAGCTCTTCTGTGCAGATCAGCACCCGTGGATCCGCGATGAAATGGCGAAGGTCTTCTTCCCGGTTGACGGTTGCTGCGCCGGGCGAAATCCCGTGCTTCTCGCATTCATCCACATAATCCGGAGTGATATACCGGAAATAGAGCCCGATGCTCTTGGATTTCAATTCCTTGGCAAACTCGAAAATGCTAGGTGTTCTTCCGAATATGAGCGGCGTTAGCGGGATGTGCTCGTCCACCGAGCGGCATTTGACAAGACTGTAATGGTCAATCGATGACAGGGTCGCCTGATCATACGTATCTGTCTTGCGCAGCAGTTCGATCACTTTCTCTTCGAGACCCGGATACAGATGGCCAATCTGCTTCAGCTCGATATGCATCGTCACCTTTCCTTTCAGTGCAAGCAGCACTTCTTCAAGAGATGGTATGCATTCATCCTCTTCAATCTTGAATTGCTTTAATTGCTCCCAGGTGTACTGTTTCACCAGTCCGGTCGCATTGGTCGTCCGATCAAGCGTAGGATCATGGATCACGACTGGCACGCCATCTTTTGTCATGTTGACATCAAACTCGATTCGTTTGAAGCCGATGCGATATGCTGACTCAAACGCCGATAACGTATTTTCCGGATAATTTCTCAAATCCCCGCGATGTGCGATCCCTCTTTCCACATTCCTCATCCTCTCCACTTATGTTTATCTTGCATACAAGAATGGTATAACTTGAATGTAAGACGGGTGTTATCGTGAAATTATGATTGTGTAAATAAAAAACGACCTGCTCCCCAATACCTGGGAACAAGTCGTTTCATGGTGAACGATACTATGGATTCTGGATTCGGCCGGTGCGCACGATTTCGTCCCGCACGTACCATTTTGCATCCAATAACGCTTTTTTGGCCGCGGTGTAGTCTCTTTCTCGCAGATGCATATAAATGTCATTGTAGCTTTTCTTACCGGTATAGGGACGGGATGGGTTATTGTATGACCGGTGGGATACAATGTAGAAAATGATTTTGTCCCGATAAAGATCAAATGTTTTTAAAATCACTTCATTATGAATGGATTCCAGAAACGTTCTCATCATGGATAGTCCGCTTTCGTAATATTCACGGAATTGCTTGCGCTCGCTGGCCGCTATCATCTGATTCAAATAGCGCTCCATCGTTTGCAGATCGACCGGCTCATCATATTGCTCCACCACTTGCAGCGCAAAGAGATACAGCGCGGTAAGCAGATCAAACATATCGAACAATTCATTGATATCGATGCTGTTGACCCGGATTCCTTTCTTGGTCAAGGTTTCGACAAAACCTTCCTGTTCAAGCAGCCTGATCGCATCGCGAATCGGTGTGCGGCTCATATTCAGCTGCTGTGCCAGCTCGTTCTCAGAGAACAAACTTCCGGGCAAAAATTCTGCATTCAGAAGCTTCTCCCGAATCGTGCGATATGCGACTTCAACCAGAGGCAATTCGGACATTTCCTTTACTCCTTCAATTATATTACCAATTCTCTCATTCTAGCATACAAACAAGTTGGACAACAGCACTGTTTCCAAAAGCCAGAGAAATGGCTTGTATTGGTACAAGGAAGATCGATGCTGGACTTTAGTCGAGGTCACCGTCCTCCTATGGTCTGTTTCGCTGCATGCACCCGATCCGTTACAATATAAACCAAATGTAATCATTATGACGGTTGTAGGAGCGATGAACATGAATTACGAACATAAAGTGCAGAAGGAAATTGACTCCTGGGAACAACAGATGTTTAAATCGCCGGGATGGCTGGAGAAAACGTCCAAAAACATCAGCAACCGCATCAATCTGTTCATTCCTTCCAAGGTGCACAACATGATCACCACGACCATCCGTTCCATTGTACGTACGGCACTGTTCGGTGCGGAATATACGCCTGGCCGTCCGGTGGCGCGCGCGCTGGATCTGGAACAGGCTGATCAGGAGGCAAGAGAACGGTTTGCCCAGTTTCAGAAGATCGCCGTCGCTGAAGGTGCCGGTACAGGCGCTGGCGGCATCATGCTGAGCATGGTGGACTTTCCGGCACTCATTGCCATTAAAATGAAGTTTTTGTTTGAGCTTGCGCATGTCTATGGTTATGATACCAAACATTTTGCCGAGCGGGTGTTCATCCTCAAGGTATTTCAAATGACATTTGCAGGACCGAACAGCCGTGCCGAGCAGCTGGAGGCCATCAAACATTGGCATCTTGAGAAGGACCAATGGAAATCCGATAGCGAATATTATAAGAACATGGACTGGGAGACGTTCCAGATCGAATACCGGGACAGCATGGATTTTCGGAAAATGCTTCAGATGCTGCCAGGGATCGGCGCCTTCGCTGGTGCGTGGGCGAATTATACGATACTGGAGGAACTGCGCGAATACGCCATGAATGCTTACCGTCTTCGCTGGCTGCAGGAACAATCGGGACTTTGAACGGCTCAAGGTGCGGCCGGCTAATCACAGGGTTAGCCGGCTTTCCTTTATGATGAGGCTTGTCCCCACCGGACCCGAAATTTTGAACCCTATACCGAAATACCAGTAATACAAAATATTGTAAAATATGATTACAATCTTTGTTGTAAGCGCTTTATAAACTTCTCTTCCAGCTAAGGAGTGATGTTATTCCGCGTACCTGTTCTGTTGAACCCTGTTTTTTCAAATTGAATGACAAGGAGGAAATCTAATGATCCGCGCAAAAATGTCGTCCCTGCTGCTTCTGTCATTGCTGCTCGTCTGTTCTACGCTCTTCATTCCAAAGGTCGAAGCTGCTGACTACACTCAGGGTGTTGATGTGTCCGGAAGCACCGCTACGATCTGGTTCAAATCCACGGTCAACACAAGCTGGGTGGATGTGCATTACACTGTAAACAACGGCGTGCAGCAAAACCTCAGAATGACGTATAACGGCGGTCAAGCCCGTTACGAACAAGCCGTCCCCGGCATCGCTGCCGGCAACGTCATTCGGTATTCGTTCACTTATAATAACGGAATCCCTGCTTACGACACCGGCACCTTTACTTACACCGTAGGTACAACACCGCCGCCTGTCCCGTCTTCCGGCTCGATCTATGACATTCATCCGTCCTCGATTCCGATGCCGCCAAGCGGCGCTGTATCGATGAAGATCATGAACGGAACCAACGGCGCGTATGCCGACTCACAAATCTATTGGGGCGTGCTTGGCATCAATCCGGCCAACGGCCGCTGGAGCTACCTGGACCTGAGCGGAAATCTGATCCCGATCTCCAGTGCACTGAATGATGCGCCGGGCCATTTAACGAAGAACGGAATCAACTATGCAAACATTTATCACAAGGTAAGTGATGCCAACTGGGTCACTTTGCCTCAGATAACATCAGGCCGAATGTTCCTGAGCGTGAACACCCCGATGTACCTGAAAACGTTTGACGATGGCTTTGCCGGTCCGGACCTGAACAATCCGACAGACCCGAATCGCGATATTATTTTTGATTTCGTTGAATTTACAATTGATCATGCGGGATACCATGGCAATACGACCCGTGTCGATGGGTTCGGTTTCCCGATCCAGCATCGCCTGGTGAACATATCCGGTTCCTTCGATCAGACTGTGGGTGAATATGAATCTGAAACCCGCAGCGGCATTTTCGCCAAGTTCCAGGCCGAGGTTCCTGCAGAATTCAAATCGCTCGCTACGGTTCAAGCTCCATACCGCATCGTTGCGCCGATTCACGGTTCCTTTGCCCAGGGCGGAGCGAATGCCAATTATTTTGCCGGATACTCCCCTTACAGTACGCAGGATATCTTCCGCTGTGATGGCGCTTTAACAGATGCAGCGACCTGTGCAGCGATCAATCGTCATGTGTATACGAGCAATGACTGGAACAACGTGTCCAATTACTATAAAGGTACACCGGCTAACTATTACGCCAAATTCTGGCATGACCACAGCATTAACGGCCTGGCCTACGGATTTGCCTATGATGATGTCAACGGCCAAGCCGCTTATCTCGAAGTCGGCGACCCGAAAGGCTTGATCATTCGCGTTGGCTGGTAATCTCCTTAATCCTGCTGTTGACCGTCCCTCAAAAAGGCCGCGGATTTCCGCGGCCTTTCGTATGCCTATTCGGTTTCCAGCGCAGATCCATTCGCTCTGCTGCCCGTGCCTCGCCACCATACGGATGAGACATCCGTGTCGATCACTGATGCATTAGAAGACAGCGTAACGGGCTCCCCGATTTGGGGAGTGACAATGTCCACTTGTTTCTGCCGAGCCGCCCGGGTCACTCGTTCAATCGGTTCATTCCAGTCATGAAAAGCGAGTGTGAACCCGCCCCAATGAATCGGAAGCAGGCGCTTGCCTTTCACATCCAGATGTGCCTGCACGGTCTCTTCCGGCATCATATGAATATGAGCCCACCGATTATCGTACTGGCCGCACTCCATCAAGGTAGTATCAAAGGGACCGTACTTCTCGCCAATCTCTTGAAAATGTGGGCCATACCCGCTGTCTCCGCTAAAATATACCCGGCTCTCCTTACCGATGATGACCCAAGACGACCACAAAGTTGAATCCCGGTCAAACAGGCTGCGCCCGGAGAAATGTCTCGCCGGCGTACACACAAGCTGAAGTCCATCGAGTTCCGATGAATCCCACCAGTTGTGTTCGGTTATGTTCTCCTTCGGTATCCCCCACCGCTGCAAATGGCTCCCTAAGCCAAGCGGAACATAGAAGTGCCGCACCTTCCCCTTCAGCTTCCGGACCGAGTCGTAATCGAGATGATCATAATGATCATGCGAGAAAATAACGGCATCGATAACCGGCAGCTCTTCCAGATTGATCGGAAGCGCCTTGCTGTATCGCTGGTTGCCCAGAACAGGCAGCGGCGACGGCGATTTTCCGAACATCGGGTCCAGCAGAATCGTGCTTCCCTCCATTTCAAGCATAAGCGCCGAGTGACCAAACCAGGTGACACGGATTCCTTCCTTCTGCGGGATGCTTGCGGGATCCACCGGTTTCATCGGCAGCGGGGAAGCCGGTTTCCGGTTCGGATTGCTGTAAAGATAATCCTTCAGAATGGACATAAACTCCGATGCCCCCATGCTCATGGAGGTGGGAATTTGGTTGACGAACCGGCGCTGCTTGAAATTCGGAAGCTGCTGAAACTGCATTCGCTGCGCTTTGGGGACTTGTTGCCCGAAAGGCGGATAGTATTGTAAAAAAAGTGCGATGAATACGATAAACGCTGCGCATATCAGTAGAATGATCATGCCGTGGATACCCCTCCGTATCTTATAAGTGAATGAATGTTCGTTTATTTTATACGAAAAATAAACAGCTGCCGACCTGAAAGGCGATCGCTCCCCTTTCCAAGTCTCATGCAACGATCATAAAGGATCATTTTATCCATAGTCAAGTCGCTGGAATTATGCCGGATGACACGGCTGGTTGTCAGGCCAATTATACGGATCGTCCAAACCTCATCTGACCAAGCAACATATGAATATTCCGTACTCTAGTTTCTATCAAAACTTAGGGAGGAATTTCGTATGTGGTTATGGATTGGGGTATCAGCCGCAGCATTGATTGTGCTGGGGTTCTTGCTCTATCGGCTGTACAGTCAACACGCTGACCGCCAGTTCCCTCCTCACGTCGCTCATGAGCTTGTCGTCCGGTTTGCCGAAGGCATCACGCAGGAGCAGATCGATGCCATTCATAAGAAAGCCCGATGTGAGGTTGTAGAAACCAGCGAAGACCTCGGTTACACCCGAATTAAGTCCAAGCGCAGCATGCGCAGGATATTGAAGCATTACAGCAAGTTGAAAGAAATCGAATATGCAGAGCCCAACATTTTGTTTAACGCCTTTTACACGCCTAATGATCCTTACTTCGCTTTTTATCAGTACGGTCCCCAGAAGATCGAAGCCCCGGCGGCATGGGATGTCACCCAAAGCTCCCCGGATGTCGTCATCGCGGTTTTGGACACCGGCGTCCAGCTGGATCATCCTGAGCTCGCACCCAAGCTGGTTAGCGGATATGATTTTGTCGATGGAGATGCGGCGCCTTATGATGGCAATGGCCATGGCACCCATGTGGCAGGTATAGTAGCAGCGGCCACAAACAATGCCAGGGGCATTGCGGGTGTCGCGCCTCTTGCTTCGATCATGCCTGTGCGAGTGCTGGATAACAGCGGAAGCGGCAATCTGAGCAGCGTGGCCAGCGGCATCATCTATGCGGTGAATCAGGGCGCACGTGTGATCAACCTTAGCCTTGGCTCACGCTCCGCGGCGCAAACGCTTCAACATGCGATTCAGTATGCCTGGGATCGCGGTGTCGTTGTCATAGCTGCTGCAGGGAACGAAAATACCAATGCGCCGGCCTACCCGGCTTATTACCCGAACGTCATCGCCGTTGCTTCGACGAATCAGCGTGATGCCCGTTCCAGCTTCTCCAATTATGGTAACTGGGTTGATGTCGCTGCGCCGGGAGATCAAATACTGTCCACGCACTTGCGGGGGAATTATGCTTACCTGAGCGGAACTTCCATGGCAGCCCCACATGTCGCCGGAGTCGCCGGGCTGCTCGCTGCGCAGCAGAGAACCCATCTGCAGATTCACAATGCGATAGTGGAAACGGCCGATCCGATCCCGGGGACGGGGACGTTGTGGAGACATGGCCGGGTCAATGCTGCCCGGGCTGTGCAGATGCCCATATCTTAGGCTTCGCTTACAGCCAATCTCCCATTTTCTCACCGGAATTCGCTCCTCGTAGGATGAAACGATGAAACGGCAGAGCCCCAACCCGTTAAGGGTTAGGGCTCTTTCCAAGGTTCTCCCCGCATTTGTGCCTCTGTAAGCTTTGTATCATTATCCCGTCTGATCAGGTAACACAGAAAGCTGCTTGAATCGCGCCGATTTTTTCTCGCTCAATTCATCTACGCTCAATTCATCCGCGCTTTAACTCTCGATCCCTCTTCAAACTTTTTGATGGATCCTGATCAGTCCTGAACTAAAACGAACAGCTCCCGATGAATTCTGATACTTTCTAATACATTTAAATTCCATGAACTACTCGAGATCAGCTTCGACATTCTAATGAATCTAAAGGAACCCTGTGCCTCGCCCCCGAAATCCCCGTCCCCTGAACCAAAGGGATAATGAAGCTAAGGCAGCCGGAGAAGGTATCCAAGAACTGAATCTGTATGGATTAATTCACTTGATCGCTGCTATGGTTGTGCTCCCGATCCACCTTCGATTCGACAAGCTCGATCACCGCTGCCAGGAAGGCAAGCACAAGCCCCTGCCCCCATCCTTGCGCCCATTTTCGGTCAATGCTGAGATATCCCTCAATATCGTTCATGACCGCTGTTCCCCCGGACACGTTCAAGACCCGTCCATTGTCTGCAATATTGGCGAGTACACCGTCCAATGCTTGGCGTACGTATTTCGCGTGCAGCGGGTTGCCCTGCATGACCATTGCAGCCGCGATCCCTGCTGTGGCGGATACTTCTCCGTATGCTCCCGGGTAATCGAGCACAGTGCCCCACAGGCCGTCCTCATGCTGAAGTCGTTTGATCGCTGCGAGCTGATCGCGCAATGAGCTCCATATATGCATCATGGGAGGGTACAGATAGCCTTCCGGAAGGCCCCCTGCTGCGCGCGACATCGTATAGGCTGCCCAGGCGTTAGCGCGCGCCCAATGGATCCCGGACATATGATCCTGCGTGACATGATTGTAGCCATGGTACCATAGGCCGGAATGCTCGTCTTGCAGGTAATGGATATGACGTTCATATTGATGCAGCGCGTCATGGATAAGCTCTTTCTCCCCGAGGTGCACACCGACACGCAGTTCCAGGTATGCCGCCATGAACAGCGTATCGGCCCAGCACTGCTGCGGAAAATCATTGTTAGACGACACCGTATGCTGGAGAACCCGATCCCCGAAACGCAAAGCATGAGACTGCAGATAGTCCATCTTGCTCAGCAGGATATCCAGATATTGTTGTTCTTTCGTATGTTCATACAGGGTGAGCAGCATATGACCCATTGCGCATGTGTTCACCGTCCACTTCTCCGGTATGCCTGCTTCTACATATTCCTGAACCCACTCCGCCATCCGCTCCAGGCAGGACTGATCGCCCGTTACATCGAACAGCCTGCTGACACCATAGAACGCAACACCGCCTGGCCAGTCCCAAGTTAAATCCATCCCGAACGTATAATCTGCAACACGCTTTGCCGTCTGCTTTAAATCTTCGGCCGTCATTTCCAGTTTCAGATTCATCATTGTCCTCCAATCGTTATAGAGCCCTGCTTGCGAAAGGAACTCACCGTAATCGTTACCCACCCATAACCTTGAATTCTCTTAATTATATGTTCGATAAACTAGCAGATTTGACCTGCATGCCATCAAAAAAGACTCCCCTCCCCTAGGGGACGAGAGCCTAAGCTTGCGTATCAATTCAATTCAATTAGCCTTTTATCCCCATATCCCTCACAACGCGGAAGCCGCAGTTCCCTGTTGAGCTGTCTGGCGTATTCCCGCTTCGAGCCGCAACCCGGTACCGATTACAATAGGATCGGTGGCACAGATACGATCCGCCGCGCATGGACCTTCTGCCGGTGGCCTCTGAGAAATGCGGATTTACGGCAGATGTCTGTCGATGATAGGTCGGACTGAACCAATCGCTGCACCATTCCCAGACGTTGCCGGACAGGTTGTATAGTCCGTAGCCATTTGGTGAATAGGCATCCACCGGCGCAGTACCGACATATCCGTCGCTGGCGTTGTTTTTGACCGGGAATTTCCCCTGCCATATGTTACACTGAAACTTTCCATCCTGCTTGAGCAGATCCCCCCAAGGATAAGTTCTTCCTTCCATCCCGCCACGTGCTGCATACTCCCACTCCGCTTCCGTCGGAAGCCGCACGCCGGCCCATCGGCAATACGCCATCGCGTCATTCCAGGAGATGTGCACGACCGGATGATCCATCCTCGCTTCGATATTGGAGTCCACGCCCTCTGGCGCCGCCCAGTATGCCCCTTCCACGACCAGCCACCATGGCGTATCTTGCGGCACCTGTGCTACCTTCGCTTTGGTCTGCTCTGATACAAACATTTCAAACACAAATGACCACCCGAACATCTCGGCCTCTGTCACATATCCGGTTGCCTCAACAAATCGTTGGAACTCTGCGTTCGTTACAGCATAAGGCGACATTTCGAACCCGTCCACCGTCACCCGACGTGCTGGGCCTTCGCCATCGCTTGCAAACCCTTCTTGCGAATCTGTGCCCATCATAAACGTACCCCCAGGAATGGCGATCATGTTGGTATGAAGATCCGAGGACACCTTACGATCACGATGTCCTTCTTGCCATATGACGGATTGGTCCTTCGTATCGACTTCTGTCCGCTGCCCCGCGGATCTCGAACCGGCGCAGCATGAATGTTCTTCTCTCATGTTTGTCTCCTTCAACCCTTGGTACAGACGATGGACAACGATGCTGGTGCGAATGTTCCCGCTTCGATGATCGATAATCTATCATACCCTCTATACAAACTCCTGAGGGTGACGTCGCATCAGCTCCGGCACCGCTTCGCCCCGGCCCGTATTCTTCAAGCGCTCGATATATTTCGGGAGATGTCCCTTCGCATGATAAGGTCCTCCCTCTTTCATGACCGTCCACAACGGATCCACGTCAAACGGCATCGTGGACATCATCTGATCATGCCATTCGTTCAGCAGGTAGACGGCCTCCCTGCAGAGGTCCGGTCTTTGAGAAGCCAGATTGTGCTGTTCATGAGCATCTTCGGTGATATGGAACAGCATCTCTTTGTCGAACAGGTGAAAGCCGTCGTGATACGTCCGAATGTATAGCCAATCCCCAAAGCGAACGCTCCGCTGACAGACATGGGCACACTGAGACACCACGAGATACTCTCTACCGCTGCACCCGCCGCTTCGCAAGCTTTCGGCATAGCTCCTTCCATCCCAGCTTGGCGCAGGTGCCATATTCATGTATTCAGCCATCGTAGGCAGTAGGTCGAGATGATAATGCAAACCGCGATCTGTATGTCCCTTCACAATACCCGGGCCACGAATGATCATTGGAATGCGGCAAGTGCCCTGATCCGCTGTTCCGTGTTCGCCATAAATCCCAAGCTCCCCCATGTTCTCGCCGTGATCTGCAGTAATGATGACAACCAGGTCATCCATGACCCCTTTATGTTCCAGCAATTCGAAGATGGCACCGATATGCTCGTCCATGTGGCGAATGCCGCAATCGTATCCGTCAATCATCCTGCGAAGTTCATCCATCGACTGAATCTCGCCAGGATACCGCGGATAATCAGGGGATATATCATTATTATACATATTAATTTCGTTGGCTCCATGCGGCCCGACTTTCTTCCGGTGCTCCTCAAGCACCTCCTCTGTTATCCAGGCGGGCAGTGGATCGTGTTCAAAAGGATTCCCTAGCGATTCGGGTGCACGGTACGGTGTATGTGGATCCCAGAAATTCAAGTACAGCATCCAATTGTCCTCATCCGCATGCCGCTCCAGCCAGTCCAGGGCAACCGGTGATACTTCCTCCGCAGATTCCATGCCGCCTTTACCTGTATTATACATTTCATTGAATCCCGCGTAGAAGGTCCATGCTGAATGGCGTTCTCCGAACGGGCTGATCAATGCGGTCTTCATGCCGGCTCGGCGGAACAACGCTGGAAAACTATCCGAAGCCAGCTTGTCGCGGAAATCCCGGGTCTTGCCCTCGTGCCGCACATCGGCTGCTGTGCCTCCATGGCCAACAACGCCGTTATGAATACCGAATCTGCCGGTCATTAACGCGGTTCGTGAAGGAAAACAAGGTGCGTCAGAGGTATAGTAATTGTCAAAGCGCACCCCTTCCGCAGCAATTCGGTCAATGTTCGGGGACGTATTGCGATGATAACCGTAGCAGCCAAGATGATCCGGTCTGGTCGAATCCAAATCCAATAATAATACTCTCATAGGCACACTCTTCCTTCCTCTTCTGAATTCACGATATTAGTTGAAAGACTACTCCATGAACAGATGTAAGCATTCGCACCATGCTATATCATTGCTTGAAATTATAGTCCGCGATTTATGCAGCGTCGATGTACATTTCATCTTTTTGTTGTACGATTCCCATACGATTTCATTCCGAAAGATGACTGAAACGAACGATTACCTACTCAGAGCTTGCAAGGTTATGCTAGTCTTAAGGTATAAAATCACTGCGAGGTGCTCAAATGTGTTCCAATTGATGAGCGTAAATTTTGACGATAACATCCCGAATTGGCGGACGCAGCTGGAGACGATTGCGTACAATGTCCTTGTTGTGGTGAAGAGTGGCAAGGTGAGGTACGAAATCAATGAAGAAGAAGTGATTGCGGAACAAGAAGATGTGCTTTTTATCCCTCAGTCAACCCGACGAAGCGGCAGCAATTGGAACGATACCGAGCATCAGAAGTTTACCGTTTTATTTACACTCGATCACCCAGAATCCACGGGCATCCCGTTTCTGGATGAGAGACGATTTATGAAAATGAACCTGTCCCATATCCAATATGCTTACCGCCGATGTGAGCGCTTGTACGAGGAAATGAGGGGTGGAAAAAGCTACCGCACGTTGATCTGCCAGGGCATTATGCAGGAGCTGATCGGCATGCTAGCCCGCGAGCTTGACAAGACGGAGGTAGCACCGAACAAGCGATACTACGCGGACACCATCAAATCGTATCTGCTGGAGCATTACCGCGAACCTGTCGAAATCGAGTCGTTATCCAGATTAATCCAGCGTTCGCAAGGCTATACGGCTGCCCTTTTTAAGGAGGTATACGGCCTTTCTCCCATTCGCTATATGCACCAGCTGCGCGTGCAGGAAGCGTGTCGCCTGCTGCTTCATTCGGATATGAGCATTGCCCACATTGCCCAGTATTTGGGTTATTATGATACATCTTATTTTTATCGCATGTTCAAAAAACAGACGGGCTTGTCGCCTTCCAGCTACATACACCAAATGGATCTATCGGATGAATCCATTCTGTTCACGTAAGTTCTTTCTCAGTGTCATGGTCCGCGGGGTTCTGGACCGGTATAATCAGCCATCGCCATGCTTCTATGCGTTACCGAACTTCGGGTTTGATTTCGTTACAAATGTAACTATGAAAGTCCCTGCTCCCTTGCCATAATGTTGTTAATCATGCATATGAGAGGAGAGAAATTGATGGCCGTTGCAGCAATGTCCGATATCGTGAAGCGGTACGGGGACCATCGCGTTCTGGATCACGTCGATATGGAAATTGGAGAAGGTGAAATTGTGGGGCTGCTCGGACCTAATGGCGCGGGCAAAACGACGCTGATTCATGCCCTGTGCGGGCTCATCAGAGTCGATTCCGGAACAATCAAACTGTTTGGCGAGCATCTGTCCGGAACGATGCTGGATATAAAACGGAAGATTGGATTGGTAACACAGGAGATTACCGTGTTCGAAGACTTAACGGCCCGCGAGAATCTTGCTTTCTTCGGAGGTATCTATGGATTGAAGGGAGCCGAGCTGAAGCGGCGGATTGCGGAGACGCTTGAATTCGTCGGACTAGAGAAGCAGGCGAATAAGAGCCCCAAGAAGTTTTCCGGAGGAATGAAGCGAAGACTGAACATCGCTTGTTCTATCATTCATGATCCGAAGCTTCTGATTATGGATGAGCCCACCGTTGGCATCGACCCACAGTCACGGAACCACATTCTTGAATCCGTGCAAACCCTGCAAAGCCGGGGCACGACCATCCTCTATACGACCCACTACATGGAAGAGGTGCAGGCGATCGCGTCCCGGGTGCTCATTATGGATCAAGGTCATGTTATCGCCCAGGGAAGCATTGAGGAACTTGTGAGAAACCTGCATCACGAAGAGAAAATCAAGCTGGAGGTTATGGAGGTTACGGACGACCTTATCCGTGCCATTGAGCAGCTCGGCGGAGTCAAGCGGGTCAACAGAAGCGGATCGAAGCTGCAGATTATTTCACAGGCTGGGGCTGGAAATCTGGATCGCATCCTCTCCTTAGCCAAACGCGCGGGCGGCGTTATATCGATTCATGCGGATCAGCCTTCACTTGAAGACGTATTTCTCACGCTGACAGGAAAACAATTGCGCGACACCAAGGAGGATTGAGGATGCTGTTATTCAGAATGACCTATTTCTCCCTGCTCCGTTTAATTCGCGAGCCTATCGGCCAGCTGCTGCTCTTGGTCCTTCCGCTGATTATCATCAGCGTCATCGGCACGGTGATCACCGGTCCGATTAAAGGGATGGACGGGGTGCCGAGCATCGATTGGATGACAACGATTACGATCTTTACGGTTCAGTTCTTCGGCGGCACCTATCTTATGAGTTTATTGAACGATGATTTGCTGCAGACGCGAAAATGGCGTACGTACTCGCTCCCGATCCATGTTGCGTTCTACTCCTCTTCGCTTATCCTGGCCTGCGCCTTATTCAGCACGCTTCAGGGCTTCGTTATGGTGTTGTTCACGAAATGGGTGTTCGGGGTGCAATGGGGTTCTCTCGGGTGGGTGTTGCTCGTACTGGCCGTCTTTTCCTTATTCGCGCAGTTTATCCATCTGGCTTTGGTACTGTCGATCAAAAGCTTTAAGCTGTCTGAACGAGTGTCCGAAATCATCGGGCTTGGCCTGCTTGTCTTAACGGGGTTAATGTTTCCGCTGCCGGACCATGCATTTTTTAACTGGATGTCCTCCTACGGCAATCCGGTAATGCTTGGACAGCGGGCTGTAACCGGGATGCTGCCAGAGGGCGATGCAGCGAGGGCAGGCGTATCCTTAGCCTTGCTCGCAGGAATCACTGCGTTCTTTATGATCATCAGCTTCATTCTAGGAAGGAGGAGGCTCGGGTGACGATTTTCGCCTTTGCGCTAAAGCGGAGCATTCGCAGCTGGGGAAACTTGATCTTGCTGCTCGGCCTGCCGATGGTGGTCATCCTGCTTCCCCGGGGTTATGACGGCTATCCTTTGGGGTTTCAATTTTACGGAATACTGCAGCTCTTCTTCGCCTCTAAGCTGGTCCATATGATTATGGAGGACCGAAAGAACAAAATACTGAATCGGATCGGCGTTGCACCGATTACACACGCTGCCTATACTGCTCAAAATCTGCTGGCCTTCTCCCTGCTGCTCATCGTCCAGTCCATCCTGATCGTTGGAGGCGGATGGCTCTACCATGGCCCGGATCTCGGAAATCTGCTTCAATTATGGATGATCTTCTGTTTCTTCGCCTTCACCGCCATCAGCTTCTCGCTTGCTTGGTGTTCCTGGTTCCGTCATCCCGATGCTTCTGCTGCCGTCATGCTCGGCATCATTTCCATCATGGCGGTGCTTGGCGGGACTCTGATCCCTCTCGAGGTCTCGCCGGAACCGCTGCAGCGCATAAGCAAGATCGTCCCCACATACTGGCTGCACTATGGAATCGATCTTGCGGCAGAGAACAGGCCTTGGAAGCATCAGCTGACACCGCTGCTTATTCTGATCCTGTTTACGGCTGCCTTCCTGTTGATCGGAAGCCGTAGAAGGCTCGCTTAGGAAGATATGATACGATGTAGGAAATAAGAATGCTTTCCAGGAGGTGCTTATGCACAGCTATAGGGACCGTTGGGAACCGATGAGCATGGCCGATATGATATGGAGAAGCCTGGCATTGCTGCTGCTGGGCTTGCTCTGGTTTATCGGCGACAACGGGCATGAAGGGTTGATCCTGCTGCTCGTTCTGGTCAATATGACATTGGCTAGATGGCGCTTCTCATGGCCGACTTGGACAACGCTGATCGACCTGGCTGTATGCACCGCCGTTATGCCGCTGTGGCCAGAGGCCTCTTACGGCTTGGCACTCCCCTTGTTTGAAGCCATGCGAGCCTATAAACCGTTGTTCGTTCTGCCGATTGCGGTCGTTGTGGTCGCTTTTGCTAAGGTGGAGCTCTTGTTATTGGTTGTCCTGATCCAGGCAATGTTCGCTGGAGGCATCCTCCATTACGGATCCAAGCAGCTTGCATCTTACCGGCGTGAGGCAGACAGTGAACGACGTGACCGGTATGAGCTCGAGAGCCTCAAGGAAGAGCTGCTGCTGGCAAACATGCAGACCGCGCATTTCGCAGAGCTGACGGAACGCAACCGGATCTCGCTCAAGCTGCATGATGATGTCGGTCACGAATTGACCGCCGCCCTCTTGGCGCTTCAGGCGTACGAACAATTACGAAAGGAAGGGGACCTTCAAGCTGGCAGCATGCTGGAACAGGCGATGAACCGTCTGAGAGCCAGTTCATGGCAACTGCGGGAAACCGTGCATGATTTGAAACCGGCACGAGCTATCGGAGTCGCCCATTTAGAGGAAATTTGTCGAAATTTCCAAGCGTTTCCGGTCAAACTGCACGTTTATGGGGATACTTCCGAAGTACCAGCCTACCTCTGGATCATTCTCGCCTCGTGCTTGAAGGAGGCGCTGACAAACATCGTACGCCACTCGAAGGCTAAGCATGTCGAAGTTTCCTTGGACAGCAGTGAACATCTCATTCGCTTGAGCGTGCATAATGACGGGGTGACGCCGGAAATCACGGTCGAGCCAGGCATCGGACTACGCAACCTCAGACAACGGGCGCAGGCTGTAGGGGGAAGCATTTCGATGAATCATAGGAATGGATTTCAGCTCATATGCGTATTGCCAATCAGAAAGGAGCGATTGACGTGAAGGTGCTTATAGTTGACGATGATCCACTCGTTTGTCAAAGCCTGGAGCTGCTTTTGAGCCGGGAGAACGATATGGAAATTATCGGAACGGCCAATGACGGGGCCGAAGCCATTCAATGCTGCGAGCGTCTAATGCCCGATATGGTCCTAATGGATATACGCATGCCGGGCATGGACGGAATTCAAGCAACGCGAACAATCAAGAACCGCTGGCCACAGGTACAGATCATGATGCTCACCACCTTCCAGGATGAGCATAATATTCGCCTGGCCATTCTGGCCGGAGCGGAAGGATATATGCTGAAATCGACGCATGTTTCGAATATGGCCCAACAGCTGCGCGCACTGGCATCGGGTGTATCCATACTGGATGCTAAAGTTCTTAAAACGTTGACGGGACCAAGCAAGGAAGAGATTACCGAACTTACTCCCCGCGAGTCCACCATTCTCGAGCTGGTCGCTTTAGGCTGCTCAAACCGTGAAATTGCGCAGCAGCTGTTCCTCAGCGAGGGAACCGTCCGCAACACATTATCCTTGATCCTTGATAAGCTGGAGCTTCGAGACCGGACCCAGCTCGCCATCTATTATTGGAAGCGATCGCTATAGGTGCATCCTTGCACCAAGCGTGCTCTCTAGTCCAATTCGAAATAAGTAACCCCGCTAACTCGCTAAGCATACGAATGGTATTTTTGCTTAAGAAATAACAGCCCCCCTCCCCTTCTTCCTTGGTTCATAGAATCGAATAACTTATAGCTCAAATACCTCTCTTTTTCCCGCGATGTGCAGTGACTTTCATGAGGAATCCTCGGTTTAACGAGCGATCATTGATAAAAATATCACGCTGTGGAAATACTTAGGATGAACATACTCTGATGCCAGGGAGTGATCATCAAATGTCATATTCCAAGTGGATGGGCTCCCAGAAGTCTGACAACAACCATGCCGCCACGGATGCGAACCAAAATCAGGAACAAGAGCGCCCAATCACCTCCAGCCTCAGGGAAACGACCGACAGCATCCGGAAGCTGCTGGGGGATAATGACGATTTCAATACGCATGAATTCCATGTATTTGGCCAGTTCCAAGCGATGATGTATTACTTCACGGATATGACGGACCATACCATCATTAACAATACGATATTGAAGCCGCTCAAGTATGGGCCTCGCCATATCGATGTGGAGGACATTCCGATTTCTCAACTAAAAGATACGCTTATCAATGATACCCTTTACCACAGTGAGGGGTATGCGGAATCCAGTCTTTCCATCATCACGGACAGCATCCTGCGCGGCCAAACGGTGATTGCCATTGAAGGGCTGCCGGAGGCTTTTATCTTCGACACGCGGAAAATATCCCATCGCTCGATCGAACAGCCGGCTACGGAGCAAGTGATCCGCGGATCACGCGAGGGGTTCATCGAATCGCTTAGTACAAACATCTCTTTGCTTCGTTATCGTATGCAAACGACCGATTTCCGAGTGAAGTCGATGGAGATCGGAGCGAGAACCAAATCCAAGGTAGCCATCTGCTTCATGGAAGGCGTTACCAACCCCGGCATAGTCGAAGAAGTGAAGAAACGGCTGTCCGCCATTGAGATTGACGCCATCCTCGACTCAGGTTATTTGGAACAGTTTATCGAAGACAACCACTGGTCGCCGTTTCCGCAAATTCAATATACGGAGCGTCCTGACAAAGTTGTGGCCAACATTCTGGAGGGCAGGGTGGCGATTCTGGTAGACGGTTCTCCACTCGCACTGATCGTTCCGACCGTATTCAGCCAGTTCTACCAGACGGCCGAGGATTACACGGAGCGGTTTCTGCTCATGAGCGGCATCCGGCTCTCACGTCTTGTGGCGCTTGTGTTCTCCCTTGTATTTCCTTCGCTGTACGTAGCTATTATATCGTTCAATCCGGAGCTGATTCCTACCGAATTTGCGGTTGCCGTAGCGGGCGGACGCGCAGGCGTCCCCTTCCCTGCAGTCGTCGAAGTACTTGTGATCGAAATATCGATGGAAGTGTTGCGGGAAGCGACCATTCGCTTGCCGCAGCAGGTCGGCGGCGCATTGTCCATCGTCGGTGTGCTCGTCATTGGACAAGCGGCGGTCGCGGCCGGTTTTGCAAGCCCGATTACGGTCGTCATCATCGCGCTGACCACAATCGGTTCGTTTGCAACACCCGCCTATAATGCGGCCCTTGCGCTTCGCATCCTCCGCTTCCCGCTCATTATACTGGCCGGCACATTTGGTTTGTATGGGGTGATGGTCGGCCTCATTCTGGTTACGAACCATCTGCTGTCCCTCCGCTCGTTCGGCGTGCCGTATCTGAGCCCCTTCGTCCCTGGCAACTTTCAGGGCATGCGGGACTTGCTGACACGTGCGCCGCTGTGGAAGATGAGAAACCGGCCATCGTTTCTATACACGCTCGATCAATCCAGACTGGGGGATACAAAGAAAGATCAAGTCAACCACGCAAGCGAAGACATTATAAGTCCCGTGCAGCCTGATGGAGAAAAGGGGCAATAAGTATGGACCAACAACGTCAAATTACCGTCTTGCAAGCTTCGGCCATTACAATCAGCACCATCGTCGGCGTCGGTGTGCTCTCCCTTCCGCTCGCTGCGGTTCGTGCAGCCGATGCGGGGGCGCCGCTCGTCACTTTGCTGGGTGCGGCGCTATCTATCCTGGCCTCCATGCTGATCGTATGGCTGGGCATGCGTTTTCCCAATGAATCGTATATCGAATACAGCGAGAAGCTGATTGGAAAAGGGCTGGCCAGAACGATTATCATCATCTGGATTCTCTACTTTGCCATCCTGAGTTCGCTTATCGCTAGAGAGTTCGGCGAGGTGGTCATCACCGCGGTCCTGAGGAATACGCCGCTGGAAGTGACCGTGATCGTTATGCTGCTGCTGGCTGCCTTCACATCGCGTAAAAATATAATGACCTTTGCCTATATTCACACGTTCTATATTCCGTTCATTCTGGTTCCCGTCTTGCTGATCGTCGCTCTGTCCCTTAAAAACGCAGACGTCGTCAACGTGCTTCCGTTATGGGGAAATGAGCCGAGCGGGATTGTCAAAGGCTTCTTCATGCTCTCCACCATGTTCCAGGGATATTTCATCATGATGATGGTCATTCCCTCTATGCGCAGTCCGAAGAAGGCGATGCGTTCCATCTGGTTGGCGATGCTGATTACTAGCATTTTGTATGTATTGGTTGTAAGCGCGACGGTTAGCGTTTTTGGTGCCGAAGAGACCAAGAAGCTGCTGTGGCCAACCCTCGAGCTAGCAAAGGATACCTCGCTGCCTGCGAATATCCTCGAACGCCTGGATGCGGTATTTCTCGCAGTCTGGGTGACGGCGGTGTACACCTCCTTGTTTTCCTGCTACTATTTCACGATTTATTCCATCGGCAAGCTGTTCCGTCTGCAGGATCACGGGATGCTGTCCTTTTTCATTTTGCCTTTCCTGTTCTTGTTGGCGATGCTGCCGCAAAGCCTGGTCCAGTTGAATGAGATCAATGCGCTGATTACCCAGTTCGGGGTCGCGCTCACGATCGCTTACCCGGGCCTGCTGTTGCTCGTATCACTGCTGCGCAAAAAAAGGGGGAACCAGAAACAATGATCGGAGAAATGTACAGCGGCTACTTGTATATGGCTATCGCCATTTGGATATTTTCAGGGTTGTTCAATCTCGGAGTTGACAGGACAAACTATGGTCAGTTCGAGATGAAGAAGGAACAGAAAGCCTCAACCGTCCTGGGCTGGATCAACCTCTCCCTTGGCGTTCTGACCTTCACGGGTGCGATGATCATCAAACTGCTTGTCTAGCTGGAGCAACCACGGTTCAAACCGAGACTGGAGGAAATTCATGAGTAACCATGCTTACACTCGCGCCAATATGAGAAGATGCTGCGCCGCTCTGCTCATTCTTTCCTTGCTGACCGGATGCTGGGACCGGATGGAGCTGGAAGAACGCGCGGTCGTACTCGGAATTTCCGTGGACACGGCCGGGCCTGAAGCAGCGCAGCAAGAAGATGAAATCTCCCATCTGCGCGGTAAATATCCCGTGCCGCCCCAAGATATGATCCGGGTGTCTGTACAGATCGCCCTGCCCGGGCAAATTCCGCTTGGCCCCGGGGAAGGCGGAGGCGGCACAGGCGGGAAGTCGGAGGATACCGTCTGGGTTCTCGACGTTGTGGGCCATACGCTCGACGATGCCTTGATGAATCTGCAGCAGCAAATATCGGGAAGATTGTTTTTCGGGCATCTGCGTGTCATTGTCGTCTCTGAGCAGTTCGCCAGAAGAGGCCTTGAGAACTTGAATGATTATTTGCATCGTAACCCCGAGGTTCGGAGAATGGCCTGGCTGATGGTGTCCAAGGGCAGTGCCAAGGATCTGATGGAAGCTGCGCCCAAGCTAGAGCGTGTGCCTACCCTTTATCTCGCTTCTACACTTGACGATGCGGTCAGACACGGCAAATTCCCGGTGAACTATATCGGAACCTTTTGGAACAACTCATCGAAGAAAGGCCAGGAGGGCTTCCTTCCCTATATTCAGATCATGGAAGGAGAAAACGTCCAGATCAGCGGGATGGCCTTTTTTAAAGGGGCGCAAATGGTCGGGGTAACCAAGCCGTTTGAAATCGCCGGATATTTGGTTATTAAAGGCATCAGCCCTGCTGGATACCGCGGGATTCTTCAAATCCGGGATTCGCAGGTCGTCACCATCCATGCCACAAACCGTGAATCCACCACGAGGGTGGAGATTCGGGACGGCAGGCCCCATTTTATTATCACAGCCATGACAGAAGTGAATCTGGAAGAGAAGAACGAAGATATCGTCCCGATCGATTCTTCGGCCATTCTGGAAGAGATCGGCCGAGAGAACGAGAGAGCGATCACAGAACTTGTAGAGGGACTGGTGCAGAAAACACAGCAGCAAGAATCCGATATATTTGGTTTTGGCGAGTTGCTCCGGGCTCACAAACCGTCTTACTGGAACACCCATGTCAAGACAGCCGAGCAATGGCGAGAGATCTACAAAACGGTTACGTTCGATTACAACATCACGTCGAAGGTCCGCCGCGTAGGCATGAAAGCCAATTAAACACCCGCCCGCCACCGGCTTCCTGCGAATGCTTCACTCATAGACCTCGCCAGATTGTCCCCTACAACATCTATAGCGAAACAAAGAGTGTTCCTATGGCCACTTCCGTTGGTCATAGGAACACTCTTTCTAATGATCATTTACATACGATCAGTGCCTCGTTCTCCGGCTACTCCTTCGACCCTTGGATCAGTCCGTATGGGCGACCGCACGGATTTCGACCCATTGCTCTGGGGACGCGAGGTACGTCACGCCGATGAGGCTTCCAGCCGGACGATGCTCTCCTACGTATTCTTTAAAGAGCCGGATCACAGGGTCGAAATGCTCCTCGGCATGGGTCAAATAAATTTCCACATAAGCGAGATTGGATTTCGTGACACCAAACTCCGCCAGTACGCGATCCAAATTATCCAGTGTCTGTCGGGTTTGCAGCTCGATATCTCCCTCGCCAACAAACGCACCTTCCTGATCGTGAGAAAATTGCCCCGAAATGTAGATGTTGCCGTTCACACTGTACCCTTGCGAGATGCCATGATCCCATAGATCATGGTTATAAGTTTTAACATTAGCCATCAGATTCTCTCCTTTACTTCAAAGTAAGGCTAGTATAAACTGAGCACAACTAAAAAAGTAGTACGCACATTAATGATAGGTACTACCTGAAAGGATAGTGTAAAGATGAGTTTGGCGGACTATAAAGGTGACGGCAATATTCAAGAAACGCCATTTGGCTATACGTTGTCCCTGATTGGGGGCAAATGGAAAATGCTGATTCTTTATCTCCTGGCAGAACAGCAGCCCGTTCGATTTAATGAAATGAAAAGACGTCTGGGAACGATCACGTATAGAACGCTGAGTTCCCAACTGAAGGAGCTCGAAGCGGACGGTCTGGTGAAGCGGACCGAATATCCGCAAGTGCCGCCCAAGGTGGAGTATCGGCTCACCGAGAAGGCCGAGACGTTGCTGCCCGTGCTGGAACAGTTATGTGAATGGGGCGCTCGAAACCAGCCAGCGCGGTAAGGTTCCACTCTTCTGCCCTCCTCCATCGCCATGAAAAGCCGTCATCGTGACGGCTTTTTCGTGGTCGGCTTCTTATGGGATGATCCCCCCTCCACCAGCAATCCATTCGCAATCGACGAATATTCCCTCAATAATCTGGTATCCTCCTATGTCAACAAAACAATAATAATATCATAACAATCAATATATATTTATTGATAAACGATAAATATCATGCTACAGTAAGAAGCGAAAACGACCGAGTGAGGTGCTTGTAATGAAGCGAGAAACGCTTTTTTTAAAACTGACTGTGTTTCTTATTGGAACCCCGATTGTGTTGCTATGTGTGTGGGGATTGCCTTCCATCATGAAAGACGCAGCGGCCTATTTTCCGGCATACTGGCTGTATCCGGTGTTGGCCGGGATGTATATCTCCGCGATCCCGTTCTTCGTGGCGCTAGTCCAGGCCTATAAGCTGCTTAATTATATCGACAGGAACGAAGCGTTTTCCGACTTGTCGGTGCGGGCATTGAGAACGATCAAATATTGCGGGTTATCCATCAGCGGATTGTATGCCGTGATTTTGCCGTTTTTATTTTTCATGGCGGACATGGATGACGCCCCAGGGCTTTTGGCGATTGGCATAATTATCGTTTTTGCTTCTTTTGTCATTGCTGCCTTTGCTGCACTGCTCCAAAAGCTGCTCCAAAATGCCATCGATATTAAATCCGAGAACGATTTAACAGTATGAGGTGAATCGAGATGGCGATTATTATTAACATTGATGTCATGCTGGCCAAAAGGAAAATGAGCGTGACCGAGCTGTCTGAGCGCGTCGGAATCACGATGGCGAATCTTTCCATATTGAAGAACGGGAAAGCCAAGGCGATCCGCTTCTCCACCTTGGAGGCGATATGTGAAGCGCTGGATTGTCAGCCTGGTGATATTATGGAATACCAAAGCGATGCAAATTCTGATGCCGCCGGGCCGGACGAATAAGTCATGAGAGCGATCCGGCAACTGGTTCGATTCGGCTGGGAGCAGGCGTTATCCTGCGTGTTCCCGGTCGTCATCTTTGCCTCACTGGCTCTCACCCAGCTCATCTCCCTCCCCTTGCTGCCTCGCTATGACTGTCTGCTTGTCATCTGCCTTCTGATGCAATGGTGGATGCTGCGCTCCGGGCTAGAGACCCGGGATGAACTCAAGGTGATTACACTGTTTCACCTGATCGGTCTTGTGCTTGAGGTGTTCAAGGTGCATATGGGCTCTTGGTCGTATCCGGAAGAAGGATATGTGAAAATATTCGGGGTGCCTCTATACAGCGGGTTTATGTATGCCAGCGTAGCCAGCTATCTGTGCCAGGCCTGGCGGCGCTTGCAGGTGGAGCTGATCTGCTGGCCGCCGTTTTGGATCGTGGTGACCCTGGCGGCTGCCATATATTTAAACTTCTTCACCCATCATTTCTGGGTGGATATTCGCTGGTGGCTGTCGGCGCTGGTCCTTATCGTGTTCTGGCGATCCTGGGTCGCTTATGAGGTGAACGGCACGCGTTACCGGATGCCGCTAGCGCTTTCTTTTGTACTCATCGGATTCTTCATTTGGATTGCCGAGAATATTGCCACCTTCTTCGGAGCCTGGGAGTACCCTAACCAGACCGAAGCCTGGAGTCTCGTCCACCTGGGCAAAGTCAGCTCGTGGCTCCTGCTTGTCATTGTCAGCTTCCTTATCGTGGCAACGCTGAAACAAGTGAAGGATAAGATTCGCTAGACAGCGCAAACAAGCTCCTGACGGCATAGTCGCCGCAGGAGCTTGTTCTTCGTGTTACCCGTCGATCCAAGCAGTATACTTCTCAACCTATTCGTTCGATAATTCCTCTAACGATTTGATTTTTCCATGGGGATGCTGCTCTTGCTTGCGTGACTTCCAGGCCGCCTCTCTTCTTCTCTTCTGGTGAGCCATACGTGCTTCCTCCTCTGGAATTGAGATGTATACCACTCCCTTATGTTGTCAATCTTGACAGCAGTTCATGCACGCCGAAGGAAGAGGCAGGCTGCGCCGATGGCTAGTCCCTTGTCTTCACCGACGCCATCGTTTCGTTGATGATGCGTGCCATCGTGTCCACAGCAGCCATATCGGATCGGTAGCCGATCCGAACAATATGCTGATCGAATGCGTAGAAGATCACCCCGGAAAATACGTCACTGTCTGCATATTGATTCTGTTTCCCCTTAAGACCATTTTCCGATGTAATATCAATAAACTCATCGTTAAACGCACGCTCATGCTGCTGCTCCTTGGCCGCTGCTTCGTCCAACGTCGTATGCTCCAGCACCTCATACGTAACGGTGGCTTCTCCGGACAGGTCGGTTGTAAACGTGACGGTTCCACCCTCAACCGAAGGCTCTCCCATCGTGGTGCGAATGGCGAAACTCAGCCCGTACGGCTCTAACTCATATTCCCTTCCCTCAAAGGAGAGCGTCTCGTGTTCCACAGAAGTTTCCAGTTGGACAATATCGCCCTTGACCAGAACAGGTCGAACGGTGTCATCAGGCGTCTGATGGACCGGCTCGGTCTCTTCCGCGCCTTCATTCTTCATCGTTTCATTCGCCTGATTAACGATGCCTGTAGGCACGGGAGGCTCCTCTTCCTGCTGTTGCGCTGTCCCTGCTGCTCCTGGCATCGGCTGGGCTGCCGTTTCTTCCGGATTGCTCTTTCCTGTGCAACCGGCGATCAGTAAGATGGCCATGACGACGGTCGTGACTGCAGTCAGAAGCTGGCTCCATCGTGGCTTCCTCAATAGTTCTTCTCTCTCCCTTCATCTCATCCTGATTGTAGGTTCTAACGGTTAAACGTTGGCAGTTCATGAATAGTTCCATGCTCCAGGTTGATCATATCAAAAAAATCCCGGCAGAGAATCCCCCGCCGGGATGAAATCATTATTGTTCATGTTCAGCTTCCACTTAACCAGAGTTGGCCGCGTTCGTGGAGACAGCAGCCCCTACAGCCCCTCTATGATCCAGCAGCTACCGCTTGATGTCATCATGTTCGATAGACCGATAGGTCAGCGGATCTCCAAATAGTCAATGAAAGCGTCCCAAGTCCCGTCATCCGCCGTAACAATCAGCTCAATCTCCTGATTGCCGGTGCCATGACTCACATTGTTCAGTGTATAGACCGCGGGATAACTTCCGCCAAAGTAGAAGGTGCCTTTCGTCTGACCGCCGATCTTCAGATCGACTCGGGCCATGTTAGCATTGTTTGACGCTCCTCGCAGCGAGAAACTATGCGTGCCTGTGGCAAAATACTGCGTATACTTGACCGAATCGTTGTTGGCGTACAGGGCCACACCATTGAACGGCGAGCTGATATTACCTGTGTACTGCCCGCTTTTGGTCATGCTTTCAGCTTCGACTCTCGTCACCGTTCCCGGGTTCGTGCCTCCTCCCGGATTACCACCGCCCGGGTTGCCCCCGCCGATGGTCAATGTATTGCTGTACACATTCGCGCTTCCGCTGCTCTGATAGCCCTCTACCGTCATGGCAACTTCATACATTTTCCCCATCGGCATGCCGCGGCTTTCCCAGGCTCTGAAATGCTCGCTGACCGAGATCGTGCCGCTCGTTCGCTTCGACGTCCGGACACTCCAATACTGCTTGAACGTCGCCGTTCCTTTAATGGATGGCTGGTTCACCCGGGTCGTCTCATAAATATCGTACGTGCCGCCATCCACGTTAATGGTTCCTTTATGGGTGCCTGTCGGACGGTATGTTCCCCAGCTGTCGACAATGTAAAATTCAACGAGCGGATCCACCGTCCAGCCGTATACGGTCAAGTACGCATTACCGTTCGGCTGGAAGTTCGCGCCATAGGTGATCGACATGTTCCCGATTTGCTGATGGGTTTGTGTCTCGTTGAACTTTTTGCCCTTGCGGAACAGGATGTTGTTGATGTTGCTCCACTGGGCGCTGAACGTACCGCCGCTGTTCAGTGTCATGCTGCCGGAACCGCCGCTGTCCTTCCAAAATTCATAATCATAACCGTCATGCGTCCCAATCTCGTTAGAAGTGATCGTGGTTGCGGCATGCGCACCTCCTGCGGGCAACAACAGCACAAAACAAAGCAGTACGGCAATATACCATCTCGTTTTCTTTCTCGTCTTCATGAATTCCTTCCTCCTCTTTAAATCGATTGTCACCCGTCTGACTAGGATGCTGTTCAGCATTCAGCAAGGCTGCTGCGAACGGTCATACCTCCTTTCTACTTCTTTATTGTAAGCGATTACAATAAGTAATTTATCAAAATTTACCTTATAATTCCATTCTAAAAATTAAGGTCATACCTTGAAAAATTCAGGTATTGCTGTTTTGAATCCTGGATTGCGGGGAGCGATGCTGTTATATGTTATTCGGATTTATCCAGCGGCCAGCGGTATCCCCGTTTAAACAAGAAGTATCCAAGCGCAGCCATAACCGGAATCGCACCTAGGGACATTCCCATCATTATTCGCGAGTTGGACTCAGAAAGTCTGGCCGACATCCGGATTTCCTCTATCCCTCCCCCGGCGCACACGACGCGATCAAATACGGAATAATCCCCACGATTCGTAAATAGAAGAACGGCCTCCGTTCCGTTAACGTCAGTGACCGACCGCTCTTGATCCAGCTTGATCTGCTCCCCATCTAACGTGCAGTTTACCGCATCCACTTGTACATCCGAAGGGATCGCCCACACAGCTACCGTTCGGGAAGCACTGGTTGGCGAGAACGAATCGCCGGGCTCTATCACTTTATGAATAAATGTGCCTGGAGGTTGCGCTTTCTGATAGGCCATAAATGCACCAAGAGGCCCCGTAATGATTACAGTCAGACAAGCCAGTGCAAATAAAGATATCGTTTTCCTTGTCATCGTCATCCATCCCTTCTGTCCATAACCGCTTTAAGCTTCGATCATGTATTCATCATGATAAGGAAGCCTAGCTCATCGATTCCTTCCGATTTCTTGTTATGTACGAATGAACCGTTGCATGGTTGCATTATTTCAAGATTGCTGCTTTCCCCACTTGCGCCGGATTCCGATAACAACCAGCAGGATCAGTGGAAGTACGACTTGAAAAAAAGGCGTTACATAAGTTACAACGACCTTTATCCCAAGCCATATATGGTGAGGGTAGTTGGGGGATATAAAAGCGAGCGCATATAAGCATACGCCTACGACCACCGTCCACATTTTATAGGACCACCCTGTTATTTTATGGAGCCTCATCACAGCCCCCATAAAAAACGCAGCCATTTTCGAGCCCAGGCCGAGCACTAATACGAAGACAAATAACACGTCAAAACGTTCGAAGGTTTCTGCAATTTCGATAAGCTGAACCACCTGCAGCAGCGGTAGAGTACTATTGATTGCCTGTGTCGGACCTAGGACAAGGACATTGATCTGGTTTATCAGGATCAGGCAAATTGCTGTAATCAGGTAGGTGATGATCACACTTCTTCCTAATTTCCTCTTTTTCTTAACTAAAGGAAAGAAGAGCATAAATAATAAGGTTTGGCCAAACGGAAAAGACACAATTTCGGGTACGGCTGCTGACCAGACAGGCTGGAATCCATGTTCCAGGACCGGCAGCATAATCTCGTAACGTATTAGCCCGGATGAGACAAGGAGAGTATAGATGGTCAAATAACTCAAAATCATGATGGGCAAAAAACCTGCGCACGTCAAAATAACGACATACGGTCCATACCTTACCGTATTTGCTACTACAATTAACGTGATCAAGATGATCGCCATCAGCGGCGTACGATCCAACAGGGTCAATATCGTAAGCTCCCCTAGATCCCTCAGATTACGGGAGGCCTCGTATGTAAAATAACCTACAAAGGCTAAGTTAACCACCGTCCCGATAACTTTGCCGAATTGTTTTCTGCAGACGCCATATAAATCGAGCTCCGGATGGGTGCGGTGAATGAGAAGATACATCATTAACAGAAACAAACCGATCAAGGCGGCCACACTCATAGCCAACCATGCATCTCGCCCGGCATCCGCCCCTAGAAAGAACAACGTTGTGCTTCCGACTTCAAATACGGCAAGGTAACATACCAGCTCGGTAATTCTTATGGATTGTTTCATGTCCGGATTCCTTTCTTGTTCAAACATCCATTTCAACAAAGAGCATGGCTAGTTTTCGTCCGGTTCAAAAGCTTTCTGAGACATCCCCGTCTGACTGATGGAAGCCGTTACCTGCAGCACAAGCCTCGTGGACGGTATTCCTTCTGTTTCCCAGCGTTCCTTTATTTGACTCCATTCCTCCGGATATTTGCGATGAATATAATCGGCAAAGTGAGGCAGGTCGACATGCAATCTTTTGCAGGCTTCCCAGCCTTGCAGCATATGTTGTTTAATCACCTCTTGAATTTCTTTCTCTGCAGCATGGAGGTTGGACAAATTGGACAGATCAGTCGGACAGGAAGTCTCCGTGACCCTTCCCTTTACATCAACCGAGACTTTAAACGTATATTCATCGCCTTCCTTCATAAGCTTTACCTTCGTATTGGCCGCATTCGTCTGATAGGATAGCAGCCCCGGTTCGTTTTCACCTGGACAAGGAAAGGATAAGGTGCTGAATTGGACTTTGTCCGTCAGCCACGATATACCAAAGCTCTCATCCTGTGTTAACAATCCGATCCAGCGGTCCTTTTGAAACGCCGCCAATCCTGTTATTCTAAGCTTTGTAGGCGTAGAGGTTTTATTTAATTGATCCATAGATTCCACTTTATTTGATGAGAACTCCTCCACTAATTCAATCTGAGGAACACCTGCTGCATGGGACTCAGAAACAAGACTTCGCGTTAACTCAAACATCTTGATGGAAGGATAGTTGTTGTTGAACTTAGCCGTCTGCCTGGAAATGTTGGCAATCGCTGAGCCCGGCAATCGTTCCGGTGGAATAAGCTGCTTTAACATTTCACTCGCCAGTCCATTCGTTACCAACACATTGACATTCTCCCGCAAGTTCGGATTTCTCCAGTAGAAGTCGATAATGTCCCTTATTCCTTTACTGGCTGCCTCCTTGCCAAGGATAAGCACATCGGCATGGGGAAAATACAATCGTCTAGGCGTCTCTGTATAACTTACATCAATCGCTTCCCGAAGGGTTGGGCCTTCTGATGAAAACACATGCACCGGAGCGCCTGCCCCCCCTGACATCCCCCCACCAGCTGCGTTGGATGATATCGTTGACGGATTGATTAACTGATAGCTGACGATCCAGCCATTTTCGCCCCGGTCAATCCCGAGCGCTGAAATAAGTCCAATTTCATTCAGTTCTGTTCGATTCCAGCAGCCTGTCAGGATGACCATCAGGAGAAGGAAGAGATACAGCACAGCCAGTCTACGCATATAGACCACCCCTTTTTTCATATAGGCAGCTTTTCTAACCTTTACTTCTGTCTTGCCTGATTGTGCGGTTTGATATCATCCGGTCTTGTCTTCAGAAACGGCCAAGGTACACGAATAAACACGTCTCTCATATCCGAGAAGCGCAGCGGAACGAAGGGTGAAAGATAAGGGACGCCGAACGAAGTCAAGGAAACCAAGTGAACATAGATTGGAATGATGCCCGCCAAAATGCCGTATAACCCGAGCGTTTCCAGCAAACAGCATCAACACAAAACGAATGATGCGGATCGCTGCCGCCATGCTGAATGCCGGGATTGCAAAGTTCGCAATCGCTGTAAAGGATACCACAATAACCATCGCGCCTGAGACAAGTCCCGCCTGCACGGCTGCCTGCCCGATGACCAATGCGCCCACAATGGAGATTGCGGGCCCAATGACCCTCGGCATTCGGACGCCGGCTTCGCGGATAATTTCGAAGGTCAGCTCCATCATGATCGCTTCAACCAGCGCAGGCATCGGAGCGCCTTCCCTTTGTGCCGCGAGGCTGATTAATAACGTGGTCGGAATCATCTCCTGATGAAAGGTTGAAATGGCGATATAGAGTGACGGTAACAGCAAAGATACAATGAAAGAGAACAGCCCGATAACACGTAAAAAAGTAGTGAGGTCATATCGTTGATAATAGTCCTCACTCGAGTGGAGAAATCTGAAAAAAGTGACCGGAGCGAGCAACACAAACGGAGTGCCGTCCACGAGAATGGCAACTTGCCCTTCCAGCAAGCTGCCTGCTACAGCATCGGGTCGTTCGGTGTTGAGCAACGTAGGAAATGGAGAGCCCGTTTTATCTTGAATAAACTCCTCGATATAGCCGCTTTCTAGTACACTATCTGTTGTAATCGATTGCAGCCGGGAGGTGATCTCCTGGACAATTTTCTGATCCGCGATTCCTTCAATATAGGTCAATATCACTTTCGTATTGGTATACTTGCCGATAACCAGTGTTTGTACCCGTAAGTCAGGTGTTCGAAGTCTTCTTCGGACGAGTGACAGATTCGTGGAAATATCTTCAGTGAACCCGTCCTTTGGTCCCCGAATGACGGTTTGTGAGCTTGGCTCCTCGATAGATCGCTTTTCTAAACTTGTTATGGAAGCTGAGAACGAACTTGTTAAACCGTCAATTAATAGGACGGCTTTCCCATCCAATACGGTTGAAATCACAGCATCGACGGTATGTAATTGCTTGAGTTCGCCTCCCGGCACCACCTTTTTCATCAGAGCTGGAATATCGGGCAATCCGTCGGCTTCCATGGATACAGTCAGCCATGACTCGCTAATCTGATTCAGCTGATTAACATCAATAAACCCTTCGATATAACATACAGCCAATTCCGGCAAAACATCGTTTCCCGATATGGTTCTGATTACAAAATCCGAACTGTTCCCCATTCTCTGACTTAGTGCCTCTACGCACTCCTGAAGTGATGCACTTATCTCAACCGGCATATTGTCCTTCGCCTGCACTGTGCTGCTGCTTGAATTGCTGTGCTTCCTCATTTTTTTCAGTAGTCGGCTCATCATGACAGTCCCTCCATATGCTTACACCGTATTATGAGAAGTTGTCCTCTAAATTATTCCTTTTAAAGCACATATTCTCTGTGCCCGAAATAGCCGGAATTACAAAAGTAAGCTATCGGAGTCGGCAATACACAACAAAAAAACCTGATGAAATTCGCGAGCGCATCGGCTCGGCACTTTTCATCAGGTTATACTATCAGGTTATACAATACGCAACTTCATGATCAGTCTGCGTAAAGCTTAATCGGGTTATCCCCAACTAAATGTTAGCCTGCGATCTTCTTTCCTTTTTCAAGACGAATAATTTGTTCTTCGCCGCTGTCCGCCAGGTTTCTGAACTGCTCAATTGTCTCGCGCATCTTCGGCAATGCTTGCTGCTTGAAGGTGCTGATTGCTTCCATGGCCTCGAACGTATCATCAAAGGCCTTTTTCAGCACGTCGACCGACACGCTGCTCTCGATCGCTTGTTTCTGAATGGCAACCCCTTGCGACTTCAACATCTTCGCCGTGCCTTCAATGAAAGTGTTCGTCGTTTTGTTCAGTGCTTCAATCTTATCCAGCACAATCTTCTGATTGTACAGCGCACTGGCCACCGTTACTGCCACGCGCAGTGCGGATACCGTAACCGTCTTGGCCCGATCGACACCGCGAATCAATTCCTTGTTGTTGCGGATTAACACTTCAAACGCCAGATATCCCTGTTGATTGACTGCCAGCATTTGCTGCATATCCATTAGACGCTGGCGGAGCGGGAACAAAATCTCTTCTCTTACAAAACGAATTTTCTCAGCATCCCCGCCGCGTTCTTCCTCCAGCGTTAATTCCCGCTCAATATGCTCATCCATGAACATGCCTAGCTGAATTTCTTTCTGCAGCTGCTTGGTCAGATCACGCAGGAATTGTTGTTCAATTTCCAGCGTCGTATTATCGTTTCTCAGCGTTACCTTGCCTTTATCCAGCGTTTCAACAATCTCGGAGATCACTTCATCGGCTTTCTTGAACTTCACAAAGTAAGCACGAACCGGATTGAAGAGCTTGCCCAGGAAACCGGTCTTGAGAAAATCGATGCCGCTCGGGTCCAGATCCTTCAGATGGAGATGAAGCTCGGTGAGTCCTTTCGCAACCGGCCCGCCTTCATCACCGCTCTTGGACAGCTTGCCGACCGTTACTTTGAGCAGGGAGTTTTTATCCGATGATTGGCGCATCGTCTCCATCCCGAAAGCGTCAATGCTCGTTAGAATGCCGCGGCGCTGTTCAAGCGAATCCAGGTCAATGTTCATCAAGGACTTTACGTTTGTCTCAGCCTGCGTCATCAGCTGCTGTACTTCTTCATTAACCGGAGCGACCTGTTCTTCCAGAACCGTCTTGATCTCATTCTCATTAGGAACACTCATTGTAAATGCCATAATTACGCCTCCCTTAGCTTTTGGTTTGACATGCGTTACATTTGCACGTTCAGCAACTGTCCAATTTTATAAACAACATCATCGGTGTCCGCATTGATGTTGGCAGCTTCATTAATGCTTGAAATTTTCTGGAGCGCATCAATATTCGCATTGTAGCCGATCGTATAGATTGGAATGCGATAGGCCTCAATCAACCCTTGCACCTGCTTGAGGGAGTTGCCCCGATTTGTCTCGCCGTCACTCAGTACAAATATGAGCGGTTTCGTATTGGGATTCACAGCCATTTCCTCTTCCAGCATCTTGATCGCCACGACAATGCCGTCGAACGTCGCCGTATTCCCTTCCGGAGTCAGGCTTTCAGCCGCACCGACGAAGAGTGACTGCTGGTTCGTATCGTATTTGGCGATCGGAAGGTTGATTGTGACATCATCCGAATAAGACACCAGACCGATGCTGTTCTGGGCGCCCAAATATTTCTGGCCCTGAATCAGCGATTCTTTCAGGCGTGTCATAGGCTCGCCGTGCATACTGCCCGACACATCGGTCACGAACACCGCCGCGATTGGCATGCCCGCATTTTTCTTGTCTTTCCACAGCTTCTGCGCTCTCGTAATGACGCCGCCATCCACTGCGTTCGCTTCTGACTTGTAATCTGCCAGTTGGTTAAAACCGTATTTACTTGCGCTGTTTTGATACTTGTCTTGCGCTGCGAATTCGGCGAATTTCTTCATAATCTCTTTCTTGTCGGCGGATACATCGCCAAGGGCGTACAACGGACTGTCATGTCTGACACCAAACGGAACGAACTCATAAGCCGAACGAATGCCCGCTTCGTTGAAATAGGTTTGATACTCAAGAACAAAAGCGTTCAAACGCCCGGATTCAGCAGCTTCCCTCATTTGCAGCGTCGTCGACGCGATGAAAGGCACGTTCGCCTGGAATTGCTCGAACCCTTCCACAGCTTGATTGCTCAGCAGATTATCACTGTCAAATACGCTAAGCGCCGTAATCAGGAAATTCAGTCCTGTCGAACTTGCAAATGGATCGGTATAGCCCATGGCAAGCTCATTCGCTGAAATAGCTTCCAGCACAGTGTTTATGTTCATTTCGCCGTATTTGCTTTTCAGCTCATCGTGTTTGCCCTTCTCGATGACGATGCCGGGCACGTTGCCGTTCAGGCTTTCGGAGATGCGTTCGGTCTTGATGCCGCCTGCTTTAATCATCTCCATCCACAGTTCATTGGAAGGTGTAAAGGCATCCGGTACATATTTACCGGACTTGATGTAATCCGTCGCCGTTCCGGACGCGATGCTGCGAATCATGACCGATGCAGGCTTTCCATTCACGGATATATTTGCTTTGTTGAAATCAGTCGCCACCTCATTCAACCACCCGTCCACGCCTGAGCCGGATTTCTCTGTTGAAGAGAAGATCTCCACAAATTGCGGAGTGCTGTTCTTAACCGAAACCGGGAACTTCTCGATGTCTGGCAGCGATTCGGCTACATCTATCGGATTTAGATCAATCTGCCCCATGACAGGCTGGGCCGTTCTAACGTTAATTTTACTGTACAGCTTATCCAGCCGTTTGGCTGCTTCCTCAGGTGTGAGGGGCTGACCGCTTCCGAGATTGGAGGTTGCGCTAATCCCGAAATAGACAGCGATGAATACGACAACAACAATGGCGGCAAGTCCGCCGACTACTCTCCCCTTACCAGACATTTCATGACCCCTCTCAGTCTTTATACAGTTTCGTTTGCTTAATGAGCGCATCGATTTCTTTCATGCACGACATATTCTCGATGCTTTCCAAATCAAGGCTCCCCAGACGTGCAATCTCGAGCAGAAGCTTGTCGAGCTTCAACAAGATCTCCTCATTGGTGTTGAGCGAGTCGTTGACAAACTGAAGATACTCGTTGTACACCTGCATCTTTTCCTCGATAATTTTGGCGGACAGTTTTTTATTCTTTTTCAGATCGGCAATAGCGGCAAAATCCGATACGCTGAATACGCCAAGTTTGTTGAGTATGCTTTTGATATTTTTGTAGAACAGATCCTCCACTGCGTGTACCACAGAATAGAACTTTTTGTAGCTCAATTCGGAGGCATCGAATCTCTGCTCCAGCACCTCAAGCAGCTTCATTTTGCGGTTCTTCATCCGCTCCAGCTGGTTTAAAGCCAGATCCACATCATTTCTCAGGACCTGGATCGAACCGTAGCTTTTCATGGCATCAACGTAATCTTCGTGGGTCACTACCTCTTTTTTGGTTTTCACAACAGGCTTGGGCTTGAAAAGGTATGTATAACTTCCATAGATCAACGCTATGAAACTCCCTGCCAGAAATGCGGCCCCGAAAGCAACAACCAATGGACTCTCCGACGAGAAGGACACCCCGAGGAACCCTCTGGACCACACCAGGATGTTTGCTACAATTACCACCGCGATCAGAAGAATAAAATTTTTGAACTTCGGCTCAACCAACACTCATCACCATCTTCACCCATCGTTTCAACCACGCTTTCATGTTCAGTTTGTTAGCAAATTATAACATGACTATCCATAATTTTCTTTGCATTTTACTCGAAAAATGGGATTAAATGCCTGCTTTTGCTCAAAAAGATAGGTTTTGATTGAAACGATGCTCATGATCCACACTGGCATGTCATCTGTCACTGGTCACTGATCATGTCATGTAACGTACCACAGTCACTTTTTACAGAGATTTCTACCGCCACCTCCCGACTAGCCTATTTGCAACGGTTCACTGCTTTTTCCATTGTTATGAAATTTTACGTAGGATCATTCATTTGGTTCCAGTGTTTTGGCCGCTCAAGCGACGCAGGTAACTTGGTGTGGTTATCTCCCTTGTCGGCATTAATCTGATTTTGCGTCAGAAAGATGCTGCTGGACAAATCCGAGGCCTAAGCACGCAGGGCTGTCCTGCATTCTTATCCATCGAAAAACCGTCTGAGGTAGTAAAACGTAAAACTACACAACAAAAGCCGATACATTGTTCACAATCCGCCCTCAAGCGCTCTTGAATCTTCATTTTATTTACCTCCGAGCAACAAAAAAGCAGCCGCAATCAATTCGATTGGCTGCCTTGAACTGTATTCTGACAAACCCGATACCTTAATTTTACCATTAATAGATGGAGATGTGTGATCAATATGACTAAACCTAAATAATTATGACAATGCCAACATCGCATTCATGTCTTCCTGAGCCGATCTAATCAGCTTAAGAACGAACTTCTCGACCAGGAAGACTGAGCATTTTTTGGAGGGGGAGATTCACATTCGTCTCGCAGTTGCTTTGCATCATTATCCCTTTGGATCAGGTAACACAGAAACAGAAATACGAGCATCAGGGGAAGCTTTTACGAGGAAAAAACACACTAATACATGCACTCGTAAAACCAGACCGGATGAACGGATCTGGGCGAAGATGATTAAGCTACAATAGATAAGAACCCCAAAGTCAAGGTACAAAGGATCAAAGCATGAGATCTGAAAGATCAAAAGAACAGCGACGAGCCATCAAGCACAAGAGATCTTAGAACAAGAAATCGATGCACGAGTTATCAAAGCACAACAGATCAGCGAACGAGTTATCAAAGCACAAGAGATCTTAGAGCAAAAGATCGAGGCACAAGTTATCAAAGCACAAGAGGTCTTAGAATAAAATCGGCCTAAGAGAGGTCATAAACAGGAAATATCAGTGCACGAGAATCAAGCACAGCAGATCAAAGGCCAACGCCGGCGCAATCCAAATCAGATCAAAAGAAAGGAAATTTGCAGCACTCCCCCTTCCATCTCCAGCAAAGCCTGCACTCGCACTATTCAGATGCACGCTCACCATCCAGGTGATCCGTATCATCTCTATGACTCTTACCGTTCCCACTTCATATCAGGCAACAGCTGCAAGGGGTTGAATCGGACGATGTCCAATCAGTTGGTGGTACGAAATCCTAGGAATCGCCATACACTTCTGCAGCAATTTCTGCCCCATCGTTTTCTCCAGTTTGGACAAGTGCAGCTGTCGACGGGCCGTGAACTCATTCAAATACGCCTGCAGATGTTTCTGCCCCAACGCGCCATAAGTGCTTTTTAGTGATTTCCATGTCTCTCTCACTATGTTCCGCAAAGGCGCATACAACCGAAAAGCTTGAGAGAACAGCTGGACGTCTGATGAATGGCTATCCACGTGCTCGCTAATGAACGCGGTTAGATCGCGACGCGCAGCTCTTGTATCGCTTCCTCGCTTCTGCGGCACTAGGCGGAGTTTAACCTGCAGCGGTTCACCGGACTCTGTGACCGTGCAGCCAGCTACGACCGCTGAGGCATGCGGGTGCGAAACCGTGACTCGGGAGGGATTACGACCATACTGATCGCTGTTCACCTTAACGTCACCATAAAGCGGCTCCCGGGCATCGAACTCCCCAACAGCATAGCGAATCTTGTGCAGCATTAACCACGCTGTTTTGTAAGTGACCTCGATCACTTGACTAAGCCGCATTGCGGAGATGCCATCCGGGAGCAGAAACAAATCCAGAGCCATGAACCACTTGAGTAAGGGCGCCCGAGTACCTTCAAAAATCGTGCCCACCAAAGCCGATGTCTGATGTTTGCAGCGTCCACACTCGAACAAGGGAACACGCCGGGAGTTCAGACGGCTGCACCCGGTGTGATCACAGCGCGGGCAGACAAACCCGCTTGGCCACTTCATGGCAATCAACGCCTCCATGCAGTCTTGCTCGCTCTGATAACGGCTATAGAATGGTTGAAGTCCCGTCCCGGTATGGATGGTCATATCCGATCCCCCCCAAAAAATTATAAATTTTCGCACATTATTCCTTTATAAACATACCGAAATTCCAGAAAATTAAGAACATACGTTCTTCTTTTGTTCCTATTATACCAAACGAACGTTCTTGTTTCAATTCATATTTGTAGAAAAAACCATTTTACTAGTTGTTTTATTCGAAGCAAGCCTGTTCCCTCTCGTTCCCCTTCCCTCCTAACAATCACGGTCAGCCACTCTTCATGACGCCTATCCTTCGTCTCCAACCTCACCCCTGATCGAGAGGGATAATGGTGCAAAGGTAACAGATGGCAATAAGTACAGCAGACAGGATCGGTGAACACTGTTAATCTACTACAATGAGATTCATTCGGTTTTGGTAGAGGCGGCACAAGAAAAATTCTCAGTTTCTTCCCTAGATTTTCACCAAATCCAATCATTATAATGATATAATCTTTGGAACAGCAAATGTTGGTTGATGACATTTGATGAACACAAGACAAGAAAGAATGGCAATGGGGGGTTCATCCAAATGACAATTCAGAAGCTCAAATCATTCATCCTATCCGGTTTCCGAATGAACTGGAATCACTTCAAGTCGAAACTGCTCCTAAGATACGCGCTCTCTTATATTCTGATCTTCCTGATTCCTCTGACGGGGGTAACGATTTTTGTTTATGATAGCGCTGTCAAAGACTTGCGTTCCGAAATCGAACAATCCAACATTAACCAATTAAATCAGGTCAAGACCACGATTGATTCCCGTATGGAAGAGCTTCAGGAGATAGCTGGCAGAATCGCATATGATCGGCGGCTAACCCCTTATATGGTCCGCGATTCTTATCACAGAGTTGAAGCGATTCAAACATTAAACAATTATAAGGCCAATAGCAGCATTATCGAGGACATTTTTCTGTACTTTCATGACGATCCGGTCATTTACTCCCATCGCGGTCTGACGAATGTTGACATTGCGTTCGATTCTTTCTATCGATACGAAAACTGGAGATTGAATGATATCGTGCTCGCGCTGAATAACACGAATCAGATGCTCATACGACCAGCGGAAAAAGTGACGATCAACAACTCGCTCCACGAGACGATGCTGACGGTTATTGCACCGATTAAACCGAATGATCCATATCCTTATGGTAGCGTCATATATCTTGTGAAAGAATCCAACCTTACCGGTGTGATGGACTCCATCCTTAGCGATTTTACTGGAAGCAGCTTTATTTTCAATCAAAATAGTGAAGTGCTGACCGCCAACAACCACGGCGTCACTCTGTCTCAAGAGCATCTCGGAACACTTGCTGCGCTTGATGCCGGCATTCACAACCTCTCCTTGGACCATGAAATGTACTCGGTGGTATCGGTGAAATCCCGTGATAATGGTTGGACTTACATGACCATTATGCCAAGCTACCAGTTCTTCAGCCGTGTCGCGCACGTTCAGACTCTGATACTGCTGGTGTTCGGAATCGCTGTCGTGACTGGTGTGCTTGCGGCCTTTGTACTGGCTAGACGACAATATCATCCAATCAAGGATCTGATGGAGTTCGCCAAGCTGAAGGTTGGCGATGCTTCAGAACCGAAAACGCGCAATGAATGGGAATGGATTCGTCAGACCATTCACGACTATAGCGCCCGCATTGATATGCAGGAGCCTTTTGTGCGAAACCAGTGCATGCTATTACTGCTCAAGCACGGCAAGCCGGATGATCCTGAAATCGAGCGTATGATTATGGGGGCTGGACTGGAATATCCGAAAGAACAGGGCATTTATTTCTCTGTCATTCTGTCGTGGGAAGATGATGAAGCCGGGGAAGCGCTGGATGACCGCCAGCAACTGCAGGAGATTCTTGGCCATGTTGAACTGCCCGGGCTGAGTGCACATATTTATGGGGTGGAATTTTCCACAGACAATCAATTGGCGCTGATCATTTCGATTCCGGACCCTGGTGAATCCTCGCTTAAATTCCGGATAGAGCAAATCATTCGTGCGATTCAGGCTCTCATCTCTGAAAACACCCGGCTTGATCCAAGCATCGGGGTAGGGACGGCCTACCAGGATCTCGCGCAGCTCAACCAATCATTCATTGAAGCGGCTACAGCGCTGGAGCATCGGATGGTCGGCAGCAGCCGAATTACTTATTTCGACCAGTTGGCAGAGCAGAATTATCCGGTCGCCGAAGGATTATGGCTTCCCAGAAAGTCGTTGCTCAAATTGGAGCAGAGCCTTAAACAGGGCAATGAATCGGTGGCTGTACAGATGATCACCGAGATGATGGACACGATCCGGAGCGAACCGTTGCAGATTCAACTGATGCGCTGTATCTGCTTTGATCTCTTGAACGCCCTGCTTCGAACCGCCTCCGAGATCGGCATGAACAAGGTGTTCAACCATATCTCGGATTATACCTCGTTTGAGACGCTCGAGGAATTCGAGGACAAGCTGTTGTCATTGACAGCGGATATTTGTCAGACGGTTGAGCGGAATCATGAGCAAGCCGCCCCGGCGCTGATTGATGATATTGTGGATTATGTAGATCAGCAGTTTGCCGATTATACGCTTAGCCTGGAGCATGTTGCTTTAAAATTTTCCGTTTCGACTTCTTACTTGAGCCGTAGTTTTAAAGATAAGACCGGAATCAGCTTCTCGCAGTATATCTGGAAACGCCGCATGGAAGAAGTGATTCGCCTGCTTGTAACTACGAGCGCTCCGCTCAAGGAAATTATCGAACAGGTCGGTTATTTGGATGCACCAAATTTCATCCGGAAATTCAAGAAAGAAACCGGGTTGACGCCCGGTCAGTACCGCAAACAGCATCAGCATCGCTCAAACAGCTAGCGTATAGTCCGCATATGGGCTCTATAGGGTACGTATAGGGTCTATAGGATACACATATGGCCAACCCGGCCGCAGTCATGCAGCCGAAGCACCGTGCAGCTCCCAGGCGCGCAGTGCAAATATGTAAAGACAGGGCCCTTGGAGACGCATTCTCCAAAGGGCCCTGCTTATTTGTGATGTACCTCGCTTATTGTGGTTCGTTCAAAATATAGTCCACGAGCTCATCAAGCGGCACTGTGGCCAGCGCGATGGCCGTGTCCGTTACACCGTAATAGATGTAGAGCAGTCCGTCCTTCACCACATTGCCAGTCGGAAATACCACATTCGGAATTTGATAGCCGAATTTCTCGTAATACGTTTCCGGCTCCATAATGAAATTGTGCGTCCTCGCAATAACTTTCTCAGGATTGTCCAGGTCCAGCAGCATCGCTCCCACGCGGTAGACAATCTGATCATCGACCCCGTGGTATAGAACGAGCCAGCCTTTGTCTGTGCGTACAGGAGGCGTTGCTCCACCGATTTTTCTCGATTCCCATACCGGGTTTTCCGCCTTGGCCAGAAGCTTTGGCTCTTCCCAGTGAACAAGATCCTCCGAATACGTGATCCACATCGCTGCACTGTCGGTTCCGTAGGCTTCCCCTACGTATTCCTCCGGACGGCGCAACAGCACATATTTTCCATTGATCTTCTCAGGAAATAAAATATTGTCACGATCATTAATATCCAGCGGTGTCGTATCGGCAACAAATTCCCAGTCGATCAGGTTATCCGATTTCAGAATGGAGGAACGAGTGAGCCAGTGCCCCTCATCTTCTCCCCATCCGTCCGGATATTTCGGAATTGAGCGCTCCGGTATGCCTGCTCCGGTTGGATAATAGCTCATGGCGCACGGCCTGAGAGCGTAATTCATATAAAAGGTGCCGTCGATTTTTACAATTCTCGGGTCCTGGACGCTACCGTATGGAAATCCCAGCATGTCCGGCGTTACGATCGGCTCGTCCTTTACATGCGTGAAGTTCACGCCGTCTTCACTTTCAAGCAGTCCGAGAAAGTTTTTGCAAGGTGTCAGCGAGCCAGCGGTTCGTTCAATCATGTAGAACTTCCCGTTGTCGATAATGACGGCCGGATTGAAGACCGTAACTTTGCGCCACTCGTACTTGCCGGGGACCACAATCGGGTTGTTGGGGTGTCTTGTTATTTTCATAGACGATGTATGCCTCCACATTACGTATTCATCTGGTACGAATAAGCCCAATGCTTAAAGCTTAAATATGAGAGATAATCTAGGATGAGCGTGGCAGGAAAACGCTATGCTCGCTCGCCTTTTTCCCAGGATGTAGTTACTTTCAGTGTTGCTGTCATATACGATTCGGAATGAGGACCGACCAGAAGACTGAAATCGCCCTCCTCGACGATGCGTGTCAAATCTGCAGATACGAATTCGAGCTGCTCCCTGCCCACGCTGAAGGACACCTTCTTCGTCTCGCCTGGCTGTAAGCTGATCTTGTGAAATCCCTTCAATGACTTCTCGGGCCGGGTTAGCGAGGCTGCCATATCCGTGATGTACACCTGGACAACCTCCGCACCTGCGGCATCACTAATATTGGTTACGTCAACCGTAACCACGGCTTCTTCATCGGCCGAGATCACGGCAGGTTCCACCTGAAGATTGCTGTACTCGAATTCACTGTAACTCAGTCCATAGCCGAACGGATATTGAGCGTTGAAGTCCGTCTCCAGGTATCGCTTGCCCCGTGTGCGGCGCTTGTAATAGTACACCGGAAGTTGACCAACATGCTTTGGTATGCTGATGGTAAGCCTCCCGGAAGGGTTCACATCGCCGAACAACATGTCGGCAACCGCATGTCCGCCCTCCTGTCCCGGGTACCATGCCTCCACAATTGCATCTGCATGCTCCACGATCCACGGTTCGGCAATCGGCCGGCCGTTGATATAAACCACGATCAGCGGTTTGCCCAGCTTGTGCACCTCCTGGACGAGTTCCAGCTGAACACCAAGCAGATTCAACGTCGAGCGGTCTATGCCTTCTCCACATTCCATGTCGTTCCACAGGTCATCAGTGACGACAGATGCCCCTGTCTTCAGATCAATGGTTCCTTCGCCAAAATCCCGCGCGCTGGAGCCGCCGATGACCATGACCACGGCGTCCGCTTTGGCTGCGCACTCCAGGGCGAGCGGGAAGCCTTCCCGCGAATCGCCTTTGATCCGGCAGCCCGGTGCGTACAGGACGCGCTCGGCCTCGCCTCCAAGCTTAGCGCGAATGCCTTCCAGCACGGTGACGATGGCTCCTTTAGGCTGCGGTGAGGTATAATCGCCAAGCTGATTGTAAGGAGCATCGGCATTCGGCCCAATGACCGCGATACTGCCGATCTCTTTGCTCAGCGGAAGCGTATGCGCATCATTTTTAAGCAGAATGATACTCTCATCCGCCACCTTCTTCGCCAAATCCCGGTGTTCGCTGCATCCGATCACCTGGCGAGCCCGGTCCGGATCGACCAACGGACGATCAAATAATCCTAGCGTGAACTTCATCTCCAGCACCCGTGCCGCTGCACGGTCCAGATCGGATTCGTGAATCAGCCCGCGGTCAATTGCGGAGAGGAGATGCTCCTCGAACATTTCTCCAGACATCTCCATGTCAATGCCCGCAATCAGCGCTTGTGCGACCGCTTTGTCTGCACGATCGGCTGTGTTATGACCGGATACCAGCATGCCGAGCGCACCGCAGTCCGTAATGACAAATCCGTCAAATCCCCACTGGTCGCGCAGCACGTCCTGCAGTAAATATCGGTTGGTGGTGCAAGGCACACCGTCAATTTCATTGTAAGCGGTCATGACAGAGCGGGCTCCCGCCTCGACCGCTTTGCGGAATGGGAGCAGGTCCACCTCATGCAGCTCGCGCGGCCCCATGTGTACGGCGGCGGAGTTTCGTCCGCCTTCTGAACTGCCGTAAGCGGCAAAATGCTTCACCGTCGCCAGAATAGCGTCATCCCTGTCCAGCCCATGTCCTTGAAGCCCTCTAATCGCCTGAACGCCCATCTCGGCCACGAGATAAGGATCTTCAGCGAAGCACTCCTCCGTCCTGCCCCACCGGGGGTCCCGGACCACATCCAGGACCGGTGAGCACGTTGCGGCTCCTCCTTGACTGCGAGTTTCCAATGCTACCGCCCGGCACATTTCATGATATAGTTCCGGGTTCCAGGTGCTCCCGATGGCAAGAGGAACCGGGAACACAGTTGAGCCGATCGCCATATGTCCATGCGAGCATTCTTCACCGAATAGGATCGGTATGCCAAGCCTGCTCTCCTGTATGGCATAAGCCTGCATCTGATTAATTAGCTTCGCCCCTTCTTCCGGAGACAAGCCTGTCTCCAGAGTTACCCCGGTCCAGGGATCAGCACGAAGCGTACCGTACAGAGAGCCTATCCCTCCTTGGGCGACCCTTGTCTTAAATGCCTCCGTCATCTCGACGCTGCCATCCGCCTTACGCTCATAGCACGTCCAGCCGAATGGCTGGATAAGCTGTCCGGCTTTCTCTGCCAGCGTCATGCGCCCCAGCAAGTCGCAAACACGCTCTGCTGTAGGCAAGGTTTGATCTCTGTATTTCATGTAGAAGCACCTTTCTATTGTCTGTTGAACGTTTGCATGAACCAAAGGGAATAAGTCAGGTTCAACTTGTATAGAACCTCATTTAAATTTAGTTCGACTTCCAGCGGTCATAAGCACCTTGGTAAATTTCAACCACCCGATCGGCACCCATCTTCTTCATCGTGCTGATATAGTTATCCCAACTGGAGAGCGGCTCTGCTCCGGTAACGAATTTCGCTTCCATCTGTTTCACATAGGTGCTCAGATCCGAATTCAGGCTGTTGATCTCCGTCTGCTCTTCGACGGTAAGGAACAACGCTGGGAACGGTGGTCTGGCTCCACGATTAAGCAGGTTCTCCTGCGTCTCTTGCTCTACCCACAGGTCAAAGTCAGTTTTCAACCCTTTATTGATATCATCCGTATTGACGGTTGGAGCCGGGATGCCGTAGTTTGGCGTTAACGTTGCACGGTAATCTTCCATCTCCATGCCGTCTGGAACTGGCAGATAGCGTTTGACACGGTTCGCTTCATCTGTGTACTCCCACAGCATGCCCTCCGGCCCTTTATTGAAGAAGAGTGCGCCTTCATAGGAATACAGATAGTCCACCCAACGCATCGATGCCTCTGGTGCAGGGTTAGTGACCGAGATGGCAAAAGCGCCTGTTGTAATGCCTCTGTTCTTGGCAATGGCCGGTTTATCTACCATATCACTCTTCACCGGAATGAACATCGGGTCTTTGGTCGAAGGCTCTCCGCCTTTCGTCATGTAGGCATGCCAGTCGGAGAACAGAGCAACTTGATTGTTCTGTGCCTTGGCTTTTTTCTGCTCGGCGGTCTGGGAGAAGCTTTCATGATCAAGCAGATCCTCTTCCCACAGACGGTTCATATACACAAGATATTCTCTGAACCCTTCTTCAATCGGGGTATAACGTACAACATCCTCATCATCAACGTAGATTTCGTCCTCATAAACACCGAATGCTCCGAGCAGCCAGGTGCGGATATCCCGAACATTAGTCGTCGCTGTAGATACCGAAGAAATCGGAATTTCATCGGCAACGCCATTGCCGTTCGGATCCTCTTCTTTCACGCGTTTCAGGAACGTATACAGCTCCTCGGTGGTCTCAGGCAACTTGTCGATGTTCAGCGCTTCCAGGAAGTCGCCGTTGTACCACAGCGGGTTACGGTACCAATGCTGGCTCAACTCAATGACAGGCAAAGAGTAAATATGGCCGTCCGGTGCTGTAATCGATTTGCGGATTTCCGGATTCTCGTCCATGAGCGCCTTGAAGTTTGGTGCGTATTCTTCAATCAGGTCCTCCAGTGGAACGAGAATTCCCTGCTCGCCATAGTTCATCTGCTCGGCAGGCGTCAAACCTGCAGCATAGAACACATCCGGGTAATCGCCGCTGGCAAATACGAGATTCTTCTTCGTATCAAAACTGTCCTTCGGCGCATTTTGATATCGGAAGGTGATGCCTGTCTTTTCAGCCATCTGTTGCAGAACGACCATCTCCTGCCAGTTCTGAACGCCGACATCCGGCGCCATCATCGTGAGCGTAATCGGTTCATTGACAATCGGAAAGCCTTCCTTATTTACAGCTGCAGCCTCCGTTGAATTCTTCTCGGCCGAGTCCGTACTGCCGCCCGAACTGCATCCGGCGAGCAGCGAAAGGACGGTCAGTCCCGTTACGACCAGCTTCCACGGTTTACTAGTAATCTTCATCGATGAATCCTCCCTTTCGATAATTAAGCTCCAATTATATGAATGCTCTCCCTAGCCTTTTACAGAGCCGATCATGACCCCTTGGACAAAATAGCGCTGCAAAAACGGGTAGAGAGCAACAATTGGCAAAGTAGACACAACAATGACACCATATTTGATCAGTGATGCTGTCTCGGCCTTTGAATTCATCGCACGAGCGGCATCTCCGCTGAGCGCGGCACCGGTCGTTTCCGCTGTCATCTCCTGAAGAACGAGAATCTGCCGCAGCACCATCTGGAGAGGATACTTGGCTTCATCATTGAGATAAATCAGAGCCGGAAAATAACTGTTCCAATGGCTGACCCCATAAAACAAGGCCATGACAGCAATAATCGGCGCAGACAGCGGCAGAACGATCCGGATGAACAGCTTGAGGTTAGTACAGCCGTCCATATAGGCCGCCTCCTGAAGCTCTTTCGGAATCGTTGTCTGAAAGAAGGTGCGGGCAACGATGATGTTCCACACCGAGGCAGCGACAGGAAGAATAAGTGCGCCCATCGAGTTGATCAGCCCCAAATCCCTGACCACAAGATACGTTGGCACGAGCCCGCCGCTAAAGAACATGGTAAACAGAATAAATCCGAGGAACGCTTGGCGGCCGACCAGATCCGATCTGCTGAGCGCATAAGCTGCGGGCAGCGTCACCGTCAGATTCAGCAGCGTGCCGATTCCGGTATAAATGATGGTGTTCAGATATCCGTTCCAGATCTTCGGGTTGGCGAAGACCAGCTGATATCCAGCCCAGGTGATCTCTTTAGGAAACAGCCACATTTCCCCTGTATTCACCTGCTGCGGGCTGCTGATGGACGCACTGAGAATATAAATAAGCGGATACAGGACCACAATCAGCGCAACGATCAAATAGAGATAGACACTGACAAGAAAGAGCTTGTCTCCCTTCGATTCCTTAATCGAGGTAACCAATGATACTTCCTCCCTTCTACCACAGGCTGTTCTCGCTGGTGCGTCTGGCAATTCGGTTGACGGTGACCAGCAGAATGACATTGATGACGGAGTTGAACAGGCCTACGGCTGTCGAGAAGCTATACTGTGCGTCGACCAGACCGGCTCTGTATACATAAGTCGAAATGACATCCGATGACTCCATATTAAGCGAGTTTTGCAGCAACAGTATTTTCTCAAAGCCAATGGTCAGAATGTTGCCCATGTTCAAGATTAACAAAATAGTGATTGTCGGAAGGATGGCCGGCAGGTTGATGTGCAAAAGTCGCTTGAACCGACTGGCTCCATCCACAATTGCAGCCTCATGCTGCTGAGGATCGACTCCCGAGAGCGCCGCCAAGTAAATGATGGTGCCCCAGCCCGTGCTCTGCCATACGCCAGACAGTACATAGACCGTCTTGAACCAGGCCGGATCCGATAAGAAGTTCGGCGCATCGATACCGAACCATTCCATAAATTTGATCAGAATACCCGTGGATGGCGACAGGAAAGCAATAATCATCCCGGCCATAACGACAACGGATATAAAATGAGGCGCATACGTAACGGTCTGGACAGTTTTTTTGAAGGGACCATTGCGGATTTCGTTAAAAGCAAGCGCCAGAATAATCGGGAGCGGAAACCCGATGATCAACTCGTAGAAACTGAGGCTGAACGTATTCCAGAGCAGATCCCAGAAGTAATAAGAATTGAAGAAACGCTCAAAGTGGGCGAAGCCCACCCATGGACTGTCCATGATTCCTTTGCTGGGGATAAAATTTTTGAAGGCAATCTGAATGCCGTACATCGGCCCGTAGTGGAAGATAAGAAAGTACAGCAAGCATGGCGCCAAGAATAAATAGAGCTCCCAGTTCACCCAGATTCTTTTTCCGAGTGACGTCTGATTCTTCTCTTTATTGGATGGTTTGTTTCCACGACGGATTAAACCGCTTCCAGAGATTGCAGCTAGTAGTCTCTTCCCCTTCATGCTCCCCCTCCTTTCGTAATGATCTATTGATGTCAGGTTATCTGGTCACTCACGAACATCCACGTCAGGGTGACTCACAGGTAACGCTTACAAGTCAAAGTCTAGAGAATACATGCTGACATCGTAAATGTGTAAGTTGTGCATTGTCACCTCACCGTGCGCGGTGATGCGCTGTTATCCTGCTTTTTTGCATCGAAACTTCCAGTACCGTTCCCCCGTGTCATTGTCCGGAATGTGTGAGTTATGAACCCTGTAAAGAGATGCATAAGCTACATATTGTGCTCCATGAAGGATTGTGCGAACATGTCGTACGAACATCCAAGAAGTCGAACCAATCAAACAAGTCTGCACTCACGCATGTGCAACGTGTGAAGCTACCATTTCAGGAGGAGATCGCTAATGAATCTGCCAGCATCCATCACCCAGCATTTGAACGAAGCCGATAAACGGCTGGAGCATCACCCCAAGCTGCAACAACTGTACAGAAACTGCTTTCCGAACACACTGGAGACCACCACGAAGCTGCTTGATGACGGTACGACCTTTGTCTTCACAGGAGATATTCCGGCAATGTGGCTCCGCGATTCCACAGAGCAGGTCCGGCACTACATTCCATTTGCCAAAGACGACCCGGAGCTGCGCCGCATATTGCGAGGATTGATCGCCAGACAGATGTTCTATGTCAATATCGATCCTTACACGAATGCATTCAATGAAACAGCAAACGACAGACATTACATGGCCACCGATGATTGCAATCTGAGTCCGTGGATGTGGGAGCGGAAGTATGAGCTCGACTCCCTCTGCTTTGTCGTGCTGCTCGCCTATATGTATTGGAAGGAAACGGAGGATGCGAGCATTTTCGATGATGCTTGCTACCAGGCACTGACCTCCATCGTGCATGTTATTCGGACAGAACAGCGGCATGCGGAGCAATCGCCTTATCATTTCATCCGCCAAACCGACAAGGATACGGAAACGCTGCAAAATAACGGCCGCGGCATGCCGGTCAACTATACCGGAATGAGCTGGTCCGGCTTCCGTCCGAGCGACGACAGCTGTGAATTCGGATATAACATCCCTTCCAATATGTTTGCGGTGGTCATCCTGGGGCATATCCAAGACATCATGAGCGAAGTATACCGGGACGAACGGCTCGCTGCTTCTGCCGCCAAACTCCGTAAAGAAATCGACTTCGGCATTCGTACGTACGGTATCGTGGATCATCCAAAGTACGGCAAGATTTACGCCTATGAAACCGATGGCTACGGCAACTACAGTCTGATGGATGACGCGGGAACGCCTGGACTGTTATCCATTCCGTATATAGGCTATACCGATATCAGCGACCCGATCTATCAGAACACCCGCAGATTTGCGCTCAGCTTCGATAATCCGTTCTACTTCGAAGGCCAATATGCCAAAGGAATCGGCAGTCCGCACACACCCGGCGGTTACGTATGGCATATGGCGCTGTCCATGCAGGCGCTCACAGCTGACAACGACGAAGAGATCAAGATGCTGATCGACATGCTCATCGCAACCGATGCAGACACTGGCTATATGCACGAAGGATTCCACCCTGACGACCCGAAAGATTTTTCTCGCGAATGGTTCGCCTGGTCCAACAGCCTCTTTGCATCGTTGATCAAAATGGCGATGGACAAGGGGCTTGTCTAAACCCCGAGCGCACACGCATTCTTGGAGAAAATCTGGCCCCTTTTTGAAAGCAAACAAGCTCAAGCACAGGCATGTAAAGCCTTAGGCTTGAGCTTGTTGTATGCTTTATTCGTAATCGCTGTGCTGTCTATTAAGTATACACGATTCTGCTGCCATGATCATAGACTCGGGCAAATCCATATTACCTTCAAGACCCATTGCACCATTATCCCTTTCGCTCAGGCAGCACTCCCCCCCGCTCCCTCCCTGAATGAAGGGGATAATCGTGCAAAGCTGAATTTAGGTCACCCGAACGGTAGATGATTTCAGTCTGCCAATGTTGTGAAACGGCTAAAACGCAGCGATCCGTGTCCATAAATAAATATCACCTGCTACACCACAACAGAAAAAGCCGCTTAAACCAAGCGGCTTTCATCACAAGCAAATTCATACGGCACATCATAGGCCCTCGAGCATGCTTCTCTACAGATTCAGCGTATTGCTGTTCTTCGGCGGTGTCTGAGCCGCAGCTTCTGGCACGTACTCCTTCTCCCAGAAGTCGGCATTAGCAATGCCCACCTTCACAGGATCGAATACCGGGTCCTTGCCCTCTTTCTTCTGCCGTTCATAATCGCGCAAAATCTTGAGCGCCGGTCGGGTGAGCAGCAGGATCGCGATAATGTTCAGCCAAGCCATGCTGCCTACCCCGATATCGCCAAGGCCCCAAGCCAGATCGGCAGTTCGGATACAGCCGAAGAAGGTTACGCCCAGGACGGCAAATTTTAGCACATACTCCATCCAGATCCGTCTGGTCTTCTGATTGATATAAGCCAGATTCGTTTCGGCCATATAATAATAGGCCATGATCGTAGTGAAAGCGAAGAAGAACAAAGCGATCGCAATGAACGGTGCCCCGAATCCAGGGAAGATCGTCTCAATGGCTTTAATGGTAAAGTCCGGCCCGGATTCCACACCGGGAAGATTGGTAACGATCGGATCCATTCCGTTAGGCGCTACGTTGTACATGCCTGTTATGAGAATCATAAAGGCGGTTGCAGAACACACGAACAACGTATCGATATAAATCGAGAACGACTGTACAAGCCCTTGCTTGGCCGGATGTGACACCTCGCTCGCAGCAGCCGCGTGCGGGGCCGTACCCTGCCCTGCTTCGTTGGAATAAACTCCCCGTTTGACACCCCAGCTAATCGCTGCCCCCAATATTCCTCCAAACGCAGCATCCGCGCCAAATGCACTGGAGAAAATAAGGCTCATAATAGCTGGAACTTCGGACAAGTTGGCAATGACAATAATGAGCGCCATAATTATGTAAGCAATGGCCATGAACGGCACGATCACTTGGGCAACATAAGCAATCCGCTTCACGCCTCCGAAAATAATAATCCCAAGAACCAATACAAGCAGCGAGCCAATGACGGCTGGGTGAATGCTAAAAGCGGAATTCATACTCGAAGCGATGGTATTGGCCTGAACTCCCGGAAGCAGCATGCCCGTTGCAATGACAGTTACGATCGCAAACAGGATGGCGTACCACTTCATATTCAGCCCTTTTTCAATATAGTAAGCAGGTCCGCCCCGAAACTGTCCATTCTGCTTTGTCTTGAACACCTGACCAAGCGACGCTTCGACAAAGGCTGAGCCGGCACCGAGAAACGCAATCAGCCACATCCAGAATACGGCTCCCGGCCCGCCGGAGGCGATGGCCGTTGCCACACCGGCGATATTCCCCGTCCCTACTCTCCCTGCAAGCGCCATCGACAAAGCCTGGAATGAGGAGATCCCTGCCTCCGAGCTTTTGCCCTGGAACATCAACTTGACCATCTCTTTAATGTATCGGATTTGCAGGAACCGTGTAGCAAGCGTAAAAAACAAGCCGGCACCAAGACACAGATAAATCAGTGCATTGCTCCAAATCAGATTATTTAACCATTCAACAGCTTTCTCCATATTCTGCCCCCTAAGGTTTAAAATTCAAATTCATTTGGAATCAACTTAGAAGTCATTTGGTATTACACTACTTTGTTTCGTCATGAATCACCGTTTCGTCATGAATCACCGCCTTTGTGCCAATCTCACTCCATCCCCATTGCGTGTCATATTCTATTACATATTTCTAAGTCATAGAACATTTTTTATCATTATAATGTTAATATGCTATATTCTGTCAAGGTATATTTCATTCCAGTCCATTTCGTATGTCAGATTATTTTCCATATCTTAATTTCTCTTTTTCATCTTAAGTTCCCCTCTTCCGTAGCCCCAACCGCTCTTCAACGCAAAAAAGCGAGGGATCCCATTCCCCCGCTTTCCTGAAACGCCTCGCCAAATGGCAGGCCCAGCACATGCTACACCATCATCTCAGATCGTTCATGATCATTGGACAGTGAGCCGGATCGACCTTCTTTCGGTACGGTAAAAGATACAATCGTGCCCAGTCCCACAGCTCCCTTCACCTTCAAGCCCGTCCCGTACAGCTGCTTCAATCTTCGATCGGTATTCGCCAGACCAACGCCTGAAGAACTACCGATTCCATCTTCCGGATTCAGCGCCTTCCGCAGCGTATTGGGATCGATGCCGACACCGTTATCTTCAACCGAAATCTCCGCCCGGTCCCCGCGATCAATCACCCGTATTCGCACCGTGCCTCCCCGGGAGCGCTGCAGAAGCCCGTGCCTCAGCGCATTCTCAACCAATGGCTGGACGGACAGCGGCGGGACGTTCAGCTCCAGATGCTGGTTTACCTCCCACTCGATCTGAATACGGTCGCCAAACCGCTCCTTCTCGATGTACAGGTAGGACTGAACCAGTCCCAGCTCTTTTCGCAGCGGAACGAGCCGGTTCAGATTGGCAAAGTCAAAGCTGGACCGCAAGTAATCTCCGAAGGCGAGCAGCAGCCTCTGCATCCGCTCGGTATCCACCTCGGCAAGTGCAGCTACCGAATTCAGCGTATTGAACAGAAAATGCGGCTGAATCTGAGCCTGGAGCCATGCCGCCTCCAACCGGGTTTGCTCGCGAGCCGCACGGGCTACCGCTGTGAGTGCTTGCACTCTAACCCGCAGCTCCTGAGCGTCCACCGGCTTGACGATGTAATCATTCGCTCCTGCGCGGAACCCCGCCTCAATGTCTTCCGGCCGGTGTCGTGCTGTGAGCAGCAGAATCGGCAGCTCTGAATGTGAGAACAGTGTGCGAACGGACCGGGTAACTTCATAGCCGGACATTTCCGGCATCATCACATCCGTGATGATCAAATCCCACGTCTCCTGATTGAGGAGAGACAGCGCCTTGGCACCGCTTGTCGCGGTCACGATTTCATAGGCATCTGGTGCGAGCGCACTGCGCAGCACATACAGATTGACAGGGTCATCGTCAACCGCCAGTATGCGCGGCCTTTCCGGCGCCTCTGCTCCGGCTGTCTCAGGCGTTCCCTCCGTCTGAACCTGGCTAAGCAGATCTCCCTCATCCATTCGGACTGCCGACACCGGAGTATCGGCTCCTGGGGCTTCTGCGACTTCTGCCTCCGTAGGCGCTACAGGCAAGGTAAAGCTGAACACCGAGCCCGCGTTCGGAGTGGAAGTCGCGGTCAGCTCGCCGCCATGAAGCTCAACCAGCTGCTTGCTGATCGTCAGACCGAGCCCGAAGCCAGAGGCGCTTCTTCCATGCTCCTCAGCCTGTTCATAAGGCTCGAAAATCCGGCTCAGCGTCTCTTCGTCCATGCCGACCCCGGTATCTGTTACACGAACAACGACATTGCTGCCCTGCACTTCTGCTTCGATCGCTACGACACCTTCACGCGTGAACTTCACCGCATTGTGCAGAAGGTTAAACATAATCTGAAGCAGCCGGTTCTCGTCCGCCAGCACCGGGGGCAACGATTCCGGTATCCGGTTCTCAAACCGAATAGGCTTGCCCTCCGTCAGGAAACGAACCATGTCCAGCACGCCTGCTGCCTCTGCTTGAAGAAGAACCGGGGCCGGTTCAATCCGGATTCGATTCTCCCGCAGTCTTGTGAGGTCGATCAGGTCACTGAGCAGAATATTCATCCGTTTGCCAACCGACACAAGCAGCTTGAGCCGGAATTGATTCTTCCGGTCCTCGGCTCTTCCGCCGCTGTCCATGACGGTCTGCGCCATATTCATAATGGCATGCAGCGGATTTCTCAGCTCGTGTGAAGTATGGACGAGGAATTCGTCTTTGAGCTTGTCTGCTCGTTGCAGTTTCTCCGCAAGTCTGGTCATCTCCGTAGCATTGCGGAAATAGCGCTTGAACCAGAACAGCGCGAAAGAGATGAATACGGCCAGCATATCAAAAGGATAGTAGCCTATATCAAGCAGCAGCGAATAATTCAGAATCCCCCAGACCAGATTCGAGACCAGCGCCACCGATCCAAGCAGCAAATAAATCGTATCGGGCAGGCCTCGTCGCACCGCCAAATACAAGATGAACGGCGTGATCACAAACGAGATCACCATGAGGAGCGTATGCAGCACGTCGGCATAGGTATACAGCTCCACCGGCAGTGCCAGCACGAGCACCCCGAAGACAATACACACCGCCAAATGCCAGCGCGAGTGGCGTAAAATCGGAAATTCCGGCAACAGTCCTCTTATAAAAGGTAGCAGCAGCGCCGCTACACCCAAATAGGACAAATAGTAAATTTTATGGGATGTGACATAATCAACGCCGAACCATGCGGGCAGCAGCCGATCAACGTCTACGACAATGGTGGCCGCACCGCTAATCGACAGCAAGGAAAAGATCAGCAGCGGCTTCTCCCGGGCTCCGATAAAATAAAGTACCAGCGCATATATCGCGTGCATCAAGACCAATAGGAACACCGTCGCCTGGGCACCGGCCGAGAACCAGTAAGCCCTGTTCATCGCATCGTTCGTTCCGAGCTTGACCGGCTCTGTCAGTCCTCCCATAACACGGTCGTTGTAGTTCGCGGTTTGCAGAACAATGTCGAGCGTCCCTTCCTGTTCCGGAAGCATGATGGAGTACGGCACATTGCTCGCTGTATAGGAGTCAGAATGCTCCGCCGGCTGACCGGACTGCTCCATCAACTGCCCGTTCACATACAAAGCCGAGGATGCGGAGATCCCCGGCACGCGTATTTTCAATTCAGGCAAGCCTTCGGAGGGCATCACCACACGCAGCCGATACGTCCCATGCCCGAAGACAGATCCTGAAGGCATCTCACGCTGCCAGCTGCCTGGAATTGTAGCGAGGGCTGCGCTGTGATCGCCCACTGCAAACGAGCCGTCCGGCGTTGGTGTGATCAGCTGCATCGGATAAAATTCCCATTCTCCGACAAGGGTCAGAATCGGCCTGTCAGCGGGGGCCCAATCCCGCAAATCCAGGACACCGCTTTCTGCATGCACCTGTGTTGAAGTGGTCTGTATATTAATCCAGGTAAGGCGAACCACCGTCAGCATAAGCAAAAACAAGCCGACCAGGGCCGCAATTTTTCTTCTTTTCATCATAAGGCTACTCATTCGACAAAAAGTGGTGTAATTCCTCCTAATGCCTCACAAAAAATATGGTCATTGCCGCTGAAAACAGGACGATTGATCCACAAACGGCAGCATGCGAGTGTAAATACGCATATTTAAGCAAGATGAAGGTGAATCTTAGGCGCTATTCAACTCCAGGTCACGACCTAGGCCCCTTCTCCTATCCCCGCTCTACCAATTCAACGACAGCTTCGCCTTTCAACGTATTGCTGATGGTGCATGCCCGCTCGACGACCGTCTTGAGCTTTTCCTTGTAATCCGGCTCCAAAGTAGGCGGCAACGCAACCGTCACGTGAAAATGAGCGAAACGGTTCTTTCTCCGGTCCTCATCCTTCGTGGACGTCACTTCAATATGAATCGAGTCTTTATCATACTTCACCCCGTCGAACGCCATCATCTTCTGAAGAGAGATGGAGATGCAGAGGGCCAGGGAAGCCTCCAGCAGTTCCCTTGGATTCAATCCGCCATCCAGATCCGGGCTGTGTGTGCCGACAAGCTGCATGCCTGCTCCGTTATAAATATGGTCCTGACCGTTTACGATTTTTAATGTTGTCATCCTTCTATCTCCTTTTCAAGTAGGTTGTTCCGTGTTGAAATAACCGGGTGCGGCATAATGGCAGGCCGCTTTGTGGTGCGGCATGATTTCCCGCAGCGGCGGTGTCTCTGACCGGCACAGCTCGGTTGCCCAAGGACAGCGGGTGTGGAATACACAGCCGCTAGGCAGCGCCAGCGGAGATGGAATCTCTCCCTTGAGAATGATTCGCTCCTTTAGCCTGCTGCGTCCGAAATCCGGCACCGCCGAGAACAAAGCCCGGGTGTACGGGTGCAGCGGTTCACGGAACAAATCATCTGTAGGTGCCTCTTCCACAATTTTGCCTAGATACATAATGCCGATGCGATCTGATATATAGCGTACCACGCTGATGTCATGTGTGATGAACAGCAGGGTTAGCTTCATATCCTGCTGAAGCTTCTTCAGCAGATTCAAGATTTGCGATTGGATCGAGACGTCCAGTGCAGACACCGGCTCATCACAAACGATAATTTTAGGATTCATGATCAGCGCTCTGGCGAGGCCGAGTCTCTGGCGCTGTCCTCCCGAGAATTCATGCGGAAACCGGAAAGCATGCTCCGGCCGCAGCCCTACCGTCTCCAGAATTTGGAACACCTTTTCCTGGCGTTCTTCCTTGTTCCCCAGTTTATGAATGATCAGCGGCTCCTCCAGAATGCTGCCGATCCGCTTTCTAGGATTCAAGGACGAATACGGGTCCTGGAACACAAGCTGTACTTCCTTGCGGAATTTCTTCAGCTCGTCCTTGGTCATCGCATTGAGCTCCCGGTCGCCGTACAGCACCTGGCCTTCAGTTGCAGGTGTCAGCCCCAATATTGTACGCCCGGTCGTGCTCTTGCCTGAGCCGGATTCGCCGACCAGCCCATAGGTTTCACCTTCAGACAACTCGAAGGAGACATCGGTGACGGCATTGACATGGGCTTTGGTGCCGAACAGCTTGCCAAAGGATCCATAGACCGGGAATCGCTTATGCAGAGAATGGACGCGCAGAATGGCTTGATCAGTTGATTGAGTCACGGGTGGTTTCACTCCCCTCCAGCCGGTTTATGGAGGCATAATGCCAGCATTTGACCTTGTGTTGTTCATCGGCGTGCCTCATCGGCGGCTCTTCAGACCGGCATTTCTCATCTGCAAACGGACATCTGGTTGAGAAACCGCAGCCCTTCGGAACATCCGTCAGAGAAGGCACCGTTCCTTCAATCACATGCAGCTTGTCATTGCGGTCTCCGTCCAGTTTGGGAATCGATTGGATCAGTCCTTGTGTATAGGGATGGAGCGGCTTGTCGAACAGGCTTTTCGTGTCCGCTTCCTCCACAATTTGTCCCAGGTACATAACCTTAACGCCTGTGCACAACTCGGATACGACACCCAGATCATGCGTAATGAACAGCACGCCCATGCCGAGCCGTTCGTTCAGATCGGTAATAAGCTCCAGAATCTGTGCCTGAATCGTTACATCGAGCGCCGTAGTCGGCTCGTCGGCAATAAGCAGCTTCGGCTCACAAGCCAGCGCCATCGCAATCATGACGCGCTGCTGCATGCCACCGGACAGCTGATGCGGATACTCGTTCACCCGAATCTCCGGTGACGGGATCCCGGTTAACCGCAAAATGTCGATCGCCTGCTGGTAAGCTTCCTGTTTGGATTTTTTCTGGTGGAGACGTATCACTTCCATAATCTGATTCCCGATTGTATACACCGGACTCAGAGAGGTGAGCGGGTCCTGGAAGATCATCGAGATATCGTCACCGCGGATCGCTCTCAGCTTGGACAGCGGCAGCTCCAGCAAATTCTCGTTCTCGAACAGAACCTCCCCTTCGTAGGCAATGCTATCCGTATGATCAAGCAAACGCAGAATCGACTGGGACATCACGCTTTTTCCGCAGCCGGATTCACCGACAATGCCGATAATTTCGCCCTTGTGCATCGAGAAGCTGACGCCGTTGACCGCCGTTACTTTCCCGCGTTCGGTATGAAAATGGGTTTTCAGATCTTTGACTTCCAATAGAGGCGCTTCGCTCATATCAATACCTCCAAGCTCTATAAATCATCATTTACTCTGTTTCTGCTTGACGCGAGGATCGAGCAGGTCACGCAAGCCATCGCCCAGCAGATTGAGACTGAGGACGGATAATACTACCGCTGCGCCAGGGAACACAACCATCCACCAGGCCTTGAAAATAACCAGCTTGCTTGCCTGCAAAATATTGCCCCAGCTTGGTTCCGGTGCCGGAATGCCTGCGCCGAGAAAGCTGAGCGCCGCTTCGGATATAATCGCCTCCGCGAACACGAAGGTGGCCTGTACAAGCAGCGGAGACAGCGTGTTCGGCACGATATGCAGCCAGATAATCCGGGTGGCGCTTGCTCCTTGCGCCTGCATCGCTTCAATGAACGTCTGCTCCCGGACGACCAGCGCCGAAGAACGAACCACTCTGGCAATATTCGGGGTGAACACAATTGTCAGCGCAATAATGACATTGAGCGCAGATGCGCCGAGCGCTGCCATCAGCGCGATGGCCAGCAGAATCCCGGGTATCGCGATCAGTCCGTCACAGATACGCATCAGAATGTGATCAAGTGTCCGATAATACGCAGCATACACCCCGATGATCAGTCCCAGTGACGAGGAGATGAGCGCCACCGCCAGCCCGACGCCCAGCGATACCCGGGCTCCGTATAACAGCCTGGTCATGAGGTCTCGTCCGAATTCGTCCGTTCCCAGCACATGGGCGCCACCCGGTTCGGATAAGCGCTCCACGACCTTCATCTCATACGGATCATAGGGGCTGAGCATCGGACCGAACACGGCCAATATAATAAGAATCGCCAGCACCGAAGCGCCGATCAACAATCCGTAATTAGAGCGAATACGACGGAAAGCGAGTGTGCGCTGCTCTTTTTTCAGCTTTTTGCTTACTTCTGCGATTTGCTCTTTATTCTGTATCGTTGCCATCCTCTTCACCTCACTTCTTGCGATCCAGGCGAACGCGAGGATCGACAGCGCCATATAACAGATCGACCAACAGATTGATCGTAACATACATCAGCGTGACCACCAGCACGACGCCTTGAATGACGGCAAAATCCCGCCGGGCAATCGAATTCAGAATCAGTTGCCCCAGGCCCGGAATATTAAAGATCGATTCCACGACGACGGCCCCGGTCACAAGTGTTCCGAACGTCTGCCCGATGACGGTCAAGATCGGCAGGAAAGCGCTCCGGAACGCGTATTTGAACAATACCTTCATCTCATGCAGACCTTTGGATCTGGCTGTCTTGATGAAATTAAGGTTTAGCACCTCCAGCATGGAGGAGCGGGTCATTCTCGTAATGAGTGCCGCCTGGATCGTTCCAAGCGAAATGCCTGGAAGGATCAAATACTTCAGATGCTCCCAGAAGCCGCTGCTTAAGGGCGCATAGCCGGCCACCGGCAGCCACTGGAGCTTGACGCCGACAAACAGCATCAGGAACAGCCCGAGCAGGAAGCTCGGCAAGGCCATCCCGAGCAGCGACAGTCCGGTCAGGGAATAGTCCGCAAGTGAGCCCCTTTTGTAAGCCGCGATAATGCCGAACGGTATCGCCAGCACAACAGCGATAATCTGGGCCAGTATGGCCAGCGACAGTGTCGGGAGCATATGCTCGGCAATCGCCTCGCTGACAGGTTGATGCATGAATATCGAATCCCCCAGATCCCCTCTTAGCACATTGGCGATCCAGCTGGTGTACTGCTCCACAATCGGACGGTTCAGTCCCAGCTCCTCATTCAGCCGCTCAATATCTTCTTGTGAAGCTTCCATTCCCAATATGGCCGCTGCCGGGTTACCCGGCGTCAGATGGATGATCAGAAAGATGGCAATGCTCACTACAGCCAGTACAGGAATAAGCGACAACAGTCTTTTGGTTATATAAGCCAGCACGGACAATCCCTCATTTTATAGATGGTCTATGAAACTATAATGACAAAAGAAAGAGGGTGCTGCCAGTTAACAGAGTAACTTGGAACACCCTCTATTCCATTTACTTCGGCATTTTGGCATTCCAGACAACAGGTGCTTCAAACAGTTCAAAGCCTTCAAGTGATTTGGATGTCGCCACAACCCCGTTGTAATGCCCGATTACCGTAGAGGAAGCATATTCGTACAGGAAGAGCTGCAGCTTCTCCCACTCCTGCTTCGCTTCTTCCGGCGTTGCTGCCCCGCGAATGGCGGCCAGGCCTTGCTTGACCGTCTCATGATCCAGACCAGCCCAGTCCGGCGTTACGGCAAGCAGCTGCGGCGGCGTAAGCTGATACCCGGTGCTCGCCACGAAGATGTCCCATTTGCTGCGGTCATTCTTCGTTTCCAGGAATGTAGGGAAATCAAAGTTATCCACTTTGACATTCATGCCGATTTTGCGAAGCTGCTCCTGGATGACCAGCGTCGCCGTGTACATTTCGTTGTAATCCTTGGTCGTCAGCAGCGTGATCTCTTCGCCGTTGTATCCCGCCTCTTCAAGCAGTTGTTTCGCCTTTTCCGGATTCGCCTGGTTGTAATACTCGGCCCCCGCATCCGTGGACCATTGAACCTGGTTCGTGTTCAGATAGCCAGGTGCAAGAGAATACAGTTCCGGTTTGGCGAAGCTCGCCAGCATGATCTCTTCGTTGTCAAAGGCGGCGAGAACAGCCTGACGAATCTTCTCGTCTGCAAGCGGCCCTTCGTTGGTATTGAAAAATGCCGTCAGTGCGCCGCCCGGAAGCGCGTGCAGCGTCACATTGTTATCCATATCAAGCTCATCATAGTTTTCAATCGGAATGCTGTCAGCGACATCATATTGTCCTGTCTTGATGCCTGCAATCCGTGTCGAATGGTCGGTTACGAAATGAAAATACAGATTCGGGGTCGGTGCTTCCTTGCGTCCGTCAAAGCCGTTCGGTTCGCCGTCCACCGATTGATATTCCTCATTCTTTACCAGGTGAATGTACTGGTCCTGCTTCCACTCCTGGAACTTGTAAGGACCAGTACCGATGTATTCCTTGATTCCGTCTGCCGGAGCAGCATCCACGATTTCCTTCGGCATAATGGCCGGGAACTGAGCCTGTGAAGCGATCAGAATCAGCACATCGGACGTCGGTGCTTCTACCGTCAGCTTGACGGTATAGGTGTCTACCGCTTCAAAATTGGCATTTGTCAGCAGCACTTTCGCGCGGGATGAAGTCGCCAGCCAGCGATTCATCGAGGCCACAACATCCTCTGACGTCATCTCTTTCCCGTTATGGAACTTGACGCCCTGACGCAGCGCGAACGTATAGGTCAACCCGTCCTCACTGCGTTCGACGGATTCCGCAAGAGCTGGCACTGGCTCATACTCCGCATTCAACGTATACAACTGCTCGAAGATGTTGCCCGCAATATCCAGTGCAACAGCCGATACCGTCATTGGCGTGTCGAGCGTAGGAGGCTGGGCGGTGATTGCAATGTTCAGCTCCTCCCTGTATTCCTTCGCTTCCGCCGATTCATTGTCGGCATTTCCTTCTTGGTTTGCGTTCGTTCCTTCATTACTGCCGCAAGCTGCAAGCAGCAGAACAAGAATCAATGATAATAGCCCTAACTTTGATGCCTTCATGACAATCCCCCCGTTGTCGCACAGATACGATGCTGAATCATATGCCATGCGTTTAACATAATAAATAAATGTTGCCCCTGATCGCATTCCGTTCAGGTTGCTTTAAACCTAAGTTATAAGGTTGGTTTAATAAGTTATGGAAATACTAATCGATTGTTCAGGGGTTGTCAATGTTATTAATTGTGCAGTATAGAAGGAATTCCCTTGTTTGTTACATCCCGTGTTGGAAATGGCATGTTAGGCGGAAAATGACGAGAATCTGAACCCAAAAAAATCAGTCAGGGACGGTCAACGTCACCTGACTGATCGGCTCTCTCTATGGCATAACCAAGGATTAATTCATGCTTCGTTTTGGTTTCATTTATGCGTTCACTCAGGGGATATATTCATGCATCTTGCATGCATCATGCTATGTTTTCTTCCTTGGTTCCTTTCATGTGTCATTCATGCGGTTCATTCATGTGGTTCATCCATGCGCTTCTATTTGACGTCGAGTCATTGTGCGCTCAATCCCGTTCCATAGACCGTTCAATCCGGTCCCTTTCCATGTATACGATCCGCGACGAGCCGGTGATGCCGGAAGGCAGCGCCCGCTTACCGTATAGATTCTCCAGCGTATTGGCTGCCTGTATTCTGAGGGTAACCGCTTCCGATGCCCCCTCTTCCATTCCCTCGCCAATAAACCGTGTAATATCCCACCGGTACGGGGGCCACAGCCTGATGCCGGCATCCTGATCGTTCACGAAGAGGCGCGCCGTCTCGCGAATATCATTAACCTCCAGCCATACCTGCTCTTCTATCCCCGGCCTTGGCAGTTTCAGCTGCTGCGAATAGCAGGCGGTTCCGGCATAGAAAGGATAACCTTCCGCACACCATTCGCCGGCGACCTGCCTCGGCTCCACGGTCAATGCCGTTCCATGAACAGCGAACGGACCGATCAGGAAGGCGGGGAAGGAGATCTCCTGCATCGGCTCCAGCAGGGATACCGTCAATATCTCGAGTTCATTTAACCCCGGCTGCAGGCTAGACGTAATCTCGACACTGTGATAGTAAGGGTCCTGCCAGGAAGATGGCCCCAGTGCAGGCTGACGCACACCGTTCACGAAAATTTCGAGATTTCGGCGCCGCTGAAGAAAGCCGATATGGGAAGGAACATTCTGATGCACGTCATCCAGGACCAGTTCCACCCCTCGGTGGCGCGATGGTGATCGGCCGGGAGCTTCGGAACGGGCGTTAAGCCATTCGATCAGCTCTTTTGTCATATGGAAGGTTGTATGATAGGTGTTGACCTGACCGGGCATCGTTGCATTCATCTTCGATTGCCGGTCGTTCAAGGTCACCTGCCAGCGGTCGAGCAGCAGCACATTCGGTTGATCCGCCTCGTAATGCCACAATGGCTCCAGCTGGATCTCCTTGCTGCGCTCCCCCGCCCTTCTTGGCATTCCAAGTACATCGCTCCTGTCGAACCGGCGGGCAGCGGTTCCTGAAGAATCGGCTTTACTTCCAGCTTCTCCTCCGTCATCAACCGTATCCTCGCGCTCCTTCATGGAGAAGACTCGCAGTTCCCCGGGCGAAAAGGTCAAAACCGCATCATTACGCACAGCGCGCACATCACCATGCTCCAGCCGCCATTCCTCGATTATCCTCTCGCCGGCCGCGCCTTTCTCCTGTCGATGATCAAGCCGGATCGCAACCTCTTGCTCCGACCAATTCATCATCCACGCATACCGCCTGCCAGACTCCCCTCGTTCTACGACAATCAGATCCTCCAATCCGCCTTCAAGCATCGTATAGGAGAACAGCGGCTGCTGCTTCAGCAACGGCTTGAGCAGCGCGCACAAGCTTTCGAGCGGATCCGCATCCTGGTTATCGCGTTTGGCCTGCTCCAGGGAGTAAAAGAGCGTGCTTCCATCCCCGATGAAGCGGCGATCGCCATGACCGCCTTCCCCGAACAGCTGCTCCATTACGCGCTTCAGCTCCGGATCGTTATGCTGGGACTCGCTGTCCTGCGGAATGGTTCCGACGGCAATCAACGTCCCGCCTGATTGAACGAACGAGAGCAGCCTGACGGCAAGCTGCCGGGACATGACGCGAATACATGGCAGCACCAGAAGCGGGTAGGTGCCCCCGCGCTCGGCGAATCGGAATCCGGGCCGCTCCCTGCCGATGATGTCGGCAACTGCCAGCTGACACTCATCGACATAGTCATAATCGATCGCGCTGCGCAGCAGCCGATCCGACAGCAGCTGGAACAGCGTATCCGCATTGGGCTTTCGCTCCGATACGCCGGAGGCGAACATATCCTGATACACGGTCCGGATCGGAGAGAGCAGCAGCACCTCCGGGCTTCTGTTTGTCCGGGCTCCAAGCAGGCTTAGCCGTCCAATGTAGTCGGCAAAGGCACGATAATGCGGCCAGTGGGGCGCATGCTTGAACTCGGTCGGCGGAAAATCGGTCTTCCGATAACCGGCAAATGAATAGTAGAACGCATGCGGAATGAACAGGTTCACGCCTAAGAATGCCATGAAATTGGCGTCCAGTCTCCGCTGTCGCATCGAGTACGCATGGCCGCTCGCCCCGAACGACTCGCATATAACGCGCGCCTTGTTTTCCAGCTGCGCTACGGAGGCTGCTGTTTTCACCGAAACGATCCGGTGTGGATTATCTTTACTGCCGATACCGGCGGTCAAGTAATCCACACCAGCATAATGGAACTGCTGAAGCACCCGTGTCTGATTTCCCTGAGAGCGTGCCTGACCCCACACCGGCTCTTCCAGCGTATGTCCGATATACAGCAGGCCATTGCGTTCGCACCATTCTCTGATCGCACCATGGTATCCTTCGACATACCAGCGGGTGATCGTGTCATAATACTGCTGTCTTGCGGTCAGACTGCCGTCCGTCAAATGATAAAGCAGCGCCCCCAGCAGAGGGATAAGATCGACGCCGTTATCGGCCAGATAGCGTTCCTCCATTCCCCGCGTCCAGGCGAACACGATCCCGGGCAGCGTGGCCTCCACATCGCGAACCTCCGTCCGGATGGCCTCTACACCGAAGAAGCCGTCATGAATCATCAGACCAGGCTCATCGGTGAACACCCCCTTGATCGTGGAGCTATAATGCTGCTGAAGCTGCAGCAGCGGCTCATAGGAGAGCCGGATGAAGGTTTGCACCGCTTCGGGATTGAGCGTGTCCAGGTAGTACCCTCCGGCAAAAGTCATCCCCTCCGCAATCTCGCATGACCAGCAGGCCAGCACGACATAATCGCCTTCGCTTCCAGGGGTCCAGACATCGCCTAGCTGCTCCGTAATTCGGAGCGGCTCCGGATGCAGCAGCCACTCTCCGCCCTGCTCTTCTGCCCGGTAGGCCAAGATCGCAATCAGCTCATTGTGATCATACGGCTGAAAATCAAGCGTCAGCGGTTTCGGCCAGTCAGCAGCGCTGTAACGCCGCTCTTCGATCCTTAGGTAGCGCATCCGGTACTCCGGATGCTGCCGGGTCAGTTTGCCGCCAAGCGTTCCGCTTGGCCAGTTGTCTTCATCGTACAGCCAGACGTCCATCCCGCGCTTGCGGCATTCCTCGGTGCAAAAAGACAGCGCATCCATAAATTCAGACGACAGATATTCCGCCTGCATGCCGTGACGGGCGTGCAACACCACACCCCCAACCCCTTGCTCATGCATCGCTGAAATCTGTTGCTCAAGCTCCTGCCGCTCCAGCTTATGGTTCAGAAACCAGAAAGGCTGCGGCCGATAGGTAGCAGCCGGGTTATTAAACTGCCGAATGATGTCATCTGAAGCCGGCAGTGTGTTGGTCATCATTATCCCTCGCTTTAACCGATTATTGCTCGTATTGTATCATACCTTTCCCGAGCTAGAGCCTGTCATATGTCACATTTTGGATAGAGCGTGGCGCTAAGCCAAATGGGTTGATACGGGCTGGGCGCATGTGGTCGACCGACCGCTGTTATGCAGCGAAACACCGCGCGCTGCTCCCAGCGCGCGGTGTTTAAGCCCGGCGTTTCAGGTGTAATGCTGGATGGGAGCGCTGCTTCTGCCCGTCAGTTCGGCATCTGCAGCGTTACAACCTCCTTACCCTTCAGATTTTCATTCACATATTCCATCGCATTGTCATAGCCCGTCTTCTTCATCTGATCCCGCAGATCGTTAAGGATGCGCAGTGCGGCTTCGTCGGATTTGGCAAACACCGCCTCCGTCCAGGCATCACCGGTCCGGTCCAGCGAAGGCTTGAGCATCTCCCAATCCGGAGATTTGGTAATTACATCGCCCGGATTATAAGCGCTGATCACCTGTATTCCGTTCGGACGGAGAATGGCGCGAGCGTTCTCCATCGCCTCTGTCCGTTTCTGATCTGCCCATATATCGCCGCCTGCGGCAGAATTGATCCGATCGAGCCCTGTAAGCGATTCCAAACCAATGCCGATCCCGACATTTTTGCGCTCCTTGCCGCTTGCGTCTTCCGCAAACTTGTCAAACCACTCCTGAACTGGCTTCGGTGTCCCATCGACCATTTCCCAGTGAACCCCTTCAACCCCGTATCTCGTCAGCAGGAATCCTTCATCCGAAGCCAGGAAATCAAGCAGCTCAAGCGCTTTATCCACGCATTCGCCCTGGCAGTTCTTCGTAATGGCGGTCACGTTGTTGCCCTGAATGGCCAGGTCGACCGGACGATCCGGTGCGGCTCCCGCGCGATCCAGCGGTCCAAGCGGAATGTAATCGCTACCAGGATTGGCTGTGACATACTCTTTAGAAGCGTCCAAGATCGCCGGATAATGAGCGGCAAGCACCGCAATTCGGCCCTGGTTGATCTTTTCCTTCGCAATCGGATCCGTCTGCGTGAATACCTCAGGATCAAGCAGGCCTTCTTCAATCAGCTTGCGATAGAACAGGGTATATTCCTCATACTCTTGTCTGAAGAAAACATGTTCCAGGTTGCCGTCGCCCCGGTCTACATAGTTGCTGCCAAAAAACATCGTGTTGCCGATGCCCACCGCCCAGCCATTGCTGAACCCGCCTAGCGGAAACACAGGCTGACCGTTCTCCTGCAGGTTGGCATCCTTGATCTTTCTTAAAAATTGATAGAAATCATCCTTCGTGACTACCGATTGCGGATCGACACCAACCGCCTCGGCAATGTCTTTGCGGACATAAAAGCCGTACAGCCAATCCATGCCGTCCTCGTTCGTCGCCGGCTGGTTTTGCAGCAGCAAATACTGCTTGCCGTCAAAAGCGTCAAACGCTTTCTCATACAACGCTGGCGGCACGTTCTCCTTCGCAATCGATTTCTGCAAATTCGGATAGTTGGCAAGCTTATCGGAGATATCAACGAGCTGTCCCTCATTCGCAGCTTTAATGATGCCATCCAGTTCACCGCCCCAAGCGGGACCGGTGTAGATATCCGGCAGATCCTGCGTGGCGAAGATCGTGTTCACCTTCTCTGCTTCGCTGCCTTTCGTGTACTCCCATTCAATCGTGATGCCCGTTTTCTCCCGGATTACCTCTTCAATCGGTGTAATCCCTTGGTCAGAGCCGGTTGATCCGTTCCAGTTGTGCAATACTTTCAGTTTGTAGGAATCTCCGTCCTGCCGATTGTCACTGCCCGAACCTGTACAGCCGGCAAGCAGTCCGCCGAGCAATACGGTCGCGATCAGCGCCGCTGCCCCTTTATGCCAAATCTTCGTCAATTCAATCCCCTCCCGGAAGTGAATATGTAATCCAAGCGGGCTGTCCCCGCTGAATATCGATTTGAAGTCTTCACCTTACCCTTTCACCGAGCCGATCATAACGCCTTTCACAAAATATCGCTGCAGGAACGGATAGATGCACAGAATAGGAAATACCGTAATAACGAGCAGGGCCATGCGCAAAGATTCCGGTGTCGCTCCGGCTCCGCTCACGCTTCCCACCGTCTGTCCTCCCTGCTGCGCAGCCCGCTGCATCGAGTTTGAGAGCGCTTCCGCTTCACTCAACATTTCTTGCAGCAATGTCTGTACAGGGATCAGATCTTTATTGGATACATAGTAAGCGCCGGCGAACCAGTCATTCCAGTGAGCAACGCCGATAAACAAGGAGATTGTGGCCAATACCGGACCGGACAAAGGCAGAATGATTTTGAGGAAAATTTGAAAATCGCCATATCCGTCGATCCGGGCAGACTCTTCGAGCTCTTCTGGAATGCCTTGCAGAAACGTTCGGATGATGATGATATGCATGAAGTTGTAGAGCAACGGAAAGATGTACACCCAGAACGTGTTAATCAGTTGCAGCTTTTGAAGTGTGATGAAGAATGGAATGAAGCCTGCGCTAAAAATGGTAGGCAGAAAAATATAGAAGGTAAAAAAGGAACGTCCCGGCAGCGTTCGTTTAGACAAGGCATAGGCCATCAGTGTGCAGAGCGTTACGTGCAGGAATGTGCCAAGCACCGTTCGCATCAGCGTGATTTGATAAGCTTTCCAGATGCGGGCATTGTCAAATACTTGGGCATAGTTTTCCAGCGTAAACTTCCGGGGCAAAAAATAAATAGCGCCCTGCATGGAATCCTTCCCGTCATTGAGCGAGTAAGCCAGGATGTAGATGAAAGGATAGATCATGGCAAAGCCGACTAGCGTCAGCAAAGTATAGTTGACCACAGAGAACACGGACCAGCGGCGGTTCATAACGTCAGCCACCTCCTTAGAACAGGGATACGTCGCTGATTTTCCGGGCTATGCGGTTTACCGTCAGGATCAAGATGAGACCGATGACACTTTGGAATAAGCCCACTGCGGCTGCGTAGCTTAATCGTCCTTCTCGGATGCCGGAGTTGATCGCATGAACGTCGAGCACACTGCCGATGCTGGCTGTAGCAGGACCGTTCAGGAGCAGAAGCTGCTCATATCCGGCGCTCATCAGATTGCCAACAGCAAGAATGAACAGAATGATAGCGACATTCCGGATGCCCGGAAGCGTGACATGCCACATTTGGCGGTAACGGCCTGCGCCGTCGATTTTGGCAGCTTCATACAGCTGCTGATCGATTCCCGCAATCGCCGCCATAAAAATAATGGAGTTCCAGCCGATATTCTTCCAGATTTCAGAACCTACAATTATCTGATAGAACCAGGTTGGATTGTTCAAAAATTGAATCGGGTCCGCCCCGAAGGCGCCCAGCAGTTCATTGACCGGCCCGCCATAAGGTGTCAGCAATCGTTGCATCAGCGTAACGACGACGATCCAGGATACGAAGTAAGGCAAGTACGATAAGGTCTGAATCGTTTTCTTGAATCGGATCTTCCGCACCTCATTCAGCAGGAGCGCGAGAATAATCGGCATCGGAAAGCCGATAAGCAGCTTCAGCAAACTGATAACGACCGTGTTCCGGATGATGTCCCCGGACTGATAGTAGTTAAAGAATTGCTGGAAATACTTGAGGCCCGCCCACGGGCTTCCGGTGAAGCCGCCGCTAAAGGTATAGTCCCTAAAGGCAACCTGAATCCCGTACAGGGGCACATACGAAAAGATAAAAAACCAGATCAGACCCGGCAGCATAAAAAAATAGAACATCTTATGCTGCCAGACCCGTTTGATCCACCGCCTGCTTTCCTTACGACTCTTGATCATGTTTCCCACCTCCTTTCAGGCAGGGCGGTGAATCATGGTTAACTTTAACGCTTCCGCTTCAGCCGGAGCGTATGAATTTCGAACGGCTTGAAGGTCAGATGAACAAACGAAGCCCCTTGTTCCCCATCCTCTTCCACATCCAGACGCGCCTGCTCTCTTTCCAGCAGATCGGCACTCCATGCTTCCTCCAGCGCCATTGCGACCCGAAGCACGGTCTGTACCCGCGTACCGGATGTTTCATACAGACGCAGGATGATGTCCTCGCTATCCTCCGCTTGCTTGACCGATTCCACCATCACCAGCGGATGGCCGGTCTGAAGGAACGAAGGCGCTAACACAGCATCTGTCTTCGGATTCTGGGCTTCCGCCGGATGTCCAGCTTTAGCGCAGTCCATCGTCCGAAGCGGCACGTTAAGCTCCCAGCCTTTCTTGTATACGCCGGCCTCGACATGGTTGCCAGCATGCGGATACAGGGAATAGGTGAACGTATGCTCCGCCAGGTCTGCTTCGGGATCCGGATACGAGCTGCTGCGCAGCAGATTGAGATCCAGCACACCATTCAAGGCCCGATGGCCGTACTTGCTGTCATTGAGCAGCGCTACACCGTAATCCGGTTCGGACATGTCGATCCATTGATGCGCACATATCTCGTCTTTGGCAAAATCCCACATCGTATTGCGATGGGTTGGCCTGCTGATGCTGCCAAACTGGATTTCGCATGTGACGCTGTCCGTACGAATATCGAGCGGGAACGACGTCCGCAGCATCTTGCCGCGCTCCTTCCAGTCGACCTTCGTCCGGAAATCAATGCGCCGGCTGCCCTCTGTCAACGTCACCGTCTGGGTGAGTACCGATTCCCCGATACGGAACTCGAATGCCAGACCAGCGGCAGGCCCTTCGCGATGCTCGCGAATATGCTGCAGCGTGAGCCGTGTTCCGCCGGTGACGGCATAGTCATGCCGGAAATCCCAGGCGTCGCCACGATCATGGTAGACCTTCAGTTCATTGCCTCTCAGCCCCGGGGCAATCAGCTCCCGGTCTTCAGCCAAATCCCGGATGGAGACGATCGCTCCCTCCTCATCGAAGATGATCTTCACGAGCTCATTCTGAAGCGTCCGTTCGCTTGCAGACGTATGCACCGTGCCGAAGCGCTCCGACGGATCATGCGCTTGCGCCTCTTCTGCAAGAAGTGCGTAGCCCATCGACGGCACGCGCACCTTGGCCCATTGCCCTTCACTCGTCTGAACCCATTCCTCGCGCTCCCAAGGCAGGGAGTTGAACACGGCAGTCTGCGGCTGTCCATGCTCGCCCTGCCCCTCCCTGGCGATATGCGCCGAAAGCTTGCGATAAGTCTCCTCTATCAAATGCTCGGTCTCCCCAAGCAGCTGCTCATACCGCTCCAGTGACTCGTCATACACACGCTTGATCGACGATCCCGGCAAAATATCGTGGAACTGGTACAGCAAAACCTCCTTCCAGATTCTCTCCAGCGTCTTCGCCGGATAGGAATGCCCGAGAGCGGAGACGGCCAGGACGGAAGCGAATTCCAGCTCGCGCAGCGCCTTTTCCAGCTTGCGGTTGTACCATTTATTCCGCCCCTGGCTCGTCAACGTCCCCTGATGCTTCTCCAGGTACAGCTCCCCGCGCCACGTCTCGAAACGGCTGCTCTCCTTCTCCAATCGTTCGAAGAACCGCCAAGACGGCTCCTGCTTGACCGGGGGCAGGCCCAGCAGATTCTTCTCCCGCGCAAGCCGCTCCAGATGCTCCTCGCCCGGGCCGCCGCCGCCATCGCCGATGCCGAACAGCAGCAGGCAGTGCTCGGATATATTTTTATCGAGGTAATCCTTCTCCGCTTTCGCCAGAGACCGAGGCGCAGCCGGACTGTTGTATGTGTCCTCCGGCGGCATATGCGTCAGCACTTTGGAGCCGTCGATGCCTTCCCAATGGAAGGAATGATGCGGATGGCGATTGTACTCGCTCCAGGACAGCTTCTGGGTCATCATATAGTCCACGCCGGCTTTGCGAAGGATTTGCGGCAGACTGGCGGTATATCCGAACACGTCCGGCATCCACAGCGACTTGACCTCCATGCCGAACTCCTGCATGAAATACCGCTTGCCGTACAAAATCTGGCGCACCAGCGCCTCACCGCCCGGCACATTGGTGTCGGATTCGACCCACATCGCGCCCTGCGGCTCCCAGCGGCCTTCCTGAATCCGCTCCTTGATGCGCGCGTACAGCTTCGGGTGATGCTCCTTCATCCACGCATACAGCTGCGGCTGACTGGCACCAAATATGTAGTCCGGATATCGCTCCATCATATGGAGCACCGTCGAGAAAGTTCGTGCGCCCTTGCGGATCGTCTCCCGAATCGGCCACAGCCAGGCCAGATCAATATGCGCATGTCCGACAGCGCTGACGCGCAGTACAGGATCTCCGCCCTGCAGGGAAAGCGGCCCCTGCAGCAGCTCCTTCGCCTGCCCGACCTTGTCTTCGCTCATGTCGGTCAACAGCAAGGAGGCATCGTACAGTGCCTGCAATATTTTCGCCCGCCGCGCGCTTCCCTCCGGCAGATGCTCCGCCGTCTCCAGCAGCACCTCTGCGTCATAGTACAGGCTGCGTATATCTTCGCGGCAGGTGGCGATGACCGCTTCCTTCAGCGTTCCGCCGCGATACCTCCCGAACAGATCGTTATTGCCGCCATCGGCCCACAATTCGAATGTGCCGCCGCAAAGGTCCAGGCTGCGGGTATCCACCACCCGTTTGCCTGGAAGTCCAAGCGAGAAATCAAATTCCGAATTGACGGTCGTAAGCCCCTGGATCGGCGTGCCCTCGCGGTCAACGAGGCACAGCTCACCGTTCACATCCAGCAGCAAGACGGTCGAAGCCTCCTTCTCAAGCTCCGGAATTGTCCCCTGGAAGCGGAACCAGGCGCAATCCCACAGGTCGCCCCAACGCTCCCCTTGTGTCAGGCTGAGCGGTGTTCCGCTCATGCGCTCTTCATATGGTACGGGCTCCGGCGTGACCCAGGCTGTTACCTCAAGATCGGCAATCGGCTTGTAAATGGCTTCGCGGAGCTCGGTAATCATGTGTTTCAATGACGAAATTTTAATCGGTTCGTATGGCATGATGGCTCTCCTCTCCGGTTTCTCTTTTGTATTCTCTCCCGTGTCTTTGCCTATGCAGTAAACGTCTCATAACTAGGTGTTGACGTTAACCATTCGTTTCCAGCACATGTTCAACGACATGTCAAACGCTCCATCTGCTATAAAATATAATATACCGAATGAATATATTCAATATATTTTTACAAATAAAAAAGCCCTCCCGATCTGGATCGGGAAGGGATGTATATCGTGGTTATTCCGGCTGCTCCGGACGTGGCCCGCTCGTCTGCCGGATCACGAGCTTCGGTTCGCTGAGCATTTTGCTGTAACCCTTCATATCGCCGTGGCCGGACAGAACTTCCAGCAGCTTGCTTGCTGCCCGGAATCCCATATCCTTCTCATACTGATTCACATGAGTGAACATGCTGAATTCCTCCACAATGGAGGTCGGATCGTCAAAGCTGACAATCGACACATCCCTCGGCACCTCAAGTCCGGCCTGTTTGGCCATCTGGTATATCTGGACTCCGAGCCTGCCGTTCAGGGAAATATAAGCGGTCACCATTCGATTGCGGATGTAGCGATACAGCGGATGCGCCTCGGCATCCTTCAGCTCGGACAGCGGCTTGAAGTCGGTGATCATATGCGCGGGATTGATCAGCGCGCCTTTATCCTTGAGCGCTTCGATATAGCCTTCGATCCGCTCCTGGACAGTAACGGTCTGCAGCGGCGAATCCGAGCAGATGGCGATCTCCCGGTGCCCGAGCTCCCATAAATGGTCAACCGCCAGCTTCGCGCCCCGCCTTCCGTCAGATGCGATGTAATGGGTCTCCACGCCGGGCAAGTGCCGGTCAATCAGCACAAACGGAAATCCGGACAGCTTCATGCCGAGAATTTCCTCGTTGTAGTTCTCCTCGTCCACAGGGAAGATCAGCAGGCCTTCGGCACCGAGCGCCTTCAGCTCCTTGATAGCTTCCTTCTCCCTCGCCAGACTGCTGTAGGTCAGCATAATCATGCTCCGGTATCCCGCGGCAGCGAGAGCCATTTCAATACCGTTAATCAGCCGGATGGCAAAATAGTCCTGGATGTTCGGCATAATGATGCCGATGAGCTTCGTTCGCGCCAGTGAGCTTCGTTCCTCTCCGACCTTCACAGCCGTCGCGGTTGCTGAAGCCATCTGGCCGTTCGAGCGGCCTGCCGCGAGCATATCGGCGTCTTCGGTCACGAAACTGCCCTTGCCAGGGACCCGGGCGATCAGCTTCTCATTGGCCAGGCCGGTCAAGGCATTGGCCACCGTGATTTTGCTGACCTGGAACTGCTCCATCAATTCTTTTTCCGTCGGGATGCGGTCGCCAGGCTTTAAATTTTCCGTCTCGATAATGTGACGAATATATTCCTGGATTTGCTGATATAACGGAATTCGATCATTAGCACTCATTAAAATCACCAAATTATTCTTAATATTTGTAATATATAATATATCCTTCATTCGCTGATCGCAATATAAAGCGCGGACTCGTTGTCCTGCGGCTTAGCACAATCATCCCTTTTGATCCGGCTGCATCCGGAACCAAAGGGATCATCTTGCTAAGCGGATTGGGGCAAGGACAAACCCGAAACGGGAGCCGCTCCCCGTCTCATTCATGTCAAACGATGCGGAATGAACGTCCATTGTGCCAGCTTATAGGAAGTTTTGTCAAAGTCCTTGAAAAGATATATTTAAATATATTTAATATGTCTTGAACGGAGATGTGTCTATTGGCGATCACGAACAGGTATGCCAAGAAAGGAGGCTTTCGTAAGCAGAGGCGCGTTTGCCCGTTCCTATTATGAACTCACGCGAGGAGTGATAGCGTCATGGTTCGCAAATTTACAGCACTATGTCTGACTTTCCTGTGCACGTTCTCGTTAACTGCCGGAACGGCTGTAGGCTCAGCCTCCTCAACCCCCGAGCCGGCCGCAAAACCGAATTGGCCGCCGAATCAGGAGCTTCCGACATTTAAATCTCCCAAAAAATTGGATGTCGCGGATGTATACGATGCGCCAGGCGATATCAAACTGCTGTTCGGAACGCTTCAAGGCATTGTGAACCGGAGCGAGCCGCGCATCTATCTGATCGAGAACCAGGAGGAAGGACGGTTTGCCTGGCTGAACGATCTGGACGTCCCTTATAAGGTGCATGACGATTACTGGAATATATTCGCGGCCTACAAACAGGAGGTCAAGGGCATCATTGTGTATGATCCGCAAGTGCCGGATACCATCAATGTCGCCACTACGCTGGCCGGGCTGAAGGATGCGGTCGTTGCGAGTCCCGAGCTAGCCCTCAAGCTGTCCTCCGCCCCCTACAACCTGAAAGTGCTTGAGGATTTGCGCGGAAAATTCAACAGCCGAATGGAAGCGTATACATGGCAGTTTGAGCATCTGTGGAACCAGACGACTCACCGGATGCTGATCGGCCTGTCGCCAGACACCTCCATCCGGATACCGCCGGGAATGCCGGCGTCCTTTGTGACGATTGAGGAGGAGAAGGAACAGATTCGCGACGCCAGCAACCGCGCTGTCTACAATCTGGATCTTTCCGGCCAGCTTGGCGGGGAGCATGTTTATCTCCGCTTTGATGACGCCTTCCCTCAGGACGGCTGGGGTCCGGCCGTGCATCAAGTAACCGTCAAGGCGGACGGACAGGAGATCGCCCAATTCGTTGTGGGTACCTCGGAAGAAGAATTGTATTTGTACGATCGGCATAACTCCAAGTTTCTGGAGGGGCATGGCGGACACCGGTTTGCGGATAACGGCAGCTATTTTGTATACGAATTCACCCCTCCTGCGGGAACGACACAGCTGATTGCCGAGGTGGACATGTGGAATCAGTATAAAGTTTCTGCAGGCCACATCCGTCCGCTTTCCTCGGAGAAAAAAGAACCGTATGCCTATTTGCGCGACTACGCCGTTGCCAACAAGGCGATGGTCTTCTGGCTGGATTCGAACGTGCCGGAGCAGCAGGCGCTGTTCGAGCAAATCATGGCCGATGTCGAGCCGGGAACGCCTTATCTCGGATGGTTCAGCAATGATGTGGAAGGCGAGTTCAGCTCGGTTGAAATTGCTTCCAGGTACGGCGTATACGTGCTGGCCGCTGACTGGTTCAGCAATTTGACCGTCTTCTCCGGAACGAAGCCGAAGTACGCGCCGCTGAAGCCCGCTGCCGAGCCGAAGCTGGAGAACAAAATATATGTCACCTACGTCGTCACGGAAGGCGACAATTTCCAATACAATCAGCACCGCATGCGCGTCATGTGGGATGATCCAGCACGTGGCCAAGTGCCGATAAACTGGACATCCAGCCCGCTGCTCCATGAAGGCGCGCCGGCGCTGCTCAATTACTACCGCAGCACGGCTACGGAGAATGATTACCTCATCGCCGGACCGTCGGGCGCAGGGTATTTCTATCCGAATCCTTGGCCGGACGAAAGCTTTGCCACCTTCCTGCGGGATACCGAGAAGTATATGAAGCGCACCGACATGACAATCCCGTACGTGCTGAACCGGATTGACAGTGAGAATGTGCCGCTCAGCCCGCAGAAAGCCGCAGCCTATGAGCAACAGTACAAGGCGCCGGGCATCTTCATCAGCTACGAAGACCGGTATGGTGTGGAAATTATCGGCAACAGCCTTCCGGCCTCGACCGTCCGTGGAATCAGCACCGCGCAGGACGGCATCCGGGTGCTGGAAGAAGCCAAGGCGCAATGGGACGGCAGTGAGCCGATGTTTATATCACTCGGTTTGCTTGCCTGGAGCATGATGCCTTCGGATGTGGTCGAACTGACCGATGCCTTGGGCGATGAGTTCGAGGTCGTGCGCGCTGACCATTATTTCTCCCTGATCCGGCAAGCTTACGGTTTGCCGAAGGTCAAGTAGACCTGCCCTGTCAGTCTGACGGTCTGTGCTGCGTTCATACAGCTCATGGCCGATATAAAAAGGGAAGCCCCGGTGACCTTTCACCCGGAACTTCCCTTTTTGCCTGTTGCTTATTCTTATTGCGCCTGCATCAGGTCCGTGTTAACGGCATGCCTGAAGCACGCCTTCAGCCCAGTGTCGGTGTCTTGAAGGATGAACAGGATGTGCACTCCTCCACCAGAAATGCCAGCGAAGTGAAGCCTGCTTTCCGCAGTTTGCGGGCTGCGATGAAGCCGTCTGACCGCTTCGGTGTAACAATGACGATGTCATCCCCCGGTTTCAGCACCGTATCCCAAACATAAGGCAGTCGCCCCAATGAAATATTGATCATGTCGCACTTGGGATTGGCCATGAATTCGGAGACATCCCTGACGTCAACCAGCTTTAAATCCGGACGCTCGACTCTCGCCGCATGCAGTTCACTGCAATTCATCATACGCAAGCCAGGTACCGGCACATAGCGGCGATACACATAGACGGCTGCCACAGCCAGAACCGCCAAAGTAATCAGCATCACGGATTCCCCCAATAATCTGTATATAGTCTATACTACGCTTATTATCAAGATGGGTGAAAGTCCCTCCCGGCTATATACTAGGGTCATCCTCTCGAAATGTCAATATCGATTATAGCGCGCATTCCTCGATTTCGAATCCAAGATCTTCGATCATTTGCCAATCCGCATGCTGATCCTGACCGGCTGTCGTTAAGTAATCCCCGATAAAAATAGAATTGGCGGCATACAATCCGAGCGGCTGCAACGATCGGAGGTTCACCTCGCGTCCTCCGGCGATGCGGATTTCCTTATCAGGATTCACAAACCGCATCATCGCCAAAATCTTCAACGCCTTGACCGGCGTCAATTCGCGCCGCCCTTCAAGCGGCGTCCCGTCAATCGGATTCAAAAAATTGCACGGAATGGAATCCGCCCCGAGCCGTTTCAGCTCAAAGGCAATCTCCACCTGCTCCTCCTCCGTCTCCCCCATGCCGAATATCGCACCGGAGCAAGGCGACATGCCGGAAGCTGCAGCTTCTTTCACCGTCTCGACGCGGTCGTCATACGTGTGCGTTGTCGTAATTCGCCCGTAGTTATCTTTTGACGTATTCAGATTATGATTGTACCGGTGAACCCCAGCCTCAGCCAGCTGTCTGGCATGCTCTTCGCTCAGGAATCCGAGACAGCAGCATACCTTCAAGTCGGTTGTCGCCCGGATCTCCTTGACTGCCTCAACCACATGCGCGATTTCGCGATGCGTCGGCCGGCGGCCGGAAGCTACAATGCAATACGTGCCTGCCTTGCGGCGAATGGATTCCCTTGCGCCCTCCAATATCTTGTCCTTGGTAAGCCAAGCATATTTATCGATAGGCGCCTCGGATATGATCGACTGTGAGCAGTATCCGCAATCCTCTGGACAGAGCCCGGACTTGGCATTAACAATCATATTAAGCTTGACCTTGGTGCCAAAATACGTTTTGCGAATGTGAAAAGCGGCCTGCATCACCTGTAACAATTCATCATTCGATGCTCGCATAATGCGCTGCGCCTCTTCTTTGCCCACCTCATAACCTTGAGTAACCCGCTCAGCCAGAGATAGCCAATCCACTGCATTCCCTTTGATTATTGTCATATGTATCGCCATCCTCCCGTGCAAATCATATTTGTTAACCTAAAATCAGATCATTTAGGTTGACAATAGATTTAATATAGCACACGTCCACAGCGACAGCAATCGTTGCCGAGAGACTGCAACGATATATAAAGTCATAAAAAACCGCTCTGACCCGGCTATTTGCCGATCAGAGCGGTTTCGTGAACTTAATTGTATTTCAGGACTTGGAGGCGCGGTCTGGCAGCAGCTTTACATAATCATCCGACAGCTTCATCAGCTGCATAATATAGTCATAGTCGCTGCGATAAGGGCCAATGTCTTCCACTGGCTCCAGCGTGTCCAGCCTCACGGCTGTGCCATCCTCAAACCCGTCCCCTGGAACGAACATAATCTCGTTATTAAAGAACGATCCTGTCGGAAGGTAGTAACGCATGCCAACCACATTCCGGTCGATATTCAGCAAGTCCTGACCAAAGGCGGTCAATTGCTCATCCTCCAGCCGTATGCCCAGCAGATTAGCGATCGTTGGCAGCAGATCGACCTGACCGCCAACCTGATCAATGACCTGGCCGCCCTCGATGCCCGGCACATGCATGATCAGCGGAATATTGAAGCGGCTGATCCGCTCATGATAACGGATGCCAAGCACGGATGAAATCTGCTCGGGGCTCGCTTCTTTCTGATTGATGCCGAAGTGGTCGCCATAGACAACAAGCACCGTGTTGTCCCAGAGTCCGTTCTTCTTCAAGTCCTCAACGAGAACACCCAGCGCATAATCCGAATAGTTGACCGATTTCAGGTATTTGCCGAGATGTGTGCCTTCCAGCTCTTCAGGGAGCGCAATCTTCACAAATTCATCCTTCAAGGTGTAGGGTGAATGGTTGGAGACCGTGATCAGATTCGTATAAAAAGGCGTATTCTGCGCATGCAGCTCTTTTATCTTTCGCATGCCGACGCGGAACAGCTCCTCATCCGATGGACCGAAGTCATTAAAGTGATCATCCTGAAAATAGGGCTTGTCGTAGTATTGCTGGAATTGCAGTGCCGGATACAGCTTGCTCCGGTTCCAGAAGTTGATATCGTTGACATGAAACGTATTGGTTACATAGCCAAGGCGATTGAGCATGCGGGGCAGACTGGGCAGCTCCTTGTTGCCATAGCCTGTGGACATCGCAATCGTGCCGGTCGGGTAGATGGACGTATTCACCGCGAACTCCGCATCGGAAGTATTGCCCTGACCGATCTGCTGGAATATGTGAGGGAAGTACAGCCCCTCCTCAACTAGATGGTTCATGACAGGGGTCAGCTCTTGACTGTCAAGCGTAAGACCGATCGGAAATGTCTGCAAGGATTCCATCTGCACGACGAGCACATTTTTCCCTTCAGCTATGCCATAATAGGCCGGTGCCGCCCCCTTCTCGTCCCGGTAAGGATACTGATCCTGGAGCTGCTTCACTTGGGCGATCACCTCCTCGCGATTAGCCTTGGCGAGCATGCGGTTCTCTCGTTGGTTCCGGATTGCAGCCTCCACCTGATAATTCATGAAGCCCATTTGCTCCGCGCGGGCAATCTCATTCTCGATCCCCCAGGCGCCCCGCATGATCCAGCCCGACAGCAGAACGGTCACTACGAGCATCCCGGCCATCCCCGTTTTCCATACGAGACTGGATGTTCTCAGGCCCGAATAGCCGGGCGACAAACGGAACATTAGGCCCCTGCGGAATCGGGCTCGGAGCTTTCGAACCGTCCATACCGCTGCAATAACAATCACATCGGCAAAAAACAGAAAATGCGCCGGCCTGATCAAAGCCTGGACACTGCCTTTCACCTGATTGACCTGCCCTATCCCGGATAACGCCGTGTAGGTCGGAATCGAGCCGAAGTATACGTTGTACACCGCTGCGGCGAACAGCATCAATGAAAACAGAAGATTAAAGCACCAATAGATCGTCCGCTTCCCTTTATTCGGCAGCACCAGCTCCAGCAGGCTCAACACCGCCAGAATGGATAGAGCATCCGGCAGCACCCGCCCCCACATCATCCCGCCGAACAGAAAGCTCCGTAACAGGATAAGCTTCACCAGCAGCAGGATGAACACGCCGATAAACCACCGTATATGATCTTTCCGAAGTAATTCCATCCATGACTCCCTCTTTTTTGTAAACTCAATGTAAAAACGCAACCTCTATTATAGCAGTTTTGTATAGGGCGATCTAATCGCATCGAAATGTACGGTATATCGCAGCCCATTCCTTCGGCCCGGAGGGACAGCCGCTCATGCAATCCCCTTGTCCCTCACGTAAGATAGAGCATCCTATCTTAAGGCTGGAGGGTTATAGGCATGAAAATGGTAGTTACCGGTGGTGCCGGATTTATCGGCTCTCACCTGGTGGACGGCCTCGTGGCCCGAGGCTGCGAGGTCCATGTCATCGACAACCTTACAACCGGTGATCCAGGTCGCCTCCATTCCGAGGCGATTCTGCATGTAGCGGACGTAAACTCCCAACAGACGACAGATTATTTGGCGCTCTTAAAGCCCGATGTCGTGTTTCATCTGGCCGCCCAGGCGGACGTGCAGCGTTCGATTGCAGATCCTTACGAGGACGCCGATACCAACGTTTTGGGGACCATCAACATATTGGAGGCCTGCCGGAAATCCAAGATTCGCAAGATCGTGTTCGCGTCTACTTCAGGCGTATACGGAGATTTGGAAAAAGAGCAGCTGACCGAGGATGACCCGCTCTCCCCGATTTCGTATTACGCCTTGTCCAAAATGGTTGGCGAGCAGTATATACGTCTCTACAGCCGCTATTTCGGGCTAGAGTATACGATATTGCGATATGGCAACGTATACGGCCCCGGGCAAACGGCCAAGGGCGAAGGCGGGGTCGTTGCGGTATTCGGGGATCGGCTGAAACGCTCGGAACCGTTCACGGTATATGGGGACGGTAATCAGACTCGGGACTTTATTTTTGTCAAAGATGTGGTAGAAGCCAATCTCGCGTCGATTGACCAAGGAAACGGACAGACGCTTCATGTCAGCACGGGCCGCAGAAGCAGCATCAACGAACTGGTATCGCAGCTAACCGCCCTGCATCCGGAGCCGGTTGACGTCCGGTACTTACCGCCCAAGCAAGGCGACATCCTGCACAGCTGTTTGAATAACGACAGAACGAAGGCGGTGCTGGGCTGGGACGCGGAAACTTCGCTTGCCGAAGGAATTGCAAAGACGTATCGCAGCTGGTTTCAAGCCTAGCTGATTCCAGCGACGGGGCTGTTCCTTACGGGACAGCCCCGTCGTTGTTTGCAGCAACGCGTAAACAAGCCCGGTAACACCTGCGCACAGCTGCTCTCTTCGAGAAATATAGCAACGTGTGGCCAATTTTTCGAGTTGCCGGATTTCCTTGGTTTCGTGAGCTTTGTCAATCTGTACAATCTTCTTGGGCGTCCTGGTGTTCTAGTAGTGTTTCCAAAAATCCGGACGAACGAACCCCGACTCCGCCATAACAGAGCCGCGACACTTATCGCCTTATTAGGGCAGCTGGTGATCAGCTGCGCATGGCGGCTTGTCCAGGAAGCCAGAGCGGAAGCTCTGCCAAACGGTGCAAGGCTGACCCTGTTGCTCATGGAGTCAGCCTCATGGATGCGGATATTTTCCGTTACACCGAATGGATCATGTTGGCGAAATTAGCAGCATACACGTGCGGATTGAAGGCTTGCTGCACATGCTGCATCGCACCGGCACGGATCTGCTCGCGCAGCGCAGCGTTATGCATCAGCTCAAGCCCTTCCTGCACCGCATGCTGTATATTCCCGAGCGTATAGAACTTGCCGGTGGCATTATGATAAACAGAGGTCGATACGCCGTCCGAATCGGTAGTGAGCACCGGACAGCGGCAGCTCATCGCCTCCAGCACCGCGTACGGGGCTCCCTCCACCTTGGAGGTGGAGCATAGAAAACCGCCGGAATCACCGATGACGGAAAAATAATACGGCATTTCGCCATTAGGCACATTCGCTCTTACCGTCAGCCGGTCCTGAAGACCGAGCTCGGCAATCAATTGCTGGAACTGTTCACGTTCGGCCGGAACGCTCAGATGGTTGTCCTCAAACATCCACATTCGCAGGTTAGGCACATGTTGACTTAATTGGTGGCCGATGTGCAGAAACTCGCGCCAATTTTTGTTGTCCTCGATTCTGCCCAGCCAGGCGATGACCGGATATTCCGGATGGATGTACGAGTTATACGTGAAGTACGTCGTATCAAAACAGTTGTTGAAATTGAATTGGGGCTTATGCGGATACAGTTCCTGAAACAAAGCAGCAATATGCGGCGTATTCGGATTCAGCAAGGCCGAGGCATACTGGTTGATGTACGGCATGGCTGCCGTCAGCTGCGCCCGGGCCACCTCCTTCGGCCCGTAACCCTGGATCTCTAGCACAAACTTCCCCTTGAATCCGAGCATGCTGAAACGGGCGAAGCTCGCATGGTCTGTCGTCACCACGATGGCATCATACTGGTTTGAATCGAGAATATGCTTGATCTCAATGTCATTGCGGCTGATATAGACCGGAAAATCAACGGAATTCTGGATTCCCGCTCCCCATCCGTAATAGAGGCAATGCCCTTCGATGCCAGCCAGACGAAGCGCGCGGCAGCGTTGCCTGTTCAGGGTTTCGACACCACCGCTTGGCACATAGTACACAAACAGCACTTTCATGATGTTCCCCCCCTTTATTCGATAATGCTGAAATTCGGATTGGAGAAGACTGCGACCAGCTGCCTCTGGTTTTTGGCATGGACCGTAATGACCGTGGAGTGCGAGTAGTTAATGTTGGTGACCAGCAGCAGACTGAAGCTCAGATTGTGATTGGCCACCTCCGGAATAACAACGGTTGCTCCGACACCGACATGAGTCAAGCTGACATAATAGACACCGTAAGGATTATAACCGTGAATCAAAACGTCAAAGGGGTCTGGCCCCGCATTCGTAATCGTGATATCAACAGATTGAATGTATCTGGAATCGATGACTCCATGTTCAACCGCGTCCAATCGAAATATGGACATTGAATTCCCCCCTGGTCATCACTTAATAATTACTATCAGGGTATGTACCGCATATGGCATGTGTAAGGGCATATCAACCCGGCCAATATCCATTTGTGCGGTAGCGCTGGCATGTTAGTCCACGCCTCTTCGCGCCTTTCGGCATTCAATAGAATATAACTTCACTGCCAAGAAAGGATCAGGTGAGAGTGCGATGAACCTTGCGGATCTTAAGGTTCCTTACAACGCCATTTTCAGCCTAGGGAACAACTGTATTCCCGCTATTCAGCTTCGCAAGAACGGACTGCGCAGGTTCGCGGGCCCGCTGGACTGGATGGGCACGCCATTTCTGCCTCAGGTGATTAGACTGCTGCAAAATCGGTTTGTCGGGTATCTTGACTATACGAAACTGCAAGTCGTCGATCAGGTAAGCTCGGAGCTGTACAACGTTCGGGATCAGGAATACGATCTGTTCATGAATCACGACTTCCATGTCAATGCCGATTACCCTCCATACAAGCTCAGCTATCCTGCCGTGAAAATGAAGTATGACCGCCGCGTCGACCGCTTTCTTCTGACCCTGCAGCAGCCCGGCCGGTATTTGTTTATCCGGACCGACTCGGACATTCTGCATGTCAGGGAACTGGTGGAGGTGCTGCGCGGTCTTGTGGTCGGCGAGTTCCGGGTGCTGCTCGTGAATCATATGCCCGTCCCTGAACTGACATGGGTGGAGAGCGGCATGAATGAAGTATGCTGGCTGCATATGCCGAATCAGGAAATCTGGGAGGGCAATAACTACCGCTGGTCCTTTATTTTCCAGGGCATGTCGCTCGCATGAGCGGCACTGTGGTGTTGAAGACCGACCGTTCATCGGTTTAACACGCGCAGGGGATCCACCATTCGCCGGTTCTTTCACAACATCGTTAATCGTTAAGGAATGTCTGGAGCTGGCAAAGGGCCACATGTGGTAACCCTATGGGCGATCGACCGCCGCCTTGCAGCGTCCCGCAGAACAACGCCCCGGTCAATCCTGACGGGCAGGAATGACCGGGGCTTCTTGTTACCGCTCTTATTCAGACTCTGAATTCAGGGCTACGTTCAGGACTTACGTTCGGAGCTTACAAGCTTACGCTTCTGTAGGTTCCATTCCGATTAGTGCGAAGGTTGGATGAAGAATGTCTCCCATGCGCCGCCTACCGAGTCTCGGTTCGCATACAGCACGCCGTCTCTGTCCAGGTCTGCGGTGACATATTTTCCGTTCGCTACAGACTTCAGCGCATAGAGTCCGCTGCTGATCTGCTCGCGGGTAAACTTCTCCCAGGTCGAGGCATAGGTGGCGGAGGCAATGAGTCGTCCGCCATTGTTCAGATCAGCCTGCACAAACTTGTTGTTGCTCATCGACAGAAGCGATACCGTTCCATCCGCATGCTCGATGATCTTGAACCGTTCCCAATCCCCGTCCGTGTCGCGGTTGGCCACAAGCGGCGCAGCCCCGGCATTCTCGGCGCTGACAAACTTGCCATTGGCATTGGCTTTCAGGCTGGACCAGCCTACCGTAACCGGAGCGGTGCCGGTATGTCTTCTCACCACATTCAGAAACGCCGTGTTGCTGGCAAAATGGTTTGTGGTGAAGCGCGTCCATTTGGCTGCGATTGTATCGGCGCTGTCGGTATTCAGGTTCGGAGCCGGATTATTGTTATTATTGAAATAGCCCCAGTTGCCGCCGCCTTTAACCTTGTAACTCCAGTTCGTCCAGGAGGCGTTCAGGTTATTCAGGCCGGACAACCATTTCTCCGTCAAATCATGCTGACCGAAAGAGAATTCGCCGGCAAATACAGGCACGTTCCAATTTTTCTGATGTGTCGCCAGGTCTCTCAGCCAACGATCAATCTCCTGGTTTGTCATCTCCCAGTTGTTATAGTCGGTGAACTGGTAGTGATGCGTCTGGTACATCACATTTTGCCAGCCGTACGTGCTCGGCGGATAAGCGGCAAACCAGTCGTGGAAGGCTGCGATAATGATCATGTGATCAGGGTCCTTGGCGCGAACAGCCCGGTACATCCGGTCATAGAACTCCATCTTCTGCCGGATCTGCGTCGAGTTCTCTCCTGCCCCCATCGAGACGAGCGGTTCATTCAGAAGATCGTAGGCTGCTACGGTCGGATTGCCTCTGTAGCGTGTGGCGATACGCTCCCAAATCTGGATGGTCCAGTTCTGGTAGGTGGAATTGGTCCACAGCTCATTGGCATTTTCCCGTCCGCAGGAATGCCATGGACAGGCTGCGCCAGGGGCTCCGTGAAGATCCAGAATGACATACAGATTGCGCTGTCCAGCTTCCGCGATCAGCCAATCCAGCTTGCGGAAAGATACCGAATCGGGTTTCATCACGCCGTTTGTATTCATGAAATCCTCCCAGTAGAGAGGAACCCGAACCACGTTCATGCCCCAATTCCGGATATTGTCGAGGTCACTCGCCTGAATCCAGTGATCCTGATATACATTAATCAGCGACTGTGCGCCGGCTTCGCCAAAACGATGGATCAGCGTTCTCCGCAGCGTGTATTCGTCCACCGCTCCGGACGGCGTCATCCATTCCTCCTGCAGCAGCCATCCCCCAAGGTTCGTGCCGCGCAGATTGACAATGCTGCCATTGCCTGAATTGTTTCGCACAACGGTCCCGTTTGCCTTCAGAAAATCGCCGGGCCCAAAAGCAGCATCGGCTGTCGGCGCACCGATAACTGAGGCAAACAGACCTAGCAGCAGGCTGGTACATAACAGAATGATTTTGCTTTTCTTGAACACAATAACGCCTCCCCAATATGAAAGATCGAATTCGCTTGAAGACTGACCCTGCTGCTTGATGAATGATAACACCCGGAAAACCAGGACGTTACAGGACAACGCTTCCCGCCCTCCTGAAAACCCCAAAGACGGTTTTCGTATACCGATGATGAAATCGATTTCATTTCAAAGCAATGTTGGAAATCGGATTTCTCCTCATTGGGAAAGAATTGACGCTAACCCAAATGTGAAATCGATTTCATAAATCAGAAGCCTTGCGAATCATCACACTTACATCCTCCCGTGATCCCCTCCTTTCTTCCATCGATTCATACATCGACGTTATGCAAGATTGCGCTTCTGCTTATTTCTCTTGTTGTAATCGTTTTCAATTCACATTATAATAGAATTACAATAATTGTCAATCATGGGTTTGGAGATGTGAACGATGGATGTCAAAATCGTGGATGTGGCCATGATCGCCGGTGTCTCCCCTGCTACCGTCTCGCGTGTGCTGAATCATACCAGCAAGGTCAGTGCCCGCACCCGGGATAAAGTGATGCGGGCCATTGAAGAGCTGGGCTATCACCCGAATGCCGCAGCCAAAAATTTGCGTTCCCAGAGAACGATGACCATTGGCGTCATTGTTCCGGATATCAATAATTCCTATTTCGCCGAGATTATCAAGGGCATAGAGAATATCGCCTACGCTCAGCATTACAAAATCATTATCTGTGATACGCAAAACCAGAAGGAACGTGAGGCGGAATATCTGAACCTGCTGCTGGACCGGACAATCGACGGCGCTATCATCCTCACCCCGCTGGTCGAGGATCAAGAGCTGATCGAGCTCGCCGATAAAGGATACCGCCTTGGCGTCGTGGGCAAATATGTCAAGCATGATCAGGTTCCTTGCATTTATACGGATAATGTGAAATTTTCGCAGGAAGTAGTGCAGCACCTGGTTGATCAGGGCCACCGGGATATTGTGTTCTTGAGCGGTTATGCCGATGCAGTGGACAGCTACGAGCGCCTGGAAGGTTATCTGAAGGCGCTGCGCAGCCATCACATTCCGTTCCGGCCGGAGCTGGTCGAGAACGGAAACTTTAACGAACAAGGCGGGTATGAAGCGATGAAGCGGCTGTTCGAGAAGCGGCTGTCTTTTACGGCTGTCTATGCGGCCAATGACGAGATGGCGCTGGGTGTATACCAGGCTTGTGCCGAATACGGCATGCGCATTCCGGATCAGCTGGCCGTTGTCGGGGTGGATAATAATCGGATCAGCCGCTACATTCAGCCAACTTTAAGCTCAGTGGATCAGCCGAAATATACGATGGGTGCTATTTTGGCTGAGAAGCTGATTGATATGATGAATCACAATGAGTTCGCTCACCAGCGAGTATTCAGGATCGACTCCACCCTGCTCATCCGGGAATCCTCGGCCTATCAGCGCAAGAGCTGAGAAACATAACGCTACCTATGACTGCATTTCATTCTGGATGCGGCTCATGAAGTCTTCCGCCGCACTGTAGCCGAGCTGTTTCAGGTACCAATTGTTGGCGGCCGCCTCGATCAGACCGGCTACATCCCGCCCAGGCTGAAGCTGGACTTCAAGATGCGGTATCTGAATGCCTAAATATTCGGTGAACTGAGGCACGACCTCCAGCTCGTTGTTCAGCGCATTCTCCCGCCATGGAGACAGCTCGATATCGAGCACGATGCGAGTCTCGTCCTGGAACGCGGTGCGCCCGTATTGACGCACCACATTAATCAGACCGACGCTTCGCAGCGCCAGGAACTCACGGGACGTCTGATTATGGGTGCCAAGCAGCGTCGTCGGCCCCAGCTTTTTAAGCACAACAATATCGTCCGCTACGAAGCGATGCCCTTTTCGAATCAGCGTATGCGCGGTTTCACTTTTGCCAATGCCGGACTTCCCCCGAAGCAAAATTCCGATTCCCGCTACGTTCACGCACACGCCGTGAATCGACATCTCCGGGGCGAGCGCCTTCACTAAATAACCGTCCAGCTTGGCGATAAACTCTGTCGTTGTCTCGGCTGTCCGCAGCAGCGGAATGCCTTCCTGTTCACAGAACAGCGTCAGATAGTGAATCTCCTCCTGGCCTGTCGTAACAATGAAGCAGGGCGGATGATATTTCACAATATTGCCGATATGCAGCTTGCGCTCCTCCACGCTTCTGGTCAGCAAATAGTTGATTTCCTTCCGTCCAAGCACCTGCACTCGCTCCATGGGAAAAAAATCAAAGTATCCGACAAACTCCAGGCCCGGCCTGTGCGACCTAGGACGGGTAATGATCCGGTCCAGACGATCGGCGCCAGTGAGCACCTCCAGTTGAAAAGTATCCTTTATGTTCTGAACGGTAATGGACTTCATGTGTCTCCCCCTCTGCGGCATATTTTAACTTTTATATTTACATAATTGTGTTTCCAATACAAATACGAGCCGGAGGCGAACCTGGTTACGCCATCATAAACGACAAAAGAAGCGGGGGATCATTCCCCGCTTCCCGGTTCGCTGCTGCAGCTGATCATCTGGCCCTTTGCGGCGCAGACACGCTGGACTTGAGCTATTTTTTCAGGTTGATGCTGCGAATCGCTTCCATATTCACCTTCGGCTGGCGATCAATCGTCAGCAAGCCGTTCACTTCCTGCTGCACATCGGTAATTTGGGTATAGCAGAACCCGCATACGTAAGGCAAATCTTTAATCGCTTGCGTCACCCCTTCATACCGCTTCAGGAATTCCTCTTCGGTTCGCACCTGATTGCCATAACCCCAGCCCTCTTCGCTCGTAAAGGCGATGCCGCCATATTCGCTGATGATAACCGGCTGACCACGATAGCCATATCCTTGCGCGAAAGGATAACGATTCTTATTATGAGCAAAGTCGTTGCTTAAGAGCGCCTCTTTGTCCTGATAGCGTTCGGCCAGATCGGCGCCAAGCTCTTCATAATCATGAAGCGTAATAATATCCGAGATCGTATGCTCCCACCCGTCATTGACGATAACCGGGCGCATCTGGTCAAATGCTTTCGTCAGATGATAGATCGACTCTGTAAACTGCTGCTGCTTGCGGTTGGTGGCAATATCCGACACCCCCCACGACTCATTGAAAGGCACCCATGTGATGATGGAAGGGTGATTGTAATGCTGGCGGACCACCTCCATCCACTCTTTGGTGAAGCGCTCGACGGCATCGTCACCGAATTCAAAGGTCGATGGCATCTCCGACCATACGAGCAGCCCTTTACGGTCGCACCAATATAAGTAACGGGGATCCTCCAGCTTCTGATGCTTGCGCACTCCGTTAAATCCGAGCGCCAGCGTCTTGTCGATATCCTCCAGAATCGCTTCCTCAGATGGAGGTGTCAGATGCGTGTCTTCCCAGTACCCTTGGTCAAGCAGCAGCCGCTGATAGATTGGGGAATGATTCAGGATCACCTGGTTCCCGGCAATGCGGATGTTCCGCATGCCAAAATAGGAATACACCGTGTCGATCGGCTGTCCATCCTTCTTCAGGATCATCTCGACGTCATACAGAGCCGGGTGGTTCGGATGCCATGGTCTGATCTTCCACTCGCCCACGGCTTCATTCACGACACTCACATCAACGGCTACGGTTCCGCGCTCCACATTCGTCTCGATGGAACGGATCAGCTTGCCGTCAAAGCGGACCGTTGTCTGAAGCGACAAACCGTCAACATCCGCACTCCCAAAGCCACCCAATTCGTAAATGAAATTTGCGGATCCGCGTTCCAGTTCGGGCGTAATTTTCACGCGGCTGATATGAACCGGATGCACGAACTCCATCCACACCGTCTGCCAGATCCCGGTCGTCTGCACATACCAGCAGCCGAAGCTGTTCGGCGTCCACCGCTGCTTGCCCCGCGGCTGCGTACAGCTGTTGCTGTCTGTGGCACGAACCGTAATCCGGTTCTCCCCGCCAAGCTTGAGCGCTTCTGTAATATCAAACGAAAAGGCTGCATATCCGCCCTCATGATTTCCGATATGGCGGCCGTTCACCCATAGCGTTGTCTCGTAATCAACCGCCTGAAAGTGAAGGATGACCCGCTTGCCCGCCGCCTCTGCAGGGACGGACACGGACCGTTCATACCATACGCATGGATGGAATGATTCATCGCCGATGCCGCTGGCCTTGGTCTCGTAGGTGAACGGAACCGTAATTTTCCGGTCTGCCTGCAGTCCTTCGTACCATCTGCCGAGCTCTCCCTCCTGGCTGTCATCAAACCGGAAATCCCATTGGCCGTTCAGGTTCTCCCATTGCTCACGCACCAGTTGAGGTCTGGGATAATCTTTTATATATTTGTGCGAATTTGTAGTCATCGTCTTCCACTCTCCATCTTTTTTATTTGTTGAACGATTGATGTACTGCATGCGCTTCTGCATGTATTCACCATTCGCGCAGTTACTTCGTTTTTACGGACTCCACATCGATATCTCCAAGCTTGATCTGCTCGGCATGAACCGAACGGATGCCAACCCGTCCTTGCAAGAATGCTGCGGCATCCCGGAAGGTCATCACCGGCTCCGTTTCATCTTGGACATAGACCCGGATTGAATCCCCGATAGCCTCAATCTGCAAGCGGACAGGCTCTCCGGCAGGAAAGGAAGTCTTGACGCTGTGCAGCAGCTCGGAATCGTACTGATGTTTGTACAGCTCCAGCTTCGTTGCGCTCACGGCTAGGAAGTATCCCATTAGGGAATCGCTGACCTGATCCCGGAACTCCGATTCATGGCTCACCCGGAACAGAACCCCTGCCTGCCCGGCAGGATCATCACCCAGCGTCACCGTGGTCCGGATGCGATAATCAGTCCACAGATGGCTTCCTCCGTACATTTTCACATCGCCATCCTGGGCGCCGATATAGCCGTCACCTGTCTCAAGCCATGTGCCATGGACATCCTCTGCGCCAGCTTGCTCCAGCAGCCGTTCATGCTTGAACGGTTGATCATCGATGCGCTCAACATCCATCGTCTTCCACTCCAGCTGGCCGCTATTCAGCTGCACTGTAATGGTGTGCAAGCCTTGTTCCAGCTCCAGTGTTCCGGCCCGGATCTTCGCCCAGGATTCGCCCTCAGAGAAATGACGGCTGTCCACCGTATAGGTTCCGGCTTTCCGGTCATCAACCTGCACCTGGATGGATGAAGGCTGCTCCGCTGCCCTAACTGTCAGATCCAGCGCATACTTGCCGGTCTCTGACACATTCACGGCATATCGCAGCCAGTCGCCTTTATGCGACAGCGTGGCTGCATAGCTGCCATCCTCCGCAAGGGTAATCGTTGTGCCATCCGAACGGCGCCACTGGCTGGTCGCTGATGGTTCACGGACCGAGAACCCTCTGTTCTCTCCGCTTAAGTAATGAACCGCTTCAATGCTGCCCGGAAGAGGCTTCACTGTTTCGAAGTCGCTGCTGCCGGAGGCGACATTGGAGAAAGCCGTATAGGACAAGCCCGGCTCGCCTTGCGCGTACTGATACCCGATTTTGCCTGGGCCAAAACCTGAGGCCTCCGCCGATTCATCCAGCTTCAGCAGCCCGTCCACATAGATCCGCAGCTGTTCTTCTCCTCGTTCCACGCGAATCGTATGCAGCTTCGTCCAGTCCATGTCCTCGGGAAGCTCTGACGTAGCCAGCGTGCTGCGATGGCCGGCCTCCACTCGGCCTATGGACACAAGATTGTGCTGCGGATCAAGCGCAACGAATCCGTAATGCAGCTCATCCTCATAGGCGAATAGCATGTCTACTGGCGCCGTGAATGGCGTCAGATTATATTCCGCTGTGTAGATCTGCTCCGTGCTCACCTTGCTTACGATCATCGTTTTGTCGCTTGACGCCACCTGTTCCCACACGCTCGAATCGGGAGCGCCCTCATTCAGCCTGCCGGCAAAGTCAGGCCCCTTTGGTACAGGATGTGCATAGTTGGTTGGGCCAAGAACCTCCATCTTGTCGCCATTGAATACGAGCCTATCTATGTTCATGCGGCGCACCGGCGGGCCTTCCTGAGATCTTCCGATCAAGTTATGGTACACAAGATAATAAGAGTCCAGATCCGGCCCCATCACAGTAGAGCTGTGTCCGAGTCCGTAGAAATCGTCCGTCGTGCTGATCACGAGCGGGTTGTTGGACGGGGCTGTGTAGGGTCCGAGCGGCGAATCATGGGCGATCGCGTAGTGAATGCGATAGCCTTTGCTGAACACATGATTGCCCGTATAGGTTAAGAAATATGTGCCGCCGCGCTTGATGATCATCGAGCCTTCCGTCCAGTGGCCCAGATAGACCCCAGGAAGTGTAACACCGACGCCAAAATCTGCCGGGCCATTCATCGGTACACCGACAATACCGGAGGATCCAGCATGCGTGAACAACCAGCTGCCGTCATCGTCAATGAAGACCGAGCCGTCAATGCTCATACCGACATTGTCCGTGATTCGCTCAAACGGTCCCGTCGGCGATTCGCTCCGAAATACATAATGTCCCTGCCCGGCTGGGGAGGTGTACAGATAGAACCATCCATTCCAATAGTTGACCTCCGGCGCATAGGCCCCGGTGGACACCGGATCCTCCGTTACCATCCCGGCATAAGTCCAGTCGATCAGATTATCGGACACCCACGCCTTGATGCCAGTCCGGTGATCCTTCGTGCTGACATACAGATAGTAGCGGCCGTCATGCCGCAGCACATACGGGTCGCCGTTGCCATAATCCTCCCATTCTTCCTCTAAGGATGGAAAAGGATTGGCATACATTTCACGATAATTGTCCATATTCACCGCCTCCGGTTTCGCGCTTGAATCACATCCTGACAATGCGAGCGCTGCTGCTAATCCCAAAGTTCCGAGACTGCGCATAAACGGCCTCCGTCTCGCCTTGCTGATCTGCATCCGCTTCACCCCTTGATTCCGCTGATCGCCATCGATTCAATAAAGTATCTTTGGCAGAAGAAGAACACCACGATCACCGGCAGCATCGCGATGACGGCCGCTGCCATAATCATCGGATAATCCGACTGGCCGATGTACATCGCCTGCATGGAGGCGATCAATACCTGTATCGTCTGCTTCTCCGGCGTATGCAAGTAGATGAGCGGACCGAGAAAATCGTTCCAGATGCCCATAAATCCGAGGGCTGCCTGAGCGGCAAGCGCCGGCTTCATCGTCGGCAGCGCGATTTTGAAGAAGATGCCCGGGAAGCTGCAGCCGTCGATCTTGGCCGCCTCGATCAATTCCGTAGGCAGCGCGCTCTGTAAATACTGCCGGATGAAGAAGATGACAACAATATTGCCGAACAGCCCCGGCACGATCAGCGGCAGCAGCGTATCCACCCAATCGAGCCTGGAGAAGCCGATATATTGCGGAATCATGACTACCGAATACGGAATCATCATCGTTCCGAGCAGCCCTAGAAACAGCACGCCTTTGTAAGGAAATTCGAATTTTCCGAACGCATAGGCAGCCATGGCCGAGACGAGCATGCCGACGGTCAGGACAATGACAACGATGATCAGACTGTTCATGAAGCCGTATAGCAGCGGCGATTCCAACCAGACGCGCTCATAATTGCTGAACGTGATCGGATCAGGAATCCACTGCGGAGGAATTTCAAATACATTTCGCCGATCCTTCAATGAAGTCGAGATGGTCCAAATAAACGGCGCAATCATAAAAATTGAACCGAACAAAAGCAGCAGCAGCGACCAGAGGTCCTTCCATTGTTCCCGTTTCACAAGATCACCCCCCTAGTCCTGGTAAACCCATCGGTTCGAAAGCTTGAATTGAATCAGTGTCACGACAAAGATCAGCAGGCCGAGCACCCAGGCCACCGAGCTGGCATAGCCCATGTTGAAGTATTTAAAGGCGTGCTGGAAAATGTAATACACAACGGTCGCGCCGCTGTACTCCGGTCCGCCGTCCACCGCCAATACGTAAATTTGGCTGAACGACTGGAACGCTCCGATGATCCCCATCACAATTACAAAAAAATGAATCGGCGTCAGCAGCGGGATCGTAATCCGCGTCAGCTTGTGCCAGGCTCCGGCGCCATCGATTTCCGCAGCTTCATAGTACGTCGACGAGATCGATTGGAGACCTGCAAGATACAGCACCATGTTGCCTCCGATACCGCCCCACAGCCCGATTAGAATAAGCGAAGGCTTCACCCACTCCGGCTTGCCCAGCCAGTTCGGACCCGTAATGCCGAACGTTTCCCATAAGAAGTTGTTCAGCAGGCCGTAATCCTGATTCAGAATCCACTGCCACAGCAGGGATACGGCAATAATGGGCGAGATGACCGGCAAATAGTAGATGGTGCGCATGAACGAGATGCCTGCAAATTTGCGGTTCATCAAGATGGCCAGCAGCAGCGACAAGACCATGCCGATCGGAATGCCGATCATCAGGTAAATGGTGTTGTACATGGATTTGTACACTTTTTCATCGCCAAGAAGCTCCTTGAAGTTCGCGAACCCCACCCACTGTGGATCAGACAGCATATCCCATTTATGAAAGCTGATATAGATTGAGAACAAGATCGGCACCAGACCGAACAATAGAAAACCGAGAACAGGCGGGGCGACGAATAAGTACAGCCACACCCGTTCCTTTCTGCGATAACCGCTAAGCTTCATTCCCATATTCATTCCACCTTAGCCTGTATTCATCATGACAGGACGTGACCCGGCGGGAAGCACCGCCGTCCGGCTATACAGCAGCCAGATCAAGCGGCTCTTCCCCTGGGTCTATGTGCATCTTGCATGAGAGCTGTTCACGAGGCGCCCTCTCTCTGAGGGCGGTCACCCGCTCCCGATAGCCTTACTTGTTGCCTTTATCGTACAGATCCTGCATCTGCTGATGGATCTCGGCGGTGAAATCCTTGGCAGACATATCGCCGTTCCATACCTTGCTTGCATTCTGATTGAACAGATCCATCCACTGGGTGTCCTTCGAGAAGGCGATTACATCCGGACGTCCGTAGTCCTCAATGATGTCCAGGAACACTTGGCGTGTCTTCGGTCCTTGCTCCATCTGCAAAAATTCCCCTTCAGCCATATCGATCAGATTCGGCACCGCCTGGCCGAGCTGATAGTTCTCACGTTGGCCTTGTTCATCCAGCGACAGGAAGGCCGCCAGATCAAACGCCTCCTGCGGGTGCTTGGATTTCGCCGAGACGGCAAATCCCATCGAGCCAAGCCAGGTCGCCGTCTGCCCCGTATTCGGGCTGGCCGGCCATGCCGCGATATCCCATTCAAAAGGCAGCTCCCAGAAAGCCGGCTGATCCCAAGGCCCCATCGCGAACATCGCCAGCGAACCGTCAACAAAGCGTGTATAGGCATTCATCGCCTGCTCGGCTTCCTGATTCGGGCTCACCTTATGCTTCAGGCTCAGATCGGCTACGAACTGCATCGCTTCATAGAATTCCGGCTCATTCACCTTCACGGTGCCGGTTTCGTAATCGATATACTCGCCACCGTTGGCCCATACCGCCGACTCCAGAGCGTAAGCGCCCACACCATACTGTTCCGGCTTCCCATCTCCGTTGCGGTCCACGGTCAGCTTCTGGGCCGCTTCCAGCATGTCCTCCCATGTCCATTCCCCGGCTGTGGCGGAAGGATACGGCACACCTGCTTCATCAAACAAATCCTTGTTGTACACAAACGCCCACGGGCCGACATCCTTCGGCAAGCCGTACAAGTCGCCTGCTCCTACCTTGCTGCCATCAAAGCGGTAGCGGTCCAGCGCCTCTTTCCATACATTGTCTGGATTGAACAGCGTTGTCTGATCAAGGTAAGACTGAATATTCAGCAGAGTCCCGGCTTCTGCGAACCGGTAAAATTCAGGGCCGCCGACGTAGAAGACGTCCGGCACCTTGCCTGAGCTGATGAGCGTTGTCATCTTCTGCGAATACTCGCCAGGCGGAACCGATGTATATTTCACGGTCACATGCGGGTATTTGTCCTCAAAGGACGCGATCAGCTTCTCGAATATTTTCTTCTCATTCGGGTTGCCATGGCCCATAAACTCGATGGTGACCGGCGCCTTCTTCCCCGTTTCCCCACTCCCCTCTTGACCTGGCTGTGGCGAGCTCGGGCTGCCTGTCGAAGAATCACCGCTTGGACCGCCCCCGCTGCAAGCGGATAACGCGAACATCAACAGCAAAACCAACATGCCTGCAAATTTGCTCTTCGATTTCATGCGATTCCCCTCTTCTTTTCAAAATATTTATTTGTAAGCGCTTTACAATGTGATGATATATTATAACAATATAAATTTATATACTAAATTCAATATAAAATCAGGATGAATCATTCCATTCAATTATCGTGTACAAGACGGACAGGAACGACAATACGCCGCGCATCATAACCCCCCTTGATCTGCTCAATCAGGAGCTCTACGGTCAGGCGGCACATTTCCTCCTCGTTTTGGCGAATGTATGGAATATGCGGCAGCTCCGGAGGGTCGAATGTCACGAGTTCCAAATCTTCGGGCACCCGTAACGAGGCGGACAATGCGGCTTTGTACGTATTTCTGCACAGCTCGGTATTGACGGTCACCGCACCGGTTATTCCGCGATTGGCGGTCAAAAACATGCGGATGATTTCAACCGATTGCCCGGAAGCAATCGCATCCAGCGGCAGGAGGCACCATAAATTTTTGTCGATGGACAAGCCGTGCTCCAGGAACGCCTGCTCAAACCCGTGCGCCCGCTCGTCCGTCACCGTGTTCGTAATCTCAGGCGATATGAAGGCGATGGAGCTATGTGCCTGGTCCAGCAAATAGTTGACCGCTTCCTTGGTGCCGTTCACGTTGTCCGAGCTGACGCTGTATGTCTTGACCTCCTTGAGAAAACGATCGATCAGCACAAACGGAAACCGGTCCAGCGACAATCGAAGGATCGAATCATTATAGGTCTCGTTCTCCACCGGGAATATGATCATCCCATCTACGCCCTGCTTCAAAAATGACGCGATCACCCGCGACTCCTCCACCTGGGATTCACGCGTAATTCTGACCATAACCTCATAACCCGCCTCTGTGGCATACCTCTCCAGACCGTCCAGAAATCGCTGATCGACTTTTGTCTTCATCGCCGGCAGCACGAGTCCGATGCGCCCGCTCCGGCTCGGCCCCGCCGTCCATTCGCCCAGCGTCTCAAGCGCGGAGGCCTCCTCCGGCCTGCTCATCACAAAGGTGCCTTTGCCCTGAATCCGCACCAGCAAACCTTCCTCCATCAGCCCGACCAGCGCATTCTTGCTTGTAATCTGGCTGACGCGGTAACGCTCGGACAGCTCCTTCTCGGAAGGGACGCGATCCCCTTCCCTTAGTTTGCCGATCGCAATCAGTCGCTTGATGTCCTCCTGGATCTGTTTGTACAGCGGCAACGATTTCAATGTATATCACAACCTTCGCGTTTCGAATATTATATTAAGTATATTAATATAATATTTCTCGATACTTGTAAATATGAAAACGCTTTTTTGTGCAAATAAAAATCGGCCCGGACAATGAGGATTCCTTCCTCTGCCCGGGCCGATCCCCGCTATAGCCGCACTATCACTATCGAATTGAAACCTATCGTTTTCCCAGCATTATCCAGTCTGCACCCACGCTACCGGCACGACCTCTCTGCGCGGGTCATACTTGCCCTCCAGCTGCTCAGCCAACAGTTCCACCGCGCTGCGGCACATCTCATCCAGATGCTGACGAACATAAGGAACACCTTCGAGATCCGGATCGTCAAAAGCCGCCAGCAGCGGTCTGTTCTCCGCCTGTGGCCAGATGTCCCGAAGGGCATAAAACGCATAGCGAGCCAGCTCCGCATTCACGGCAAACAACGCGGTAACCTCGCTCTTTTCACGTAAGAAGCGGCTGATCTCCTGCTGGCCAAGTCCCTTGCCTAAGGTGTCCAGATCAAGCAGGCACCACAGCGTCTTGTCAATCGGCAGGCCTCGCTCCATAAAGGCCGCCTCGAACCCTTTCGCTCTTTCATCCGTGACCGTATTGGTGATTTCCGGCGACAGAAGGGCCACATGCTCATGCCCCGCAGCAAGCATATCGGAGACGGCTGTCCGCACGCCGCCATAATTGTCAGCGCTCACGCTATACGTTTTGATCTCCTTCAGGAAACGATCGACCAGCACCAGCGGCACCCGATCCAGCGTCAAGCGAAGAATCGCATTGTTGTAGCTTTCCTGCTCCACCGGAAAAATAATGTAGCCGTCCACGCCCCGTTCCCTGAAATGCTCGATCGCGAAGGCTTCCTCCTCCGGCGATTCGCGGGTAATGCGTATTAAGAGATCATAATCCCTCTCCGAGCAATACCGCTCCAGGCCATCGAGCAGCTGCTGGTCAATTCTCGTTTTCATCGTCGGCAGGATCATGGCAATCGTTTTTTTGGCGCTTGGTTGGGGCTGATGCTGGTGCGGATGCCCGCGCTCGGAGCTGAGGAGCTCCCGCACGAAGGTCCCCCTCCCCCGGTAACGAACGAGCAGCCCTTCTTCCACCAGACCGTTCAGCGCATTTTTCGATGTGATCTGGCTGACACCATATTGCTGGGCCAGCTCCTTCTCCGACGGTACCAGCGCCCCCGACGGTAGCTCGCCGCTCTGAATGCGGCTCCTTATATCGTTCTGAATCTGTTTATACAACGGATGTTCCATGTTATACCTCTCTTTATTTATCCATTCCTATCGTTGCAGATTTGAAAAATAGTATATAGTTAGTATATTAAAGATACATCCGCAGCAAAGCATTCATATTCATATATTGTATCATCTCTTTGGATAATCTCAATCCCTTGGAGACGGAGTTATGCGGTCAGACTTTTAGGATAAAAACCACTATAAAAAACACGACGTCAGATCGACGACATCGGGTTAAGCATACTTGGGCTCTCTACAGAAGAAATTGAGATTGAAGACATTTTTATGATTGTTTGCTTTGGCTCTACATTAAATATGAGTATTACAAAGAGGTACATCATCACTAAAAGCCCAATAATGATGGATAATGTGATACCTATTATCTTTCCTAGTTTCATTTGGTTCCTCCTGTACTTCGATATTGAAATCGTGAATATGCGAATATAGCTTATAAAAACCAGAAACATACATAAATGATTATTGTTACATAAGTAATGTTAAAGCGAAAACAGGAAGATTTAAAGGAAATATTTCCTATTCCCACTCATGTTCCGCACACTTAGCAGAATTATCCCGCTAGGTCAGGATGAAGAACAAAAGACCGTGAAGATTCACATACTTCCCACGGTTTCTCATCCACTCCTTTTTTATCCCTTTTCATCCCTTCCGCTCTAAGCCTCTAACCTCTGCCCCCTGAATGAAAGGGATAACCATGCAAGACTGACGGCAAGGGGTACCGTGGCCGGCCCGCCAGTTAATTTTAATATCAATTTAGTATATCTATATGGATATCAACTGCGATACAATCCTTTTTAGAAAGCGCTTTCTACCATCTAATGACAATGTTGGGAGGCTGATGATGATCATGATACGGAAACAACAAGGCCGCTGGAAGCGTCCACTGGCCTTCATCTTGATGCTGGTGCTGGCAGCTGCATCCATGCCGATGAGCCCAGCTTATGCCGCTTCAACCGGCATGGCTTGGGCTACACAGCAGGTTCCGATCTATACCCCGCCTTCAGGCGGAGTGTGGTATCCGAGGCTGCTCAAGCTGACCCCGCAGGAGTGGCTCGTCTCGTTCGACACGAATGCCGGCGGAGGAAATACAAGAATCGTGGTGTCCAGAACACAGAACGGCGGCTATTCCTGGAGTGCTCCGGTTACGGCTGTCTCCAGCCCTACCGGCAACGTAGGCAACGGACAGATGATGAGGTTGCCGAACGGGGAAATCTGGCTGGCGTATCGGCATGTCGTCCAGAATGGCTCTACGTACGACATCCAGCTGAATGTCCGGCGAAGCTTCGATGGCGGTTATACATGGAGCGACTTGCCGGGCGGACTTATCGGCAGTTCAACCGCCTCCTCCTTCAAGGGGCTCTGGGAGCCGCATCTGGAAATGATCGGCAACACCATTGCAGTGCTCTATGCAGATGATAGCCCGGCAGCGGTCGGAACGACAGGTCAGCAGAATCTGTATATGAAGACTTGGAACGGAAACAGCTGGGGCAACCGAATCACGATCAGCGACGGTGTCGCGGTCGGCTCCCGCGAAGGCATGCCGGTCATTACGCGAATGAGCGATGGTCGGTATATCACCGTATTTGAAGCGTCTGACGTGCCCGGACATCCTTTTGTCATCAAATACAAAATCTCGCCGGACGGCTTTAACTGGTCTGTGCCGCGTCAGACGCTCTATGTGCCCAACGGAAACGGCAAGAAAGCCGGCGCTCCTTTTGTCGTCAGGCTTGAGGACGGTCGCCTGATGACCGCATTTCAGACGGATGATAGCAGCGCCAACACAGGGGACCCGTACACCTCCATGCATACGATGATCAGCGCCGATAACGGGGCCACCTGGCAGCACAAGTATAATGTGTTCCCGGTATCCGATACGCGCTCCTCGAATTGGAATGCGCTTATGACCGTTGACGCTACGAAAGTTGCAGCGGTGACCAGCGCGACTTATCCCGCAAACGGCATCTATCTGCGGTTTGGTTACACGGTAACACCGTTTCAGACGAATCTCGTGAACAATCCCGGGTTTGAGACAGCAAACGTAGCAGGCTGGACCACATACGGGGATGACTACCCGCAGCGCATTCTGATCCACGGTGCGAATGACGGTGTCGGCTTGCCGGCCGCAGAAGGCTCGTACTTTGTCGGCCTCGCCGGAACCAGCGGGCCGGCCACTGCCTATATCGGTCAAACGATTACCGGACTGGATAACGGCACCTATACGATGCGTGCCCGAATGCGCAGCAGCGGCGGTCAGAACAGCTGTGTCATGGAGGTTAAGGATTATGGCGGCAGCATGCGCCAGGCTGGCTGTCCGGTTACCACTTCGTGGACGCCGGTCACTATTTCCAACGTTCAAGTGACGAATGGGCAGGCGACCATCGGATTCTATGTGTCCAATTCCTCCCCTTCCCAATGGGCGGACATTGATCAGGTGGAATTTTTCCGGGAGTAACTTCGTATTTCTTCTTCTCACAACATTTGCGGAAGCTGCCGCCTGCCACCGTATGCCTGAAGCATCTCATGTGTGAGATGCTTCGATCAACCTGGGCACTCACCTTATTTAACTGGCAATAGACAACTCCCCGAAGCGTACAGCTTCGGGGAGTTTGTACTATACGAACCCCTCTCACCAATCATGGACAAATGAGGCGTCGATGCTATAATGATTGCGTACTGCTACAATTCCCTTTCCCCATTCGATGACCGTTCCTATTATATAAAAACGACCAAGGAGCTTATCACTTTTATGCATGCAATGAATGAAGCCTATTACCGAGCCATACTCGCCGCTTATCCGCTTCCGCCGGTCAGGCAGATCGAAGCGCGCGAGAGCGGCATGAACAATACGACCCGCTACGCTGTCCTGGAAGACGGACAAACGATCGTACTGCGTATTTACGAGAACCATCGTTCAACCCTGAAGCTGGCTGCCGAGCATGAACTGCTGCTCCAACTGGCACAGCAGCAGCTCCCCTTTCTGATCCCTTGCCCGCTTCGCACGGATCAAGGCCGGACCTGGACGACGGCATCTGACGGGAAGCTCGCCGCCCTCTTCACCTATCTGCCGGGTGTCAAACCCGCTGCCGATCGCCACGACCTGTCTTACGCATATGGACAAGTCGTAGGCCAGCTTACGCAGGCGATGGAGAAGCTGCAGCTTGAAGCTGCGCCTGCATACCCGCCGTATGATGAATTACTCGGCCCGGACACGGAAGAAGCAGCGGCAACCGCCCGCAACCTCTATGCGTCCGACCCGGCTCTTACCGCACTTGCGGAAGAAGCTGATTTCCTGCTGAATATTCTTGCTGCACTGAACCGTCACGCTGACGCCATTCGCTGCCTGAATAGACAATGGATACACGGCGACGTATCGTTCGCCAATGTCTTGATCGAGCCAGAAGGCGTTATCCGCGCTGTGCTTGACTTCGAGTTTGCTACACGTGATTCTAGGGCGATGGAGCTTGCTGTTTGCCTCGCTGAACAGCTATCCGCCCCCGGTGGGCTTGCGTTAACTGTGATTCATGAACTGCTCGCTGGTTACAGAAGCGTCCGCCCGCTGGAGTCAGAAGAGCTGAAGCTGCTCCCCGAGCTGCTTCAGCTGCGCAAGCTGGATGTCTTCCTTCACTTCCTGCACCGCTATCAGGAAGGGCTGGATCCCGCCCCTGTCCTTCTGGACCAGACGCGTAAATCCGCAGCCGTATGTCGTTTTATCAGCTCACATGCCGATCACATTCGCAGCCTGTGAATCCGTGTCATCGCGTTAGCACAAC
>NZ_NPBY01000045.1 GCF_002272015.1 Paenibacillus campinasensis | reverse complement strand
CAACTGCTTCGTATGTCACCAACACGTTATCGCGTTAGCAACTTTTATAATATATCACATTCTGTCGAACTATGCAAGCTTTTTATCAAAACCATTTTTTTCTTCAATCGCTTGCTTTGTTCATTCGATATGTCCGCCTTTTTATCGGCCGGAATTAGAATATAACACATATGTTGTTCTATATGCAAGACATTTATTAAAAATAATTTCTGCGAATGCCTCGAGCCTTCATAAACTCCTCGTCGACGATAACATCCACATCTCTGACGTGCTTTTTCCTTCATATATAAGAGCCAAAGTGTCCGCCTCATTTCCGTACAATGCCCACAGCAGCCTCCCTCCGCTTCAACGTACTTCACGATTTAAAGGACAGCAATAGCCCTGCAAGACAGCGTACGAACGAATCTCGAACCTCTACAACAAGAAGAAATCCGCCAGCGTAAACACGACAATAATCATGCTGATCACCTGATTCAGATTATAGGACGCCAGCTTCATCCGCTTCCGGCTGGATGGCTTCACAATCTGATGCTCGGCAGCAAGAAGCACCGCAGCTAATACGATCCCGATCACATACAGCCAGCCCAATCCTTCAATATAGTACAGCAGCATGAGCAGCATCACCATGATCCCATGCAGACCCTTCGCCCAGCGCAATGCCCGCTCCACCCCAAATATACTGGGAACACTCCACAGCCTCGCCTTTCGATCGAACTCCACATCCTGTGTCGCATAGATGATATCGAAGCCCGCAATCCATAACATCACTACCGTGCCGAGCACGAATGGCGTGAACGCGACCGTACCTGTAACCGCAAACCAGGCTCCGACCGGCGCCGAAGCAATTGTAAACCCAAGAAACAGATGACACAGCCACGTAAACCGTTTGGTATAGGAATAAGAGCAGACCAGCAATATCGCCACCGGCGATAGCGCAAGACATAACGGATTCAGCATTCCGGCAGCGATAATGAACAGTACAAAATTTCCGATCACAAACCCATACACCTCGCGAGGGAGAAGGAGTTTTCTTGGCATGTGCCGCTCCGCGGTTCTCGGATTGGCCGCATCATACGGCAGATCCACGATCCGATTAAACGCATTGGCCCCGTTTCGGGCGGCCACGAGCGCAATGAGTGACCATAACATCACCCGTCCGGACGGGATGCCGCCAGCAGCCCAGATTAGCGAAATCAGCGCAAAGGGCAATGAAAATAACGTATGCGAGAACATCACCAGCTCCCCAAACAACCGAACCTTGGCCACCACCCGCTGAATTGATTGCACATATACCTGCATAGCCACTCCATCCCCTTTTGAAGTCTTTCATCGTTCTCTCGGTCATTCCATCGTAAACCCATTCCTTGAGGTCCAACCTGCATCAGTCCGAACCTCTCTAGCGCTCACGAAACCTTCTGAATCGCCAAAACAAAAACAGCTCATAAAAAATGCAACCCCTATCCCACATTACAGGGACTGGTAAGATTCAGCCGATACGTCAGCCAGTACACCATCAAGCGCTCCCAGCATGCCGTCAATATCGTCCGCAGAAATGATCAGCGCTGGTTGAAAAGCAAGCACATTCCGCTTCACACCATTTTTGCCGATAATATAGCCGCGGTCCTTCATCTGTTCCAACACGATATCCGTCATCTCCGCGTCTGTTCGTTCGCCGCATCCCTTCAGCTCAGCGCCAACCATCAGCCCTTTGCCCCGCACCTCAGCCACGATGTCTGGGTATTTCTTCTGCACAATGCACAGTCCGTTCATTAGCCGTTCCCCCAACACCATCGCCTGATCCACCAGCCCATGCCGCTCAATATAGTCCAGTACAGCCAGGGCAGTAGCAGAGGACACCGGATTGCCTCCAAACGTCGAAGCCGAAGGCCGGTTATAACTGGCCGCAATCTCATCCGTCATCGAAAAAGCGCCTATCGGCACCCCATTGCCAAGTGCCTTTGCCATCGTTATGATATCGGGCGTCACCTCATAATGCTCCATCGCAAACATCCGCCCAGTGCGCCCCATCCCGGTCTGGATTTCATCGGCAATGAGCAGAATGCCATGCGCCTCGAGCATCTTCTTCAGCTCCCGGTAATACCAGTCAGGCGGCTTGATGATGCCCCCATTGCCCTGAATCGGCTCCACGATCATCGCGGCGAATGTCTCCCCCTTGTCCGCCAGCACAGCGGCCAGCGCTTCAAGCGAGCGCCGGGCAGCCGCATTCGGCTCGAGCCCGTCGCACCACGGGCGGGGGATGAAGGTCGCCGTATCAGAATCAAGCCAGTCGTCAGCACGCCACATCGGAATGCCGGTTACGTTCATCGTCAGAAACGTGCGCCCATGCAGGCCGTACTCCAACGCCAGGAAATTTCGCCGTCCGGTATGCAGCCTTGCCGCCAGGAGCGCCCCTTCATTCGCCTCCGATCCGCTGTTGCAGAAGAATGTCCGACGCACTGCCCCGGGCAGAACATCCGCAAGTCGCTCGGCAAGCTCAACCATCGGCTGGGTCAAATAAATCGTAGACGTATGCTGCAGCCTCCGCAGCTGTTCGACCGTTCGCTCCGTAATCGCCTCATTGCAGTGACCGCAGGCCACAACCGATACCCCGGTGAAAAAATCAACATACCTGCGTCCCTCCTGATCGTACAAATACTGCATGCTGCCCCGAACAATATGCGGAGGATTGCTGTAGAAATGGGCGGTGCAAGGCAGCCCATACTTCTTCCGCCGCTCCACAATCGCCTCTGGTCCCATCATGGCTCCTGTAGGATCAAGCATGGCTTTCATCTCCTTTTTTCTCTATGTTGATCCATCTCTTCAACCATCCAACAATCACCCGGATCCCTACCATTTCATCATTCCGTCTGCTGGCGCCGGGCTTACCCGAACTGAAGCGCCCCCAGCGTATATCCGGCATACACCGGCTTCATCACCGCAAACTTGTCACCGCACAGCTCCAACTGCTCCAGTGCCTCACGGTACGTCCGCACCAATTCCCTCAGCTGATCTGTTGTATACGACTTGCCCTCAATTCGGAAATGACGCACACCTGCTTCATACAGTTCCTTCAAGAACGGCATGCCGCACAGCTCCTTCGACAACGCCAGATGATTGCGCCCGTCCTGATCACGGTATACCGGGTTTTCGCCCTTGTCGGTCATCAGAACGAGGTGCTTGTTGTCGACATATCGGTTGTCTTCCTGACCGATCGGCTCCATATACTCTGCGTTGGCATACAGGTCCAGGTCCAAATACATCACAATCGGGGAGCCATGAACAATCGCCTCGACCGGCAGCGGAGCGTGTTGAATCAGCTTAGCATAATCCTGCAGCGGCAGCTCCAGCGACGGCGTCATCCGAGCAGCACCAAATTGCTTTTGATATAACGAAGCCGCCATATAATTGTAGATATTCAGATTAAAGTCGGCGATCATCGGCAGTCCCAAATACCGCAGCCGCCGAAACGCGCCCAGATTCGATACCAGCAGACCATCGATGCCGTAGAAGCTGGACACCTTCCCCATCTCGAGAAAATGCTGATATCGGTCCAGCTGCAGCTCATTCATCATGCGAGGCATGCCGAGCACCAGTTCCGCATCACCTTTGATGGCCGCAAGCTCCTCAATCTCTTCTCTGCCAAAAGGCTGATCCGGCTGGAACACATCCCCCGCCAGATACACCACCTTCGCCCCTTCCTCCATAGCGGCACGCGCCTGCTGCACATTGTTCACATGAACCGTAAGGGCTGGAGATATTCCGGCCACGCCAGAATCCCGCTTGACCTGTCGCAGCGCTTCCTTCACTTCCTCCACTCTGTCGGCTTTTATCTCCCGTTCCGCTGTCGGCGTGCTGAACACCTTGCCTGTGCTGTAGAACTTCCCGGTTCCTTCATAACGGCGATTGACGAAATCAAGCCCCGGATTGCCAAACGCATAGGCCGTTGAGAAATCCCGCTTCCGGTTCTGGTGCAGCAGCTCCGCATCCTTGCGGCGGTCGAACCCAAGCGGATCGGCGATATAACGATCAATCCCATCCCCATAGCTGTTCACCAGCATCAGCAGAAAATCTTTGTCGCGCATGCGCCCTTCGATTTTGAAAGAGGTGATGCCCGCCTGAATCAGCTCGGGAATATGCTCGTACATATACATATCTTTAGCGGCCAGAGGGTATTCCGTCGGATAGACCTCTCCATCCTTCTTCACCCGATAGTCCCAGCGGCATGGCTTCATGCAGCGTCCGCGGCTCGAGCTGTTTCCGAACAGCAGCGCGCTGTAATAACAGTTGGCCCCATGAACCGTACACATATCACCATGGATAAAATATTCAAATTCCATCCCGCTCTTCGCCTGCAGCACCTCGCATGTTTTCAGATCCATCTCCCGCGAGGCCACGATCCGGCTGACGCCCATATCCCGAACCGCCTTGATCATATCCAGATTGTGAACGTTCATCATGACCGAGGAATGCACCGGGATCTTGGCATCATTCAACTGCTGAATCAGCGGAAACACGGCCATGTCCTGTGCGATGATCGCATCGGGCTGAACCTCGTTCAGAAAGGCAAAATACCGTTTCGCCTCGTCCAGATCCTCCTCGTTCAGCAGATTGTTAACGGTGATGTAAGCCCGCTTTCCCCGATCATGCGCCATCTGAACCGCCCTCGCGACCTCCTCATAAGTGAGATTGTAGCCTTTTCGCATCATGCGCATATTCAAGGACGGTCCGCCAAAATACACCGCATCACAATTGGCATCAATCACCTCGGTAAAAATGTCATAGGTGCCAGCAGGAGCCAACAATTCAACCTCTTTGCCGTTAAAATATCTTGCCATACGCCAATCCCCCTGTACTTATGCGTGAATTTGTTAATGATTGCCGACATCTCTTTGATTGTGAAATTAATCACATTAAAGTGGGCATGATTGCACTTGTGCCAGTCCATGCTCATCTGGCTGTCTCTACCGGTTCATACCACGGTTAACGCAACGCTCCTTGACGGCTTTACGATGGCGTCCCTTGCACCGTACGTTTGCCTCTCGTTCCCTCTCGTTCGCCACCCACTACGCTTGCGTCATATTTCGACATGCTTCCGCTAAATCCGTCAGCAATCCTCCCTCACGTCTACTCTACCAAATCTGCTCGGCTTCAAATGCAATATTCATCACACCTAGCCCTGGCCCTCGACCCTTACCACACCCTCGTTCAAAACCCGTTTCTTCTATAATAAGAAGTACGCCAATAAGAAAGATCTGCACGCTCCCGCTCACACGGGAAATAGAAAAAGCCCGCTGCAGTCTGTGCCGCCCTATTCGGCGAACAGCAATTGCAGCGGGCTTTGCTTTGTGAACCCTTAATAATGAACCCTTAATAACTCCATACTCGGAGGGCGCAAACGCGAGTTTTGTGTATGTTACTCTGCGCCCATGAAGGCATACCGTATGAGGATAATTACGAATAATATCCACATCAGCCAATGCACCTTCGCATTGATGCGTCCGGTCGCCTTACCGATTGCCGCCAGAATGACAAAGGAGATAATCCCTGCCGAGATCCCGTTCGCAATGCCGCCGGTGAACGGCATCAGCACGATTGTCAGGAATGCCGGGAACGCCTGGAAGAAATCGTCCCAATCGATTTTGCGAACCTGATTCATCATCAGCACGCCCACAACGACCAGCGCCGGAGCAGTCGCCGCCGATGGAACCACCAGCGCGATCGGAGCCAGGAACAGCGCCAGAATGAACAGTATACCGGTCGTTACTGCCGTCAGACCTGTGCGTCCGCCTTCAGCGACGCCCGCAGTACTTTCAACATAAGCTGTGATCGTACTTGTACCAAGGAATGCACCGGCGCTGACGCCGCCTGCATCAACGAGCATCGCTTTTCCAAGCTTCTTCTCGCCTTCTTCCTTGTTCTTCAGCAGCCCTGCGCGTCCCGCCGTTCCGACGAGCGTGCCAAATGTATCAAACAGCTCTACAAACGTAAAGATAAAGATCACTTCAAGAAGTCCAATGCCAATGGCACCCTTCAGATCCATCTGACCTACAGCCAGGTTCTCAAAAGAAGGGAACCAGCTTGCACCGTTCAGGCTGGACAGATCCGTAACGCCCATCGGAATCCCGATCAGCGTAGTCAGTACGATACCGATCAGCAAAGCGCCTTTCAGCTTCAGCACCATCATGACCGCAATCAAGAGCAGACCGATCAGGGCCAGCAGCGTATCCTTATGATCGATAAAATTGCCCATCCCCAGATTGAAAGCTCCGCCCGCAACAGGCTGGCTCACATCTGTCCCCGGATTGATCGAGACCGTCACCAGATTACCGAGCTTCAAACCGATGATCGTAATGAACAGACCAATACCGACCGTAATTGCAATTTTCAGGTTGTCCGGCACGGCTGTTAACAAGATCTGACGAATCTTCGTAACGGTCAGAATCAGGAATACGATACCGGATAGAAATACCGCACCAAGTGCAGCCTGCCACGTAATCGCCCCGTTCGAGCTTAGAACCACCGTCATGAAGTATGCGTTCAGACCCATACCAGGAGCCAGCGCGACCGGAATGTTAACAAACAGACCCATCACAATCGTCACCAGACCTGCGCCGACAGCGGTGGCGAAGAATACGCCTTCTGCCGGAATTCCTGCGCCCTCAGGGCCGAGGAACAGGTTGTTGACCAAGAGGATGTAGGCCATCGTCATGAAAGTCGTCAGGCCTGCAATCATCTCGGTTCTGACATTGGTCCCGTGTTCCTTTAACTTAAAGAAACGTTCCATTGTAGAGATATCCCCCTTAAAAGTATGTACGAATGAACACGATGTGAACGACAAACAACCCGGGTATATCCTAATTCCCCGGGTCCTCGCTGTAAGCACGGAAAAGGTACAGGTCGCCTGAACAAGATTGCTCTTCTCCAAAGCACAACCCTCTATCCTCATCCCTCTTCGTAGCCAGATCATTTACGGTGACCTCGTAGAAACTTCCGGGCCAATTCCCGGAATTATACGAATTGCTATTCCTATTGTCAGGCGTTCCCGCCATCATGTTCCATCAGTTTCACAAATCATATTGTAGGCATGTCCGTTCAGGTTGTCAATGAAAAAAACGAATATTAAATCTATTTTTACATTTTAATGTTCGTGATTTTTACAAAAGCTATTACTTCCAGTATTTCCAGCCTCCTGAGGAATATAAGCAGCCAACGCAAAAAGTGCGGCAGCGAAGGACTCGCTGCCGCACTACATCGGATTCAGATCAAACGTTCAAACCTTCGTTTTTCGTGGTCTTATTCCCACTCAATCGTTGCTGGTGGCTTGGACGTCACGTCATACACGATCCGGTTGACGTTCTCCACTTCGTTGACGATACGCACCGAAATCTTCTCCAGCACGTCCCACGGAATACGCGCCCAGTCGGCGGTCATGCCGTCGATGGAGGTTACGGCGCGGATGCCGACGGTGTAGGAATAGGTACGGGCATCCCCCATAACACCAACACTCTTCATGTTCGGCAGGGCGGTGAAGTACTGCCAGATCTCACGGTCAAGGCCAGCCTTTGCAATCTCTTCACGCAGGATGTAATCGGAGTCGCGCACAATTTGCAGCTTCTCCTCGGTAACCTCGCCCAGCACCCGAATCGCCAGACCCGGACCCGGGAATGGCTGACGGTGTACGATTTCGTCCGGCAAGCCGAGCTCTGCACCGACCTTGCGAACCTCATCCTTAAAGAGAGCCTTCAGCGGCTCGATCAGCTTAAACTTCATGTCCTCCGGCAGTCCGCCGACATTATGATGCGACTTGATCGTATGTGCCGTGTCCGTGCCGCTCTCCACAATGTCGGTGTACAGCGTGCCTTGTGCAAGGAAAGCAAAATCATCGAACTTGCTGGATTCCTCGTCAAACACATAAATGAACTCGTTGCCGATGATTTTCCGTTTTTTCTCCGGATCCTCCACGCCCTTAAGCTTGGACATAAAACGATCGCGCGCATCGATCTTAACGACCTTCATGTCGAACTTGCCGACAAAAGTGTCCATGACGCTCTCCGCCTCGCCTTTGCGGAGCAAACCGTGGTCGATAAACATACAGGTGAGCTGATCGCCAATCGCTTTATGAATCAGCATCGCCACGACGGAAGAATCGACACCGCCGCTAAGCGCACACAGCACCTTTTGCTCCCCGACCACTTCACGGATCTCGCGGACCTGGTCCTCGATGAAGGTTTCCATGCTCCAGTTGCCTTCGCATTGACACACTTCATACAGGAAGTTCTTGATCATCTCGTTACCTTGAACGGAATGGCGTACTTCCGGATGGAATTGCACCGCGTACATCTTCTTCTCTTCATTGCTCATCGCCGCGATTGGAGCAGATTCCGTACCGGCATCCAGCTTGAACCCTGTTGGCAGCGTGACGACATGGTCGCCGTGGCTCATCCATACTGTCTGCTTCAGCTCCAGCCCTTTGATCAGCGTTGTATCCGGCTTGAACTCCAGCTCGGCCTTGCCGTACTCGCGCTTGGACGCGCGCTCTACCTTGCCGTCCAGCTGCTGGGCCATCAGCTGCATACCATAGCAAATGCCGAAGATCGGCACGCCCAGATCATAGATCGCAGGATCGACATGCGGAGCATTCTCCGAATATACGCTGGATGGTCCGCCAGAGAATACGATTCCGCGAGGCGACATCGCTTTAATCTTCTCGACAGGCGTATTATATGGCAGCAGTTCGCTATATACGCCCAGATCACGAATGCGTCGTGCTATAAGTTGGTTGTACTGTCCACCGAAGTCCATAACTACGATGATTTCATTAGGCTTGTTCATTACCGGGCCTCCCTTGATTAATGAAATTAATTATACGCAACCTGAATTCATACCGTCAAGAAAGAGGCCCCGACGTTTTCATACCAGTTTTTTGACAATCCGGATACATTGCCGCAAAAAGGCTGTCTTTTCCGTGCGCGACCACCGCAAATCCACATAGGCCGCCCGCTCCCAGCGGGATGCAAACAGCGCGATCTCCGCTTTCAGCTCATCGTCAGCAATCGGCAAGGCATCCATATATTGACGCATGGTCTGTCCCTTTCCAAGCGGGCCGAAGGACTTCTGCAGCCTGTCCAGCACCAGCTGGGCGGCAGACAGCAAGCCATCCCGTCCGGTGACAGCCATATGCCGGGCAAGCCGCGCAAACGCCAGCGCCAATCTGAGCTTCGGCAGCAGCATAACTGCGGCAGCGGCCGCCGGAATGACCAGCAGCAGAACAACCGCGAGCAGCAAGGGACGCACCCCGGTTAACCACAACTGCACAGCCAGAGCCGTCTTCCGCGCGAAGCCGATCAGGCTCTCCATCATATCAGGAGTTGTCTCCACAACAGGCTGTTCCGCCTCTGTGACAGGCACCTGTCCCGGTTCAAAGCCAGGCGTAGGATCGAACGCTACCCAGCCATGCTCGGGAAAATAAACCTCCACCCAAGCATGGGCATCCTTATATGCAATCTGATAGAATCCGCTCTTTCCCTGAACCGGCTCTCCCGGGGCAAAACCTGTCACATACCGCGCAGGAATGCCCTCGCTTCGGAGCAGCACCGTCATCGCCGTAGCAAAATGAGAGCAGTACCCCTTCCTCGATTCAAACAGGAAATCATCGACAAAATCACTGCCCGCCGGAGGCACACTGGTGTCCAGCGAATAGGCGTAGTTCCGCTCCAGATAGGCTTCGACCGCTGAGACCCTCTCATACCGTCCCTCGGCTTCTGACGTTATTTCTGCAGCAAGCTCCCTGACCCGCTCCGGAATATGCGCAGGCAGCTGCAAATACAAGTCTTGAATCGCCGCAGGGTCTCCCCCTGCTGACCGGCGCAGCTCCTGCTCCTTCGGGCGGTTCAGCTCGGCCTTGACCGTATAGCCGCTGATCGGGATCGCCGCTCCGCCCTGGATAGCTATCGTCTGTGCCATACGGTCCACGGACAGCCTCTCCACCTCGCGCCGGACAGTTTCCAGCTCGGTTACCTCCACGATGCTGCCGCCGGACAGCAGCGTGCTTAGACCCGTTTCCGCCTTGGCAAACGTAATCCCCTGAACGACAGTCTCCCGGCCCGCTCCCCCCCAATCCGGCAGGACCGATCTCAGATCAACGCCGGTCTTCACCGAGGACAAAGCAGGCCGGTGCGGCAGCCACTTCCGCCCGTCATATCGGCTGTACACATCACCGCGCCAATACGTCGGCACCGGTGTGGACGCCGTGAACAGCAGCGCATCGTTCATTTCAAGCGGCCCGCCCAATTCCGCATCGGAAGCATCATAGCCAGTCATGGTTACGGTTGGCACCAGCTCGATCTCATGGCGCAGGCTGGCAGCCCAATCCGCGACCGTCATTGCCATTTGCTGCGGAGTCACTCCGGTCCCGGCAGCGGGCTCCGCGATGCCTCCGGCTAAATGACCCGCGCCCAGCATAATGGCAACGGCCACCGGCACAACCGTACACCAGCGCAGCAGCGGGACTCGCCCCGGCTGATGCCGGATGGCGCGGCCGCCCCCAGCACGCACCACAGGGCGAGCGGGATCCAGCCAGAACCTCTGCTCCTGCCCCTGTTGCGAACCCTCGCTCCGTTGCTCGCGCAGCTCTGCCTCCTGCCCCTGTCTTAGTCGGAGCAGCTGCATCATTCCCTGCGCCAGCAGCATAAGCCCTAGCGTATAGGCGATATAGCGATAAGCGCTCTCAATGACAAACAGCTCCAGCAGCAGCAAATACACCAGCGTCGAGACCGAAAACAACCATATCGTCCGGCGATACACCGCCATCATCTGGACTGCCGATACGAGAATGGCCCAGCCTGTAAGCAGGATCAGCGTCCTGCTCTCCCTGCTCAGCTCCGTAAACCGAAGCGTTTGCCTGAATTGCCCGACATCCGTTGGCACGATATCAGCAGCATAGGATACTACCCAGTCTAAAGCCGGCCCGCTCCCGGACAACTGGCCACACAACAGGATAAGGATCACAAGATTGAGCGGCAGCCAGACACATCCGCTTACCGTGAACACCCCTTGGATGATCAGCACCGCCGCCCATAAGGCAAGCGTGTCAACGACCCGTCCGCTGTCACCGCCCAGTTCCAGCAGCGGCAGCAGCCACTGGGAGAGCAGCCCTGCTACAGGCAGCGTAATCAATATACGATAGATCAGCGGCCCTGGGGAAATGCGCAAGAATAGGCTGCTGTGAGGCGGCTCACTTCCTGCAGCAGAATCGTAGGACCCCGAAGAATTCCTTGAAGCTTCAGGCTCCTTGGGCAACACCATTCCCCCAGGCATAACACTGCCGCCAGGAACCGCCTGATCAATAGGCAAACTTTTGCCGCTTGTCTGCATCCTGATCACCTCCATAGTCGGGACCCAGGCGAACCGCAGCGGCCCGCTCGAATCGTCCCTCCGCAACGTTCAGCACGAACAGCCTGCCGCCGAGCGCAAGGAACCGCTGGATCCATTCCTCACTCCCCTTGTCACCGAAACGGTGTGGCTCCGCTGCAGAAGCGCCTGATCCCATACAGCCTGTGCAACAGATCGTAACGCTTCGTCCGGCTGACTGGATGGCGTGCGCCGTCTGCGCCAGCGATCTGCTGACCGTACCGGTAACAATGATCCACGAGGAACGGTCATGCCCCGGTCCTGCATAAGCCGACTTGTAAACCGAACCCGCATGAACCTCTCCAGCGGCAAATAGGCCAGCATCAGGCTGGTTAGCAGCTGACCGCCCAGCGGTATATTGAGCTGCGTCCGAGTGGTTTACAGCAGTTCCTCCAGCGTTATATGAAGCTGCGTTTGACTGGTTTACAGCAGATCGTCCAGCAGCATATCGGGATGCGTCTGACTCGTGTGCAGCAGCTCCTCCGGCGCCATGCTGGCTAACGTCATATTGGTTTGCATCGAGATGACCAGCCGCAGACTGAGCGTCATATCCCAGCTCCGTCTCCCCCTTCTTCCCTGCTGCACCCGTTGCCGCCGCAGGTTCATAGAGTCGGGCGCCGGCCAGCATCTTCAGTGCATGAGCATAGCGCTGCCTCCCGGTCTGTATGCGGCTTGGTTCCTGCGAGCGGCTTGCCTGCATCTGGCTCATCTCTCCATCTATCCGCGCAGGGATCGTCTGTGCATGATAGGTTGTCTGTGTATGGCTTGTCTGCGTAAGGCTCGTCCGTGTGTGGCTCGTCTGCGTATGGCTTGTCCGTGTGTGGCTCGTCTGTGTATGGCTTGTCTGCATGCTTGGCCGCGTGTGGCCGTCCGGCACATCCCTTAAACTCTTGCTGCCTAAGTTCATAGGAGCGATTGGATAGGCTGGACCCTTCGTACCCTGGATAGCAGCAGTGCTTAGCGTATACATGATGCCAATGGACTCCAGGTACTCGGCCAGACCCGCCGCGGCCGAAACCGCCAATTCATATGCCGCCTGCTGCTCGGAAGCTGTAAGAGCGGGATAACCGTCGCTGCCGCTGTATAGCCAAATGTTTGTATTCGAACTCCACCCGCTGCTCGGAAGCATCGTTTGCAATTTTCCGGAGCGTGCAGAATTTTTCCAATGGATGCGGTTCAGCGGATCACCGGGCATATAATTCCGAACCCCGCCCCCTGGATATTCGGCTCTCCTCACAGATGCGGCCATCTCGGCCTCCAGGCGCACATCACCGCCATGACCTGCATAATCCGGTATCGTCACACGCATAGGCCGGGGGTGAACCGTCAATGCCGACTGACCCGGCAGACGGCGCCGGACCCGATACCACCCGAACAGGTCCCCCCATAGGATTTCACTGTCGATATCGGTCCATTCCCCGCGCGGAATATCTGTCAGAATGCAGGTAAAGCTTGCTTTTTGCCGCCAGCCGGGAAACAGCACCTTCGTTGCTCTCTGCTCCCCCACCCGATGCACCACGATCATCCACGGAATCGGAAGCCAGCTTCTCCAGCTCAACTCCACCTGCAGTTCAGCCCGATCCCCGGCCTGTACAACAGAGGGAGTGAACATGCGGCGGACCTGGATTCGGGAAATGCCGAACAGCCGAAGCAGTACGCCATAGGCCAGCATAATGGTACTGATGTACCATATCATCCTCAGGGAAGCTCCCCCAAGCCATAGATAAGCCCCTAGCGAAAGACCCCATAAACCAACGGCACGCAGAAGCTCCAGTCCGTTCTTGCCAAGCCAGTTCATGCTCGACCACCCCGGCGGCTGCGCTGTCGCGGCAGTTCAAATTGGGTCAGCAGCGACGCTATCACTTGGCCTTGAGCCCCGGCCACGGACCTCACGCCGCGATGCAGTTGAATCCGGTGAGCCAGCACCGGCACAGCCGTCCGCAAGCAATCGTCCGGTATAACATACATGCGTCCGTCCAGAAAGGCTGCCGCCTGGGAAGCTCTCATCCATGCCAACGTCCCTCTCGGGCTTATGCCCAGCGCCACATCCTCCCGGCTTCTCGACGCATCGGCTACCGTAGCCATATAACGCTTAATGCTCTCATCCACATAAACGCGCCGCACCGCCTGCTGCATCGATACCATCTCCGTTCCCGTGAGCATCGGCTTCACCTGCTGGCTTAAGCGAGCGCCGTCGAGCCCCCTCTCCAGCAGCACCATCTCCTCCTCAATCCCCGGATACCCAAGGGATAAGCGCATTATGAACCGGTCGACCTGCGCTTCGGGCAGCGGGCTGGTTCCCTCGAACTCATACGGGTTCTGTGTCGCCATAATGAAGAAAGGCGCCGGCAACGGATGCGTGTTGCCATCCACTGTCACATGTCCCTCCTCCATCGCCTCGAGCAGCGCTGATTGGGCCCTTGGCGTCGCCCGGTTAATTTCATCGGCCAGCACGATGTTGGACATCACAGGGCCCGGCCGAAACACAAACTCCCCTGTATGCGGATAGTAGACCGAAGTTCCGGTAATGTCCCCCGGCATCAGATCATAGGTAAACTGAATTCTGTTGAAATCACAGCCCAGACAAGCCGCAATCGTCTTTACCATCATCGTCTTTCCGACACCGGGCACATCCTCAAGCAGCACATGTCCGCCAGCCAGCATCGATATGAACACGAGCGATATTTGCTCCCGATGGCCAACCACGACACCTCCCACCCGCTGAATAACCCGGTTCAGCAGTTCAGGCGCCCAATCCGGCACATTCGGTTCTTCTGAATAAACGGACGAGCCTAACAATAACATCCCCTCCATACCTCGAATAACGTCACAAGATCCGTCATAATATTAAATCTATGAATAGGTTTTCCAAGAATTGAGAGAGTTAGACCTTCAAGAAGAGAAAAGAGGGAATAGAAGCAGAAGGGAACGTGAAAGAGGCGCAGGATCTGGATAAAGATAAGGATCAGATCAGAAACAGAAACAGAAGCAGGAACAGAATAGGAATAGGAATAGGAACAGGAATGGTAACAGGGAAGAAGAGCAGAAAAGCAACAGGGATCCGAAGCCATTAAGAGATTCCGGCGGTCGAGCGGGTGTTTGTTTCCGCTGGGAAGGTCGTTCCGCAAGTTCATTCGATTTGTAAATTCATTGGTTCCGCAGATTTGAATGCCGTCATACTGTCCGCCCTAAATCCAATCGTAAGCGACAATAACGCCGAGAAATGGGCTTGCAAAATAAAAAAACGGACCCGGCCGGATAACTCCAACCAGATCCGTGTTTATAAAGTCAAGGGCAGGCTGTGAAACAACTGCGTGTGGACAGCCTCTGTCCCCTGCATATCAAGCGGCTGACGCCGGTCTTAGTATGCCAGAGTGAACAAACCGTTGATGTGGGACAGGTAGCGCCAGTTGCTCGCTTCCTTCATCAAGGTTGCAGGCAGACCCTTCAGCTGGGTTTTGTTGGCGCCGATCGTACCGATCGCGTCCTTGCGGCCCAGACTTCCAAGCGTACCGGAGAATACCGGCGTGAACTCGGCTTGCGCACCGCCGTTCAGGTAGGCGAACATGTTGTAGCCGATCAGCTCGCCCATCTGCCAAGCCAGCTGAGCTGTTGGCGGGTATGGACGTCCTTCAGGACCCATAACGACTGCGCTGTCACCAGCAACATAGACGTCAGGATGGGAAGTCGATTGCAGGAATTCGTTAACCACGGCGCGTCCGCGGTTCACTTCGATGCCGCAGTTGGCAACAACGGAGTTGCCTTGTACGCCGCCCGTCCATACGAGCGTGCTTGTCTCGATGGTGCTGCCGTCTTTCAGTTCTACTGTCGAACCTTCCATCTTCGTGATCGGAAGACCGGTCAGGAAGTTAACGCCGCGTTTTTGCAGGCTTGTCGTCGCACGGTCAACCAGCTCCGCAGGGAAGCCCGGCAGAATCGAAGGCGCTGCTTCTACACAGTACAGCGTGATTTCTTCCGGATCAATGCCGTACTTGCGAGCAAGCTCGGTTTTCATGTCCGCATACTCGCCGACAAGCTCGACGCCAGTCAGGCCGCCGCCGCCGACAACGATCGTAGCGTCCTTTTTGTTTTTCGTTTTGCTGTATTCCGCAATGCGGCTTTCCACATGCTCGCGAAGACGGTTGGCGTCGCTCACGGATTTCAGGATGAAGCTGTTCTCCTGAAGTCCAGGAATGCCGAAAAATGCTGTCTCACTGCCCAGGGCAACAACCAGCACATCGTAAGTAAATTTACCGCCATCATCCAGAGATACCGAACGCTCGTCAGGTTTGATCTCCTTCACATTGCCGATGCGAAGATCCACATTGGCGTTGCGCAGCAGCTTATCCAATGGAAGAGCAACCGCCTTCTCGGCGATATTGCCTGCAGCCAGACGATGAAGCTCTGTAATAATCTGATGGGTCGGGAAACGGTTGACCAGGGTGATTTTTGCGCCATCGACGCCAAAATGCTCGCGCGCAGAAAGTGCGCTCAGCAGGCCGCCATAGCCACCGCCCAAAATTAAAATATGTTTAGACATGACCATCCTCCGTTCTTCTAGTGGTTAGTGGAATTAACGTTTGCCTTGCTTCTCACGTTCGTTCAATACATCCATGAATGCTTGCGTGAAACGAAGCGCCTTTTGAACCTGCGGGTCCTTCAGCATCTTCATCAAACCGAACAGGCCGATCTGACCTTGGTCGCCTTGCTCATGAATGCGGTCACCTGCTTCAATGGCTGCGGATGCAACATTTTTCACTTTGTCGGTTACAGGTTTGGTAAACCCGGTCAGGGAAGCCATCGTGTCTTCTGCAAGCACAGGGTCAGTCGCAACGGATTTGCCAAAATCATAAGCTTTCGTCATGAATGTCAGCATTTCAGTCAGCTTAGGAAGGTTATCCACAAGGACGGTCAGCGACTCCTGAACCTCCGGCTTCAGCAATTGTTCAAGCACGTCAAGACGGCCCGCCGACGCTCCCTGATTTCCGGCAAGGTTCTCCGGCGTTTCGGACGGTTGCGGGGAAGATGTTTCAGTCATAAAGAATTGCCTCCTTTTCTCTAAGTAGGTTCCCAAGATGAACTTGGCGACGATCGAACCGGTTAGCTATAATTTTCGGTTAACCGGTATCTATTATTCATCCCTTGCCGAAGGGATGCACAGGTGATCTCACTCGCGCCAAAATAAAGCAGGGGGAAGTCTCCCCCTCCTTTACGGAACACACATTCTTTGGGATTGTGATATTTATCTCTAAGTACAGTCTATAACTTGTTCCGTATAATTACAAACACAAATTACAATTTTCGACTAAAAACTTATGCTAAAAAATGGATGCTCCAAACGCGATCACACGCAGCTCCGTATCCGACGCGGTCAGCGACCTTACCGGATGGCTCGAGAAGGCCAGCGCGTCCCGCAACGGCACCCACACTGCACCTCCCCGAAGATGAACGCCCGAGGGGACCGGCGGCTCGCCCGGTTTGCTCAACAGGCCGTTTAGCGGGTCTGCCTGCCACGCTGCGCCTCCGAGGCGCACCTGTACCGTTTTGCTATGCTGATTCCAGGCCACTTCCCCTCCGAGCCGCTCCACCAGCGCCCGCAGCGGAACATACAGGCTGCCGTTTACATTATCGTATTCCCCCGGTTCGAACGCGGTTTCCATCCCGCCGAATTCAATCGCCAGCGTTTTGCCTGGTGCGAACAACGCGGCATTGCCCGCAATATGATCCTTAATCCACTGCTGCGACGGCGCAGGACGATCCGGCAGTTTGCCGCTGACCCTGAACTGTACCGGGGCGGTCTCCGGTTCAAGCGCCTTGAAGCGATAGCCGTGCTGCTTGTAATACGCAATAATGTGCGGCAGCGCCTGAACCGTCTCTTCATGTCCGATCCCGTCGTGCAGCAGCACGATCGCTTCATTGCCGGCTACGGGCGTCGTTGCCCCTTGGACAATTTCACTTGCCGGCACCCCTCTTCGCCTGGAATCGCCGCTGTCCACATTCCAATCGAACACCCGATAGCCCGCCTGGTGAAGCAAGCGGAAATACATTTCGTCGAAATGACCGGCCGTTCCGCCCGGCGCACGGACAAGCTGCGGCCTTTCGCCCGTAATGAGCCGAATGATTTCCTCCGTCTGCTTGATCTGCTTCCAGAAATCCTGGAAGTTCCCGTATAACTTGTCATAACGGTGATCATACGTATGATTTCCAATCGCGTGGCCTTCATCATAAATGCGGTTTATCACCTCTGGACGCTGCTCCGCATACTGTCCCAACACGAAGAAGGTAGCGGGCACCTCATGCTCCCTCAATATCGCCAGCACCTCATCCGTCAGGTCGGACGGTCCGTCATCAAAAGTCAGGTACACCGTCTTGCCAGATTGTTCCGTCCCGGCCTCAGACTCCGGTACCGCTGCTGCGGCCTCGACGGACGCCGTTTTCTTCACAAGCTGCTTATATGATAAAGCCGGTGAGGTGAGGGCTGATGAACTGGACACCTGTACATCCTGATCGGGCGCTCTTGTCACCCGCCCCTCCAATACCGGCGCTTCGCCGGACATTGTCGATTCAGATTCTGCGTTCATCCCAGCCATCACTCCTCTCCATCCTTCCGGCCCTGCCATCAACAATAACGCCAACATGCTAAAAAAGATAAGCGCTGCGCACGCATGACCCGCTCTTCTCATCACAAAACTCTACCTCCACCGTTTCTATGAGTTCGGCTTTCTGGTAGATTATATGGAGATGCTTCTAAAAAAAGACTAGGCGCTGATGATGTTTTACGAAAATATCCGGGTCAGCTGCCAGCGAACCCGGCACACGATTGCCGCTAGGGAAGGCACAGCCAAAGGCATAAACAAAGGCATAGACAAAAGGCCCGCCCTGCATGCAGGCATGCGGACGGACCTTATCATCATATAGCTATGACATCACGGCATCCAATACGGACTGCACATGACCCTTCACCTTAACTTTGCGCCATTCCCGAACGAGCACACCCTCTTCGTCAATCAGGAAGGTGGATCGGACGATGCCCATGTACTGGCGGCCAAACATCGATTTCTGCTGCCAGACGCCAAACATTTCGCTTACCTTGTGCTCCTCATCAGCAAGCAGTGTATAGGGTAAACTGTGCTTGTCGATGAATTTGGCATGGGACGTGAGCGGATCGGGACTGATTCCAAGCACGACGGCACCGGCTTCCTTCAATGCCGAATAATGATCGCGGAAGTCGCAAGCCTCCTGCGTACATGTCGGGGTCATATCTTTCGGGTAAAAAAACAGCACGACCTTCCGTCCGCGAAAATCGCTCAAGGAAACTTGGTCTCCGCTTGAGGACGGTAGGGTGAAATCCGGAACCGTGCTGCCGGTCGTAATGGGTGATGATGGTTCCATGGATAGCTTCAACTCCCTGCTACACGGGCGTTTATGCCCGCAAAATTGATTGTATTGCCAAAAAAAATTATAATAGAGTGAATGTCGAATGTTCAAATCTTCTATCGAAATTATTCATCAGCGTTATCCGAAAGGAAAGAACCCAATGACTAAAAAAACGAAGAAAACCTTAATATGGAGCGTGTGCATCTTTTTTGCAGCAATCCTCGGGTATGGCACTTATTACGGAGTCTCCTTTTACGATGGATTGCAAAGTCTCCAAAAGGAAGGCGAAGCTTCCCCTTTCAAGGATCTTGAAAAGGTGGATGCGAAAGTTCCCGGCCCGCCGGAATGGGAGGGCACCGAGCCTGTCAACATTCTGATGATGGGCGTTGACGCCCGAGGCTTTGAGGAAGGCGAGATCCCTCGCTCGGACAGCATGATGGTTGCCTCCATTGATCCTGTCAACAAGAACATGTATCTGTTCTCTATTCTGCGCGATACATACACCGATATACCAGGACATGGAAAAAATCGGATCAACACCGCCATTACCCACGGCCCGAATACGGCGATGAAAGCGGTCAGCGATCTGCTAGGCATTCCGATCCAGTATTATGTGTATACGGACTTCCAGGGCTTCATCAAGCTGGTTGACTCCGTTGGCGGCGTCGACTTCTATGTAGAGAAGGACATGTCCTATTCCAGTATTGCCGACAAGAACGAATATGACATCGACCTGAAGGAAGGCATGCAGCATCTCGATGGCGATGCAGCGCTCCAGTACGTTCGCTTCCGCTATGACAAGATGGGTGACTACACCCGGACCGAGCGGCAGCGCGAGCTGATCAAGGCGGTAGCCAAGAAAATGCAAACCACCACTTCCATCATGAAGCTGCCTGATATTCTGAAATCGGTCAGCCCATACATCGATACCAACATGGATGTTGAGGACATGTGGAAGCTTGCCAACGTCGCATACAAGAGCAATATGAGCGGCAGCGAACAGGTTCCTCCGATGAAGCTGCTGCGAGAGGAAACGATTGGCGGCGCGGCCGTATTGACCGTTCCGAACGAGGATAACCTGAAAGCGTACATCCAGGAAGTGATGAATCCGCAGGCTGAAGAAGAACCGGCCGAGGGGGACTCTTCAACAGACAATAGTCAAGACTCCTCTGGAGACAGTCCGGACTCCAAATCCAATTCAGCTTCGCTATCCGCCGGAGCAGATAACTAACTTGATTCCATACAACAGTCAGGACAGGCCGCGTTCAAGCAGCCTGTCCTGCTTCATTGAAGAAAGGATGTTTAAAATTTATGACAAAATCCAGACCACGTTCAGAAGCTTTGTATCAGGAAGCCCTTCAGCATATCGTCGGCGGGGTCAACAGTCCCTCCCGCTCGTTCAAGGCAGTAGGAGGAGGCGCTCCCGTATTCATGAAACGGGCGAGCGGCGCCTATTTCTGGGATGAAGACGGAAACCGTTACATCGATTATCTCGCGGCATACGGACCGATTATTACCGGTCATGCCCATCCGCATATTGCCAAGGCCATCAGCACGGCCGCCCAGAACGGCACGCTGTATGGAACCCCGACCGAGCTTGAGATTACACTGGCCAAAATGCTGAAAGCCGCTATTCCGTCTATGGACAAGGTCCGCTTCGTCAATTCCGGCACCGAAGCGGTCATGACGACGATCCGCGTCGCTCGCGCTTATACTAAGCGGAATAAAATCGTCAAGTTCGCCGGCTGCTACCACGGCCACTCCGATCTCGTGCTCGTTGCCGCCGGCTCCGGCCCGTCCACGCTTGGCATTCCGGACAGCGCCGGCATTCCGGGCAGCATCGCCCAGGAGGTCATTACCGTGCCGTTTAATGACCTGGACGGTCTGCGCGCTGCCCTGGAGCGCTGGGGCGATGACGTTGCCGCCGTGATGGTCGAGCCGATCGTGGGCAACTTCGGCATGGTGATGCCGAAGCCGGGATTCCTGGAGGGCCTGTGCCAAATGGCGCATGACAACGGCTCCCTCGTCATCTATGACGAGGTGATCAGCGCCTTCCGCTTCCACTATGGCTCTGCCCAGACGTATCCCGGCCTTGAGAACCACGAGGCTATTCAACCGGACTTGACCGCGCTTGGCAAAATTATCGGCGGCGGTCTTCCAATCGGAGCCTACGGCGGCCGCAAGCATATTATGGAGCAGGTCGCCCCGCTCGGCCCTGCATATCAGGCCGGCACGATGGCAGGCAATCCCGCTTCCATCGCAGCGGGGATCGCCTGCCTTGAAGTTCTGCAGGGCGAAGGCGTATACGAAGAGATGGAGCGGCTGACGATCAAGCTGACCGAAGGGCTGCAAGCATCAGCCGAACGCTGGGATGTCCCGCTGACCATCAACCGCATCCGCGGCTCCTTCTCCACTCATTTCTGCGATCATCCGGTTACGAATTATGACGAAGCGCAGGATACCGATGGGGAAGCGTTCGCTGCCTTCTTCCGCCATATGCTGGATCGCGGCATCAATCTCGCGCCGTCCAAGTATGAAGCCTGGTTCTTAACGACCGCCCATACCGAAGCGGATATTGAGACAACCATTAAGGCCGCGGAGGAATCCTTTAAGGCCATGAAGAATGAATAACATGAACGATTCCATAACGACCATCACAAGTTCACTTAAAGCAAGTTTCTGAGGGATTTCTGAACGAAAGGAGATGCCGTTGAATGAAAAAGCTGCTCGATAAATTATAACGCTCGTGCCTCTCGGCCTGGCTGCCCTCCCATGCTCTATGTCCATCCGGAGGATCGACCGCAATTCGAGCATGCCATTGCCATGGATTTCTCCGGTCCCGTCCGGTTACGGGAGGCCTGCAGCCTGCTCGCATACGGGCCCCTCCTGGCACCTATTCGCTTCATGCCGCTTACGTCCAAACCGATAATGGAGGGATTTCGCCATGATGAGAAGTGAAGAACAGATGATGGAACTGGTGCTGAAGGTTGCAAGACGGGATGAACGGGTGCGTGCGGTGACACTCGAAGGCTCGCGGACGAACCCGAACGTGCCGAGGGATATTTTTCAGGATTACGATATCAGCTACCATGTTACCGAGATGGACAGCTTTCTGAAGGATCCCGGCTGGGTCGATGTGTTCGGCGAGCGGGTGATCATGCAGACTCCCGAGGATATGGCTATGTTTCCTCCCGAGCTTGGAAACCGGTTCTCGTATCTGATGCTGTTTACAGATGGCAACCGGATTGACATGACCCTGATTCCGATTGAAGAGAAAGAAGCCTATTGCCAGGAAGACAAGCTGCTCAAGGTTCTGCTCGACAAGGACGGCACCTTTCCTGTTATCCCCCCGCCGACAGATGTGGATTATTGGGTCAAGCGCCCCTCGGCGGCCTACTATGCCGATTGCTGCAATGAGTTTTGGTGGGTATCCACCTATGTGGCCAAAGGGCTGTGGAGACAGGAAATCTTGTACGCCCAGGAGCATCTCAACAACTATGTCCGGGCGATGCTCATGAAAATGCTGGAATGGGAGGTCGGCACCCGGACCGACTTCTCGCTCAGTGTCGGCAAATGCAGCAAATATATAAAGAACCATTTGCCGGAAGACAGGTGGCAGCTGCTTATGGATACCTATGCCGGGGGATCATACGAAGCGGTGTGGAATGCACTATTCGCAAGCGGACGTCTATTCCGTCTAACAGCCAAGGATGTGGCAGCCCGTCTCGGCTATACGTATCCACTCGAAGAGGATCAGCGGGTGACGGACTATCTGGAGCGCGTCCGACAGCTTCCGAAGGGAGCAACGCAGATTAGATAACAAGAGCGGCCCTCGCACAGACAGAGATTCTGTCGGTGCGGGGCCGCTTTTTTTCATACGGGGCGGAACATGACAATCCATTACTTACTGAAGTGAATTACAGATTAATAAAGGCGGTTCGCAGTTTGGCGACATATTGAACGTCAAGGCCGAGCCCTGTTGCAATCGCCGCTAGCGGAACATAGGTTTTGTCTTCTTTACCTACCTTGTGCAGAAACGCCGGGGCTTCAATCGGAACGTCCGCACCGTTCACCTTGATCGTGTTAGCGCCGATCTTGACCACAACCGTCTGATCTCCGTACGTGATGGTCGCGCTGGAGGTTTTGTTGTCCCACTTCGTCGCGGCTCCAATCGCGTTCACGATATCCTGGATAGCCACATAATTTCGATTGCTCCGCATAATCGGCTGGTACGGTGTGATCAAGTCCTCGCCTTTGACCACAATCCGCATCGGCTGCCCGGATTCCGGGACCGGTGACAGCTTGTAGCTTCCCCATATCGTTCGGGCGAATGCCTTGGCAATCGTTTCATACCCGTACTGGTTCGGATGAATGTCCTTTTTCAGAATATGGGTCATCGTCAGCTCGGAGCCGACGAACTCCTGTGCCACATGCGCCACCTTGATCTTAACGCCCCGCTCGCCGAATTCCGCAGCCAGCTCGTCAATCATGCGGGTGAACTCCCGCGTAGCTTCAACAAGCTGAACATAGGTCGCTTCGCCGGCAATTTTCGGAACCGGATTATACTGGTCGGCCAGTACGATAAGCGCATCCGGGTTGAGGGCATGAAGCTGGGTAAGCACAGCGGTTACGTTCTCTCTGTACAGCCGGAACATCTCCTGCAGGCGCGCTGTCAGCTCTGCCTCGCTAAGATCGCTGGCGGTATGAACAAGCTCGATCAGGTCATTGCCGCCAATCGTTACGGTGATCAGATCCGCTTGGACCAATACCGGCTTCAGCTGGGCTGCCCCTGCGCCAATCTGCTGAGCGCGTGGATCAATCTGGGCCAGTCCAGGCTGAATCTCTTCCGCCCGAATAGTGCGGCCTTCGGATATCGCCCGGACGTAGTTTCTCAGTCCGCCGGTTTTCAATCCGCCGATGCCCAAGTTGACGACCTCGGTCCGTCCATGGTAGAGCGCCTGCTCGTGCACTCGCTCCACGAAGCCGTAAGGTCTGCTGCCTGGCTGCATGCCGGGCTCATAACCTACGGTCAGCGAATCGCCAAGCGCGACGATCCGGTATGTATGCTGCTGTGCCAGCTGCGTATTCGCGGATACCGATGCCGCCCCGGGACCGAGCCAGGTTGCTGCGAGCAGCATTGCGCCTGCGGCGACAGCAACGCATTTTTTCCAAACTTTTCGCATATCCTCACTCCCATAACGATAAAATCTATGAACATCCTTATTTTACCACTCCCATTGATAGAAAGTACATTGCCAGCTTGATCGCTTTTGTCTGTAAAAGCATAAAAAAATGGACAGCCCCTTGCTCGCTGCCCATTCCTGAATAAAACCGATAACTTCACTAACCATCAAACATTGTCTTTGTCATCCTTCGGCTTCGCTTGATCCTTATGGCCCGCCTGCTTCATGTACTTGTCATACCGACCGTCCACTTCCTTGGCCATGCTGCGGAATTTAAGCGTTTCTTCCACAATCGGATCAAGCTGGGTTTGAATCCGGATTTCATATTTCGGGGAGACGAGACGACGCTGCTCCTTTTCCCGGTCCTTGTCCTGCATCTCGCCTTCCGTCAACATCTCACTAAGCTGGCGCTCCAAATCTTGTTCCGATGAATCATGCATCGTGTACAAACCCTCCTTTTGCCTTAGTGTTCCGGCTGGATGGCGACATTATCCGCTGTTGATCCCGGTTTTGGCCTCTATTTCCGGCTTCAGCTCCCGGTGCTTGCTTCCTTCATCACATCCAGGATCGCATTGTGAATGCGCCCATTGGTTGCGACGACATTGCGCACGGATAGCTCGTACGGACGGCCATTCAGATCAGTTACCGTGCCGCCGGATTCCTGAATGAGCAAGGAGCCTGCCGCAATATCCCATGCATTCAGGCCGACCTCCCAGAATCCGCTCAGACGCCCTGCAGCGACATAGGCCATATGAAGGGCTGCCGATCCTCCGGCTCTGACATTGCGAACCTTCGGCACCAGCGCCTGAAGCGCGGCCATATTTTGCGGCAGGAGCGTTGACGTTTCCACCGGAAAGCCTGTGGCAATCAAGCTGCTTGACAGCTTCTCTTCCTTCGATACCTCGGTCGGATTGCCATGAACATAAGCGCCCTTGCCCTTCTCCGCCACGAACAGCTCATCCCGGGAAGGATCATAGATGACACCGACGATCACTTCACCCCGATGCACAAGCGCAATGGATACGGAGAAGAACGGAAAGCCGTGCACGAAATTCGTCGTTCCGTCCACCGGGTCAATGATCCATAAATACTCTTCCTGACGGGCGGCCTCCAGCGCTTGGGCCGAAGCCTCCGGCCCCGGCTCTACCCCTTCCTCTCCCAGGATCGCATGATCAGGGAAATGGGTCAGGATCAGTTTACGGATCATCTGCTCTGCGCCCTTATCGACCTCTGTCACCAAATCTTGAGCGGATGTCTTGGTGCTGAGCTGCGCAACCGTGCCAAGTCTGCTTTTGATCCACTCGCCCGCCTTCGCGGCGCAATTGATCGCCACAGCCGTGTAACTCTTGCTGCTGACTACATAAGGTACTTTATCCTTCTCGTTCAAATGGCTCACTCTACTTTCTATATCAATCTATGATATTACATCGTATTCACTTCATCCCCCGTAGGTAAGGGCTACATTCTATTCGGATACAAAATGGTAGATAGACCGTCAGGCCTTTACACAAACGTACCTTAATTTCCATAATTTTGCAACCCATAGTTTTACTTGACTAGACCTAATCCAGCGCTCACGGTTCAATCCGAACCGAAGCCCCATTTACGATTTCAACGCCCTCTTCGCGATAGCCTGCCAGATCCTCCATCAGCTTAAACAGCGCTCCGTCCTTCCTCTTGGCCTCTATCATGACATCCAGCCTGGAGGTTGTTCCGGCGATGCTCCGAAGGAAGCCCAGAAGCGGTGCCACCTCCACCTCATCCGCATGACTGCGGGGATCTGACGGACTTTTGGGACTGGACACGTGAATCTTGGGCGGAAGCGGGTGGTCAGGCTGTGAGCCCGCCTGAGCAAGCGGGGTGGTCCATGTCTGCACAATGTGCGGCCACAGATCCGCCGGCGACTCCCCATCATGATTTACCCATTGGTGATGAAGGTCCAACACCATCGGCAATCCGGTTGCTTCACATACCGCCAGCGTCTCCTTGGCCGTGAAGGTTTTATCATCATTTTCGAGCGTCAGGCGCTCCTTGATCTCCTGGTCAAGTTCGTGAAAATGCTCCACAAATCTCGCCGCAGCGGAAGGCTTGTCTCCATACGCGCCACCGATATGTATATTATTCTTCATGTCGGCGTCAAGCCCCATCGCCTTCAGCATGCGTACATGCTGCTTCAAGTCGCCGATTGAATTCCGCAACACTTCGGGTCTAGGGGTGCTGAGCACCGTGAAATGATCCGGATGAAAGGACACCCGCATCTTCTGTCGCTTAACGTAGCTGCCTATTTCCAAGAATCCTGCTGACAGGGCCGGGAACGGATCCCAATCCTGCATGTCCTGATGTGTCGCCAGTGGAATCAGCTTGGAGGAAAAGCGGTAGACCTTGATGTCATGGGCCTCGTTATGCTTGAGCAGACGGAGCGTATTGTGGAGGTTCTCATTCGCGATCCGTTCAAGCTTTCGCAGGCCTGCCTCCCTGTCCTCAAGCTTTGAGAAACTTTTCATGGTCATCGTCCTGGAAGGCGATGCATTCTCAATAACGGTTGACATAGCCACATAGCCGAAGCGGACAATCACGCATGGTCTCCGAAGAACATTTCATGGGCGAGCGCGGTCTGCATCTTGGACTCTTCTTCCGTCAGCCTGCGCACAAGCTGCAGCTCCACCGACGTCACTTCCTGTCCCTGAAAATTAATCTCGGCAACACATGCCGTAATCCGCACGATCGCCACCGCAACATTGTCCGGAGAGTAAGCGATCACTTTCTGCCCGGTTGGAAACACCCGAAGGCCCTGCTTCAGCATCTTCCCCCGTCCATACTCCAACAGCTCGTACAGCTCCTGCTCATTCTTGAACTTGCAAACGGAATTGAACTCGGTTTGAAATCCCATGTGCCAGCTTCCTTTCGTTATAAATTTATACTCAAGGGGAGCCGCTGCAATAGACGGACTCCCCCCGGCGTTATCTATATTGTTATTCCTTGTACACCATGATAAACCTTCTTCGGCTTGACTGCACATGTACAATTCCATAGATTGCGGAACAAGCCAGCTGGACTTCGGATCGCTCCTGGATCCAGATTTCTTCACTTATCGCCTTGGCGGTGGAACTTGAGGGGGACATAGGCGAGCGCCTTGCTTCTTCAGCCCCTCTTCGCCTTCGCTTCCGGCCGTTATGCTGTCCAGCACGGATGAATGGGCTTTATTCAACTTCTATTAGAATTGATTCTCATATACCAGGGACTGCTTGCTGTTGTAGCGCTCAAGGCCAAGCTCAATCATTCGTTCGAGCAGCTCCCGGTAGGAGACACCTGTCTCTCTCCACAGCAGCGGATACATACTGAACGGTGTAAAGCCAGGCATCGTATTGACTTCATTGATCATAATCGCGCCGTCCGAGCGACGGATGAAGAAATCGGCGCGGGTAATGCCGCTGCCTTCAATCGCCTTGAATGCCTGGATCGCCAGCTCGCGCAGCCGATCGGCCGTATCCGGATCAATGCTCGCCGGAATCTGCATCTGCGATTGTCCGTCGGTGTACTTGGCAGCATAGTCATAGTATTCGCTGGAAGAGACGATTTCACCCGGCACAGATGCCATCGGCTCATCATTGCCAAGCACGCTGACCTCCACTTCACGGGCATCCACAAATTGCTCGACGATAATCTTGTTATCGAATTTCAGCGCCGTTTCGATCGCGCTGGTCAGCTGCTCCCGGTCTTTCGCCTTGGATATGCCGACGCTCGACCCCAGATTCGCCGGCTTGACAAAGCAGGGGTAGCCCAGCTTATCCTCAATGCTCTGAAGCACATCATGCTGGCTGCGATTCCACTGGGTGCGATTGAAATAGTCGTAATCGCATTGCGGCAGTCCGGCGATCTCGAACAGCTTTTTCATCACTACTTTGTCCATGCCTGCTGCCGATGCCAGCACGCCGGTTCCGACATAAGGAATGTCCGCCATTTCGAACAGTCCTTGAATCGTGCCGTCCTCGCCAAACGTTCCGTGCAAAAGCGGGAACATGATGTCGACCTTCGGCTGCTCGCTGCCATAGAGCCGGCTGAATACGGCATTCAGCGCCGCCTCAGTTCCTTCCCCTTGCGAAAGCTTCAGCTCTTCCTGCTCCGAGAAAGGAGCGGACATGACTGCGCCTACCTTCCACGTTCCCTGCTTCGTAATATAAAAAGGGAGGATCTCGTACTTCTCATAATCAAACGCGTTCATCACGGCAAATGCCGTCGAGAGCGAAACCTCGTGCTCCCCCGATTTCCCGCCGTATACCAAACCAACCGTCAATTTGTTCTGTCCCATGTCAACCTCTCTCTTGTCCGTAATGCAGCTTGTTCATGCTGTCTCCCATGCGTAAACGGCTTTCATCCTTTTACAGCGGAGCTAATGATCTATCCTTAAAATTCATCAGGGATATGGTAAAAACGATACTGCGTCCGATCGTTCCATGCATAGGAATCCCGGTAATCCCAGTAGCGGTGCCGGCTGCTGACCGTATGTGCGTTCACCAGAGGCATCCCCTCTGCATCGAACGCGGTCACGATGGTGCTGTGCTGATAAGCCCCGTCTCCGTTCCAGTCATACAGAATTACATCGCCAAGCATGAGCTGCTCGGGCCGTTCCACGAGCTCGCCCCGAAGCCCGGATGCACTGGTGCCTAAATAAATGGCCAGACTGTTGGATACCGCCCAGCTATAGCTCCACCACTCGCGCTTATTGATATAGCCTTTATACCACCAACCCGTTTCTCTTTTACCAGTATAGTGGATTGGGGCTTTGCCTGCAAAGAGGCATTGCGAGACATAATTCGTGCAATTCACATCGAATACGGCAAACTCCGGGTTGCCGGAATCCCACCAGCGGTCCGCATAAGCAGCCGCGGCTTCGCGGTCATATCGCCCCGATCTGGGATGACTGCCTCCGGCATATACGCGGTTATTCAGCAGCGGAATTGAAGGGAGCGGTTCCCCGCCGCTAGCCTCTGTCTTGGCCTCCAGATTCCACGCGGGATGGCGTTCGTCCGACAAGCGCTCGATACCGACGATAAGCCAGGAATCCCCGTCCCGCACAAGCGTAAGCCGCTCCAACTGAATGGTGTCCTCCCGGTGGGTCACCCCTCTTTTATCATAATAAAACAGGCTGTGAAGCCTTACGTCCACGGTAACGCTATCCTCGGTTTCATGCACGACGCGCTGCAGCTTCGCCCGGGTCTCGCTCTTCAGCGGCAATACGCCCCTTTCCTCAAACCACGCCGCCAGACGAGACTGGCGCTCCCCGCGTTCCATTAAATAATCCAGGTCTGTGACGATCTGCTCTTTCAGCCCTGAGGAGTAATCAATCCGGTTCTGATTATACTGATTGACATAGGTATATAATGCGTTTTTCCACGGCTGTTCCGCTTCCGTTACGCTGCTCATTGCCATTCCCTCCTTCAACATCAGCCCTATTCCCTATCACAACTATATGAAGTAATCCGCTCTGCTATGAACCCCCTTCCGAATAGGCTTCACTACCGCTTCCTTTCCTCTATCTTTCCCGCGTCCCCGAAGCCTTGAAATACGCCCTGAATCAGGCAGTATGTCTACAAAATCGGGCTTCTCGATCTCTCAAAAAAAACTTTACGTACAGGGGTGAAAACGTTATACTTAAAGTATGTTGAATTTTGAAATTGAGTTTCATCTGGTGGAACTACAGCCAGATTGACAGCACACAAGGAGGATCATGTATGCCAGTAAAGGATCAGTTCTCTATCTCCCGTAATCTTACGGTAGGGGGCAAGGAATACTGCTATTTCAGCCTGCAGGCCCTCGAAGAGCAAGGACTTGGCCAAATCTCCAAGCTGCCTTTCTCTATCCGGGTACTGCTTGAAGCAGCTGTCCGCCAATTTGACGGACGGGCAATTACCGAAGATCATGTCAAACTGCTGACCAAATGGAATGAAGGTCTAGGCAGCAATAAGGAAATCCCATTCATTCCAGCTCGTATCGTTCTCCAGGACTTCACCGGCGTACCGGTCGTTGTTGACCTGGCGGCTATGCGTGACACCGTTAAGAAAGCCGGCGGAGATCCGAAGCAGATCAACCCGCTCGTTCCGGTTGACCTTGTCATCGACCACTCCGTCATGGTTGACGCGTTCGGTACCGATCAGGCACTGGAATACAATATGAAGGTTGAATTTGAGCGTAACGAAGAGCGCTATCGCTTCCTGCGCTGGGCTCAAACCGCATTCAACAACTTCCGTGCGGTGCCGCCGGGAACAGGGATCGTTCACCAGGTTAACCTGGAGTATCTCGCATCGGTTGCCGCCACGAAGACTGTTGACGGCGAAACGCTGGTCTTCCCTGACTCCCTCGTAGGTACGGACTCCCATACGACCATGATCAACGGTCTGGGCGTTGTCGGCTGGGGCGTTGGCGGTATCGAGGCTGAAGCCGGCATGCTCGGTCAGCCACTCTATTTTGTAACCCCTGAGGTTATCGGCTTCAAACTGACAGGCAGCCTTGCGGAAGGCGCAACGGCAACTGACCTTGCCCTGACTGTAACGGAACTGCTCCGCAAAAAGGGCGTTGTCGGCAAATTCGTGGAGTTCTACGGCCCTGGCCTTGCGAACATCAGCCTGGCTGACCGTGCAACGGTTGCTAACATGGCTCCGGAATACGGCGCTACGATCGGCTTCTTCCCTGTCGATGACGAGACGTTGGCTTACCTTCGCAACACCGGCCGTACCGATGAGCAGGTAGCGCTGGTTGAGAATTATTACAAAGCGCAGAACATGTTCCGCACAGCGGATACGCCGGATCCGGAGTTTACCGATGTGATCGAGCTGGATCTGGCTTCGGTTGTACCAAGCTTGGCTGGTCCGAAGCGTCCTCAGGACCGCATCGAGCTGACCCAAATGAAAGAGAACTTCAACAACATCATCCGCACCCCGATTGAGAAGGGCGGCTATGGTCTGAGCGATGAGAAAATCGAGCAGAAGGTTGAAGTTACCCATAAAGACGGAAGCAAGAGCACTATGGGTACAGGCGCCGTAGTTATCGCGGCAATTACAAGCTGCACGAACACTTCAAACCCTAGCGTTATGCTCGGTGCCGGTCTCCTTGCGAAAAAAGCGGTGGAGCGCGGCCTGACGAAGCCAGGTTACGTGAAGAGCAGCTTGACTCCGGGTTCCCTCGTCGTTACCGACTACCTGGAGAAAGCCGGATTGCTCCAGTACCTTGAAGCACTCGGTTTCTATGTAGCTGGTTATGGCTGCGCAACATGTATCGGTAACTCCGGTCCGCTTCCGGACGAAGTAAGCGAAGCGATCGCTGACAACGACATGACGGTAGCTGCCGTGCTGTCCGGTAACCGGAACTTCGAAGGCCGCGTGCATGCACAGGTGAAGGCGAACTATCTGGCTTCTCCTCCGCTCGTAGTTGCTTACGCACTGGCAGGTACGGTCAATATCGACCTCCAGAACGATCCGATCGGCTACGATCCGAACAACCAGCCTGTATATCTGAAGGATATCTGGCCTACAAGCGCGGAAATTCGCGAAGCGATCGGACTGTCCGTCAGCGCAGACGCATTCCGCAAGAAGTACGAAAATGTATTTACTGCCAACGAGCGCTGGAACCAGATCCCTGTTCCGGAAGGCGAACTGTATGAGTGGGACGACAAGTCCACTTACATTCAGAACCCGCCGTTCTTCGAAGGACTCGGCAACGGGCTGTCTGACATTCAGGACATCAAGCAGGCTCGCGTACTCGCCCTTCTCGGCGATTCCGTAACGACCGACCACATTTCGCCAGCAGGCAACATTGCGGTGAACAGCCCGGCAGGCAAATACTTGACCGAGCACGGTGTGGAACGCAAGGACTTCAACTCCTACGGCTCCCGCCGCGGTAACCATGAGGTCATGATGCGCGGTACATTCGCGAACATCCGGATCCGCAACCAGGTTGCGCCTGGAACCGAGGGTGGTGTGACAACATACCTGCCAACCGAGGAAGTGATGTCGATCTATGATGCTTCGATGAACTACCAGGCTGGCGGACAGAACCTGATCGTTATCGCTGGTAAAGAGTACGGTACCGGAAGCTCCCGTGACTGGGCTGCCAAAGGAACCTTCCTCCTCGGCGTCAAGGCGGTTCTGGCTGAAAGCTTCGAACGGATTCACCGTTCCAACCTCGTCGGCATGGGCGTGCTTCCGCTCCAGTTCCAGGACGGCCAGAGCTGGAAGAGCCTTGGGCTGACCGGACGTGAAACCTTTGATATCGAAGGGCTGAGCAATGACGTCAAGCCAGGGCAAGAGCTGAAAGTGGTCGCTACCCGCGAGGACGGCACGAAGTTCGAATTCCCTGTAACCGCTCGTCTTGACAGCATGGTTGATGTGGATTACTACCATAACGGCGGCATCCTGCAAACGGTGCTCCGTCAAATGATCGCTTCGAACCAATAAGCAGGTCATTCGTACTCCTAACATCCAGACACAGGCTCTAGGCATATATCCCCAGCATCCATGACCGGATGCCGGGGATTTTGTTTATTCCGTAATGCGATCTTCCTGAATTTCAGACAAGGGGTTTCGCTGCGGGCCATGCGGGTTATATCCTTGTAAAGGCCGTTTATATCCCTGGCGGCTATGGGAGGACTACCGCTATGATCAAAATCCATCATCTTATGCCTTATCACTATCAATATCCTAGACCGTACTATATATCCGCAAGCAAAAAGGCCAATGACGCTAAACCGACCTTTCAGGAAATACTGAATCAGAAAATGAAGGAATCGCAGGCAAAGCGCAAGCCATAATACACGTTAAGGAATGCCCGATCATAAATCGGGCATTCCTTTTTTATAGTTTCATCTATATATTTTTTGTTCCATCTGTTATACTATAAATATAACAGTTAGAACTATACCACGAACGGGACGGTGAGCATCTTGTGATTATTGAGCTGGATCTCCAGTCGGACACTCCGATCTACACCCAATTGATGAATCAGATTATCGAAGGCATGGCCAGCGGCCGTCTCCAGCCGGGCGAGCCGCTCCCCTCTGTTCGCAGCCTGGCCGCTGATATCGGCATTAACCTGCACACGGTGAATAAAGCATACACACTGTTGAAACAGGAAGGCTTCATTCAGATTCACCGGCAAAAAGGCGTTGTCGTTCAGCCTGACGCACTGCCTGGCATGACTAGCGATTACGCACACCGGCGCGATGCCCAGCTGCGGCCGATTATCGCGGAAGCAATCTGCCGCGGCATGAATGAGCAGCAGCTGCTGGCCGTCGTCCGTGACCTCTACAGCCACATTACCACCAATGAAAGGAAGGATGCCCCATGAATTTCGCAGCCGCTTTAGTATTGACTTGTCTACTTGTTCCCATAGCGTTAACGCTGGCTTTTATGCCTCTATTCACCAGGGAAACCATCAGCTTCGGCGTCTCTGTCAGTGAGGAGATGAACCGCAGCGAGCCGCTGAACCGTCTGCGCAGAAGGTTCATCCGGATCAGCTGCATCGGCTACGCGCTGATATTCGCAGCTTCCCTGACCGGCATGACACGCCTGGACATGAACGGGCAAGGATGGCTCCTGACTGTCTGCATTACTGCCATGCTTGTATTTCATACGTTCCTGTACCTGCGCTTTCACTTCATGGCCAAAACGATCAAGGAGACGCTCCCTCAGTCCTCCCCGCAGCGTCAGATCGTCGCGGTAGATACCAGCTTCCGCAATACGAAGCTGGTGCTGAGCAACCTGTGGTTTCTCATCCACGCCGCCATCGCCGGGATTAGCGCCGTCTGGACGCTGACATATTACGACCGGATCCCGGATACGCTGGCGATGAAATTCGATTTTGCCGGCAATGTCACGCAGACAGCCGCCAAGTCTTACCTGAATGTGTTCCTGCCGAACATTCTGCAGGTCATTATGATCTTGGTATTCCTGATGATCAACTGGTCTATCGGGAACAGCAAGCAGCAGCTTGACCCGAATCGCCCGGAGCAGTCCAAAGCGCGAAACACCATCTTCCGCAGAAGATGGTCCCTGTTCAGCATCATGTCCGGCCTGTTGATTGTGCTGCTCTTCTCCTGCATTCAGGTGAACATGGCGCTTCAGCTGGATCCGAATCTGCTCACGGTTGTCAGCCTGATCATCCCTGTCGTCATTGTCGTTGCCGCGTTAGGGCTGACGATCACAACCGGCCAAGGCGGAAGCCGGATCGGAAGAACGCCGGATGCTTCGCCTTCGACATATCATCCGAATGACGATAGACACTGGAAGCTCGGTCTCTTCTACTTCAACCGCCAGGACCCTTCCCTGTTCGTGGAGAAAAGAATGGGCGTCGGCTGGACGATCAATCACGCCCATCCGCTGGGCTGGCTAATCCTTCTGGCCCCGATTGTCCTGATTGTGCTAGTGACGCTGTTAGCCAGATAAACGAACACTCAAAGCCCTCACCAAACCCTGGGGCGGTACAAACACCTAAAGGCCAGCCAGAAGTATCTGGCCGGCCCAATAATACGAAGGGCCTCAGCTTCCACTGTAGCATGGAAGACTGAGGCCCTATTCATTATTCATGTTCTAAATCATCATTCCCATCTCATGCGCTGCTTCTTTCAAGATCGGGGCATATTCGCGCAGCTTCTCCGCCGACAGGCGGGTCACCGGCCCGGACATAGACAGCGCGGCAGCCACCTTCCCGTTCCGATCAAAGATCGGCACCGCAACAGCCGCTGCACCCGGCTCGCGCTCCTCCATGCTGATGGCATAGCCATCCTGAATGATATCCACCAGCTGCTTCCGATACGCGTCCCGATCTACCGATTCAGGCCAATCCGGGGCGTTTAACAGCTCCTCCTGATCCGCCGGCGCAGCAAAGGCGACCAGCACCTTGCTCGAAGCCCCAACGGAAAGCGGCAGCCTGGCCCCGACCTGGGCGACCCGGCGAATGGCCTGGTTGCTCTGCACTGCCTGGATGCGTATCCGCTCTGCGCCATCCCTTAAATATAGGCTGACCGTCTCTCCGAGCCGGTCGCGCAGCGATTCCATGGCAGGCAGCAGCCTCGCTGCCGGATCGTCGCTCTGTGACATATGCACAGACAACTCCCATATTTTCAAGCCAAGGCGGTACTTCTCCGTCTCGCTGTTGCGAACGACAAATCCTTTATCCTCCAGCGTAGCCATCAGCCGGTGTACCGTGCTTTTATGAAGTCCGATCAACGATGCAATCTCTGTTAGCGCCAGCTCCTTGCTCTTCGTGAAACACAGCAATATATCCAATGCCCGTTCAACGGCACGCACAGTCAATTTGCGGTCCTCCATACCGACCTGCTCCTCTCGCGTTTCATTACATGAAACCTGGTTACAAGAATTATATGAAAAAATGGCCCAGAAGTAAACCGCATTCATAGACATTACAGTTGTCTAACAATCTATGGATATCGATTGACTTTCATTACTGCCCGGCATACGATGATACAAACAGCCTTTTTCATGTTAAGGAATTTATATATGGTAAGGAGGGGCCAGACATGAGCATGATTACTGGTAGAAACGCCCCACTCTCCCAAACGAACAATCCAACCGAGCTGTCACCCAGCCTGGTTCGATTCAAGCATATCGCACTCGCTCTTGTTCTTTCGGTCGTCTTTTTCCTTATCTTCTGCTTTATTGCGCTCCATGCCTATATCGCCTGGGTGTTGTCTAACCCGACGGTCGCTCCGCTTTATTCCAATCCGAAGCTAGCCAAGGATATGAATTATGAGAACATCACCTTTCATTCCATCGATGGGAAGCGCGAATTGGACGGCTGGTATATCCCTGCCAAGGATTCCACAAGAACGATTGTGCTGAGCCACGGCTATGGGGCCAACCGGGAAGAGACCTGGGTTCCGATGTACGATATTGCCCATTACGCCCACAACATGAATTTTAACGTCCTCATGTTTGATTACGGATTTGCCTCCCAGACCAGCCGCGCAGCGGCGACAGGCGGCAAGGAAGAGCGCAGGCAGCTTCTGGGCGCGATCGAGCAAGCGAAGCAGCGCGGTGCTAAGCAGATTGTCGTATGGGGCTTCTCGATGGGGGCCGGAACCGCGCTTCAGGCAGGCCTTGACACCAAGGATGTGGACGCCATGATTCTGGACAGCACATTCCTGCTTGAGCCGGACACACTGTACCATAATATCCAAAATCACATTAATCTGCCGAGACATCCATCACTTGAAATATTGGAGCTGCTGTTCCCGGTGCTGAACGGCACCAGTCTCGACCAGATTCCATATAGCGAAGTGAGACGCCATGATTATCCGTTCCCGATCCTGTTCATCCACGGCACGCTCGACGACAAAGCCCCTTATCCGATCGCCGAGAAAATAGCCGCTAATCAGACGCACGAGGATTCGGATGTGTGGATCGTTGAGGATGCTCATCACGAGCTTATCTACCGGGCGCACACGCGCGAATATTTACGACGTGTATCCACCTTTCTCGGCAAACTGCCGGTTCCAGAAGGCTCTTAATGAAGATTTCCCTTCCCCCGCTGTCCTGCAATTCGGACAGCGGGGTTATTTATTTATTCTTGTCTCATAGTACAAGCCTGCCTGCGAATACAGTATGTAATAGTGAGGACAGGAACAGGAGGGAAGGAATTATGTTATTGATATACGGCACCCTGCTCCCGGCACGCATCCTGGAGGAAATCCGCTTCTGGAAGCAGCAGGAGATGGAGCATACCGAGTTTATTCAGACGGTTGTGCCAGCACTGGAGCAGCCTTACGTCAGGCTGTTCAATGAATGGCATGTCGTATTTGCAGAGACGGAGAGAGCGGCCGACGCACTGCTTCGTCAGATCCTGGAGCACGGCGCTTCGGTCCCGGCTCATCTGATCAGCCAGGTGGAGCAGCTGCTCAGAGTATCCTTTGACCAATCCCAGCACTTCATCCGCCAGCTGCATGACTTGAGAAATGCCAGCCCGGCTGTACGACAAGCGCCGCTCGCAGACAAGGTGCTGCTGCACATTATTCGCGAATCCGAGTATTTCCTGCGCGTGCTCGAGCCCTTGAATGCTCCTGGAGCGCTTGAACGATGGATGGCGAGCGCCAAGTCGGAGCAGACGCTCCACCCGCCTCGGGCCGAAGTTCCCCAGGCTGCCCAGGACGCCGCGCCGCATCCATCGGACACCCTAGAGGCGGGGATCACCTCTGCCCCTGAGGGGACGGGCAGCAACGCCCCGGCTGCGGCGATATCGGCAGCCACGGAGCCCGCCAAGGCAGCTGCCACGGCGGATGCCCGGGCCGAGGGGGAAGCCGAGGCCGAGGCCCGGGCCGCCTCGGATCATGCGCCCGGCGGTAACGGTCCTGGCTCGGTCTATGGCCCGGCGGGCAGCAAGCCTGTTCCGATAGGCGGGCACAAGCTGCCGCCGCTTCCGTACCCGTACAATGCGCTGGAGCCCCATATTGATGAGGCTACCATGCGCCTGCATCATGATGCCCATCACCAAAGCTATGTAGACGGGCTCAACAACGCGGAGAACAAACTTGAGGAAGCGCGCAAAACCGGCAACTTCGAGCTGGTGAAGCACTGGGAACGCGAGCTGGCATTCCATGGAGCCGGTCATTATCTGCACACGATCTTCTGGAGCATTATGAACCCGAAAGGCGGAGGTGCGCCGACAGGGGAACTCGCTCAGCAGATCAATCAAGACTTCGGAAGCTTCGAGCGTTTCAAGAAGCACTTCACCGAAGCCGCCGACAAAGTCGAAGGCTCCGGCTGGGCCATCCTCGTCTGGAGCCCGCGCAGCCATCGCCTGGAAATTCTTCAGGCCGAGAAGCATCAGAATTTATCCCAGTGGGATGTCGTCCCGCTCCTCGCGCTGGATGTATGGGAGCATGCCTATTATTTGAAATATCAGAACAAGCGCGCCGACTATATTCGGAACTGGTGGAATGTCGTGTACTGGCCTGAGGTGGCCGAGCGCTTCCGCCACGCCCGTACTCTGAAGTGGCCGCCATTCTGATAAGGAAATTCCAGTTGTCTTGCATAACCGATGCTTCAAACTTCGCATAACGGGGTATTAAGCAGAGTACAGCCTGCCCTTCTCGCTAGCGGTAAGCGTGGGGCGGGCTTCCTTCTCCTCATGAACTATGCCGAGGCTCGTCTCTCCGAGAAGCCGCAACATCCAGGTCCAGGGACACAATCCAATCTTAGGCCTAATTCACCAAATTTCTGGTTAATTCTCCCGTTGAATGGACCTGAATACTGGATTATGATACCGGTAAGCCAATCGATGAATATCAAGGGGATGATAGGGTTATGCCGAGCCGCACTCGCTCCGGATTCCGGATGCTGCTTGCGATAGGGATGTTATTTACGATCGTATTAGGAGGTTGCCAAAGCATGAACGCCCATGAATCCCCGAATAATGGGGGCCAGGTCACACCTGCAACAGAGGAGGAAGCCTTGCTTGAACAAGCCAAGGAAACGGTGATCAAGCACTTCCGGGAGGAATACGGCCTCGAGGTCCAGATTACCGGTGCCAAGAAGGTCCCTTCCTATGTTGCGGATGAAATTGATGTTGAAGGCTATGTACAAGGGCATGAGGACCAGACCTTCAATCTGTCCGTCAATTTCAACACACAGGAGACCAAGAATTTTGTCATGAGCCCGCAATTGAAAGAAGCGCTTGAGGCTCAAGGCTCGAAATAATGTATTCATTCGGAGGACCGCAAGATGGTAGATGATGAAACATATCAGAAGTTATCCAGACTCGCGTACAAAGATCTGAAGGAAGGTGAACAGATCGGGGATCTTCCAGGCTGGGAAGTTCTCGAGGATACGAAAAGCTATCGGGTATCCGGCTTCGATGCCGTCACCTTCGTCAACCGCAACTCCGGTGAAGCGGTCATCGCTTACCGCGGCACCGAAGGCAGCGAGGGGCTGAGCGCATCCGTTCCCGATTACATCACCGATGCCGGCATCGGCATCAACGAGATCAAGCGAAAAACCGAGGTCAAGCGCCCGTTTGATGAACATCTAACGAAGATCGAGGATACGGTTGGTCTTACCACGGTCAAGGACTGGTTCGGCGAACAATCGCGCAAGTGGGACAAGACCACTGATTTTATTGGCAAAAACCAGCTGTACCAGGCTGAGGATTATGCCAAGGACATGCAGAAGAAATACAAAAATTTCGATTTCTCGATGACCGGACACTCGCTGGGAGGCGCGAACGCGCAGTACGCAGCAGCCTATACCGGCATACCGGCCGTCACCTTCAGTGCTCCCTCCGTCATCGGAAGCTTGTCTCCCGAATACCGAAGAAGAGCCGAGAACGGCGAATTTAACGACCTGATCGTGAACTATGCCCACCCGGGCGACATTATCGCCAGCGGAGCGTTCGGTGGGTATGAGGGGCATGTCGGCTCCACCTACTACATAGATTCCAGTTATAGAGAAGCTAACGACGGCTTGAGCATCAAGGACAAAATCGCCAATACCCTCGGCGGACCGAACTATCATCAGCTGGACCGCTACCAGTTCGAGAACGGGTATATCTCCAACCGGCTGTACGATGGAGCAACCGATAAACGGGTTGACTTCTCAAGAGCGCCATGGGCGAGCGGCTACCCTGCCTTGAGCCTGTTTGGCCAAGCGATGCCTTGGTCTTTAACCGGCGGTCTGGCAGGCCTCTCAGCCGGGACGATTCAGGTGACGCCAGCCGAGCTAAGAAATGTGGCCGAACGGTGGAGAGCCCACGCCCAGCACAGTCACAACGAGCTGCAGGGCATTCGCCAGCGTCTTGCCCGATACTTGAACTCCAGCCACAGCCGGCGGCTGCAGCCGATCGTACAGCAGCTGGATGCCTCGATTGTGTCGATGAGCCAGTGGCATTTGCAGCACACGACCGATATCGTGAACTACATCAGTTATAAAGCCGATCTGTTCGAGCGAACGGATCGCAGCAGCTAACAACCTTCAACTAACCCCTGGGGAGGGATTATATGAACCGGGAAATATTACTCGAGCTGGACGATTTGCTGCAGGCCGAGCGCGAGCTGACCGGGCTTTTGGCAGCGATACAGACCGATGAGCGGGAGGCGCGCATGCTGTACGCCCGTCTGCAGGACTGGAAAGGACAATCGGCTCTGCTGCTGCGCGATGAGATCGAGGTGTTCTTCACCGAAATCGCTCGCCGCATCCAGGACATTGAACAGCAAAAAAGAGTGCTGGTGCAGTACGTGCAGGAGATGAAGCGTGTGGATGGCGCCTCTTGAAGCAGGACCCACCCAGGGCACCGCTGTGGATGCCTCTGCGTCTTCCGTGTCAAAACATATACTGGGGATTCGCTCCCTGACATTCTAGCTTTCGCATCCTGCTGCACACACCAAAAAGGGCTTTGCCATCACAGGCAAAGCCCTTCCTTATGAATATATGACCCACTCAGTCCTTGATCAAGGACAGAAACTCGGCACGCTGCGCAGCATCGCTCTGGAACGTTCCGCGAACGGCAGAGGTCACGGTTTTGCTTCCAGGCTTCTTCACGCCCCGTGCACACATGCACAGATGCTCCCCTTCCACAACAACCATCACGCCATTAGGCTGCAGCGCTTCAACCATAATATCCGCAATCTGCGCTGTAATCCGCTCCTGTACCTGCAGGCGGCGGGTAACGGCCTCCACCAGACGGGCCAGCTTGCTCAACCCGGCAATTTTACCGCTCGGTACATAGCCGATATGAACCTTGCCGAAGAACGGCGCCATATGGTGCTCACACTGGCTGTAATACACAATATCCTTCACGATCACCAGCTCTTCATGGTTCTCGTCAAAGGTAACACCCAGAACGTCTTTCGGGTCCACTTCATACCCTGCAAAAATTTCCTCGTACATTCGGGTCACTCTTGCAGGGGTTTCGAGCAGTCCTTCCCGACTTGGATCTTCACCGATCAGCTTCAGTATCTGCTCTACATGATATTCAATCTGCTCACGATGCTGACCCACTTTATGATTAACGTAGTCTTTAACGCCTGACACGGTACATCCTCCTTCCGTTTCCGAATACAACGGGCAACATTTCCGCTGTTAGCGGTATTTATAAAGAGAAGCGGCCACCACCGCCCCATGCTTCAAGCGGGATTGACGCTTCTGTCATGATTATTTACGTTTGCGACCTTGCCCTTTGCCAGGAAGCGGTTGATTCTTCATCATTTGCTGTGCGCGCTGCATCTGTTTGCTGTTCATATTATAGCCCATTTGCTTCGCCATCTTCTGCAGCATTTCCGGATCACTCTGCATTTTCTCCAATTGCTTCCGCAAATAAAACGCACCGATGAAAAATCCGGCCACTAAACCCACAATTAACGTGATAATCGGAATGACAATATGCATCACTTGACCACCTTTAGACACTAATATTCTCCACTCGTTGTCGCATATACGACGAACCTATCATAGCATGTCCTCTAAAAGACGGCAAATAAGAAATATGCCGCTAGGCATATTTCAGTAAAGACAAGCCGTGTTCCCTTCTACCGATCGGCAATAGCTCCTTCAAGCACCAGCAGTGTTCGCTTAAGCTCCACCCCGCCGCCGTAACCGATCAGAGAGTTGTCCGCCCCGAGCACGCGGTGACATGGCACCACAATCGGAATCGGGTTCTTGTTGTTTGCGCCGCCGACCGCCCGCACCGCCTTCGGACGTCCAATCGACTCCGCAATGTCTTTATATGAGCGCACCGAACCGTAAGGAATGGCCTTGAGCGCCTCCCATACCTGGAGCTGGAAGGAGGTGCCCCGCATATCAAGCGGCAGATCAAACGCCTTCAATTCACCGGCAAAATACTGCTTAAGCTGCTGCGCTGCCGGAGCAAGCCGCTCCGGATCCCGCTTGTACCCGCCGTTGCCGGCCCAGGTCCGGGACCATTGCTGAATGACGGCTTCCTTTACATAAAAGCTGCCGAATTCAATCAAGCACAGGCCTTTGTCGGTTGCGCACAGCGTCAATGGCCCGACGGGCGATTGGATCTCATCATAATAGATCATCTCCGGACCGCCTTCCGGGACGGCCATCGGCTCGGCTCCCTGAACAGGCGCATCAGCCGGGCCGCTGCCTTGCTGTGTACCCCCTTGTCCGGAAGCGCCGTGCGCTTCCGCATTGTCAGTCTGCGATCTCGCCTGCTCATGTTCCGCAGCCGGCGTATCGGTATTCGACGCCGATTTCAATTTGGATAAGGCTTGCTGCAGCATGTTCCGAACCTGACTGTCTTGTTCGGAAGCCATGCCTTTCTCTAAGTTGTTCATTGCTTCTTCGCCTCCAATTCGGCCCAGAGCCCACGCAGCGGTACCGCGCAGCTCCGGGCGCGGATCTTTCAGCAGCACCTCGCTAAGCTTCGGTACTGCCGAAGCGTCTCTAAAGTTGCCAAGCGCAATTACAGCGTTGCGCTGGATCGGCTTTCTGCCTCGCCAGGCCGCCGCCGTATCCCCGTAAGTTTCCTTGAATTCGCGGTTGCTCAGATCCAGAATCGGCAGCAAGAGCGGCTTCGCCTTCTCCGGATCAGGCTGAAGCGCCGGATGATGGTCCCAGTTCTTCCCCCGGTTCTTCGGGCAGACGATTTGGCAAGTGTCGCAGCCATACAGCCGGTTGCCGATCTTGCGCATAACCTCCTCGTCCAGGAATCCCTTCGTCTGGGTAAGGAAGGATATGCAGCGCTGGCTATTAAGCTGCCCGGGGCCGACGAGCGCGCCAGTCGGGCAGGCATCAATGCATTTCGTGCATTCGCCGCAGTCCTCGGTAACCGGCGTATCCGGCGGAAACGGGATATTCGTCACCATCTCACCCAAGTAAATCCATGATCCATACTTCGGGGAGATGATCGCACAGTTTTTGGCGCTAAAGCCGATGCCCGCCCGCTGCGCTACAGCGCGATCGACCAGCGCGCCTGTATCCACCATGCTCTCGAGCACCGCATCAGGCACTCGCTCACGAATAAAAGCTTCCAGACGGCTCATCGCCTCCCGAAGCACATGATGGTAATCCCGCCCCCACGCTGACCGGGCCATAATGCCCCGATATTTGCCGGGCTCCGACTTCGGCGGATTGGCCATCTTCGACGGATAAGCCACCGCAATCGCAATAAGTGACGCCGGCTCGGTCCCCGGGAGCATAGGCGTCACCCGCTTGTGCAAGTCCGGCTCTTCAAAGCCGGACTCATAGCCTTTATCACGATGCTGCTGCAGGATGGACTTCAGCGACACGAACGGTTCCGCTGAAGCGAATCCGATATCATCAATGCCGAGCTCCGGCGCAGCCTGCTTCAGCTCCGCTTTCAATTCCTCCCAAACCGAAGGCGGAGGAGCGTAAGAGCCTAGTCTGTCTGTCATTCTCCAGCGCCTCCTTTCACCGTTTGAGAAACAGCGTTATAATTTTTTAATTTCCGAGATCGGCCAGAAGATGAACTCCGCCCGGCCAACAATGTCGGATTCCTTCACACTTCCGAACATGCGGCTGTCCTTGCTCTTTCCAAGATGGCGGTTATCCCCCATTACAAAGTAGTGGCCTTCCTCCAGCGTAACCGGCTGGAAGCCGGGATCTTCAATCGGAACATCCGTATACGATTCCACCTGGGCTTCACCATTGACATACAGCTTCTGGTTCTTCACTTCAATGGTGTCCCCCGGAACGCCAACAATACGCTTCACCAGAAATTCCTTCTTGTCCGGCCCTTGGCTCGGATCTTTCAGCACAACAACATCTCCTCGCGCAGGCTTGGAGAAATGATACACCACTTTATTAATGAACAGTCGCTCCGATGCCACCAGCGTAGGCTGCATCGACTCCCCTTTTACCATGGACAGATTGAAAACATACATATTAAGAAGCACCATGATAACAAATGCAATAGCAATCGTCTTGATCCAGTCCCACAGCTCCGTAGCCCATCCATTACTGCCGGTCTTAGGATTCTCAGGACCGTTACCCTCTCCGCGATTGGGAGATTCCGGTGGAATTACTTGTTCCATAATACACCTTCCTTGTGTCTTTTTCACCTGGGAAGCACCGGAAGACGATGCCTTCACCCAAATACAGGTACATTAATAGAAAAGCATATCTCCCACCCATTTGCAACGGCTGAAAGATATGCTCATATTGTTTAACGGTCCATTCATGTCTCTATGGAAGCCTGCAGGCCTGCTGTTCTAGGGGCTTATTTTCGCGATATGTACCTATTGTTGGCTCACGATGCTAAGCTTCTGGAACGACTTCAGGATTTGGTTAGCTCCGTAACCCAGAGCCTCATAAAATGGCATAGCGGCAGCATTGTGCTCATCACCCGCAACGAGGATCCGGCTGACCTTGCGCGATTGAAAGCGTTGCTCCATAGCCGAAACAAGCGCTTTGCCAATTCCCTTTCTGCGATGATCAGGATGAATGGCTATGCGGTAATAGCAACCATGATTGCGCTCAATCGTGCCGATCAAGGCACCGACGATTTCCCCGTCTTCTTCCGCTACCATAATCAGGTCCGAGTCCCAAGCGAGTTGTCTTGAGAAGGGCTTCATCGTATTCTCGTAGCATTCTTCCGACAAAGCGATTCGCAGAAGTTCTGTTACCGGGTTACAATCACTCAACTGAAAGGAACGAACATGCATCTCCCAATCTCCCTTTTCGTTAACATGATGCGGTTTACAATTGTATCGTCTTGCGTTTATGCAAACCTAACATTTTTCAATACTACAAAAATGGCCATAATCCTTTTCCCTTGTCCATTAAACCACAATTTCCGCAGAAATTCACGAGTTTTCTTCTGAAAGCGCTTCATATTAAGCGTTTACATTTTTGGAGAAACATTTATTTCCATATTACACAGCGAAAATATTTGATAAAACCGGGGTATTTATTAGCTGAACGTTAAATGATAAGATCCAACATTTCCCGCGCTTTTTCGATCTCTTTCTTGCATCTTTATATAAAAAGCGCCCTTCCGGTATGCCCGGAAAGACGCCTGGTATACTGTCATGATTTTATTGAAGGACGACCGTGTCCCCCGGCTTTAGCCCGGATAACACCTCTATCTTGTCCAGTGTCTGCATCCCGGTCTGGATATCCTGCCGCTCGATTTGTCCGTCGCCCTTATCCACCATAACGTAGCTGGTTTCGCCTTCGGTCAATACCGCCAGCTTCGGAACAACAACAGCCTTCTCCTTGCGCTCGGTTACGATGTCCCCGGTCAAGGTCAGTCCGCCGATCAAGCGATCATTTTCAGGTAGAGAGATGATGACCTTGAACTGAGGTGCCTGGGAGGTCTGTTTCTCCTGGGAGATCGTCTCCGCGAATTTGGCTACCTCCTTCACCTCTCCCTTCAGTCGGATATCTTTCAGAGACGAATGCTTCACCTCGACTTCCATGCCCGGCTTAATGCTGAACACCTCATTTTCCCCGGCATAGGCCACAAACTGAAGCGAATTCAGATCCACAATTTTGCCTATATATTGGTTCGCTGTAAGGGATTGCGGCTGCTGCTCTGAGTTGCCGAACAGAAAAATACCTGCTGTAGGCGATGTGTAGGTCGATTTCTTCAGCCGATCGTTCAAATCGGTGATCGTCTGTTCTTCGATCAGCTCGTTCACAGAATCCAGCTCGCCGCTAAGACGCGCGCTCTCTTGGTCAGCCAGCATCTTCAAGCGCTCTGCCTCCGTCGCTCCCATCGGAGCGTTGTCGAGCTCCTGATTGAGGGTGAATTCCTTCAATTCCTGCTCCATCTCCCTCTTTTCCTGCTCCAGCTTCCGCTTTTTCCGTTCGGCTTCCTTCTGCTGCAGTTGCTGGCGGATGGGCTTTTCGTCCAGCTTAAACATGACATCGCCCTTCTTGACCTGCTGACCGTTCGTGACGTTCCAAGCCTCCACTGTACCTTCAAAAGGGGCATACACCATCGTTTCATGTCCATACTCCGAGGCCCCCTTAACCTGTACAGTCGATACGACGGTCTCTTCGGTCACTGGAAAAGAGATAACCTGCGGCTCTTCCATCATGAATACTTCAGGCTCCCCCGGCTTCATCTGCCCATAAATCCAATAGCCGGCCACAGCCAGCACCGATACAATGACCAACCATTTAATGACCTTTTTCATACCGTTTTAGCATCCTTTCCGATGTCTCTCATATCCTAATCCCGCTTAATCGCCAGCAGCGCGTTGGTCCTAGCCGCACTGATCGCCGGGTAAATCCCCGATAGAATTCCCGTCATAACTGCGAATGCGATTCCGATAGGCAATGTATCCAGGGTCACGGCAATTTGCAGCCCGGCTATCCCTGCCGATGCCGTAATAAACGAGTTCAACCCGTTAATAATCAAAAAAGCGAAGACGATCCCAAGCAAGCCACCAAGAAAACCGAGCACACTGGCCTCCACAATAAACATGATCCGAATCTGACCCATATGCGCTCCGAGAACCTTCATAATACCGATTTGGCGACGGCGCTGATGCGTGGACATCGTCATAGCCACAATAATCGAGATTGAGGCCAGCAGCAAAATGAAAATACCGATACCCAGTGCAATTGCCTTGAACGTATTCAGCTGAGAAGCAATTTGGTCCCGCGCCGCCAGATTGTCGGTGGCATTCAGGGCCAGCTTGGATATCAGCTCTTCAAGCGGCCTGATGTTCTGAAGATCATCTACCTTTACCGTCAAGGTATCGAAGGTCCGCCGCTTTGTGGAAGAGTTGTCTTCAGGGTTTAGATAGTCGCTCAGCCACTCCGCCGTTTCAAAGGAGATATAAGCCCGGCGGTCATACATGGCATACATCGGGTTTTGACCTTTCTCTACCTCCAGAATGCCTCCGATATAAAGCTGCGGGCCGAGCACCATCTTCTCCCCAATCATCTGCTCCGGCTGAAGGCTCTTGCCCATCATATCTGTGATGTTTCTTTCATACATTTCATATTCTTCCCACAGCATCGGGTTATTGCCGTCGCTATTGATCATCTCCATTAATCTTTTGGCTGTCTCCGAATCCTTCCAGCCTGTTGTGGCTCCGTAATTAAGCACAACGGCACCTACCTGATCGAGCGGACCGCCCTGCTGGAACTGATTCCCCTGCTCCCTCAGTTTCGACAGATCCACAGCCATGACATTGATCCCATCATGGACCAGATTGTCGGAAGAGACAAAGCGAAGATATCCAAGCTGCTTGGATGGAATGACAGATTTTACGTGGCGGAAACCCTCAATGACTTGAAGCTTGTCCTCGGTCAGCAGTCCCCGCTCCAGTCCATCCTGCTCCTCGCCACCTCTATTTCCACCCATGCTCTGGGGGGTTACCGTTATTTCATCTAATTTCAAACCGCCTATGATTTCCTTATCCAAATAACTTTGAGCGGCATTGCCTATGCTGATCGCTACAATGATCGCCGCGCAGCCAATCGATATACCTGTCATACACAAGGCTGTAACGACTTTACGACGCTTGATCTGCCCCCATGCGAGCCGCATACTGTCTGTTAGTTTCAGCTGACGTCACCTGCCTTCTCCGCGCTCTCCGAATCATCTTGCATGTCAGATTCATCAGCAGAAGCCTGCAGATCGCCTCCAGGAAGCGATGGAGCATGAGCCAGCATCGGCTGCTTCTCATCCGGACGGACCAAATAACCGTCTCGAAGCATGATTGTTTTTTTCATCTGGGCGGCAACTTCCATTTCATGCGTGACGACGACAAATGTCGTATTCATCGATTCGTTAAGATTCATCATGATCCGAATAATCTCTTCTTCCGTACGGGTGTCCAGATTACCCGTTGGCTCGTCAGCAAAAATGACCGAGGGCTCCGTAATCAGCGAACGGGCAATACTAACCCGCTGCTGCTGGCCTCCCGAAAGCTGGGAAGGATAAAGGCGGGCCTTGTCTGCGATTCCCGTCATTTCCAAGAGATCTAGTGCCTTTTTCCGGCGTTTTGATCCAGAAACCGATTGGAAGACTAGCGGAAGCTCCACATTTTCCAATATCGTCAGCGTAGGAATCAGTTCATAAGCCTGAAATATAAATCCGATATGCTTGCGCCGAAAGACGGCGAGCTTGTTTTCACTGAATTTGACGATATCCTGGCCGGCGATATAAATATGGCCCTCCGTCGGCTTCATCAGCCCCGCCATCAAGTTAAGCAATGTGGACTTCCCCGAGCCCGAGCTGCCAAGCAAAGCTATCATCTCGCCTTCCTTCACCTCGAACTCGATATGGTGAAGCACCTTCAGCACTTCACTGCCGTTCTTGAAGCTGTGCGATACATTTTCCAAACGTAACATGTTCGCTCGATTCCTTTCCTTTGCTCATCGTTACCACTCCGAATCCGGCACCGAATTCGGATAGAAGGTCAGGTTAACGGTTTGGCTTCCCATAATAATCCGTTCATTCTGGAACTCATCCGACAACGTCAGGCTAAGCCATCCGCCCCGAAGTCTCTTATACTGCTCGTCCGTTAATTCAAGCGAAACCGTCCGGGTTCCCGGCACCTGGATATCGGTTCCCGGGGTAAGCACCCGCTCCTGTGTCTGACCCAGGCTGTCCTTGATCGTTAAGATCAGCTTATGCCCGGCATCGGCAGCGGTGATGCTGTCAGTCCGTTTAACATCAAACGTTAGATTCAGTGAAATGGTCGGGCTTCCCTCCTGCAGAGACCCTGCTAATTTCGTAACAGAAATTTGATAAGGATACCAGTCCAGCTGAGTCAGACCTCTGCTTGTGGCCGGTCGAACCGGATTCAGCGTCAGCTTCTTCACGCTCATTATGCCGGTTGCTTCTGTACCCGACTCTGCCAGTTTGTTCCCTGTCATCGCTGTACCCAGAGCCAGCTGCAAGTCGCTTCCGGCCCCTTTCGGCACTCTCGCCCAGAAGGTAACCAACTGCTTGGCTCCGGGTTGAAGCGGCGTTTCCGGCTGTACCGTTTCGGCCTCGTAGATCTGTCCGCTGGTCCCCTGGAAATATCCCTTCATTAATGGAGCCTGGATCCGGCGCTGCTCGCTGCTGGCCAAGGTAAATTCAGAATAAATGATGTCCGAGTCTGTTCCTTCATAGATGATCGTTCGCCGCTCCTGCAATTCCGATCTCTTGCCAGCCGTCTTGATTGAATAAGGCTTTCCTTGTTCCAGACGCTCCACGGATTGGGCGTGACCCGAGGCGGTCCATGTCAGGAAAGGACTTTTGGCGCTATCCTGCTGCGTAGACAACCGGAAGCGCAGGGTTTGAATATCATTTGTATATGGAATCTTTGCCATGACGTACACTTCTGTCGCAGCTCCCGGTGCGATCCGTGATCCTTGCTCCTCCGCAATCACTTCTGGAGCCGACAGCAAGACCTTCTCATCCGCTATCACCTCCGCCGTCAGTTCAGGCAGCAGAATCGAATTCGTCTCATGGGGATTACGCAAACGAAGCTTCGCCACCACAAGATCCGTATCCTGCCATGGAAGCCGCTGAATAGATTCCAATGTATAGGCGAATCCTTTCGGGCTTTGTGGCGGATACTCCACGCCGATCGAGGATCTGCGCTCAGTTTGATAAGGGATGCTGAAATAGGCCAATGGCAGGTTAATATGAGCCATTACCTTAGGAGCTGCAGGACCGCCTGATTCCTGATCTGCGGGCGTACCGATTGTCCCGTTATCCCCGGATGGTGCAATCATGCGGAGTCTCAGCCGTTCCTGATCCAATTGAGCCGGCAGCGCCATATCGAGTGTGATTGCACGCTCCTCCCCCGGGCTGAGCTTGATGGTCAGCGCGCCCCGATCCTCTGCCTCATAAGGATACAGAGAGCCCTCCGAGGCTTTGATAGCATAATCATAGGCAGGAACCGTCACCGATTTCTTTCCGTTGTTCTTGAAGGCCACCTCGATATTCCACATTGCCTGATCGCCCGAAACCCGCAGCAATGCCTGGCGGACGCTGGCTTCTACCGGCTGTCCGGATATCGTCAAGGACTTGGCCTCTCCTTCAGGCACATCCCACTGGGGCGATATGGCCTTGGGCAGCTTGAAGGAGGCCACCGGGAGATCCAGCTTCAGCGTATCGTCGGTTTCCGTCCACAGAAAACGAAGATCGGTTGTTTTAAGGTAGGAAGGGATTTCTGTTATGTAGTAGACCTTTTTCCGTTCTTTGGGCTGCACAGGGACTCCTTCCATTCCCGCTTCTCGCTGAAGCTCGAAGGCACTCCCGCTGCCTGTTGCCAAATACGGATTCAGTGCTTTGTCGGTCCAGACACGGCTTCCGTGATTTGTCAGCGACATGCCGACCTTGGCATATACCTTGCCGTCATGCTTGATCACTTCCAGCGATTCGGCCTTGACCGTAACCGGCGTTCCCCCTAAACTGAGCTTCCGCGCTGCTCCGGAAGCAACCGCAGCCGAGTATGCAGCCGGTATTCTATAAGACCCGACACGCTCCAAGTATCCTTTTACCTTCGGGTTCCACACGTCCATAACCAGCTTCATTCCGGATATGGATGCCTGCTCCGTTTTTACATAGTAGGTCACACTCAGGCTCTGGCCCGGCTCAACCTTCTTCTTCGCCAGATCCTTCGTAATCGGATTGGCAGCTTTGACGTCCCCCCCGGGAAGTACCGCCTTAGGAAAATAAGATACTAGTCGTGCAGGGCTCTTCCCTCCGTTCTTGTAGCGGAGAGTAAACACAGCCACATTGCCGCTATCCTGGCGCCATACATCCGCCTGCTCCAGCGCTGCGGTGACCCCATCGCCCAGCTTTACATTCCAGTTAAGGGACGCGTTAGCAGCTGGCGCCGTCTTCCCGGAGCTCGAACTAACATTGTTAGCCGCACTAGCCTGCGGAGTGACGGCCAGGGCAGCGGCCAGCAGGATGACTGCCGCTCTGAAGCTTTTACTGTTCATAAGCATACAAGGATGCTCCTCCTTTCCTCCCCATCATCCGTGATTTTTCTGCGGGTGGATGGGCTATACTACAATAACGACAGATGCCGATCATTAGTTTTAAAAAAAGACTTCATCCCCTCTTCACGGACTTTTCAAACATAAATGTTGATTTAATCCCCTCAAAAGGTTTAATATATGTAGTGTAGTCAACATTACATATGGGCTGGCTTCGGATGATAAAGACTTCCTCCACTTTATAATGAAGGAAGTGCTTTGATCATAACCAAAAACTATATAATATCAGGAGGTATTTCATTATGGCATTCCAATTACCACCGCTTCCTTACGCAAATGACGCGCTCGAGCCACACATCGACGCACAAACGATGGAGATCCACCATGATCGCCACCATAACACCTATGTAACGAACCTGAACGCAGCTCTGGAAAGCGCTCCTGAACTGCAAAACAAAAGCTTGGAAGAGCTGATTGGCAACCTTGACGCTGTACCTGAGAGCATCCGCACTGCGGTTCGCAACAATGGTGGCGGACATGCCAACCACTCCCTGTTCTGGGAAATCATCGGGCCAAACGGCGGCGGACAACCTACCGGCGCACTGGCTGATGCGATCAACAACGAGCTTGGCGGCTTCGACAAATTCAAAGAAGATTTTGCGAAAGCAGCTACAACTCGCTTCGGCAGCGGCTGGGCATGGCTGGTTGTAAAAGACGGCAAACTTGCAATCACCAGCACGCCTAACCAGGACAGCCCAATCATGGAAGGGCAAACGCCTCTCCTTGGTCTGGACGTATGGGAGCATGCTTACTACCTGAAATACCAAAACAAACGCCCTGACTACATCGCTGCTTTCTGGAACGTTGTAAACTGGGAAGAAGTTGGCAAGCGCTACGAGAACGCGAAGTAAGTTACGGTCTATATAAGAACAGGCTGCCTGTAGATGATTTCTACATAGGCAGCCTGTTTTTATATGCATATTCATAACCACACATCATTCATCCTGCACCCGCCCGTCTATCAACCGGGGGCTACGTTGCCGCACTTCTGTTAGATGCCGGAGGCTCATAATGATGCGACCTGGAAGGCGCATATACCGCCACAAGCACAGCCACCGATACGGCAACGGCCGCGCCGGCGCCGATCAGACAAACCACCTGCAATGACCACAGGTCTGCGGCAAAGCCGAGCAAGAGCGTCAGCACAATTTGCAGCATTCCTTCCGCCAGCCGGGTTACACTGCTAAAGCGTCCCATTAGCTCAATCGGCACCTGATTCTGAAAGAACGTGGTAAAGCCCGCATTGGCATAGGAAGAGAAGAATCCGAACAGAATGAACCCCGCCGCAGCAACCATCGGGCCGGACGACGCATAGAACAATAAATAGCCGAGACTCGACAGCAAAGTGCCCGCACTGATGAACATCCGCAGGGACAAGAGCTTCACGGAAAAGGACGCTGCCGCTGAACCGGCCAAGTAGCCTGCACCCGCCACGCTCACCAGCAAGCCGTAGCCCTCATCGCCAAGCAGCAGCACCTGCTTGATAAAGGTCGCCTCCTGCGAATCCAGAGCGAACCCGAGCAGCATCACCGTCTGGAATAAAATATACACCGTCACGAAATACTTCGCCGCCTGACCGAACCGGATGACGGACCTCCAGTCCTGAAGCCAGACCTGCAGCGTCAGCCGCTGCTTCGGCTCGCCCTCGGCAGCCTTCTCCTGATCCACATCAGGCAGGAGACGGATCACCCATGCGCAGAGAAGAAAGGATATCGCATTGATGAAAATACATACCCGAATATCCGTGTAGGCGATAAGCAGGCCGGATATGCTCGGTCCGAGCAGCACGGCTCCCGATGTTGTAAAGCTGGACCAGGCATTGAATCGCTTGCGGTCTTCGGGTGCAATCAACTTGGTTACGTAAGTCATCGAAGTCGGGCCAAAGAATGCGCCAGCCACACTGACAAGAAACATCACCGCATAAATCGCCCATACCGACGACAGGAAAGGGATGACTGCGATAAGTATCCCACGGATCACATCGGTCATGATCATCAGCCTTCGCTGATTCATCCGGTCGATCAGGCTTCCGGCCCATGAGTTGGTCAGCAGCACGGCCAGCGGACGAATGATGAACAAGCCGGCCACCGCCGCCGGAGACCCCGTCATATGCAATATGAGCAGGTTAATCGCAACCAGATAAATCCAGTTTCCCAAATTGGAGATGCCAATCCCGACAATGTACAGCAGTGCCTGCCTCCAGCTCTGCAATGCTTATTCCCCCTATGTCCCTCTAAGTCCAAACAGACGAGTGCACCTTGGCCCTCGGTCCGTCTAGGATGCAAAATATGCGCCTAAAATGCGGATAAATACATTAGGAAACGCATAGCGCTCCATGTCCTGCGCATCGATCCATTGATATTGCGCTTCTGGTGCCTCATAAGCGGCTGCCGTCTCGGCGACCCAAGCTTCAGCGGAGGGCAGCTCCTGATATTGGCAGCGGTACACCCGCATATGCCAGCGGATATGGCTAAAGACATGCTCTGCATCCATGAAATAGCTGGCCGCAGTGGCAGGAATGCCCTCTTCCCGCAGCGCGCCTGTCAGGCGTTCCATAGCGGCCTCTTCCGGCAATGACGCCAGATTCGCGCTGCCATCAGCCGATACCGTCACATGCGGCAGCTCCCACATCCCGGCCAGAAGGCCGGTTGCAGGACGCCTGCGGACCAGGATCTTGCCCTGATGCTGGCCACTCCCTTCGACAATCGCCGTCAACCGATACTCTGGTCTTGGCGGCTTCGCCTTCGTCTTGATCGGCAGCTGTTCTTCCTTCCCCTCGAATCTGGCCGCACAGTGATGCATGACCGGACACGTCAGGCATTTAGGCGACTTCGGTGTGCACACCAGCGCACCCAGCTCCATCAGCGCCTGACTGAAATCAGAGGCCCGGCCCTCCGGAATGAGCGTCATGACCAGCTCCTCCATATGCGTCCGGGTCCGAACCTTCATAATATCCTCTTCGATCAGAAAGTATCGGGACAGCACCCGCATGACGTTTCCATCGACCGCAGGGGCCGGAATATTGAAGGCAATGCTGCGGATCGCACCCGCTGTATACGGACCAACTCCTTTGAGGCCGGCCACCTCATCCTTGCCGCTTGGCATCATGCCGCCATACTGCTCCTTGACCTGACGGGCAGCCTGCTGCAAATTGCGGGCACGCGAATAATAGCCGAGCCCCTCCCAGCATTTGAGCACCTCATCCTCGGGGGCATCAGCCAGCGCTTCAATCGTCGGGAAGCGCTCAATAAAACGCTGGAAATATGGAATGACCGTATCCACCCGGGTCTGCTGCAGCATAATCTCCGACACCCATATATAGTAAGGGTCCCGGTGGCGTCTCCAAGGCAAATCACGTTTGTTTCTGTCGTACCAGTCAAGCAGCTCGTGGCTGAAATATCGTTTATGTTCTGTATTGTACATATTTAATAGCGGTTCTCCTTCATTGAACTATCCCACATTCTTTTCGACAACGGCAAAAGCGGAGGCCAGCTCGGGCTGATGGGAGATGCTGAGATGAATCGTGTAGCCCTGGGGAGAGCCCAAGCCGAGCCTCGCCCATGCATCCGGCGACAAAGTAACCACCGGTTTACCGCAGGCATCCGGCAATATTTCCATATCGAGAAAGCCGATCAGCTTGCCGATACCGCAGCCGAACGACTTGGATATCGCTTCCTTTGCCGCGAAGCGCCCGGCCACGAATTCCGTACGCTTGGCGCCCTTCCTCTCTGCGATCACCCGCTCCGCCTCGGTAAGCACACGCTCTATAAATTTTTGACCGTGCGGTCCGGTCAGCAAAATCTCCATTCGCCCGATTTCCAGGACGTCATGGCCGATTCCGTATATCACGAGATCTACTCCCCTTCTTCTCCAATATGCCAATATGTCGTTTGGGAAAATAAAAAACATCTTCTCTATTGTATCAGTCCAAGCCCGCTTAACGCGAGCCTGGGCAGCGAAAAAGGCATCTCTTAAGCCTATAATGAGACTTAAAAGATGCCTGTCGTTCCTGTTTATGTAACGGATCGGGATTAAATCCCGGGGATCTGGTTCCGTTTGTGAGCCGTCTTCACATACATGCGTTCCAGTTTCTCCTGAACCTCTGGACGGATCGTTTTGCCTTCAAGATAATCGCTGTTGTCATCATAGCTGATGCCCAGCTCCTTCTCGTCGGTCTGCCCTTCCCAGAGCCCTGCCGAAGGGGCTTTGTCCAGGATCGATTGAGGCACGCCCAAATAAGAGGCCAGCTGCCGCACCTGGCGCTTGTTCAGCGATGTGAGAGGAGTAATGTCCACTGCGCCGTCGCCCCACTTGGTATAGAAGCCCGTGATTGCTTCGGAGGCATGGTCTGTACCGACAACGAGCAGATTCTGCTCAAATGCCAGGGCATACTGCATCACCATGCGCACACGAGCCTTGACATTGCCTTTGCCAGGGATGCTGATATGCTGATTCACACCGATGTTCTTGAGACTATGCTCAACCTCAAGCGCGATCTCATTCACCGCTTCCTCGATATTCGTCTCCACGGTATACTTCAGATCGAATGCTTTGGCCACCGCATAGCTGTCTGCAATATCGGCCTGTTCGCCATACGGCTGGAATACGCCAAGCGTCTTGTACTCCTGATTGCCCTCCTGAGTAAGCTCGTCCGTTGCACGCTTGCACAGACCCGCTGTAACCGCGCTATCGATCCCGCCGCTGATCGCGATCAGCAGACCGGATGCACCGGCATTCTTCACATAAGATTTCAGAAAATCTACCCGCTTGCGGACCTCTTCCTCCACGTTAATAGCGGGCTTGACACCCAGCTCAGCGATGATTTGTTCTTGTAGGCTCATCCCTCACGACTCCCTTCGAGAATAAATGAGAAAGCCCCGCAGGCATCGGATATGCCGAATGCATCGGGGCCTTGCAAAATGCTGCCGAATTACTGGCAATAACGCTCGAACGCGTCCACAAGATCCGCCGCAATCTCTTCTGCCGAGCGGTTCTCAACCTGATGGCGCTCGATAAAATGTACCAGCTCCCCATCCTTCAAAAGCGCAATTGAAGGAGAAGATGGCGGATATGGAGCGAAATATTCACGGGCTTTCGCCGTTGCTTCCTTGTCCTGTCCGGCAAATACGGTATATAGGTGATCCGGCTTCACCGTGCTCTCCAGCGCGAGAGCGACTCCCGGACGCGCTTGACCTGCTGCACATCCGCATACGGAATTGACCACGACAAGCGCCGTGCCTTTAGCATTCGGAAGCGATTGTTCCACCTCTTCAGGTGTGGTCAGCTCCTGGATCCCCAGACGGGTCAGTTCATCCCTCATCGGTTGAACCATATCGCGCATATATCGATCAAAAGACATACCCATAACTGCTTTCACTCCTTATATAAACAAGATTGTTCAATGTATAACAGCTGTTCGCTATCTATATTATACAATCACACAATATGAAAGCAAGGAATAACAAGCCGGGAAGGAGCGCCTTTTGATCGGGGCAGGCCTGGCAATGCGTACTTGGGGCCATGATGAATGTTTCATAAAGCCGAAAACAAGGAGGACTCTAGTGCCCCTTGGCCTACGGAATAGACCCGGCTCCGCCTCTATCGACATTATAAAAAAGCGAGCGGTATCTGCTCCGTCGCAATACCGCTCGCCCGTCATCCCGGAGTCTAGGTAGCCGGATAGTTCACGCCGTCCTTCTTCTTGTCGGCGATCGGTTCGCCGCGACGCTGTGTATTGTCCCGCTTTTGCTGCTCCTGCTGCTTGGAATCGTTTTTGCTCATCCGATAGTGGCCTCCTTTTCAAGTAAAACTCCACTATATTATGTCTTCTCCAGAAGCAGCTTATTCGGCGGAAGCAGCCGATGCAGCACTTGAAGACGGAAGAACAGACTGGGCATAGGCGCGAAGCGGCAGTCTGATCTTGAAGACCGTCCCCTTCCCTTCCTCCGAATCTACGGCAATCGTGCCGTTATGCCGCTGTACAATGCTAAGGCATAGTGCCAGACCGAGACCAGTCCCTTTGCTCTTGGTCGTGAAGAATGGCTCAAACAATCGCCCGCGCTCTTCTTCCGGGATGCCGATTCCCGTATCGATAATGTACAGTTCCACGTCATCCTCGGAACGCTTCGTTTCAATCGTGAGCACACCTTTTTCCTTCATCGCTTCCATGCCGTTGCGGCACAGATTCAAGATCAGCTGCTTGATTTCCTTCGGATTGAGCTGCATGTTTGGCACCGCTGTCGCCAGCTTCAGCTCAATGCTCTGTCCGCGCAAGTTCGCATCGGCCCACAGCAGCGGGCTAAGCTCTTGAATAATGTCATGGAGATGACAATCCTCTTTCTCCTGATCACGGTTCTGGGCCAGGGACAGAAAGTCGTTAATGATGCCGTTGGCCCGGTCAAGCTCCTCCATGACGATCCGGTAATAATGATCCAGCTCATCCGGACTCTTCTCCTTCATCAGCTGCAGGAAACCGCGGACAACGGCCATCGGATTGCGGATTTCATGCGTGATGCTGGCCGCCATCTGCCCGACCAGGCTGAGCCGCTCGGCATTGCGGAACTCTGTCCGCATGCGTTCGAGCTCCGTCATGTCGTGAAGGATGCCAACCACTTCGGTGACCTCCTCCTGATATAACCGGCGAAACGGGAACACACTGACGGAATATACTCTGGAGCCGCAGCGAACGATCTCTCCATTCGTTTCTTCCCCGAGGAGAGCGTTATGAAATTTGGAATGTATGTATTCTTTTTCATGCGTTTGCTCCAGCACGTCAATCAGCGGCTCCGCTGCAAGATCACGGGATGTCAGATGCGGGAAGATCGACTTCAGGTTAGCCATGAACAGCTGGTTGGACGCAATGACGCCACCCTGGCGATCCACCGTAACCATCCCCAGCGGCACCATCTCCAGTAATTTTTGCAGTCCATCGCGCGATTGCTGCATCGTATAATAACGGGTGTATATCAGCCGTTCTTGCGTAGTCTCAATCCCATACACGATAAATCCGGCGAGAAAAATACCGGTCAAAACATACAGAATCATAGCCAGCAGCTCATCGGGGTCCAGATGATAGTTGTTGATCTTGCCATCCATCACACGGGAAGCAATAATAATCAGCATGGCCGGTATGAGTCCGCTCCATAACCAGCCGACCTTCTCCATCTTGGAGCCTTTGCTGAAATGTGCTGAGTACCATGGGAGGAAGGGATAAGCGATCCAGACCGCAAGCAGCGGGATCAGAATGTACGAGAATTCGCCGATCCATGCCAGAAGCATAATATAGGTGGCAGCAAGCACAATTCCATCCCTTCTGCTGCCGTATAAAATACCGATAAACAAAGGAACGATCCCCAAATTCAGAGGCACGTAAAACTCATTCATCGAGGAAATCAGAATGCATAGCAGCATGCTGACTCCGCATGTGATGACAAAATGTTTGCGATAACGGAAGAAATCCATATCCTTCTCTTTATGCCTGTTCAGACTTTTCCATTGTCTGTCTAGGAGGAGCGGGACCTGAAAGATCAAAATGGCGGATAGCAGAACTTGCAGCATAATATCTTTCAACAGACCTAGCACAATGCGTCATCACCTCAATTGGTCAATGCCCTCAGTTATTTTTGATTAAAACACAGGAGACATGAGAATACAATATGTTCCAGAGGTGTCGTCGAGCATAACAAAACGCTGTCGTGGGCCATCCTTGTCCGAAGGTAGGAATGTTATACGCATGTGGATATAATAGAGTTACAATAGATGAACATATATACCCTTAAAGGAGCTACTATCAAACATGCCTGATTATGATGTAATTGTTGTCGGCGGCGGTCCCTCCGGGCTGATGGCCTGTGTCGCTGCGGCGGAAAGAGGCGCTTCTGTGCTTCTTGTAGATAAAGGGGACAAGCTGGGGAGAAAGCTCGGCATTTCAGGCGGCGGAAGATGCAACGTCACCAACGCCAAGAACGAGGATGAGCTGATTGCGAATATTCCGGGCAACGGAAGATTTTTATATAGCGCTTTTCAGAACTGGAATAACCGGGACATCATGGCCTTCTTCGAAGGACTCGGCATTCCGCTCAAGGAGGAAGACAACGGAAGAATGTTTCCGGTGACCGACAAGGCTTCAAGCGTCGTGAACGCCCTGATCGGCAAAGTGAAAGAGCTCGGAACCGCCATTCGCACCCTCAGCCCGGTCAACCGGGTGCTGTATGAGCATGGCCGCGCGGCAGGAATTGAGCTGAAATCCGGCGAAGTGCTGTCCTCCGCGTGCGTCATTGTCGCCACAGGCGGACAATCCGTTCCGCAGACCGGCTCTACCGGTGACGGTTATCCGTGGGCGCAAGCGGCCGGGCATACCATTACCGAGCTGTACCCAACAGAGGTCCCGATCGTATCCACAGAGCCTTGGATTGCTTCGAAGGAGCTTCAAGGGCTGTCCTTGCGCAATGTTGAACTGTCGGTATGGAACCCGAAAGGAAAAAAGGTGATCGCCCATCAAGGGGATATGCTGTTTACGCATTTTGGCGTATCGGGCCCCATCGCCCTGCGCTGCAGCCAGTTCATACGCCAGGTACAGCGGAAATTTGATACGGTGAATGTCGATATGGCCATCGACTTGTTCCCTGAACAATCGCAGGCCGAGGTAGAGACAGAGCTCAGAGAGCGTCTGGAAGAAGAGCCCAGAAAGAGTCTTAAAAACGTGCTGAAAGGATGGCTTCCGGAGCGCTTGATCCCCCTGATCCTGTCCAAAGCCTCCGTCGATGCGGAGCTCGTATGCAGCCACGTGTCCAAAGCCTCAATAACCACACTGGCCGCCACGGTAAAAAAATTAATGTTTCGCGCCTCGGGCACGCGCTCTTTAAAGGAAGCTTTTGTGACTGGCGGCGGGGTCAGCTTGAAAGAGATCCAGCCGAAAACGATGGAATCCAAGCTGATGCCGGGACTATTCTTCTGTGGGGAGATTATGGATATTCACGGGTACACCGGTGGTTATAACATTACAGCTGCATTCTCCACCGGCTACACCGCCGGCAAATTCGCGGCTGAAGCGGCAGTGGGCAGTCGCTGATACAGCAGGTCAAGCCGCTTCAGGGCAGCCGAACGCTAATCATTAGCTTCGGCTGCCCTTTTGTTTACTGACTGGATTCCCCGCTCCTCCTTATACAGCGGCCAAGCGGTCAGACTCGGAACGACCCACACCGACAAGGCGGCAAGCACAAGTCCAGCCAGCAGTCCCAGAACTGGAGAGAACATCGTCATGCCCGCTGTAACCCCATACACTGCAGCAGGAATTGCCAGGAGAGTGCCTGCTGCCAGTTTGCCAGCGCTCCGGAACTGGTCATTGCTGAATGGCAGCACCGCCACGAAGTCCGATTTGGCAAAACGCGCCCAGCTCGTATTCAGCCAATACGACATCATCAGAAGCAGGGCAGCAAGCACGATTAGCTTAATGATAGGCGGAGGCAGCCAGATAGCCGGAATGCCAAGCGCCGTAATCTGAATATACATGAGCAGACTTTCCGGATTTCGCAGCAAAGCCTTGATCCCTGCACTGGCCAGCCGCTTATCCGCGCCTCTGCTATACAGTCTGCCTGACTTTCGGAACAGCCATGGCTTGCTGCGTATACTCGGCGGTTTTCCGACCGCCTGGGTCAGCAGCTTTTCGGTCAGCTGCACCCGCACCTTGGCATCTTCACGGACATCCGCCAGGAAGGTGGCGCGAAGCCTTACCCGCATCCGGACGAGCAGGAGCAGAACGGGCACCAATATCGCCATCGCCCCCCACATCAGCCCTGGCCGGTCGCTGCCCCACGTCGCGACCAGAATATATCCCCACAGCGAGACGATCCGGGTGATGCCAGCCCACAGGCGGTGCCTCCAGCCCTTATAGCTGACGGCAATCATCCGGAACGCAACATTGGTGCACCAGGAACAGACGGCCGCAAGCGCCAGCAAAGAAATCAACGTCCCGATGCTCAGTCCGTAGGCTGCCATCAATACGGGAAGAATAAGCGCCGTCAGCAGCATTCCTCTTAAAGTCGACACCAGCTGGCTGTAGATGATCCCCCGAATCATCAAGCCTTTCAACCATGCAGGGTGTTGACGCAGAAACAGGACATCCGCTTCTTCCATAAACAGCAGCAGCCGTCCGGAGAACAGCAGCAGCAGGACCGCTGCCGCCCCCTGGATCGGAATAAGCTCTATCCAAGCAGGAAGAGGCCTCGTCAGAAAGTCACGATAAAGCCCGATCCCGAGCAGCAGCCCGGGAATGAGTATGTACAGCATGATGACCCAATCCACAACAGCGCCGATATTGGTGCGCTGGTAAGACCAGTGGGATACAAGCCGGCGCCGGAAGAGCGCGTTCGGGCTGGCAATCCTCTTGTTCGTAGTCATACGCTTCTCCCCCCGTCCGTCATGTCAGCACATCGAAGCAATCAAACAATGATCCCTGCGGCAGGCCGGCTGCCTCACGGATGTGCTCCAGTGATCCACGGGATGCAATCTGACCGCCTGATATGAGGATGAAGGAATCGCATATTTTCTCCGCTGTGTCCAGCACATGGGTGGACATCAGCACCCCTGCGCCCCGGCGGCGTTCATCATCCAGCAGGCGCAGAAAATCCCGGGTCGCTCTCGGGTCGAGCCCGATGAACGGCTCGTCCACGATATAAACATCGGGCTTGGCCAAAAAACCGATCATCAGCATCATCTTCTGTCTCATGCCTTTGGAGAACCCGTTCGGGAGGTCATGCTTCACCTTCTCCATATCGAATTGCCGCAGAAGGGCTGTCGCCTGCTCCTCAAACTCCTGATCGCCCATGCCAAATGCAGCGGCAGCCAAATCAAGATGCTCCCATAACGTTAAATCCTCGTAGAAGACCGGATGCTCAGGGACATAAGCGTATCTTGGCGGGTCGCCTGCGATGCTGACCTCGGCCTTGCAGTTTTTCAGCAGGCCCAGCAGCGCCTTGATCGTGGTGCTCTTCCCGGCCCCGTTAGGCCCGATCAGCCCCAGCAGCTGACCGCGAACGACATCAAAAGAAATATGATGGATGCGAGGCTTGCCAGGCTCATAGCCAGCCTCATCGATATGTACCTTCAGAACCGTTTCAGCAGACATGCTTGCTGCAAGTCCATCATGCATATATAGAAACCTCCCGGATGATCGATTGTGAGAGTGGTGCTTCTTCTTATTTACGTTCGCTGTGCCGAATGGTTGCATTATGGACACCCGTTGGTACGCTTGCAGGTCATATAGAAGCCCCGGTTTTTAATTTTCAGGATTTTCGTAAATTCGTCCGCTGAATGTGACAAATCACATGTTGCCGCCCGGCCCTTCTGTCGTAAGGTTAAAGAAATTATCATTCAGGGCGATAAGTCCGGAAAAAAGGCGGGAGAACGCATGAGTGTGTCACATGAAAGAGAGACGCAGTTTTCTTTACACCTGTATCGGGTGTTTGCCAAATCATTCAAAAGTGTCAGCACACATGTGGCAAACGGAGCTAGAATTGACGGTCTGAATCCGACAGCCTTTGCGGTGATGGAGGTTCTGTACAGCCAGGGTCCACAGCCCATCCAGCAGGTCGGAGCACAGCTGCTGCTGCAGAGCGGCAACGTAACCTATGTGGTGGATAAGCTTGAAGCTAAAGGGTATGTACGGCGCAGGCCGTGCCGTGATGACCGGAGAGTGATCTTTGCCGACCTGACCAAAGCAGGAAGAGCGCTGATGGATCAATTGTTCCCTCATTATACGGAACAGATCCATACAGCGCTCAGCGGATTAAATGAAGCGGAGAAGTCAGAGCTGCTGACTCTGCTGAATAAGCTGGGGGATAGGGCTGAAGCGGTATCGCATCCATTGTGAGCGCTTTAGCTGCGCCCCGTGATTCGATTAATCCCTGAATCCCTCCAGCGCCATTGTGGGTCTGCCGTCAGATTGCCAGGCCCCTTTGTTATATCCTCCATTATACCCGGGCACGGCTTGCGGCTCCCAATAGAACACACCCAGCCCCGTGCCTCCGGGTAATTCGCGAACCTTGGTTTTGATGCTGCTGATGAAGCTTTTTGCGGCAGCAGCCTGATCGTAATCCATCCCGATCTCGGTTATCATGATGCTTTTGCCATAATTCGAAGCCAGTTCCTTCGCGTTGGCAATCGTCTGATCCACCTTGGTTGCCCAGTCCCCAGCTTCCGGATACAAGGACATTCCGATCAGATCGAAATGGGCTCCGTGATTGATCAGTCCGCCGATATTCCAGCGATACAATTCGCGATCATAGCCGTTGGACAGATGGACAATGGTCCGTGTTTCCGGGTTTACAGATTTCACCGCATTGTGCCCCGTATTAACCAGCCAGGCATAATTTCTCATATTTCTCGAAGCTCTTCCATCCTCCCAGAGCATGCCGTCATTCGTTTCATTTCCGATCTGCACCCACGCCGGAGTCACGCCATGCTGCTGCATCGTATTCATGACATACACGGTGTGGGCGTAAACCGCATCCATCAGCTGCTGAAAATTAAAGCTGCGCCAGGCGTACGGTTTGTTCTGATGTCCCGGGTCCGCCCAGGAGTCACTGTAATGCAGAGTGAGCATGATTCTCATGCCTTTATCCTGGGCCCGGCGGGCAAGCCGCGCCGCCTGTTCTGCATTCATGTATCCGTTCATATAGTCGTTCATGTTCGGATTCACCCAGACCCGAATGCGGGCTGCGTTGATCTGATAGTCCTGTCTCAGAATGTCCAGAATATCCCGCCTAACCCCGTTCTTGTCCCGCCAGCTGTAGCCCTGGGCTTCCATTCCGGCTACCCAGCTGATGTCCGCGCCCTTCACAAATGCATCCGCTGCGTTCAGCCGTTCACCATCCATGAACCCGAAGGATGAGGCCAGCATACCCAAACATAACACCATCTTAAGCCATACCCCTTTCTGCAGCCTGATTTCCATTACCCTACCTCCTGAATGAATACAATTTTCCGGCCGGTAATTGTATTGTAAGCGCCGTCCATGCAGATCTACATGGCATTATGTTAACAAACAGGCTGTTTTCCCAATAAAAGTAAACCTGTGGGGCGCGGCTCCCGCCTTTGCATCCCCGGCATGAAGCTGAGCCTTATTCTTTCACAGATCCGAGCGTCATCCCTTTCACAAAAAATCGCTGCAAAAAAGGATACACAAGCAAAATCGGTGCTGCCCCGATAAAGATCTGTGCCGCATTGACCGTTGTTTGCGACAGCAGCTCCATCTCTTTCGGGCTCATGCTCATCGTGCTCATATCCTGCTGGATGATCACCGTCTGCAGGAAAGTCGCCAGCGGAAAGTCGCGGGAATTGTTTAAATACAGCAGCCCGTCAAACCAGGAATTCCAGTGAAACACCATGCTGAACAGCGCAATTGTGGCGATCGAGGGGAGCGACACCGGCAAATAGATGCGAAACAGCGTCTTGAAATGCCCCGCTCCGTCAATATATGCCGCCTCCTCCAGCTCCTTCGGAATCCCTCTGAAAAAGTTCAGCATCAGGATCACCAGAAACGTATTCACCGCACCTGGCAGTACAAGCACCCAGAACGAATTGATCAGCCCCAGCTTCTGGATCACGATATAGAAAGGGACCAGCCCCCCATTAAACACCATGCTGAACACAAACAGCCAGGAGTACACACTGCGGCTGGCGAACACGCGCCGTTCTTTGGACAGCGGGTACGCCGCCAGGAAAGTTATGGCCAGCGTAAGCGCGGTTCCAAGCACGGTTCGGGCCACCGATATCCAGATGGAGCGCAAGAAGGCCGGGTTGTTCATCGTTTTCTTATAAGCTTCAAGCGAGAAATCAACCGGCCACAATCCGATGAGGCCAGCATCCGCTGCCGCTTTGGAACTGAATGAAATGGCCAGCACATGAATCAGCGGAATGATGCAGAGCACGGCCAATAAGACCAGCAAACCGATATTGAACACGTTAAAGATGCGATAGGGTATCGTTTTGTGATACACCTGCGGACCCTCCTCTCAGCGGACTAGAATATACGGTAGCCTGCCCATTTGTAAGCCATCCGGTAAGAAATCAGAATCAGGATCATGCTGATTACAGATTTGAACAATCCGATGGCTGTTCCGAATCCCATCTCCCCGTTCAAGATAGCTGTACGATAGACAAACGTGTCGATAATGTCTCCTTTTTCATACACAAGCGGATTATACAGGTTAAAAATCTGATCAAACCCGGCGTTTAAGATGTTGCCCAGCGCCAGCGTGCCGACAACGACCGTAATCGGGAGCAGCGACGGCATCGTGATGTGCAGCGTCTGTTTCCACCTGCCAGCACCGTCGATTTCGGCCGCCTCATACAGCGTCGGATTCACCCCGGCGAGCGCGGCCAGAAACACAATCGTGTTGTACCCGAATTCCTTCCATACATCCGATACAATGACCGTAAACCGGAACCAGTCGTTATCCCCCAGGAAGAAGATCGGCTGAACGCCCACTGAGGCAAGCACCCGATTCACAAATCCGTCCACGGCCAGCATTTCGATCAGAATTCCGCCCAGAATGACCCAGGACAGAAAATGCGGCAAATACACCATCGTCTGAATCGTCCGCTGCAGAGCCCGCTTTCTTATTTCATTGAGCAGAATCGCAAAGCTGAACGGTACGAGAAGATTAAACACAATTTTGAGGACCGCGATAACCAGGGTGTTCCAGATCACCTGGAGGCTGTCCTCCCTCTCAAACAGATAGCGGAAGTTGTCCAACCCCACCCAGGCTGAGCCCTGAATGCCCTCCCATGGCTTGTAATCCTGAAATGCCATAATGATCCCCGTCATCGGCAGGTAACTGAACAGCGCCAGGCAGATCAGCGCCGGCAGCAGCATGAGGTGAAACGGCCACGTTTTTCGTAAATTTTTCATGCGGTTCCTCCCGTTAAATCGATCTACAACCTCATTATAGGGGCCCCTCCTGCCGCGCAGTAGCTCACAAAACCAACATTCATGGCACGATCCCAATCAAAATTGCCGGGGCCTCGGAAACACCCCGATTCCGAGCATGTCGTGCAGATGCAGCGTGATGCAGTCACCACCTCGCCGAAGGCAGATAGCGTTACAGTCATAAGGCGGTTCACGTTCCGTTTAAGGGCGGTTGGCGATAAAATAAGGGCCGTTAGCAATACCAGCCCCAGGCGGTCGGCATGACAGCCAAAGGCAGAACAGGGCCTATAACGCCCGCATCGCTGCGGAACGCTAAGGCCCTGCTACCGTTATTTCACGCTCTGATACCACTCGTTCACCTCTTGGGTGATTTGATCCCCGCCTCCGCCTTTCCACGACTTGACGAAGGCGTCAAAGGAATCCAGCGGCTGCTTTCCGTATATGATCTCATTCAGCGCCTGATTCTCGATTTTGTTCAGATAATCCCATTTCGATTTCATCGTTGTTGTGACAGGCCCTGTGAACATGTCCTTCTTGGAGATGTCCTCCTGGGTCAAGAGAACCTGTGCCGCGGCCGGCGTATCCTTGCCGTAGTTGACGGCGACATCTCTCTCCAGGCGCGTCTCAGGCGTGCCGCCATCCGCCAGCTTCATCAGCGCCTGCATCTGCTGGTCAGGAATGCGCGCGCCGTCCCGGACCAGCAAGTAACGGACGACATTGACGTAACCGCCCTCGATCTGATCATTAGGCACCATTTCACCGTTCCCATCCAGCTCGTAATCATAGCCTTCAAACATGCCGTATTCGAATTCCCCGCCCGGCTTGGAGACAGCGAAGTTGTCAAACAGATAGTTCTGATAGGTGAAAAAGGCTTCCGGATGCTTCATATCCTTATGAATCAGCGTGACTCCGTTCGTGTAGTGCGTGCCGTGCCGCATCGCCGTTCCATCCGGACCGGTCGGAATCGGAATTGGCTTCCATACCGCCCCCGGAGCATTCTTGACCGTGTCCTGCAGCGGCCATCCGCTCATCCAGTACGGACCTGGAATGATGCCTGCCGTTCCTGCCACAGCCGGTTCGGCCGTCTTGTTCTCATCCCACAGCGCCGCTTCCTTCGGAATGTAGCCGCTATCCATCCATGATTTGAGCTTCTTGAGCCCTTCCTTCATCCCCGGATGAACGGAGCCGTACTCCAATGTGCCATCCTCGGATTCATTCCACTGCTGCGGCAGCGTGCCGTATGCGCCGAATACCCAGGACGGGTCTCCCATCCAGGTGTTCATGGACGTCTTGAATCCGATGCTCAGCGGAATGACCTTGTCCGGGGCAAGCCCATCCGGATTCCGGTTCTTGAATGCATCCATCACCTGCTCCAGCTCATCAAGCGTCTTCGGCTCGCTCAGACCGAGCTTATCGAGCCAGTCCTGGCGAATCCACAAAATATAGTCATGGTTATAGGCAAAGTCCAGTACCGGAATTCCCATCCGCTTTCCATCGCGCGTATAAGGATTCCATACATTCGGATCCTGGTTCATCGCATCCTTCCAAGTCTGTGAGGCATACTGGTCAAACAGCGTGCCGACTTCCGCAAACATCCCCGAATCGATCAGATCCTGGGCAAGCTGGTTGTTCTCCGTGCCGAGCGTAACCACCTCCGGCATCTCCTGACCCGAAGACATGGCCAGCCGGAGCTTGGTCGCAAAGGCGCCGTTGGTATCCGTGATCGACCACAGCGACTTGATGTTAATGCCGAATTTCTCTTTGGCCCAGCGTGTGGCTACATTGTTCTCAATCGTCTCTCCGTTCTTGAATTTCAATGTAGGATCAACACCCCACACGGTGGTGATCGTAACTTCCGGCTCGTATTTCTCTTTGTAGGCGTTTACAGGTTGGTTCTCCTCAGGCGCTGCTCCCTCTTCACCGCCGCTGCCGCTGCCGCTGCCTCCGCCTGCGCATCCGGCCAGGCTTCCTGCCAGCAGAATCGACACCGCCAGCAGCTGCAGCCAGCCCTTTCTTACCCACATATCTACTCCCCCTTTGGCTCACGACTTTACAATTTCATTATAGAGGGACGCGGCCCGCACAGCCTATGTCACGAATCGAACATTTCTGCACCTTTGGCAACATCATTGCTCCCTGTACTCATGGGGTGTCATTCCATACAGCTTGCGGAACATTTTGCTGAAGTACTGCGGGTTCTGGTAGCCAAGCTCAGCTGTAATTTCGTATATTCGTTTGTTCGTATGCTTAAGCAGATAAAGCGCCCGTTCCATGCGCTTCCGGATAATATAATCGCCCAGCCCTTCGCCGGTCTCGCTTTTGTAGATCTTAGATAAATAGACGGGATGCAGATAGACTCTGTCTGCAATCGTTTTGACGGAGAGCTCATGACCGTTCTCGGCTGCCACCATGTCCTGTACCTGACGCACGATGCGGCTCTTGTGGCGCTGGTCCTGACCCGAGTCGATCTGGACCAGCTTGTCCAGCATGTCCAGGGACCATGCCCGAAGTTTACTCACCGATTGAATAAGCTGCTGAATATACAGCGGGTCCCAGCCGGCCTGGTCAAGCTGGTGAATTAAATATCCCTGCTTGTGTGCGATATACATATAAGCATTGCTTATGTGCAGAAACACCCCGTACAGCTGCGCTTGTCCGATGCAGGCCTGCTCCAGCACGGCAAAAACAGCTTCCAGCTTGCCGCGGGCATCCTCCCATTGCCTCGTCTCCAGCAGCTGATAGAGGGCTGGCGGCTGGTCCAATTCCGCCACGGCTTGGATCAGCACTTCGCTTGAAGCTGCCGCTTCATTCATAAACCGGATTTCGCCGCGGTCGCTCTGGTCCAGCACATACAGCGATGACAGTGCCGCGCGATAAGTATCGGCCACGCTGCCGGGGAAGCGGAACATCGGCGTAACGAGCACCGAAATCTCCCCTTTCAAATAGCTGCTCACATGGTGCTGCAGCTGCTCAGCATACCCTTGCAGCAGCACCTCGGCCGGCTGTGTTCCGCTGCCGGCTGCCAGCCCCTGGCCATCCTCCCTCATCTGAGCCAGAAGAATCATGCAATGATGAGGCGCCTTGCCGCACCATATGTGGAAGCGGTCCTTAAATACCTCTTCCGCCATATTCACGATGGCATATTCCATCAAACCGGCCGAATGCTCATCCAGCCCCGTAAATCTGCTGCCTAGCTGAATGAGCAGCATCGCTGTATCCCGATTCATATCGAAAGCGATTTCATATTCAACAAGCTTGGTTGTTAACATGGGAACAGACAGCTCCCTGCCGAGTGCCAAGTCCTGCAGCAGCCGCGTCCTCAAGTGGCCAAGATCCGACTTCCAGCTGTGCAGCAGCTTGTAATAGCGTTCAAGCTCCATCCGCTCCTCCTGAATGGACCGGATCGCAGCCGCAATGCTATGGATGAACTCCCGGTCATCCACCGGCTTCAGAATATAGGCCGAAGCCTGCAGCTGGACGGCTTGCTTCGCATATTCAAAGTCCGAGTAGCCTGTCAGCAAAATGCAGCGGATATGCGGCCAGCGCTCGGTAATCGTCCCGATCAGCTCCAGGCCCGACATCTCCGGCATTCGGACATCCGTCACCACGATGTCAATATCCAGCTCCTCCAGCCTGTCAATTGCCATGAAGGCTGAGGAGGCTTGATACACCGCCTGAATGCCGATTTCATCCCAGGGAATCGTCTCCCTCAAGCTTTCGGTGACATAGCTCTCATCATCAACCAGCAATATATTCATCCGCTTCCTAACCTCCTCTGCTCCCGCTGTGCTTCAGCGGGCTGATGGTCCATCGCAACCGGCCAGTACAGCTCTGCCCTTGTTCCTCCCAGCGGAGAATTGCTGAAGCGCAGGCCAGCCTGTTCTCCATACCTGAGCCGCATTCGCTGATGGACGTTCCAGACACCACAGCCCATATTCTCATCCATAGGCCTGTTCATGCGGGCTTCAAGCTCCGCAAGCTGCCCGTCACGCATGCCGACCCCGTTGTCATCCACGATGACAACCGCCCTGCCGTCTTCCACCCGAAAGGAAACCTCGATTTCTCCCGGGCCTGCCTGAGGCTCGATTCCGTGCAGGACCGCGTTCTCGACAAGAGGCTGGATCACCAGCGGCGGAATCTCTAGCGCCTGCTCCAGCGCATGCGATGCAATGCGATAGGTGAGACGATTCATCCGCAACGTCTGAATGTTCAAATAATGAGAGACAAACTCCAGCTCGTCCGCAATCGGCACAAGCTCCCTCTCCTGCCGGGTCGTATAACGGAAATAGCGCGACAGACTATGGGACATGGCCACGACCGCCTCGTATTTTTTCAGCTTGGCCATGCTCGTAATGAACGAGAAGCAGTTATAGAAGAAATGCGGATTGATTTGCGACTGGAGCTGCTTCAGCTTCGCTTCCCGGACATGGATTTTCTCCAGGTACACTCGCTCGAACAGCTCTTGAATCTGCTCGACCATGGAGTTAAAACGGGCGGCCAGAAAGCTGAATTCATTCTTCCCCTTCACCTGCATCCGTACTGAATAGTCCCCGATCTGAAGCCTACGAAACACATGAACCAGCTGTTTGACCGGCACCTGCACCTGGGAGTAGAGCAAGTAAGCGGTCACACAACCCATCATAAGCAAGGCTGCAATCGAGAGGTAAAACCGTTTGTTGGAGGTCATAATCGGCTGCATAATATCGGACAAGGGCAAATAATCGATCAGGTACCAGCCTGTCGCCTCCGACATCACGAGACTGACCGAATACGTTTTACCGTCCACCTTCTTGACACGGTTCTCCACCTTGTGCAGCGGCTCGCTGCTCAGCTCTGACAGAATGCTGCTGATCCGGTCCCGGTCAGCGGTCCGATTATAGATGACGCCGGTGCCCGGCTTGTAGTAAAACGGATCCCCTCTTCCGTCGCTTTTGAATCGATCCAGCATATCCTGAATGTTCGTGCTGTCGAATTGAACCTTCGTCACGGTGTTGTACCGGCCTGACATCGAGGAATACGGAGCGGCGGCATACCAGGAAAAAAGAAAGCGCTGCTCGCTTCCTTCCATATAAGAGGACACCTGCCAGCCCGGGGTCAAATGGCTCTCCAGCTCCGCATGGGAATAATAGCCGGCATCATTCTCTGTCACCACCCTGCCAAGAGACGGCGAATACACCGCCAGATGGCTACGCCAATTCGAGGAGCTCTGCTGAAGACTCAGCTTCGTCTGGATCTGCTTGACCAGATTGATCGCGTCGAGATTCAGATCATCGTCCTCCAGGTAAATTTCCCGGAAGCTTGAAATATCGGGATCATGCAGCAGCAGATTGGGCCATGAAGCCAGAATGTCGATGTCCGTGTTCACCTGATTTTGAAAAAAGACGAGCTGGTTCGTATTCGAAGCGCTCAATTCCCTGCTCAGCACCGTGGTTGTCGTTTTGTTGGAGTATAGATACAATCCCATAATCGGAATCAGCATCAGAAAAATAAACAGCACCATTTTGCGATACAAATTAAATCCGGACATTCAAAACATCCCCTGTTCCCCTATGGATGCGGACAGCATGCCAAATACGTTTATTATAATGGAGCAAGTCCTGGCGGCATACGGCATGATGACAAGGTTTTATGATGTTTTTGCAGCCAATTGACTTGAATTCATGAAAAAAGGTCTGTGATCAACCTGGAAGCTAGAAGCCCCGAACACAAATGCTTCATAACGCAGCACGGCCTGCCAGCATTCATCACCCATCGGGTCATGGCTTGGCAGGCCGTTGCGTTGACAATCGGCGCGCTAATGGCAATTACCGCTTCCGCTTCGGATCGGAAGCAGAAGTCTGAACTTCCGTTTCCGTCTCCCAGCCCTCCTCCGGTGCAGGCGGCCGGTTGCGGAAGGCCGCAACAATGAACAGCGTGAGCACGGCCATGCCTGCCATCACCATAAAGAGCGAGTGCAGGCTTCCCTCCAGCACCTGGCTCAATACGCCGCCCGCGCCCTCAGGAAGCTCCGCCGCCTCGTGAGGAGACAGCAGCTTGTTGATATCCTCACTCGTAATGGCTGCAGCTTCCGGGCTGGCAGCAATCCCCTTGGCGATTTCGGCGTTGATCCACAGCCCGAACACAGCTACACCCACCGTCTGGCCAAAGGTGCGGATGAAGGAATTCAGCGCGGTCGAGGCCCCGCGAACCTGATAACCGACCGAGGACTGGGCGATAATCTGGAACAAGGTGGAGATATACCCGAAGCCCACGCCATATATGAATGTATAGATGAACAGCAGCCCCATCGGGGTGTCTTTTTGCGTGCTTACCAGCCCGGCAGCCCCGATGATCAGAGCGATCGTGCCAATGATGGCCGTCACGCGGGAACCGATTCGCGGAATGATCCGGCCGCTGATAATGGAGCCGATCAGCCAGCCGATCGACATCGGCGCCAGAGCCAGACCCGACTGAGTCGCATTTCCTCCTCGGACCCCTTGTATCCAGAGCGGCAGGTAGGTGCTGAGCCCGATAATGAGCGCGCTGACAAAGAGATTGGCAGCTGTGGACACCGCGATGTCCCGGATTTTGAACAGCCCGAGCGGCAGCATCGGCTCCTGCACCCGGCTCTCTACATATAGAAATGCCCCCAGCAGCGCGATCGAAGCGAACAGCAGTGCCAGCATGAAAGGCGAGGTCCAGGCATAGGTCTCCCCGCCGACCGCAAGTGCAAACAGCAGCGCCGTCGTTCCTACCGCGAACAGCCCAGCTCCCGCATAGTCAATCGAAACTGAGCGCGGGCTGCGCTCTTCCAGAAAGTATTTATAGATCAGCCAGATCGACAATAATGCAAAAGGCACGTTAAACACAAAAATCCAGTGCCAGGATAAATAGTCCACAAAATAGCCGCCCAGAAGCGGACCGATCAACGAGGAGATGCCCCATACCGAGCTGATCATCCCCTGTACCTTGCCGCGCTCCTCCAGGTTATAGATGTCCCCGATAATCGTGAACGTCACCGGAATGACAGCACCCGCACCGATCCCCTGGATGGCGCGAAACACGATCAGCTGGGTCATGGACTGCGACAAGCCGCACAGGAGGGAGCCAATCAGAAACACCAGCGAGCCATAGAGGAATACCGGCTTGCGGCCATACAGATCGCTGACCTTTCCGAAGATCGGGGTGGTTACGGTCATCGTAAGCAGATACGCGGTAAAAATCCAGCTCATCAGGCTGACGCTGCCAAAGCTGCTGATAATGGCCGGACCGGCAGGCCCGACAACCGTTCCTTCAATGGCAGCCATAAACGTGGACAACAATAACCCTGCCAATATATAGCCGCGCTTGTTATGTTTTACTGTACTCAAGTCCATATACGCCCCTTTATTCTGTACGAGCCGCGGCTGCATCCCTATGTAAGTTCCGCCCCGCAAAAGGATTGACGACGAAGCTCTCGCTTCACCGGGACACAAATGCGGCCTACAGCATAAGAAGCCCTCCTGTACAGGAGCGCTTCCAACTTGTGTAATATTTCTATTATACTGTTTGCCCTGCCGGATGGGGAGTCTTGACTTTTCCGTCCTCCAGATGGAGGATACGCGCGGACGCTTCCTGCACCCAGCCGGGATCATGTGTGATCATGAGCACGGCGGCGCCTTCCCCGATTACAAATCGGCACAGATGGTTCACGCGGTCTACCGCCGCATAATCCATGCCCGAGGTCGGCTCATCCAGAATATACAGCGGCTTGGGGATGACAAGCTGGCTGATCAGGCTGAGCAGCCGCTTCTCACTCTGGCTCAGCAGATAGGGAGATATCTGCTCGCGCCCAACAAGGCCGGCCGCTTCCAGCAGAAAGCTTGCCCGCTCCAGCTGATCGCCGGCAAACCCGGTTCTGTCCCGGCTATGCGCTCCCGCATGGAGCGCATAGACCAGCTCATCCCATACGGTCCAGGCGGTAAAGGTATGCTCCGGCTGCTGAAATACGTAGCCGATATGCTCTGCTCTCCGGTAAACCGGCAGCGCGGCCATATCCGCTCCCTGCCAGTACAAGCTGCCGGAACGTGCAGGCAGCAAGCCCATGATGAGGCGGCTGAGCGTGGTTTTGCCCGAACCGTTCTCCCCGGTGAGGAGCACCCATTCGCCGGGATATAGGCGAGCGTTTACGCAGTCAAGCGCCCTTCGGCCGCCGGGATACGAGAAGCTCAGCTCGCGTATGTCCAGCAGTGCCGAAGATGCGCCGGCGGCGGGCGATGCGGCTCCCGGCCCGCTCTTGGCCGAGGTGGCCGGGGCGTGCAATGCCCCGGCGCCGGAGGCCAGCGGCGGAGCGGCCGCTGGCGGAGCGGCCGCTGGCGGGGCGGCCGCTGGCGGGGCGGCCGCTTCCAGCGCGGCAGCTCGCGCCCCGGCGGCAGGCGGGGCGGCCATCGGCCCGCCCGCCGGGCCCGCGCCCCGGGAGCCTGCGGCCCGGGGCAGCACGCCCAGCTGCGCCAGCTGCTCACCGCAGCGGCGCAGCAGCTCCTCCGGCGGCGCGTCCAGCACCGCGCGGCCGCCGTCCAGGACGATGACGCGCTGCGCTGCGCGCGCGACATCGTCAAAGCGGCCGGACGCGGTGATGAGCGTCCGGCCCTCGGCCTGCAGCATGCGACACAGCTGCAGGAAATCCGCCTGCGCCGCAGCGTCCAGGCTGGCGCAGGCGTCGTCAAAGACGAGCAGCCGCGGCTTAAGCGCCAGCACCGCGGCGATCGCCGTCCGCTGCCGCTGTCCTCCGGACAGGCTGCGGACGGGGTCTGCGCGGCGGTCCAGCAGCCGGACCGCCTGCAGCGCTTCCTGGACCCGCCGCTCGATTTGCTCCGGCGGGACTCTCATGTTCTCAGGGCCGAACGCCACCTCGTCCTCGACAATGCCTTGGACGAGCTGGGCATCCGGGTCCTGAAACAGCACCCCCGCCGCCTCCGTTACCGCCGAGAGCGGCGCATCCTTCGGGTCGATTCCGTCCAGCTGTACCTGACCCGCCCGAACTCCGCCCCCGCTTCGGGGCAGAAGCCCGTTAAGCAGCTGGCACAGCGTTGATTTTCCGCTGCCGCTGGGGCCGACAATAGCGACCCATTCTCCTGAGCGGATGGCCATCGTTACGCCTTCCAGGGCTGGCCGCTCTTCTCCGTCATATGTAAATCCGAGCTCGGTACAGATGACCTCCGTGCCTTTCATACCGGGTTAACTCCGTGCCCCGGCCGCAAACCGCCGCAACAGCCCCGATTTGACGAGCGCGTCGCCAAGCACCTTCGTCAGCAGGCCGCACACCACAATGCCGCTGGCAATCCGGACAACAAGCGCAGCGCCAAGCACGCCAATCGGCCAAGCGGTATAACCGAACATGATCGAAGCAAACAGGAACCACAGCGGCACCATCGCGCCTCCTGTCAGCATCATCACGCCCGCACTCCAATTCCTGTAACGGAAGATGGCAAAGATCGCCTCTGCCACTACCATATAACAACCAGCGGCTACAAAGCATGATGCGATGCCGTAAACCGTTCCCGTTAAGGCCTGAATGGTTCCTCCTATGGCAAATGTCAGCACGGCCGTACCCGGCTTGCGGATGATGTAATAGGCCAGCAGACCGTAAACCATATAAATTCCGGTCGTTGTCGAGGTTGCAATCGGCCCCCCGAGGCTGGTGAGCAGCTTGTTAACCGGACCGATGTACACTGTGATCACCGCATTGACCGCAGCCAGCATCGCCATCAGGATAATTTCCTGGGTTGTAAACGAGAACCATTTATGATGGGTAGACGCGGATGAAGACACTTGAACTCCTCCTTGAACTGCACTTCCCTTGCTTCTTCGGAAGTGTTTCGCTGAATTTTGTTACTCTAGTATTTTGCCTTCTCCGATCCGAAACGTCAACCTATTTTATTAGTTTAAGGTTAACAATTTAGACAATCCAGCACACAAGCAAGGTCAATAGCACGCCAGCCGCAGCCGACCACGGGCTCCACCAAGGAATCGCAACCGCTTTGCGAAACGTCCGATCCGGGAAAGCGCCGAAGCCTTTGCTTTCCATCGCTCCGGCCGTCTGCTGGACCCGCCGCAACGCATTCAGCAGCACCGCGGTGACAAACCGCCCCCACCAGCGGATGCGCCCCGTTATCCCTTTCGGCGGACGATGCCCCCGCACCTGATGGGCGGCCAGGATCTGGGTGCCCTCTGCCTCAAGCAGCGGAATGAACGTCAGGGCGGCCGAGATGCCAAAGGCGAACCGGTACGGCAAACGAAGCCTCACCACCATTTCTGTCACAAGCGCTCTTGGATCGGTGGTCACGATGTACACCAGCGACGACAGGAACAGCACAATCATGCGCAGCGACATTGCAGCGGCGGCATTCAGCGCCTCGGCGGTGAATGCAAGCGGCCCCCATGCGAGCACAACCGTCTCGCCCGATGCCGTAAGGCTCGTAAGTACAAAATACGGAACAGCCACAATCGCAATCAACCGGATGCCCCTGGCAATCCGCATCCATGACAGACCTGCAAGGCCGCGGGCTGCCGCGATGCACAATAGCAGCAGCCCGGCCTGATGCGAGAAATGATCCAGCACCATGGCCATCACCGCCACGCAGAACAGTACCGTCATTTTGCTGAGAGGATCCATTCTGTGCAGCAGCGTATTTCCGGTTTCAAATTGAATCAACACATCCAACAACTCCTAGCATCTAAGCCTTGGTCTGCGGCGGAAGAGCATTCCACTCCCTGCGCAGTATGGACAGGACCACCGCATCCACAGCGCCTCTGTCCGAGTAACGATATTCCCGCAGCGTCCCTTCAAGGACGAAACCCATTTTGTGAAAAAAAGCGGCCGCGCGCCCATTATCCCGGTCACAGTATGCCTCGATCCGGTTCAATTCCATCTGCGAGAAACCATAATCGATACATAGAGACAGCGCTTCTTGCATATAGCCTTGGCCCCAGTAGGCGCTGGCGAGCTCACAGCCGATCTCCCCGCGATACGCCCCCTGCAGCTGCCACAAATTGTAGCCGCAGCTGCCGATCAGCGTTCCCGTCTGTCGCAGCTCAATGCCCCAGCGCAGCGCTTCATCCTCTTCAGCCAGCTTGTTCAGCGAAGCGATTAAAGCGGCGGCGGCCTCCGCCCCGTTGATCGCCGGGATCTCCAGGAATCGAGCTGTTTGCGCATCCGCCCAGCACGCATACATCGCTCGTCCATCCGAAGGCTCCATCCTTCGGAGTCTGATTCGCTCCCCTGTCAGCTCGGGAATATCGCCTTGACAGCGGTACACAGGCATCTCTCCTTTTTCGGCATCAGAAATCCGTGTTTGGCTTCCAGCAAGACATGCGCTGCGGGGAATGAGGGAGCTGGCCATTTACACGGAAGTTGGGCCTCTCAATTTTTGATCATCAGGAGTGGCAAACCTTATTTTCGGTGATACTACCCGTTGTCAGCTATTCGCAGCATGCGATTCCAGCCGCTTCCGGGTACAATATAGAGGAGTATAGGCAGCGTTCGTATCGATGAACAGCCTGCTATTCGATTAATCCTGGAACCCTCGTTGTGGAAAACAACCTTACAGCTATATTGATTCATCCGAAGCACTCCCGTCAATACTGCATCCACGCATGCATAACCGAAACAAGGAGGCCAAGTGTAAAGATGTACATTACTATCTCCATTCTGCTGGTTATTGTGATTCTTGCTGCCGCGATTACACAACTCGGATATTTGCAAATTACGAGAATGAGAGTAAGAAATGATCACCTTCTGTTCTCCATTCTGGAAAAAGCCGGGTTATACAGCAGGGAGCGTTATGAGGCGCTTGAGAAACAAGAGGTCGTGATCACCAGCTTCGACGGACTGAGGCTGTGCGGCGACGCTGTGGAGCGTCATCCCGGCTCCAAGCGCTGGGTTATCATCGTTCACGGCTACACTGGATCAAGGGCGTTTTCTACTCAATTTATCGATATGTTCGTGGAGGAAGGCTGCAATGTCCTGCTGATTGACCAGCGCAGGCACGGCCGAAGCGAGGGGCGTTTTACCACTTACGGATATTACGAAAAATATGATGTGCAGGCATGGGTTCGCTGGCTTACCCGGGAATACGGAGCGGATATCAGCATCGGACTGCACGGTCAATCACTGGGCGGCGGAACAGTGCTTGAATACTTGGCGATCGCCGACCCTCAAGTCAAATTTGTCGTTGCCGACTGCCCTTATTCCGATCTGACCGAGCTGCTAAGGCATCAGTTGACCACGCTGAACAAAATCCCTTCCATTCCGTTTCTGTCCTGGGTGGCCTCCCGCATCCGGCGCAAAGCAGGCTTCAGCGTAGAGCAGGTGAGCCCGATCCGCGCCGTGCGGGACAGCCGCATCCCGGTTTTTTTCATCCATGGCACGGACGACAACTACGTTCCGACCCGGATGAGTATGGAGATGTACGAGCAGAAGCCCGAACCGAAACGACTGCTGCTCATTAACGGAGCCAATCATGCCAACGCCTATCATGTCGATCCGGCACTGTATCGGTCCGAGGTGCAATCGTTCACCCGGACTTATATCGGATCGCCGGATCATGTTCGTTCCGCTGTCCCATCATCGGAATCCGAACCGTCCGGCTCAGGTTCAGGCACATCGGTCGAGAACCGCATTGCCCCGGCCTGAATCGCAACAGCCAACACAACAGCCCTCCCTGACGGTAGCTGCCAATGCAGCTTCCTTCCGCCAGGGAGGGCTGTTATTCTGTTCACATCTTAGCGTCTTAGACCGCCGAATCGGCCTTCTTCATCTTGACCGGCTTCAGCACGAGATCGACGAGTTCACCCAGCTTGCGCTGGATCTCCTTGAATTCCTCAATGCCTGCTCCGGTTATGCTGTAGCTATCGCCGTGGGCGGTCAGGAAATTGTCCTGTGTCAGCCGCTCAAGCTCCAGCTTGACCTCTCGGTCTGCCACCTTGTATCCTTCCCGTTCCAGCTCCTCCTGCATGCCGCTGATCGTAAGATCCTGCTCATGGGCACGGTATAGCATGTAGATGCCGATTAACAAGTTTTGCACGTCTGCCCGCATGTTTGCTTCTCTCCCTTCCGGTTCAGTGTAGCGAACGACCATTCAATGTTCATTACCCTTCCACCTGCAGCCGGAATCACGGGTTGCCCTCCTTGCTTGCCTCCGGTACGTTAGAGCCATGCTTGACGAACCCGTCACCATGTACTATCTTGGAGCATGGATACATCTGATATCATCAGCCATACTATACGGAAAGGCGGGATTTCGCCGTGTTTCAAAATATACCTTACGAGGGCACCCGAAGCGAGCAGCAGGCTCAGGTGCTTGGTCAATTAAAAGCTCTTATCCACGACGAACCAAGCGCCATTGCCAACCTGGCCAATGCGTCGGCGCTGCTTGGACATTTTCTATCCGATATTAACTGGGTCGGCTTCTATCTGTACGATGGCAAAGAGCTGGTGCTCGGCCCGTTCCAGGGACTGCCAGCCTGCATCCGGATTCCGCTGAACCGCGGCGTATGCGGAGCAGCCGCCTCACAGCGATCAACCGTGGTCGTCGAAGACGTCCATGCCTTCCCCGGCCATATCGCCTGTGATGCTGCTTCCAACAGCGAAATCGTTGTCCCGATGATCGTGAACGGCGAGCTGTACGGTGTGCTTGACATCGACAGCCCGCTTAAAGGACGCTTTGATGAAGAGGACCAGGCCTTCCTGGAACAATTTGTGCACCTGCTCGAAGATCAGCTTTCGGTCCAGAATTAACAAACCCTGCATGTTTTTGTGTATTCCTCCACACACTAATCTGGGCCTGACCCAACATCACTTAGGAGGAATACACATGTATCAGAATCAATCGCAAATCGCCAGCCAGATCCGCCAATGTGAACAAATGATCCAGCAGCTGACCCAGCAAACGCAGCAAGCGACCCAAATGTATCAGCAGCTTCTGCATCAGGAGCAGCAGAACGCCATGCGTCTGGAGGAGCTGGCTCAACGTGAGCGGCAGGCGGTTCAGATTATCCAGACCGCGCTTCAAGGTCATCAGCAGGCGATGCAGCAGTATCAGCAAATGTCCCAGATCGTCAGACAAGTAGAAAGCTCTGCCGCAACGCAGAACATCTCGCACATTCAGCCGAACTTCGGGCAAACCTCGCCAAATTCACATCAGCCATTCCCGGGTTCGTCCAACGGCGGATTTCAATAAACGATACTGAGGAACGGCAGCATCACAAAAAGAGCGATTATCGCAGCAAAACCCTGCGAATGATCGCTCTTCTTTCTATCGATTCGGGCTTCTCTCTGCGAGCTTGCCTCACTTCACAACGAACTCGATTTCCGTTGTCAGCTTGTATACATCGGGCGCTTCGGCTTCCCCTTCTATCTCCGGTGCCTGAACGAGAAAATCGGCAGACCCGTATACGACATAACGCCCTTCCGGAAATCCGTTGTCGAGCGACTTAATAAATTGCTTGTACGCATCGTTATCCTCGCCATTATAACCATACGCGCCCTTGTAATATTCGCGTAACGGCTCGCCCTTCTTGAGCGTCGTATGAAGCAAAGGCTCATTCATCCCATAGGAAATGTCATATTCCCGGGTCAGTTCACGGATCGGAAACCAGAATGGAGATGCGGCATGCGATATCGTGATTTCGTCCTCTTCCCCTGTATATTCCAGCTCAGCATACAATTGCACCTGTTCCCCTGCAGCATATTCTCCTTGTTCACTGACCAACCGGTAGACAAAATCTCCTTCGACCCTCTCCGAGCGGCTCTCGCGAGCGGGCTCCTCCGTGTCCGGGACAGACGACGGCACCTCGTGCGCGACCTGGCCTGTGCAGCCTGCAAGGACTAACAGAAGCATCCATATGGACCATAGTGACTTTTTCATATTCATCACCTCACCTACCAGACGAGTGAACGGTGAACGAGAGGCAAGGTTGCAGCTATTCCGTTCGCTCAGACAAGCAAAAAGCTGCCCCCGGCGGCCAGCGCAGCTCCGGGGACAGCTTGTGTACATAATACATGCAGCTTGCGTATGTGAATAACCGTTCTTTCACGAATTCTGTCTATGTTACAGCACACTTCCGCCAAACAGGAAACGATGCTGCCACGAAGAACTGAAATCTCCAACCAGAACGCCTCCGGATTGCTTGGAGTAAGTATGCAGAAGCTTGCCGTCGCCAAGGTAAATGGCCACATGAGTAATCCGCTGCTTGGACTTGTCCACTCCAGCGTATGCGGATGCCGAAGAGCCTCTGTAGCTCATGAAGAATACAAGATCCCCTCGCTTCAATTCACTCAGCCTGTACACATCCGTTCCTTTATCCTTGATCCAGGCACCTTGGGTGCGGGAATTGCTCGGCAGTGTAATGCCTGCCCCTTCAATGAATGCACGGCGCACGAAATCCGAGCAGTCAAACGTTCTGGTGGAGCTGCGGTTAGAGCCGAACTCGTAAGGCGTGCCCAAATATTTCATCCCGGCATTGATCACTCTCTCAACCGCTGCGTTGGTGGCCGGAGCCTTGCTGCCAGAACTGCCGGAACCGGAAGATGTTCTTTGAGCCGTAATATATTTCGCCGAAGCATAGCCCTGATTGCCTTTCGAATCGACAATTCTATACCAGCTGGAATTGCTGGCCAGAATCCGAACATTGTCACCCTTGTACACTCTGGCTACAACCTTGCCCGAAGTCGAAGGCTGACTTCTCATATACACATTGGAGTTCGCAACTCCTGTAGTTACAGACTGCGTGGAAGCGGCTTGGACCGGACTTGTGAATCCATGGCCGTAAGAACCTACAACAACTGCCGACAGTAGCGTCCCAGCCAACAACTTTTTGAAACCTTTTTTCGTAAGAATGGTTGATCTCCCCCATCTGGCATGATTAGAATTACGAACCCATCTCGTAATCCCGCACTCATTATAGCCAGCCTGTCCACCGGGACGCATGCTACTATATGCACAAATGGGTATGCCAACTATTGCCAAGAAGGAGGACTTTTGTCGCTTTTCCAACATAAATTTAGTATAAATAGATTAATTTGTATTCAAAATTTGGGGGATGCTTCCAGGTAATTGAAAAATGGGAATGACAAATCCAGAGCCTTCGGAGAATGATAGGTCCTTCGTTGGGGGATTATGGTTAAACAACGGGGAAATCCATAAAAAAAGTCTGCCCTCTAATAATACCGAGGTACAGACTAAAGTCTAGCGCACGTTGCGCCCGGACTTCCACTACAATATTGTCATATTTTCAGGGGCGTTTGGCGTAGAGCGGGTAGCCCGGATCACGAGGAACGTCGATCAGAATCATCCGGATATCGTCTGAAGCCAGCAGGCTCCAGCCTTCCGGCCCCTCTGAGCCATGCTCGATCACCATAAAATCACGATGGAGAAAAGGCAGCATGCTCCCATCATTTTCCGAATCCCTATACCAGACACCGCCGCCTCTTACAGCAAGGGCCGCCAGCATCCGTCCCGGCTTGAGCTCATAAGCAGCCTTATGTCCGGCCAGCACTTGCAGATCGATCATATGTACATCCACCGAGACGTCTACCGGCGATCCGTCACCGATAATTATTTTGCGGGAGCCCCCGTCGAACGGAAGGACCGGCAGCTGGTCGGATATATATTGGCGACAGGCCGGATTCTGCTTCAGCGCATTGCGAAGATGCGGCTCCAGCCAGATCTGAAAGCCTTCGGCGTCCGGGCCCGTATACCATTCTTCATGCTGTATTCCCGAGCCTGAACGCATAAGCAGCAGATCGCCTGCCACCGCTTCCTTATGCCCGCTGTACTCATCCTGATGAACGGTCTTCCCCTGGATCATATAAGTCACGACTTCAAAACCTTGGTGGCGGTGCATCGGGGCATGCCCTTCCAGCGGCACCCCGAGCCAGGACCAGTAAAAAAGCGGGCCTACCCGCGTCACCGCTCCTCCCTCGCCGGAGAGTGCAATCGGCCTCAGCTCTATTATTCTCCCGTCATCCATCACACTTCTCCCCTGCTTGTCAGGTGTATATACTTCCCCCCTCATATTCCGCCTCCTTCGGTTGGACATCCATTTGTGACTATTCTGTGAATCCTCTCTCATCTTATCTCTAACTTAAGACGATATCAACGTTTCATAATTATCGTCTCTGCAATCGCTTCTCCATACACTGCATCAGCCGCTGAAGGCGAGGGATGATGCGTCCCGGGAAAGACGCGTCCCGTATTTCCGTTTAACGCTCTCGTTCTGCAATTTGGTACAATACAATCGGTACTGAATGTATATAAAGAAGGGATTTTACAATATGTTCAAAATCTTGATCGTTGAGGATGACGCCGCACTTGTCAGTCTGCTGACAGAGCATCTGCACAGATTCGGATATGACACGCTAGCCATCGATGATTTCGAAACCGTGCGTGCACAGTTCGAGGCCTATGAGCCGCATCTTGTTCTCCTGGATGTCAATCTGCCGAAATATGACGGCTACTACTGGTGCCGCCAGTTCCGCAGCCTCTCAACTTGTCCGATTATTTTCATTTCTGGCCGGGACGGCAAGATGGATCAGGTGATGGCCATCGAGAACGGCGCGGACGATTATATGACGAAGCCTTTTGACTACGAGATCGTTATGGCCAAAATCAAAAGCCAGCTCCGGCGCGCCTATGGCTCCTATGCAGCCGGACAGAACGAACGGACGCTGTCAGTCGCCGGCCTCCTTCTCGACATAGAACGCCTGACCCTGTCATGGAAGGATAACCGGGTTGAGATCAGCCATACCGAAGCGATCATCCTGGATGAACTGATGAAAAAAAGCGAGCAGGTGGTTAGCCGTGACCGGCTTCTGGAGAAAATATGGGATGATCAGGCTTTTGTGGATGACAACACGCTCAATGTATATGTGACCCGGGTCCGCAAGAAACTCGCCGCGCTCGGCATCCATGACGGTCTGCAAACGGTGCGCGGACGCGGATACCGGCTGGTGCCGAACTGGGGGGATACACCATGAAGCTATTCCTGCAGGATCAGCGTCCGCTGATCCTTGTATATATAGGTCAACTGCTTGTCGTGACGCTCATCTATCGCCTGGGTGGATTCCAGAATACGTCGGTTAGCTTGTATGCCGTGCTGATCAGCATCCTGCTGCTCGCAGGTTATCTGATCTTCCGGTATGTAGCCAATCGCTCCTTCTATAAGCGTCTGGAGCAGGCGCATCGGCCCGATGGGCCGCTGACCGGCGAATCTCGCGCGGAGACTTCGCATACGCCGATGGCCGAGGCGCTGCATCTGCTCCTGAGAAGCCAGTTCCGTTATTATGCGACTGAGCTGGACAGCTACAAGGTTCGAATCGAGAACCATATCCGCTTCATTAACCAATGGGCGCATCAGATGAAAACACCGCTGGCTGTCATCCATCTCATCATTCAGGACGAGGATGATCACCGTTTTGCAGCGATCGCAGATGAGCTGGACCGGCTCAAGAAAGGGCTGGAAACGGTGCTCTACACCGCGCGTCTGGATACCTTCGAGCGAGATTTTTATGTGGAGAGCCTGCCCTTGGAGAGCGTCGTCCGTTCGGTCACCTCCGAGCAGAAACGGCTGTTTATCCGCAGACGCATCTATCCATCGATTCGTATAGACGCTGATCTGAAGGTGACCACCGATGAGAAGTGGCTTTCTTTTGTTCTTACCCAGCTCGTCACGAACGCAATCCGCTATACCCCTCATGATCAGGGAACCATTTATTTTGAAGGCTTTCGGCGGGAGCATCAGACCGTGCTGGAGGTGCGGGATGAAGGCATCGGCATCCCTCCGAGCGATTTGCCCCGCATATTCGAGCCTTATTTCACCGGGGAGAACGGACGCCGTTATCAGGAATCCACCGGCATGGGGCTGTACCTTGTCAAAGAAATATTGACCAAGCTGGGGCATGACTTTCAGGTGGAGTCCCGGGTGAACGAAGGCACCACATTCCGGATTCTATTCGCGGAGGACACTTGATTCCCTTTATAGAAACCTTACAAGGTTGTAATGCAACTGTAAGTTAGCAACATGGCCCGAGGGGAAAGGGCTGATCTACAATATAAGCATCGGACGTGAGGAGTGAAGAGCGATGCCGATACTGGATGTCAGGCATTTATCAAAAATCTACGAGGGCAAAGTCGCTCATCAAGCGCTGCATAATATCCGATTCACGGTGGAGCAAGGCGAATTTGTCGGCATTATGGGGCCTTCAGGCAGCGGCAAAACGACGCTGCTCAATCTGATCGCCACGATGGACCAGCCTACCGCCGGGGAAGTGATGATCAACGGGCGCAATCCCCATCTGCTGAGCAGAAACGAAGCCGCCTTGTTCCGGCGCCGGGAGCTGGGCTTTGTGTTTCAGCATTTCAATCTGCTGGACACCTTGACGGTGGAGGAGAACATTGTGCTGCCATTAATGCTGGAGAGCGCTCCGCTGAACATGATGGAGGACAAGGTGAAGCACATCGCAGCGCAGCTTGGGATCGAGTCGATTTTGCCTAAACGGACCTACGAAATATCAGGCGGGCAAATGCAGCTTGCGGCCATTGCCCGAGCGCTCATCCAGGAGCCTTCTCTTATATTGGCCGATGAACCGACCGGCAACCTCGATTCCAAAGCCTCCAGGGAAGTGATGAGCACGCTGTCTGCATCAAGCCGGGAGGCTTCCGCCACCATCCTCATGGTTACACATGACCCGGTAGCTGCCAGCTACTGCGACCGGGTGCTGTTCATTAAGGATGGGCAGCTGTATAACGAGCTGTACTGCGGCGATCATCGCCAGGCGTTCTTCCAGCGGATCATCGATATGCTTGCGCTGCTGGGAGGGAAGAGTCATGACCTTTCGACAATTCGCTTCTAGCAATGTTCTGCGGAACAAGCGCACGTATGCCGCTTATTTTCTGTGCAGCGCGTTTTCGGTCATGATTTTTTTCATATGCACGTTGTTTATATACCATCCGGAGCTTCGGCAGCAGATTTTCTATCCGGTCGTGGTGCAGGCGATGGCGGGAGCGGCGCTGATCATGTATGTGTTCTCGTTTTTCTTCGTGCTGTATTCGGTTGGCGCCTTTATGAACACACGCAAACGCGAGTTCGGCATTCTGCTCATGCACGGCATGACAGATCGTCAGCTTGGCAATATGCTGTTTCTCGAAAATATGATTATCGGCGTCAGCGCCATCGCAACCGGGATTGTGTCCGGCATCATTACAGGAAAGCTCTTTCTGATGGCCGGGTCGGCCTTTCTCGGCATCTCGCCGCTGCCGTTCCGTCTGCCAGCCGGCGCGCTCGGCCTGACCGCCGCCAGCTACGCCGTCTTGTTCATCATCATTTCATTGTGCATTCCATGGCTGCTCCGGTCGAAGAAGCTGATCGATCTCGTTCAGTCCGGACAGCCGCTTCGCCCGGAGCCCGGTGCTTCCCGGGGCCTGTCGGTCCTCGCCGTCGTTCTGCTTCTGCTAGGTTATGGTCTTGCAGCGACATCAACTGCTTCCACACTGACATACCGCATGGTTCCCGTGACATTGATAACCATTGCCGGCACCTATCTGTTTTACACCCAGCTGGGGGTGAAGCTCGTCGGACGGATCGCCCGCAGCCGCCCTTTTGCCTGGAAGCAAACGAACCTGATCTCGCTGGCAGGCCTCCATTACCGGCTCCGGGATCATGCCCAGCTGTTCTCGATCGTAACGGTCGTGCTGGCGATCTCCTTCTGCTCCGTCGGGGTCTTCGTCTCTATTCCGGTGCTTAGCAAGCAGTTCGAAGAGGACTTTCCCGCCGCGGTCGGTTATATGTCCAAGGAGGGAAACTCGCTGGATGCTGCGCATCTGTCCGAGATCAGCCAGGAGCTTGGGAGCCGAAGCATTCCATTTGAAGCGCTGACGCTTCCGATCAAGTATGTGCAGGCGCAGCCCTCAAGGGCTGACAGCCAGCCCGGCCATCTGCTCACCTTGATGTCATACTCCGACTACAAGCAGGCGGTGCTCATGTCCGGTCAGCCTCTGATCGACGAGCCCCCCGCCCGGGAGGAAGCGCTTGTGCTGGTGGCCTCACAGAACGACAGAACCTACCTGCGGGGAAGGAAGCTGACTTCGCATGTGCTCACATCCGGTCTGACGCTTCAAGAGACCCGGTACACGAAGCATGTGGCGGTTCCGGAATATTTGCTGCCGGACCTGGAGGACGAGCATATTAGCGGTCTGGTCGTTCATGACGAAGTGTTTGCGGAGCTGTCTCACACGCTGCAAACCGATCTCTATACCGGATTTTATGTGGAGGATTACAGGCAGACCGAGGCGCTCGTGCCCGAGCTGGCACCCGGCGGAAGCGTCCGTTACACTGAAGGGCTGCCTTACGCACTGACCGTCAGCGGAACCCTGTATTCCATGAGGGACAGCCTGTACAGCATTCTGCTGTTTGCAGCACTGCTCGTCGGCACCGTATTCTTCATTGCCGCCGGGAGCTTTCTCTACTTCCGCCTATATGCCAATCTGGATGCGGATCAGCGGCATTACGCAACGTTATCGAGGCTGGGTATTACGGACAGCGAATTCAGCCGGATTGTGACCGGTCAGCTCGGACTGCTCTTTTTTGTCCCGATCGGGCTTGCGATTGTACACAGCATCTTTGCATTTATCGCCCTCCAGAGCTACTTTTACTTATCGATAGCGGCCGAAATGGGCGTGGTGCTTGTCAGTTTTCTGATGATGCAGGTTGTTTATTTCTTTTTTATACGGAGCCAATATTTGCGTAAGCTGAGAAAGTCGATGGTATAATCGTCGAGTTTCCGATCGCTTAAATCGCTAAGCTTATCTAATTGAGGTGTTATCGTTGGAGAACTGGATTACAGATATCATGGAGCAGTTTGGCTATATCGGTGTTTTTCTCATGATTGCACTCGAAAATATTTTTCCGCCGATCCCCTCTGAAATCATACTGACCTTTGGCGGATTTATGACCACCTACACATCCATGACCGTGCCCGGCGTGGTCGCTGCGGCAACGCTCGGATCGGTAGTCGGCGCCGTCATCCTGTACGGAATCGGCCGATTGCTCGATGTTGAGCGGCTGGAGAAGATTGTCGAGCGCTGGGGACATATCCTCAGAGTGAAAAAAGAAGACATCCGCAAGGCGGACGCCTGGTTTGATAAATACGGGTACTGGACGGTGCTGTTTGGACGGATGGTGCCGCTCATTCGCAGCCTGATCTCCATCCCTGCGGGCATGTCCAATATGAAATTTGGCATGTTCCTGCTCTTCACGACGATCGGAACCTTGATCTGGAATGTTATTCTCGTCACCGTAGGCGCCATGTTGGGCGAATCCTGGGAGGATATTATCGCCTTTATGGATGTGTACTCCCATCTTACGTATGCGGTTATTGCCGTGGCTCTCGTCGTGCTGCTGTTCCTGTTCTTCCGCAAGCGGAAGAAATCGGCATAGCCTTTCGTTTACGCCGCTTTTCGCGCTCACTTGAATTTATGAATGAAGGAGTATGTCGGCTATGGATTTTCTAACGATTCTGAAGGCGATTATTCTCGGCATTGTCGAAGGCCTGACTGAATTCGCCCCGGTCTCCTCAACCGGCCATATGATCATCGTGGATGACATGTGGCTGCAATCGGAGGAATTTCTGACCAAGTATGTGGCTAACACATTCAAGGTCGTCATTCAGCTCGGCTCCATTCTGGCTGTGCTGGTTGTATTTAAGGACCGCTTTCTCGATCTGCTCGGGCTAAAGCGCTTGAAGCAGGAGCAAGGGCAGCCCGTGCAGGGCAGCAGGCTCAAGCTGACTCAGGTTATCGTCGGCCTCATTCCGGCCGGGGTGCTCGGCCTGCTGTTCGAGGACTATATTGACGAGTATCTTTTCTCCACCGGAACGGTGCTGATCGGGCTTGTGCTCGGTGCCATTTTCATGATCATTGCCGACCTCCTCAGCAGAAAGAAGCCGCAGGTGTCCTCGGTTGACCAGATTACGTACCGGCAGGCTTTTATGGTAGGACTGATTCAGTGCCTGTCACTGTGGCCCGGCTTCTCCCGCTCCGGCTCGACGATATCCGGCGGGGTACTGCTCGGGATGAGCCACCGCGTGGCGGCCGATTTCACGTTTATTATGGCGGTGCCGATCATGTTCGGGGCAAGCTTCTTGTCTCTGCTGAAGAACTGGGAGTATTTCACGCTGGAGGCTCTGCCGTTCTTCATCGCCGGCTTTGTGGCCGCCTTTGTGTTTGCCCTCATCTCGATCCGGTTCTTCCTGAAGCTTATTAACCGGATCAAGCTGGTACCATTCGCTATCTATCGGATCGTGCTGGCGGCCGTCATTTTTATAGTGATCTATCTGTAAACGATGGACACTTCAACAATAACGGAACTGGAAGACGTTATTCCCGGGATCGACAGGATGAATTTCGACCCGGAAATCAGCGCATCCAGTTCCGCTTCCTCATGATCAGCTTAACGCCACCACGACCTTGGTGAATCCACGCTCTGTTTACTTCACAGCCCCCTGCGTAATCCCGTTAATAATCCATTTCTGGGCAAACAGATAGATGATAATCATCGGCAGCATCGCCATCAAATAAGAGGCAAACGCCAGGTTGAAGTCGGTATTGAATTGCCCCTGGAAAATATACTGCACCAAAGGCAGTGTATAGGAGTCGGTGTCGCTAATGATGATGAGCGGAAGCAGAAAATCATTATAGGTCGACAGGCAGATCAGGATGCCGATCGTGGCGTTAATCGGAGCCATCATCGGGAAGATGATGCGCCAGAATGTGCCCCAGGTCGAGCCTCCGTCCACCCGCGCCGCTTCCTCCAGCGCCACCGGTATGGATTTGATATAACCTACATACACAAATACGTTGAACGCCAAGGCATATACCGTATGCAGAATGGTCAGTCCGACCAGATTGGTCATATTTAGTCCCGCCGCCAGCTTAACCAAGGGCAGCATAATAATCGGAAACGGAATGAACATCGCACTAATAAAATAAAAATACAGGCCTTTAAAAAACTTGCGATCCATATTGCGCGCGATGGCGTAAGCCACCATCGAATTCGTGAGCAGGGTCAGAATCACCGTGGCGGTTGTCACAGCCGCGCTGTTGCCCAGGGCATTGAAGAAGTTGGTCATTCTGACCGCATTGGCAAAGTTCTCAAACCGAAGCTCTGTTGGCAGGCCGAAGACGGAAACCAGCATGTCCTCCGGCGATTTCAGAGCGATGGTCATAGTCATGTATAGCGGAAACAGAATGAAAATGGTGCCGAGTGCAATCAGAAGCATAACGATCCAGTTCGTTTTGGTTCGCATTACATCTCCGCCTCCCTTCTCTGCAGAAACCGGATTTGAAGGATTGAAATGCCCGCGATCAGAACGAAGTAAAGCACCGAGTTCGCAGACTGGTAGGCAAATTCTCCTCCTTCAAAGCCACCGGTATAGATCAAATGCGATATCGATTGAGTCGCCCGGCCTGGACCGCCATTAGTCAAAGCCACGATCTGATCGAACACCATCAGCGAGTTTTTCATCGCCAGCACCATGTTGATCGTAAAGAACGGTGCAATCAAAGGAAACGTAATTCTCCAAAATTCCTGCCATCGGTTAGCCCCGTCGAGGTTCGAGGCCTCGTACAACGTCTGGTTGATCGTCTGCAGCCCGGCCAGATACAGAATCGTGTTATACGCGATGCCCTGCCATACCGCCACGATGACAATCCCGATCCAGGCATGCTGCTCGCTCCCGAGAATATTGGTGGAGAGCCAGCCGATACCGAGATTTTGCCCCCAGATTGTGAATACGTTCGAAAACAGATAATTGAATATGTACCCGACAATCAGCACACTGAGAATATTGGGCAGGAAATATATGCCCCGAAAGAAATTTCTCGCTTTGATCTTGGCATTCAGCCCCATCGCAATCAGCAGACTGAAAAAATTAATGAGAATCGTTACCACAACCGCAAACTTGAACGTGAACCAGTAAGCGTTGCCAACGTTATTGTCTTTAAACAGGTTGACATAGTTTTTGATCCCGATGAAATCAAAGCGGTCGCCAAAGCCGTTCCAGTTCGTGAAGGAGTAATACACCCCTTGCAGCGCCGGCAGCGTGAGAAAGACAAAGAACAGCACGACCGCCGGTATCGTCATGAGATAAAATGTCGTGAGCCGTTTGTTCATGGGAACCTCCTAAAAGTTTTCGAGGGTAACTACTTTGGAATTACTGCGAGAAAACTCGCTTCGAAAGCATGCACCAAGTTTTCGAGGGTAACTACTTTGGAATTACTGCGAGAAAACTCGCTTCGAAAGCACAAACCAAGTTTTCGAGGGTAACTACTATGAAACTACTGCGAGAAAACTCGCTTCGGAAGCGCAAACCGTGTTTTCTCCCATCCGTCAACGCCTGTCAGCCACCTTGTCCCATTCGGTGTCCAGCCTTCTCAAATAGGCGTCAATATCTCCGTTCTGCAAAAAGGATTGGACAATTGAGCTTAGCTGAACGGCTGCGGGAATATAGTGATCCGCAAAATCCACAACCCGTCCCTGTTCAAGGTACGGCTGGAGCTCCGCTACCGCCGGGTCATCCTGCTTGACCCCCTTCACGGTGGAGAACAATGTCTGCTCCGTGATGTACTGCTCACTATTTTCCGGCTCAAGCAGAAACTCGATGAACCGCAGCGCTTCTTCTTGATGAGGCGAATCCTCCGCTACTGCCAGCAATGTGTCAACACCTGAGATCAGTTTGTTCTGCTGTGGGTCATTGCCGGTCGGAAACGGGAAGAACCCAATCTCGATATCCGGATTCGACTTCCTGATCTCCGGAATCGCCCAGGTGCCCTGGATGTACATCACCGACTCTCCTCTGGCGAAGTCCCGGTTTCCATCGGCATAGCTTTTCCCAAAGTTATCTCCATGGCCGTAATCCATCAGCGCCAGCTGCTTCTCGGCCACCTCGCGATAGCGGTCTGCAAAGGTCACCTGATCTTCACGCCGCTGCAAATAAAACTCGATCCCCTCCAGATTCGAAGCCAGCGCATTAAAGGGAAGCACGGTCTGCCAGTCATCCTTGTACGTAAAATAAAACGGGATCTTCCCCTCATCCTTTACCTTTTGGGCAACGGCGAGAAGTTCATCCCATGTCTCCGGGACCGTCAGCCCCATCTCTTCAAATAATTGTCTGTTATACATAATGCCGTTTGCATTCGTAGAGAACGGGATTCCCGTGACCTCCTCCATGCCTGACACATCCTTGAGCATTTGTACATAGGTGGCGTCAACCTGTTCCAGAAGCGGGCTATTCGTCACATCCATAAAAATGCCGCTTTGCGCCAGCAGCGAATATGTATCCGTAGCTCCCATGCCAATAATGTCTGGAATATCATTCTTGACAACCCTCGTTTTCAGTACAGTTTCCGCATCCGGCGGATTAACCTGAATGACGGTAATGTCGGACTGGGACTGATTAAATTTATCCACCAGCGCATCGAACGTCCCCTTCGCTTCCGGCTTGTTCTGAAAAAATTCAATCTGCACCCGGCCGGTGTCCGCCTGACTGCTGCAGGCAGTCAGTGCGATGAGCAGCAGCAAGCCGCTTATGATCCTTACTCCGAGTCTCATCAGCAAAACCTCCGTTTCATGTCTAAGTTCGGCAAATGCTGACGCCTGTAGTATGTAATACCCTGTACGCTTGGTTGGTAAACGCCCGAGATCACGGCACCCGATCAGCAAGCCGCACGGGCAGGCATTAAAAAAAGCAGACCAGGCGTTATCTCCTGATCTGCTTCGGCTCTTGCTATAGGTGAGTAAGCTTACGGCCTACTCAAGCCATTTTTTCTCGATTTCTGCAAATCTGCCTTGCAGCTTCATTTCGTCCATCCACATTTCCAGGAAACTCGCATAGGCGAAGTCTCCACGAGGAATCATGTAGCCTTTCTCGTTGTTGGTGAACGGTGCGTCTGTCAATGCAGCATACAGTCTGGAATCAGCTTTGGCATACGTGATCGCCTCGATTGTATCGGTGATCATCACATCGTATGTACCGTCAGCTACCAGATGCGGAATGTCCAGGTTGTTCGGAACGACTGTTACGTTAGCTTTGGTCAGGTGCTGGCGAACGAAGACTTCGTTCGTTCCGCCCGGATTCACACCGATGCGAACGGTCGGCTTGTTAATATCTTCAATGGTCAAATACTTGTCTTTGTCTTCTTGACGGATCAATGGAGCTTTACCGAAGGACATGTAGCCTTGAGATACATAAGCTGTTTTTTGTCTGTCCGTGTTACGGGTAACTCCACCCACCGCGATGTCGAATTTGTCATCCAGCAAATCCTTCATCATTGTAGACCAGGAAGTCTGCACGAATTGAACCTCCACACCCAGATCCTTACCAAGCTCCAGCATAGCGTCTACATCATAGCCTTCATATTCATTCGTTTCAGGATTCAGGTATGTAAATGGCTTGTAGTCGCCGGTCATACCTACGCGAATGTAACCTCTTTTGATGATTTCATCAAGCTGAGATTGTTCCTGCTGTTGCTTCTTTACTTGACCCGGTGCATGGGATGCTGCAGATTTTGCACTTACGTCTGGCGTTCTCAGAACCTCATTTGCAGCAAATCCTGTTGCTACCAGAGACAAACTCAAAACCCCAGCAATAAGTCCTTTTTTCCAATTTTTAGCCATTTAGAATTCCTCCCGTATTTCATGTTGTAAATCCGAAGCTTCCTAACGCCGCCTTGAGCTGGTCCATGTCAGACCTCACTCTTACACCTCTTGATGTTCCGATGGGAGCCGTAACCCGCGACGGGGAATCCCCCCTGATGAACAGTGCATTCGAAGCATGGACAACAAGAAGTGGCAGCGTTATCGTATTCTCCTTGTTACATGCTCAGGATGAACCATGCGTCATCGTGCTGATTACAGCTCCGGCTTTCTCTCCTGGTGGCATCCCCCCTCTCCAGTTGCGATGAATCAGGCTCGCTTGCAGGCGAGACGATCAACGTATAGAGGGTGATTACAGCTTGAATTTGGCAAGCTCTTTGCGAAGCTCGCTCACAACCGATTCCAGCTGACTTACAGAACCGGAGATTTGCTGGATCGTTGCTACCTGTTCCTCGGCAGCCTCGGCCACGTTCTTCGCATCGTTCGAGGTCAGATTCGCAATCGACTTCAACTCCTCGACAGAGGCAGTGACCTGCTCGGAACCGGCTGACATCTCTTCAGATGCCGCGGAAACCTCAAGGATATGATCCGCTACATTGCGGGTAGCCTGGAGAATATTCGCGAATTTCTCCCGTACATCCTCGATAAGGGCCACACCTTCGCGCACGTCCTGACGGCTGACATCCATCACTTCCACCGCATTGAGTGTGTCTTGACGGATCTCCGTGATCAGCTGTGCGATTTGGTCGGTAGAGCTCTCCGATTGACCTGCCAGCTTCTTCACTTCCTCTGCAACAACCGCAAAGCCGCGTCCATGCTCGCCCGCTCTCGCCGCTTCAATCGACGCGTTCAGCGACAGAAGACGGATTCTGGATGTAATTTCGGTAATGAAATTCAATATTTCTTCAATCTGCATCGACCGCTCATTCAAACGCTCGATCGCCGATCCCACTTTCTCGGTGCCTTCCCCGATGCTGCCGATCTGCTTCACGGCCTGTTCCACAACGACAGACCCCGTCTCTGCATGGCTTGCCGCTTCCTGAGCAGCCTCAGATACCATGGAAGAGGTTTCGGCAATTTTAACGATGCCGCTTGCCATATCGCTCATCGAGGTTGCAATCTCGTTGGAGCTCGAGGCATGCGCATTCGCGCCTTCTGCAATCTGCTTAATGGAAGAACCAATCCGGTCCACGCTGTCCTTCGCCGTTTCCACGCCGCTGGCTACAACGCCGGTGACCTTCATGACTTCACTTGAGGAGCTGTTCACACCCTCTACCAGATGTTTCAAGTGAGATACGGTCTGGTTAAAGTCGCTAGAAAGCACGGCGATTTCATCCTTGCCGTCTACCTTGATCGTTTTCGTCAGATCCCCTGCCGCTACGTCCTTCACTGCCTCATTCAGTTGACGGATCGGCTTCAGCACTGTCGCCGTCAGCCAGGAGGCTGCCAAGATGGACAATACGAGAGCTGCTGCTGAAATCAGTGTCAGCGTGATCGTAAGCTCATTGATCGGAGCGTGGAGCTCCTTCGTTGGGGCTGTTACGAACACACCCCAATTCAGGTTCGAGGTCGCGTGGGCGGCGGTATATTGATTTCCGTCCATAACATAATCGAAATAGCCGGTTTCACCCGTTTTAACTTTCTCAAAAGCATTGGAGATCTCTGCGTTATCCAGATCCGAGACATTCTGTTCAAGGCCGAGCTCTTCATTCGGATGCCACATAATGGTTCCGGCAGCACTGAGCAAGAATGCAAATCCGGAATCTCCGAAGGTCAGGTCAGACACTTTCTGCTGAACCTCGTTAATCGGAAGTGTGGATCCCATATATCCATACTGCTTGCCGTCTTTCATAAGCGGAAGAATCATCGTTACGATGTTGTTACCTGTACGCTTGGACAATACCGGATCGGAAACTACAATCTTTCCTTCCCCTTTGCCTGCTTCCTGGTAGTGAACCCGGTCAGATACGTCCGTCACTTCTCCCAGAAAGTTAATGACATTCTTGCCTGTTAAATCATGTGAGAAGAAGAAGGTCTCGAATTCAGGATGCTGTTCCTGTGCTTTCTTAATAATGGCCAGGTCCTCATCCTTGTTTCCTGTAAGGAATTTACCTACGGCGTCCAGTTTGGCGATTTCCGATTCCATGAAATCGTTAATCGAACTCGCGAGGTTCTCTGCGCTAAGCATCGCTTCCTTATTCAGGCTGTTCTTCAGCAGATCCGACGATTCGCTGTAGCTAACCAAGAATACGGAGCCAAGGCTCAGCAGCAGCACAAGGCAAATCATGAAAATCATTTTCAGCTTAAGACTTTTTAGCATGCCGTAAATCCTCCCCGAAGATGGTCCTAGGGTCCTATCCGCTTTTCCTGCCTCTCTCTTTTTCAGGTCTCTTTTTATCTGTAAGAATCTGGATGCTTACATCAAAAAACAAACAAAATTTTGAAAAATGTTGGCTATTTCAGGTCGGTAAGGCTCCCTCTTACATTATCGGCAGCATAGTTATAGTTTTTGAGTAGCAAATTCGATATTTTTCGCCATTGATTTACATAGTCTTTTATACATAGAGATTTCCTAAATAAATAGTCTTTAAGGCATGCTATGAAATGTTTTACACACTACCTTTAGTCCTGTTTTACTATATATTCCTTTAAAGATATCATGATCCACTACATACAGAAACGGACAGCATAAAAAACCGACAGCCGAAGGCTGCCGGTTCGTTCTTCTATTCTCGTCGTTATGGAATCTGCATCCACACATAAGCGCTGCCTGGTGTTTCGCCAAGCGTCCACCATCTGGCTTCATAATTCAGGCCGTTATAGGTGACGCGGTCGCCGCCCCAGTAAGTGGTTGTTGCGCTCCATGCCGGATAGGTTGTTGAGCTGCCGGTCGTGGATACCGTTAACGGTGCCGAAGCCGCTGATTTGCTGCCTGCGCTGTTGACCGCCACCACGGTATAGGTGAAAGATGTGCCCGCTGTCAGGCCGCTGTCCGTATAGGAAGTCGATGTGGACGTTCCTACGAGCGAACCGCCGCGATAAACTTCATATCTGGCTGCTCCGGACGAAGCATTCCACGCCAGGGAGATGCTGGAATTCGTTCTGGCAGTCGAAGTGAGTCCTGTCGGCGCTTGCAGACCCGGATCCGGATTGCCGCCGCCGCCAACAAAGTTAACATCAATCACGTTGTAGAAGGCGTTCGCAGTATCTGCGACTTCCCATACGGCAAGGATCACATGATAGCCGGTTTTGGCCGGTACATTACAAGTCGAAGCATAGTTTGCCGGTGGTCTTACACCGCCGTAATCAATGGAGCAGAACGGCGTGAGATCGAATGAAGCTCTGCTCAGCGGTGCATTCGGATTCCATCCGTCTTTCGTAATATAGTATTTCCAGCTGGCCGTTGCATGTGCAGCAGTCAGTCTCCATTGGAAGGTTGTCGTGCCCGGTGTGATGTTCACTTTAGCCCAGCGTGTCGAGGACTGCTCGTCAAGTTTCGGGAACAAGCCGCCTGCGCTCGCAATTTGTCCGTCAGCAGGGCCTGCATTCGGCCAGCCCTTCGGGGCTTCCAGGCTCTGCGGCTCATATATGATGTTTCCACAATCCGAGTTCTGCCCTTCCTTACACAGATATGCACGGCTCGCTGGCGATTCAACATATCCGTGGGCGGACACTTTGTCCGCAAAAATGACCATGATTACACCCATCAGAATCGTCATCAAACCTACGGCCACAAGTTTCTTCATCCAAGCTTGATTCGGCAACCTTAACGTCATATAATACTCTCCTCCTTTTGGATATGGGTTGTGACAAAAACCAAGACGGCTCGAGCTTCATTCGTCCCGTTTCCCACCTCCCTTCCTTGCAGACCCGGAAAGCAGATATTCATGATCGTCTCGCCCAACAGAGGTCCAGCTCTGCATTCCACCCATTCACATAAAAACCAATCAGCCAGAACTGGACCTAACATTTACCAGTTCTATCATTATTGTATAAGATCATTCTCACAGTTCCCATAATACAAAACAACGATTTATTTCACATTTCAATGACGTTCAAAAAATATATAACATAGCCCGTAATTAATAGAATCATATAATGATATTAATTCTAACAAATAAGCTTAATGCCACATAAAAAAGCCCCCTGCAAGTTAACCGCCTAACAATCACGTGCGGCCTTCTGCAGTGAGGCTTCAAATCTCGAAAGGATATTAACACCTGATGGATAAGGAACATGACCTGACGCTATTCAACGCCATCCTTGAAGTGCTTGCTGTAATGCTTATCCCCTTTATGCTCCAAATCCTCGACGGTCAGCTCCAGCGTCCGGACAACCTCTTCCTTGGCTTTCGCTAAGGTATCGTAAAACACACTTTCTTCCTGTCCGATGATCCGAACACCGCTGAGCGCCTGCATAGCTTGATATACCCGATGATGCTCGGCAAGATCATCAATGGCTTTCAGAGTATGCTTCATTTGAAGAAATAAATCCCTGTGCTGCTGTGTGGCCAGCCGCTTCTCCAGCGCCTCGATTCTGGCATTCATGTATCATCATCCCTTCACCTTGTAATCAACATCAATTATACCCACTGCCATTAAGTTTAACCATCGTGGGAAAAGCCTTTATTTTTTTGAATGAAACAGGAAAATGAACTGCCTGCCTAGAACAATGTTACACGGGCACGCTTAAATCTCTTGGCTGTATCCACATAAACCATTTTTCGGAGGTACCTCATGGAGAAAAACAGTAGTCTTGGAAATGGGCTCGGGGGCAAAAGCATCATTCTGCGACTGGAGATGAACACCAAGGAAATCAAATTTGGGCAAGTGGCATCGGCCATCTTCGAGGCTGGCGGGGACATGGTCGCCATTGACGTCATTCAAGCCAGCGGCGATGTGACGGTTCGCGATATTACGATCACCGTAACAGACAGCGTCGATGTGCAGAACGTGACTTCCCGCATTCGCAGTCTGAAAGGGGTTCGTCTGGTCAACGTCTCGGATCGTACTTTCCTGATGCACCTGGGCGGCAAAATCGAAATTCAGCCGAAGGTGCCGATTCATAACCGCGATGACCTGTCACGGGTATATACACCTGACGTGGCCCGGGTATGTGCAGCCATTCAGGAAGATCCCAAGAAAGCCTATACCCTGACCATAAAGAGAAATACGGTCGCCGTCATCTCCGACGGCAGCGCAGTGCTCGGGCTTGGGAATATCGGTCCTTACGCGGCCATGCCGGTCATGGAGGGCAAATCGATGCTGTTCAAGGAACTGGCCGGGGTAGACTCCTTCCCGATCTGCTTGGACACGCAGGATACGGAAGAGATCATCGCCTGCATCAAAGCGTTAGCTCCAGCCTTTGGCGGCATTAATCTGGAGGATATCGCCTCCCCTCGCTGCTTCGAAATCGAAGCCCGATTACGCGATGAGCTCGACATTCCCGTTTTTCATGACGATCAGCACGGCACCGCTGTCGTACTGTACGCCGCATTGATCAATGCCTTGAAAATCGTCGGCAAATCGCTGGACAGCATCAAGGTTGTCGTCTGCGGGATCGGAGCTGCCGGGGTCGCTTGCAGCAAAATTCTGCTGGCCGCGGGCGTGAAGAACATCGTCGGTGTTGACCGAGAGGGAGCGCTTGTTGCGGGCAATCCTTATGCCAACTCCATGTGGGAGTGGTATGCAGAGCATACGAATCCGGAAAGGCTGCAAGGATCGCTGAAGGATGTAATTCAAGGAGCAGATGTGTTCATCGGCTTGTCCGCCGGCGGGATTCTGAGCCGCGAGGATGTGCAAAGCATGGCTGACCAGCCGATCGTATTCGCCATGGCGAACCCGGTTCCGGAGATCAAGCCTGAAGAGGTTGAGGATATTGTCGCGGTGATGGCTACTGGGCGTTCGGACTATCCGAACCAGATCAACAACGTCCTGTGCTTTCCTGGCATCTTCCGCGCCGCATTGGACTGCAGAGCGACAACGATCAATGAAGAGATGAAGCTTGCCGCAGCGGAAGCAATCGCCTCGGCCGTGTCGGATGAAGAGCGGAATCCGTCCTATATTATTCCGAGTGTATTTAATCAGAATGTAGTGAAAGCCATTCGCGAGCTTGTTGTCAAAGCTGCGATCGATTCCGGCGTAGCCAGAAAAATCCCTCGCGAATAGCCAAGCTATAGACGCCGTTCTGGTCGCTTGGGTTTCGCATCGTTTGAAAGCGCATACTCGCCTAATATGCCAATGCCTCCCGGCAGACATCATTCGTCGCCGGGAGGCATTGTTCGTTTACGCCTTATCGGTCTGTGTGTAGATCACGATAGCATCTCGCAGGAAGCGGGCAGTTCCCGGCTGCTCCTGATCATAGTAAGCAGTGAACCGCTCATCATCCACGTACATTTGGGCCAGCCCCGCATGGGCTTCCTTGCTGTAATCGTTCCAGAAATAAGTCAGCCATTGCTTATGCAGCTCGGCCGCCTTCTGAGCCAGTTCGCTCCCGGGATCGCCTTCGACAAAAGCCTGCGCCAATGTGCGCTGAAGCTCCTCCGACAATCGGGTCACCTCGTCATGCTGCTCCTGCGTCATGTTCTTTACCAGCTCGTTCGAACGATTTATTGTCTCATCCCCATATTTCGCACGAACTTCAGCCCCGTATTGCTGTTCGTTATCCGCAATCAGCCTCTGCTTGAAACCTTCAAATTTCTCTTGATCGGTCATCGTCATTCTCCCTTCAGCGGAGGCGATCGTCTTCTCGACATTCGCGATCAGCGCCTCCAGTTGTTGTCGGCGGTCAAGGAGCTGCGAATGGTGCTGTTTAAGCGCATGAACCCGGTCATAGGATGGCGAAGACATGATTTCCTTGATGTGCTCGAGCTGCAGGCCAAGCTCCCGGTAGAACAAAATTTGCTGAAGCTGATCCACCTGCTGCTGGCTGTATATCCGATAGCCTGACGAGTTGACTCTGGCCGGCTTCAGAAGGCCAATCTCATCATAATATCGCAGCGTGCGAGTACTGATCCCTGCCAGACGTCCAAGCTTCTGCACCGTATATTCCATTCCTTTCACCTCCTGACAAACTCACTGTACACCTTGACGCAACGTTAAGGTCAACAGCTTTCAAACAAATCATTCGAATTCTACAAAAAAACTGCCCGATCGGGCAGTTCATCTACGCTCTTCACGTACAAGGCAATCATGCTCGGCGAGCAGCGAGCGAGTGATGCCTCCCTTCTTGCACCGAACAGCATGACAAGGCTGCGCGGCCTGTCTCAATCGCCCCGCATCTCGTGAATCGCCCGGTCAGCCAGATTGTTAAGCACGATGTCATCCATCGGCGGGTTATGCAGCCCGGCCCGAACATCTCTGTACATTCGCTCCAGCGGAAGCTTACGGGACAGACTGAGGCCGCCCACGATCCGCATCGCCTGATCTACGATGCGGATTGCCGCATTGGTGGCCATATATTTCGCCAGGCCAAGCTCCGGCTTGAGGGCCGCGCGCTGCCCGACCTCCCGATCCCATCGGTCAGCCACCTGGTACAGATAACTTCGAGCCGTAATCCAATCGACCTCCATCTGGGCAATTTGCCGTTTGACGTTCGGTAATTCCGCAATTGGGACCGTTGTGGAATTCGGCTGGTGACGGCAGGCAAAATCAATAGCAAAGCTTCGGGCAGCATAGGCGATGCCGAGATAACAAGCCGGTATGTGAAGCAGCGCCGCTTCGGTAGGAACAGGCGCGCTCTTCTCAGCAGCATCCGCCCCCCGAATCACCTCGTCATCCGGTACAAATACGTGATCAAGAATGACGTCATGGCTCCCCGTTGCCCGCATCCCGAGTGTGTTCCACGTCTCCTCTATGCGAACCCCGGGTCCGCGGCGGATGAGAAACAGCCCGGGTCTGTCGCAGCCCTCAATCGCTGCTGTGACCGTGAATATTTTCAAAATAGGGCTTAATGTGCTGAAGGTTTTACGGCCTTGAATGATCCAGCCCCCTTCCGCCCGGGTCGCGGTCGTCTGCGGTCTCCCTCCCCGGCTGGGGCTCCCGGTTGCCGGCTCACTCGCCAGCTCATTGATGACGACACCTTGCTCAACGATGTCTCTGCACAGCTGCTCAAACAACGGCTTCGGCCAGGCATCGGACAGACGAAGCTGAAGCAGCATTCCGATATGCCAGCCGACCGCCAGCGCCGTGGAACCATCTCCCCTCGCCAGCCGCTCCTGAGCCAACACCATCTCATATACGGAGGCTTCATCCCCTCCATAAGCCTTGGGTACGGTCAGCTTCAAATAACCGGCTGCGCTCAAGTCATCGAAGTTCTCAAACGGAAACGAGCCCTCTGCATCATGCAAGGGGGCTCTGTCTGCAAATACGGAAGCCAGCTTGTCGGCCATTGCTGCAATGCTTGCTTCGCTTTCATTCCGGATAAACGGATCTATGATTCCAGACTGATCCAAGTCCGACTCCCCCTTCTTCATCAATCACCTGTATTCCGATCATGTTTTAACCGATTGTAGCAGCGATCATTCGGCGTGTCAATGAAGGGGAAGGCCCCGGGGCGTTCCCGGGCAACGTTCGCCGGCAGCCTCCTCATGGCGCTTCTCCGCGATCAAGGTTAGGACTGCAGCATCAGATGCCCGCCATACCGGGGGGACACCTGGCTAAGCATTGCTTCATCCAGCTTTCCGGATGCCATAAGCTCTTGGGCGGACTTTTCCAGATAGACCGTATTCCACACGATAACGGCATTCACGATAAAACTGTTCGCCAGCGCGAATAGAGGATATTCCTCGGCGCTTCTGCCGTTATAACTCCATTCCTGCTGCGGTATCAGCTGCTTGCTCAGCGCATTCATCTCCTGCCAGCGGAGTGAATCCCGCTCGATCCCTGCATGCAGCTCATTGGACCGAAGAAACTCGATGAAGAACAATGATTTCTCAATGCGGCCAATATCGCGCAACGCCTCATCCGCATCCTGCTGTGAACGAAGCTTTTCATATAATAGACTGGGCGGAACGCCGCCCGCTCTGACGGCATCCCTCGCCTGCCGGAGCGCCGTACTCGCTTCACGGATTACACGCGTGTTGATAAGCCCGGTTCTCATAAAAGGCAGCATCTTCTTCTTGTCAATTTGATATAACCGGGTGCTCTGGAAACGGTCCAGTCGAGGGATGAGCGGAATGCCAAGCAGATGGGAAAATCCAAACAGCCGATCCACATATCCGGAATAATGGCAGTAATGCCGCGCATAAGAGGAATCCTGACCCGTCGTTCCTTCAAGCAGGAACCCTGGCTGCGCATAATCGGTTATGCGGGTGGAGACAATCATCGATTGTTCGTTCATACAACGGTACAAATAGTATCGATCCGTCGTGTCAGCCCCCTGAAAGGCGCCTTCCGAAGACCGGGTGACCGGTACGCGAAGCAGATCGGAGGAGGTTCCGTAGGCTTCCGCCCAGATAGCTGCAAGCGGCAAACGCTTCTGAAACGCTATCATTTCCCGCTGCGCCTGCGCGATCGCCTCTTCGTTCACCCGCCATTGAAGCGTATTCATATATTGGCGGTACGTTCCGAAGGGTAGCTGGGCGATAGGCTTCACGCCGGTCATCGTACCGAGTCCGACCAGAAGGGACAATATCCGGTCCTTCTCCTCTTGCTCCGGCTCCCGCCGGGTCGTTACATGCACGAATTGATCCGTTAACCCAATCCAGCTATCCACTTCCTTGAGCAAATCCAACAAACAAATAGCCGGAAGACGGCTGTGAAGATAGGGATTCAAACGCCCGGACTGACCCGGGTGCCGGGAACGCAGCGGCATGGACCGGATCACGTAACCATGCGGGATACCGGTGCTGTGGGAGACCAGGGGCAGGCTTTCCGTCAACAGCCGTTGACGGTCTTGCAAATATGTATTCATTCGGTTGCCTTCGGGACAATCCGTTGAACCCCTTCCGGAATCGGGAAGCAGGTATGCCGTGTAAGGCTTGTGCAGCACGCTGCCATCCACCCATACATGGCCGGAACGAAGCTGGTTGCGAAGCTCCACCAACACCGCCAGTTCATAGATGTATCCGTATACCCCGCCGCGATCATTCAGCAGCAGCCTCCGTCTTTTTCTCGGAACAAAATTGAGCATCGCTTCGGTAGGATCAAGGTGACGCTGCCCGTTCTCATGCATCTGGCGCAGCATCCGCACTGCTTCCAGCAGCCGCGCGGCAGAGTCGCTCCCTTGAAAATCCAGCAGCTCTAGCAGCACCGGCGCGTACTTGCGTAAACGGAAGAAACGCTTCTTGAAGAGTGCACGGAACGCCGGAGTCAGGGCGGCATCCTCAGCCGGCGTCCTTTCTTTCTCCTTCTTGCGATGCTGTCTCATGTCGGCGATAAATCGGGTAATCAAGCCGTCATGGATACGAATGGCCTCATCGATATAAGCCGATCGCAGCATCTGAAGATGAAGGGCAAGCAGCCCATACTTTTTCTCGGGGCGAAGTTTTTTGTACAGATGGGAGTCATACGAGCTGGCCATGCGGGTCACTTTCTGCAAACGTTTCGCAGGGATGCTCTCTGTATCTACACGGAGACCGAACTCGCTGAGGCAACGTATACGTTCTGCCACCTTCAGAAATCCTTCTGGCGAGCAGACTCCCGCCCCATCCCTCAACCAGCTAAGCGATTTGCGCATCATTCCTTCCATAATGCTGTCAAGCAAGCTCTTCTGCTCTTCTGTAACAGCGGCACCCAGCATGGCATACATATGATGCTCTGCCCGGTGCATCGCCTCCCATATCATGCCCTCGATCGTAGAGATCGCCGGGAATATGAGCTTGTGCTCGCGAAGCCAGCCAACCGCTGCCGTCATCAGCACAACCGGATTGTCATCTTCCCATGCACGGTGATACAGCATGTCTGCAAGTGTGTGTTGATGCTGCTTCGCGAATCTCGCATAGCCATACGTTCTGCGGATCTCCTCCAGATGCTCCCTTCGGGTCGGCTCTCGTTTAGCATAATCGGAAAATACATCGGGCGATACGTGAATTTGCGAGGCTATATAGGCAAGGGTGGAATGCGGAATCGTCTCGTAGTGTAGAAGCGGCCAGCCTGGATAGGTGACCAGGGCCAGCTGCACAGCGAACCCTAAGCGATTATGATCTCGCCGATGGTGTAGAATATGGTCCAGCTGTTCCTGAGTGAACGTGTAGTATTGCACAGCCTTCGGATCGTTTGCTTCGGGTATGCTTTTAAATCGTCTTCGCTGCTCCTGGGTTAACACTTCCTTAGCGTTCATGTATCCCACTCTCCTGTCCGCAGGCGGGCCTCTCCCCTGATGCAGCTGACAACAAATCAACAAGGCCGCTAAACCATAATTTTAAGATGGTAAAAATGTAAAAATTCCCCTCGTGATATTGTAAAACCAGTTGCTAAACCTGTCAAATGACTACAGGATATTACAGCGGCGCCGATGCTGGCACAATATACAAATCAACAGGTGACCATCCGTGTCCATCGGCCAGTCTAGACGCAAAAAAGAGCCGGTACCGGCTCTTTATAAGTTGCTTTCGATGATCGTGTGACTCTCTGTTGTTGGAACATACCGGAGTTAGCTCCGCAGTATGCGTGCTGCATTCAGCACGGCCAGCAGTGTGACGCCCACATCCGAGAAGACCGCCTCCCACATCGTGGCGATATCGAATGCGCCCAGCACAAGGAATATGGCTTTCACTCCTAGTGCAAACACGATATTCTGCCATACGATGCGTCTTGTCCGCTTGGCCACCTGAATGGCTGCCGGGATCTTGGACGGCTCATCGGTCATGATGACAATATCCGCAGCTTCAATGGCCGCATCCGATCCGAGTCCGCCCATCGCCATGCCGACATCGGCCCGCGCCAGCACCGGCGTATCGTTGATGCCGTCACCGACGAAGATGATTTTCTCCTTCGGTGATTTCTGCTGATCCAGCTTCTCGATCTCCTCGACTTTATGCTGCGGCAGCAGCTCGGCGTGCACCTGATCGATTCCGAGCTGGCGTCCAACCGCTTCGCCCACGGTCTTCGAGTCTCCCGTCAACATGACGGTCTGCTTGATCCCGAGCTCCTTGAGCGAACGGATCGTCTCCGCAGCATCCTCTTTCACTTCATCTGCGATCACGATATATCCGGCATACGCCCGGTTGATGCTAATGTGAACGATCGTTCCCGGATCTGTCGGCTGTTCAAACGGAATACGTTCACGGTTCATCAGCTTCGCATTGCCTGCCAGCACTTCGGTTCCGTTCACGTTCACCTGAATGCCGTGCCCGGATATTTCGTTATAATCCGATAGCAACGCTTCGTCGATCTCCTTGCCGTAGGCCGCCCGGATCGACTCGGCAATCGGATGGGCGGAATGCAGCTCTGCATAAGCCGCAGCTTCAAGCAGCTCCTCCTCCGAAACCGCACCTGCCGGCTGAATTCGGGTAACCGTAAATGCGCCTTTCGTCAGCGTTCCGGTCTTGTCAAAGACAACATATTTCACGTCGTTCAGCGCTTCAAGATAATTGCTGCCCTTCACCAGCACACCTCGCTTGGATGCAGCACCGATGCCGCCGAAAAATCCGAGCGGAATCGAGACAACCAACGCACAAGGACAGGAAATGACGAGAAATACAAGTGCGCGGTAACCCCAGTCCGCGAACGTCGCACCATTGATGAAGAGTGGGGGAACGAGTGCTAACAGTGCCGCAGCAATGACGACAAACGGCGTATAATAGCGGGCGAATTTCGTAATGAAATTTTCGGTTGGCGCTTTTTTGCTGCTTGCATTCTGTACCAGATCCAAAATTTTCGATACGGTGGACTCGCCAAATTCCTTGGCAACCTCGACGGTAAGCACACCATTCTTGTTAATAAAACCGCTCAGCACATCCTGCCCCGGCCCCACTTCCCTTGGCACCGATTCGCCGGTAAGCGCCGAAGTGTCCATGGCAGAGTAGCCATCTATAACTTTGCCATCCAGGGGCACCTTCTCACCCGGCTTGATCAGAATAAGATCGCCAACTGCCACTTCCTCGGGCGTTACCCGTCTCGTCTCATGGCCTACCTTAAGGTTCGCATAATCGGGCCGGATATCCATCAGCGAGCTAATGGACTTACGAGAACGATTGACGGCGATGCTCTGGAACATTTCCCCGACCTGGTAGAACAGCATGACTGCTACCCCTTCGGGATATTCGCCAATGATGAACGCCCCGAGCGTGGCGATGGTCATCAGAAAATGCTCGTCAAACACCTTGCCGCGAATGATATTCCGAGCTGCCCGCAGCACAATGTCTCCACCTATGATCAGGTATGCAATGAGAAAGAGTGCCAGTTCAATATATGCATAATCATAGTATATCGACGTTAGAATGGCGGCAGCGCCGATGCCGATCCCGAGCAGCAGCCGGGTCAGCAACCGTTTCGTACTGCCGGCGCCATGGTCATGCCCATGAGCATGGTCGTGGTCATGATGGGACTCGTGCTGATTATGAGTTTCCCCGTGGTTATCCTGCTGATGAGCCACCTTCGATCTGGAGCTTCCTTTTTCCAGGACGCGAATGTGCGGCTCCAGTTGCTTCACCTTCTGCTTGGCCTTTGTTACAATGTCCGTATCTCGATCCGGGTCGGTTTCCATCGTCAGCGTTTTGGTTACAAAATTAACGGAGCATGAAGCAACACCTTCAATTTTACTAACGCCGTTCTCAATTTTCATGGCACAGTTCGCACAATCGAGCCCTTCCAGGATAAGCTCTTTCTTCACTTTCTGCCGTGCTTGCATATCCAGCTCTCCTTCCCCATAACCATCGCATCAACATATGAGCAATTGTTCATATATTATCTACATCCATTATATGCACGTACCAAGATTGTTGTCAATCATGAAATATAAGTATTCCATCGCGCGCATGGACATTGAAATCAACTGGATGCCAAAAAAATAAAAACACCTACAGCGCGAGCTGCGGTGCTTTCATATTATTCACCATGCATCGTATGTTGAAGCGTCTGGGTAAAAATTTGCTCGATATGGGCATCATCCAACGAATAATAGACGGTTTTGCCGACTTTGCGCCGCTTTACAATCCTCATATTGCGAAGATACCGCAGTTGATGGGAGATCGCGGATTGCCCCATGCCCAGCAGCTCTGACAGATCGTGAACGCACAGCTCGCGCTGCAGAAGCGCATGAATCAGCTTTACCCGGGTAGGATCGCTAAATGCCTTGAACCAGTCGGCCACCTGCACAGCCGCATGTTCATCAATCAGCGCCGCCTTCACCGGCTTCAGATCCGTTTCTGTGCCCGCGCATGATGTATCACAATCTTCAGTCAACGGTCCTTTCTGCTCCATTCCGTAATCACCATCCTATTTTTACGCAATTACTATTTATTGTATAGCAATCGCACCAAAAACGAAAGGATTACGATTAAGGAGAGGGCCATGAAAATTCTTTCTCTAGTCATCACTCATGATTAGTTTCGTGTGAAGATATCCTTTGGACGTTTTAATGAGTAGAAGTAGTTTGTTGGAGGTATCTGTTATTTCGTGTATCCCATCTCCGGGTTTGAATAAAAATTCAGCATCCTGATTTTCAACACCAACATCTCCATCTTCTTTAACCATCGAATCAATGCCTTTGATTTCTCCGATTTGTTTTCCGATTCTATTCTTAAATACCTCTTCGTCCACTACCTCTGAACTTATTCCATAAAGCCTGCCATTAAAGTATAAAAATTCACTGTATTCCGACGACGGATTTGCTGTGGCAAAGTTCAATTTTTCAATATACTTATCGTTCTCATGGTTACATGCCATCAGAAGAAAAATTGCACAAATGCCGCAAAGCAGCATGAGGGATCGACATCGCGTATACATGGTTCATTCTCCCCCTATAATATTCGTTTTTTTCAAGCTTCTCTTCTTCAGGGCCAAATCCATCTTGTTGGCTGATTTACTACAAACAAAAAAGGGCAGAATAATCTGCCCTCATATGGTTAACGCTTGTAAGTGCCAAAACGTTTCCTATTTAATTCTAAACCTTACTTCCTTACCACTGTATATCCTTTATCCTCAAGCAGCTTAATGATGCCATAGTCGCCAAGGTAGTGAGCAGCGCCGACAACGATGAAATATTCTTCGTTGTTACCGTTTTTCAGGTAGCCGTCGATTTTCTCGGCCATCTCAATGTTTCTGTCCACCAGCATCGCCTGATGATATTCAGGCTCCTCTTCCATGCTGCCAGTCAGCTCCAGCAGCTGCTCCTCATTACCTGTCTTCCACATTTCGGCCATCTGATGAATCTCCTGATCCAGAAGCTCGAAGTGTTCCAGAATGGTATTCAGGTTCTTCTCCTGCAGCTCAAGCGAGAACCCGCTGAGCATTCCCAACTGGGATTCGTAGGACTCCAGCTCCAGAATTGGAATGTTTCGCTCGATCGCCTTTTGAGAGAAATACAGGTCGATGCCTGCCGTCGCATCATATCCGGACACCGTCATTTGCAGGTTGCTGATCATGACCTCCGCTACCCAAGGCTTGAATATATCCAGTGCATTGGGCTCCAGACCGAATTTCTCCAACGCTTCGCCAAGCTTGGCATAGGTGTCAGCCGAGATATGATCCTTCAAAGTCGTACCGTCCGTGTACATGCCCTTCTCCAGCATCAATCTCTGCTGCTGCTCATCCTCAGCTTTGGTCAGATCAATTTCCACGCCCAGATAATCCGCTTCGGCAAACGCCTCTTCAAATTCTGCACGCAGCGGGTAGAAGCTGTCATCAGCCACATGCATCGAGCCTACGAGATATACCGTATTCCCGTCATGCTCCACTTGCCAGAGGAAACCGCGCGCGCCTGTCTCCGCCGCTTCCTTGGAGAACAGAACTACCGTACGGGATGAAGCGTCCCAGCGAACCTCATAGCCTGCTGCGTCCCCAACAACCCGGATTGGCGCATAGGTCACGCCATTGATAACTTTCAGACTGCTTTTCAGCGTGATGGTCTGCCCGTTGACAACAGCCTGAATGATGCCGTCTTTCGCGCTTGTCAGCTGCCCATCCAGCGCCTGCAGCGTGCTTCTCAGCGGAACATAGGTTGTGCCTTTCTCAATGAGCGGAGCGCCTCCAGCATATTCAACCTGCTGATCATTGACCTTGATGTCCGGCTGGGCTGGACCAGCCATCACTGGCGTAGCCGTAGCCAGCAGCCCTGCGGAAATCATTACAGATAGCAGTACCCGTGTCCATTTTTTCATGTTCATATCTCCTTTGGTATATAGAATAATGATGAATTGCTGCGTCTAAGAAAAAGCTAACCGGGATGTCTGTCTTGTTGTCTGTTGTCTTGTTGTCTGTTGTCTTGTTGTCTGTTGTCTTGCCGTCATTTACATCTTGTATGCCTTCATCGCCTTCATCAGTTCCTTGAAGGATGGACGCTTGCCGTACAGCAGAACGCCAGTCCGGTAAATCTTGGCCGAGAGCCAGCCAAAGGCTAGAATTGATACGATCAAAATGACCAACGATGCCGCTACTTCCCACATCGGTACATCGCCAAGTCCTACCCGCACCAGTATCGTTGTCGGCGAGGTAAATGGAATGAAGGAGGACACCTTAAGCAAGGTGGAGTTCGGTGTCGACAAGCTGAAGATTGCAATATAGAACGCAACCAGCGAGACCATCGTCAGCGGCATGATTGCCTGCCCGAGATCCTCCGTACGGCTAATAATTGAGCCGACGGCTGCATACAGTACCGCATACAGGAAGTAACCCAGGATGTAGAACACGAGCCCCAGAATCAAGAGCGCTGGATCGATCGCCGAGATATCCAGATTCAGGTCCTTCAGCACCTCAATATTATGCGGCAGCATCAGGTTAATCGCCACGACCACACCGAAGGACAAGATTTGGAACAATCCGAGCAGCAGCATGCCGATGACCTTGCCGAACATCTGGCTGAGCGGCGATACGCTGGTAATGAGAATCTCCATAATCCGGGAGCTCTTCTCGGTCGTTACCTCGGAAGCAATCATATTCCCTGTACTCATCAGCGTGAAGAAGAACAGAATCACCAGTGCGTATACCAGCACATAATCCATCGCTTCAGCGGAAGAGCCCGGGAATGCACCTTCTCCCTCGGCATCGCCAGCATTGCCTGCATCGAGACTCCGCGATTCGATCTGTACCGGGGTATTAATCTCGGTAATTTGCGCCTCCGTCAAGTTTAACCCTTGCGCAATGCTGCGCGTTTTAATAATCTGGAGCGCGGCCTGAAGATTGGATTGAAGCTCCAGCTCCATTCTGTCTTCGCCTGCTGTGTAGACAACCGCCGGGAACAGTCCGCCCTCCTGCTCCTCGAACTTCAGATACCCCTCAATAAGGCCATTGTCCATATCCTGGCTCAGAAGCTGCTGATCCTCTGTCTCATAAGGGATAAGCTCATAATTGGTGGTCAGCTGGCCCCAGGAAGTCTCCAGCTCCGTCGCGAGCTCCTGCTGTTGACCATATACGAGTCCGATCCGCTCAGCTGCCTTGCTTCCCGAATCCCCGTCTCCTGTGAACAGTTGGATCAGGTATGGAAGATTGATGCCGACGGAGAGAAGTATGGCAAATATCAGGGTGGTGACAAGAAAGGACTTCGTCTTGACCTTGTTCATGAATGTAAATCGGATTACGGTCCATGTATTATTCATTGGATTCACCTACCGCTTTAATAAAGATTTGGTTCAATGTCGGTTCCTTCACTTCAAACTTATGAATGACGCTTTGGGACATCGCTGTATTCAGAATGCTCTGGGCCGCTTCCAGCTCGCTGATGCGGATCAAATATCCTCCCTCGGTGCGCGTCACTTCCGTGACGCCTGACAGCTTGTCAAGGCCCTGCACTTCCCCTTCCGTGCCGAGCACAACCTCCTCACGCGGATAACGGGACTTGATCTCCTTCAGGTTCCCTTTCACCACGGTGTTGGAACGATGCAGAATCGTAATGTTCCGGCACAGCTCTTCCACATGCTCCATCCGGTGAGTCGAGAATAGAATGCTGGCTCCGTTATCCCGCAGCTCCTTCACCGTGGACTTCAGCAGCTCGACATTGACCGGATCAAGACCGCTGAAGGCTTCGTCCAGAATCAGAATTTGCGGGTTGTGAATGACCGCGGCTATAAAGCCCATCTTCTGCTGATTCCCTTTGGACAGCTCCTCGATTTTCTTGTCATAGTAATCCGGTACTTCGAACTTCTCGAGCCAATATTTGAGACTCTTGTCCGCTTCCTTGGCCGACATTCCCCGCAGCTGACCCAGATACGTGATCTGCTCGCTTACCTTCACCTTCGGGTACAGTCCGCGTTCTTCCGGGAGATATCCCATCAGACGGCGAAGCTCCTTGTTGTACGGCTTGCCATTGTACAGAATCTTTCCTTCGTCAGGGTAGATCAGGCCGAGAACCATGCGCATCGTTGTGGTCTTACCCGCACCATTGGCCCCCAGCAAGCCGTAGATCTCCCCTTCCTCCACTTCAAGCGAAATCCGGTTGACCGCGGTTTTGTCAGCATAAATCTTCACTACATCTTCCAATTGCAATCGCAGCATACGTCAATCTCCTCTCTTATTTCCTCATACCGGCAGGACTATAGCCATCAATCCACAATCCGAGCACTTCATCCAGTTCGAGCGACCGGGTCTGAATAAATCCGATCCCGGCGGAATGCAGAATTCGTTCCACTTCCAAGCATTCGGTCGTTATGAACGAGATCGTGCCTGCAGACTCCTGTCTGCTGCTTACGATGCCTGGCAAATCCTGCAGGATTGCTGCATCCTGAGCGACCCAGCATTCCTTCCAGTTATCCAGCAAGGAATCCTTCTCGACCATACCCAGCTGTTTTCCGTGATGCATCAGCACCACATAATCCGCCAAGCGCCGAATCTCATCCACAATATGGGTGGACAGCAGGATGCTCGTATCCGCTGTTCGCATGCATTTGTGGAGCTGCTCGATCATCAATTTCCAGGCAAAGGGATCAAGCCCCGACGACGGTTCATCAAGTATGAGCAGCTTCGGCCTCGGGGCCATTGCAGCAGCAATTTCAAACTTGCGCCGCTCGCCCTTCGACATTTTGGTCAGCCGGACTCCCCTCGGAACATCGAAGCGTGACAGCAGCTCATCGAATAAATACCCGTCCCAATTGTCATACCAGATCGATCGAAAGGCCGCTGCCTCATCTACCGTCAAATTCTTCTCTTCCAGGCTCAACTGTTCAGGAACAAAGCCGATCTGCTGTCTGACCGACACCGGCAGTCCATCCGGATAGGCTTGACCGAACCAGCTGATTTCTCCCTCGTCAGGAAACACCGTTTGCATAATCATATTAAGCAGCGTGCTCTTACCCGATCCGTTAGGCCCAACCAAAGCCACGATGTATCCTGATGGAATCGACATATCGATAGGACCGATGGTTTTGGTTCGCCGTCGCTTATGAATATTACGGAATGAAATCACATCCGGTTCCATAATCATACATCCCCCTTCGGTTGATATTTCTTCTGCACAATCTCGTTAAACAACTGAATCAGCTCGTGTTGTTCAAGCTTGACGGCCAGTCCCTTCTCAATAGCGGCTGTCAGCGCCTCAACAACCTCTTTCTTCTTGTATTGCTCTCTTTCCTCTGCTCCGACACCGGCGACAAAAGTGCCGGTTCCTTGCCTTGTGCGAAGCAGCCCCTCATTCTCTAGATCCTGATACACTCTGCGAACCGTGATGACGCTGCAGTTCAGATTTCCGGCGAATTCTCTAATCGATGGCAAAAGTGTCCCCTCCTCGATCTGACCGCTAATAATGAGCGAACGCAGCTGTGTCTCAATCTGGTGATACAAGGGCTCTGCACTGTTTTCATTAATTTGAATAGGAATTCGCACCTCTATCACCTCACTTATTCAGAAACGATCCGATGGGAACCTCTCTCATTCCCCAAACTTCCAGATTCCTTCATGCCAAATCTCGCTTGTTCTTCAGCATATGCAGCGTCCGTCTCCCTAACAGCAGGAAAGTCCCCAACCCGATAATCAGCGATCCCCACATCACTGGCGATAACAGCTTCCAGCGCATGGCAGATTCGGCCGAGAATTTGAAAAGGCTAAATCCCATCATGCTCATCGATACAACTGCAATCGAGGTTATCAGAATGAGCAGCAAAGCCCTGTGGAAATATGCCTTGCCGCTAACCATGAACTCCCAGTAAATGTAGAAGCCTGAGACGAGAAATCCTATCCCCTGCCATATCCCTACAAATGCAAGGTAACTCGGAATGTCCATAATCGCTCTCGTGGCGGGCGAAATCAGATAGATGCTGCCATAGTAGATCAACCCGTTAAAAAGAAATGCCATCAGCCCCATGATGAGACGGCTATACACAATGACGGGCACCGGAATCGGAAGTGTCCGATAATAATACAGCATCTGGGTGTATGAATCCTCGTTAAGATAACGGAATGAACGTCTGGAGAACCAGAGGCCCATCATCGGTACATAGAAAAACAATATAAAGTCCACGAAAGGAAAAACGTTACCCAAATCCTCAAACTGCTGCCCGATTGTAATACCGGTGACGAGAACCATATACAGCGTGAATAGGAGCGTCCACAATACTTGAAACTTATCACTGCGAAAGTCCTTCTCAATGATGTTCATCGCCATTCGAATGTTATGCAAGCTACTCACCTTCCCTGGTCGTTAACGTTATCTAATCGAAGTTGTTGCATATAAGAAACACTGTGCTTAGTGTGATTACTGTGCTCACTGTGCTCACTGTGTATATCTTTATACACAGTATATAGTGTGCTTCTTCCACTGTCAATTACCCTCCGAAAATTTTCCTCTGCAAGAAAAAAAAGCACCTGTCAGATTCCTCTGACAAGTGCTTGTGTTACTTATATCCCGAATATGACTTCCCATACCGGCTTCGTATGTCCGCCAGGGTACAGCACATACAGCAGTGTGTATACCGCCACCCCTGTAATGGCAGTGAAAAACCAGATGACCGATGTCACGCGGCCCCATTTCCGGTGCTTCGCATATTTCTCCTTGAACCCAAGGACAAGCGTTGTAATCCCGAACACAGCTGCCACCGTAGCCAATATAATGTGGAACACAAGGAAAATCTGATAATAAAGCTTCAGATCATCCGGCCCGCCCCACGTCGTGTTCCCTACGAATATCGTACGGGACGAATAAATAATAAAGAAAATAATCGCTGCGATTGCCGCCCATATCATCACTTTCTTATGAGCCTCGCGCTTTCCCTGAATAATCAGTCTCCAGCCAATCGCCACCAGCACAGCGCTGATGACGATAAATGCTGTACTAATCGTGGGAAAGATCGTATAAATATCCATGCCTGTCCTCCTTCAGTAACCCGCTTACGCTTGATTCAAATTTCCAGGCGGGATGTCTCCCGGCAATGGATCATCTTCCTTGTTCTCTCGCTTATACCAATGGAAGAACACATAAGCCAGCATCGAAGCAAAAATGATCTCCTGGAAAAACTTCATAATAATACCTCCTACCCGCTGATCAATGAGCGGATCCAGATATCCGAAATCCTGCGGACCGCTGAAGCTTGTCAGAAGTGTAGAAGTATCCGAAACACAGTACCCCATCGCTTTCGCCCATACAGCCGGATCGCTGAAGGTCGCATACATCGGATGGCTTGAGAAAATAATAAGCGCACAGGCTGGCGTTAACAGCACCATGTTCAGAAAGATGTACGCCATTTTCATCAGGCCCGACGACTTGTCCTTTTCCGGGATCGGATTCAGAATCGCCCACCACATGAGCATTGAGGTGATGAACAGAATTAGGAAATATATTCTGTGCACCGTGAAATTGAGCATGACAAAGTCATGCACAACCGGAATATGGTAGAACGAGAACAAGCCGTTGAACACCACAGCCGACACAATCGGCCGCGCCAGGAACCCGAGCTTCCTGAACGGATTCACCCGGTCAAAGGCCCGCCACAACCATACCGGAATACCCAAAATGATCAGCGGTACCGCTACCAGATAGGACAAGGCCATGCTGATCATATGAAAAGAGAACATCATGTGCCCCAGCAGTTCAATCGGTCCGCCTTGGGCCAAGTAATAAGCAGCCATGCCGCTGACAAACAGCACCTTGCGGCCCGCCGATACCGGAGCGCTGCCTTCAAAGCGGCTGCTGAGCGGTCCAACAATCAGGAAGTAGACCGCCGTCAGAACCAGCATGAAAGCCAGGAACAGCGGACTCCATTTATCTGCGAAAGTAAAATATTCTAAGCCCAGCATTCGAAAACCTCCCCGAAACGGGTTAAATTCTGTCGATATTGTGACATATGTCCACGATTTAAAAAAAGAGGGGGCTTATTAGCCTCCTCTTTTTCATTTTACCACCAAACCCAGAACAACGCCATGACAATCGCCGTACTCGCTACGAAAAAGCCGCCGATCATAAACAGGATCGGCATCAGATGCCCCTTATCCTTCAAGTGCATCCAGTATCCCATCTGCACGAACACCTGCAGAACTGCCATCACGAGCAGCAGAATTACAGCAAACGTGGCATTTACTCCGCCAGCCATCACCGCCGCAAATGCGATTGCAGTCAGAATGATCGAGAAGATGAACACCAAAATGTGCTTTTCCGGGCCTTCCGGACGATGACGATGCTTCACAGTAACTTCATTAGATTGTTGATTTGCAGTCATTTCTTAGGCCACCTTTCCAAGAAGGTATACGACCGAGAAGATGAACACCCACACAACGTCGATAAAGTGCCAGTACATCGCAGACACATATACCTTCGGCGCTGTAACAACGTTCAATCCTTTTCTATACAGCTGGCCGATCAAAATTCCAATCCAGACGACACCAAATGCTACGTGAGCGCCGTGAAATCCGACAAGGGTATAGAATGCGGACGAGAATGCACTTGTCTTCATATCAAAGGATTCATGAACGATGTACTCGTAAAACTCATAAATTTCAAGACCCAGGAACGCGAGGCCGAGACCAACGGTTACGATCAGCCAGTTGATCAACGATTTCACATTATGGCGATGCATCGCCTGAATCGCGAACACCGAGGTCAAACTGCTGACAAGCAGGATCAGCGTTGCAACGGCTGTAATCGGCAGCGAGAACAGTTCACCCGCCGTCGGCCCTTCGTTATTCTGGTTGCGAAGCGCCAGAAACGTTGCGAACAGTGTTCCGAAGAGCACGGCTTCACCGCCAAGGAAGAGCCAGAAGCCCAGGACCTTATTACGGCCCTCCAGCGTTGCTTTTTCGGGCTCATGAGGAAGTTCGCCGTTTACATGTTCAGCGTGTGATGTCATGCTTTCCCCTCCTCTTCCAGTTCTTCAACTTCAATATGATAGCCGTGATCATCGTACAGGGAACGTGCAACCATAGCCGCAAAGGTGATTACAAGTCCGACAATCATAACGATGTATTTATTGAAGATCAGGCTCATGAATGCGTTGGAGAAGTCCTCCGTACTGAACATGAAGCCAAGACCTGCGATGAACAGCCCCACCGACATCACAAATGGCAGGATGCTCGGAGACGGCATATGAATCGGTCCTACCGGTTCAGCAGGCGTCATGCCTTTGTTGCCAGCCATCTTCTCTTTCCAGAATGCGTCGATACCGCGCACGAGCGGAATCTGCTTGAAGTTATATTCCGGCGGAGGAGATGGAATGCTCCATTCCAGGGTACGACCGTCTTCCCAAGGGTCGTTCGCAACACCGGCTGGCTTCTTCGTTGTCAGCACCACGTTCACCAGGAACAGAATGACACCGACACCCATCAGGAATGCGCCGATCGTACTGATCAAGTTGAGCGTATCAAAGTGCTGATTCGGCAAGTAGGATACAATCCGCCGCTGCATACCCAGAAGACCAAGGAAATGCTGTACAAAGAATGTCAGATGGAAGCCAATTGCAAACGTCCAGAACGTCCATTTACCAAGTCTTTCATCCAGAATGCGGCCGAACATCTTCGGCCACCAGTAATGCAGACCCGAGAACAGGCCGAACACCAGACCACCTACGATAACGTAGTGGAAGTGAGCAACAACGAAATACGTATCATGGAACTGGAAGTCAGCCGGAGCCGAAGCAAGCATAACCCCGGTTACACCACCCATGACGAATGTTGGAACAAATCCGATCGCGAACAAGTTCGCGCTTGTGAAACGAATCTGACCGCCCCACATCGTAAACAGCCAGTTGAAGATCTTGATCCCTGTCGGAACGGCAATCAGCATCGTTGCGATGGAGAAGAGCGCATTCGCAACAGGTCCGAGACCGGTTGTGAACATATGGTGAGCCCATACCATGAAGCCGAGGAAGGCGATCAGGATGGTTGCAAACACCATGGAGCTGTATCCGAACAGACGCTTGCGCGAGAAGGTCGGAATAACCTCTGAAATAATACCGAAGGCCGGCAAAATCAGAATGTATACCTCAGGATGGCCGAAAATCCAGAAAATATGCTGCCACAATACGGGGTTACCGCCAGATGCGACATCGAAGAAATTCGCGCCAAGCAAACGATCAAAGCTGAGAAGTACAAGTCCTACCGTAATTGCAGGGAAAGCAAACAAAATCATCGCCGATGTAATGAACGCCGTCCAAGTGAACATCGGCATTCTCATGAAGGACATTCCCGGTGCGCGCATCGTAATGATGGTCACGAGGAAGTTGATACCGCCGATCAGGGTGCCGAGACCGGCAATCTGCAAGCCGATCGTATAGAAGTCGACCCCTCGTGTCGTCGAATACTCCGTGGAGGAGAGCGGCGTGTACGCCGTCCAGCCCGCATCCGGTGCACCGCCCATAATCCAGCTCAGGTTAAGCAGAAGTCCGCCGAACAAGAATGTCCAGAAGCCGAGCGAGTTCAGGAACGGAAACGCAACGTCCCGCGCGCCGATCTGAAGCGGTATGATCGCATTCATCAATGCAAAGATGATCGGCATGACGCCCAGGAAGATCATCGTTGTTCCGTGCATCGTAATCAATTCATTGAATACCTGTGCGGAGACGAAATCGTTCATCGGCTTGATCAGCTGGATCCGGATCAGAATTGCCTCGATACCGCCGATGCCAAAAAAGAAAGCTCCCGCAAGCAGGTACAGTATTCCGATTTTCTTATGGTCGACGGTCGTAATCCAGTCCATCAACCCCGTGTAGCGTTTTACGCTATGGCCGTGAGCATGAGCATGAGCCAAGGTGTGTACCCCCTTTAAAAGTTCTTGCTGTATTAATAATCCAACTTATAATTGGCCAGGTATTCAGCAATCTGCTCGATTTCCTCGTCGCTGAATCCGAGATCCTTAGGATCAGGCATCGTGTTGCCAGGTTTAACAGCCTGTGGGTCCATCAGCCATTCCACCAGGTTGTCTTTTACCGGCTTGCTGCCCTCTGCGCCGCTTATATCGTTCAGCAAGATACTTGCTATGGTCTCACGCGATCCGATGCCGGTCAGGCTCGGTCCAATCGGACCACCTTGGTCGCCCACAGCGTGGCAGGAAAGACAGTTGGTTCTGAATTTCTCAGCAAGCTCCGTATCTGCAGGAAGCACGGCCGGCTGTTTGAATGCATTAACCCATGCATCAAACGTAGCATCATCAACCGCTTTCACCCGGAATTCCATATAAGCGTGAGACGCACCGCACAGCTCCGCACACTTGCCAATGTATGTATTCTCGTTATCGGCAATCAGCGTCAGGTAGTTCACTGTGCCCTCCGTATTCGTGTCTCTCTTACCGCCAAGAGATGGAACCCAGAAGGAATGAAGCACATCGTTTGTTTTCAATTGAAATGCAATTTTCTTGCCTACAGGAATAACAAGCTCCTGCGCTGTTCTGATATCATGGTCAGGATAATAGAATTCCCACCAGAACTGGTGTCCTGTAACCTCTACCTTCACGGCCTCCGGATCGTTCCAATCAATCTGGTCGTATGCAAATACCTTTTGAATGGTAGGAACTGCAAGGATAAGCACGAGAAGCAGCGGAATCGCCGTCCAAATCACTTCCAGTTTGAAGTTCCCTTCAACCTGTTCAGGTACTTCGTCTTGTCCCTTTTTTCTGCGGAATTTTACAAGTACGTAAGCAGCAATTGCAAATACCACAACCATAACGACAACCATGATCGAAATGGAGAGCTTAATTAAATCCAGCTGGCCCTGCGCTACCGGGCCTTGTGGTCTCAAGACCGACAGATCCTCGCGACCGCAGCCGGATAACACCAAAGCAAACATGGCTAACAAGGGAAGAAGACGCTTTACTGCCTGCCACCGTTTCATCATTGATCTACCCCACTTTTCGATTTTCGTAGACTACCATCCGGCGCAAACAGCGGTAATCTACCTGCACAATCACGGATGAAGTAATCCTGTCAATTAAAACAATCACTTATTAAATATAAGTTCATGGGTAACTTTTGTCAATCATTCACAGGGAATTCACAAATTGTTCGAAAAGTCGTCAAAGTCGCGCCAGACGCGGGTTTGCAATCGCTTCCACCCTCGATCCAACCCCCTTTTCGCCTTTTTTCGACATTCGTTTCTTCCTTTGATTGCCCTTTCACTGTTTACCCGAACTTCCGCTCCAGCAATCATAGAGCAAGGAGGGTCTTCTCGCCCCATAATCGGCACTGAAGATCCTCCTATTCATTATGCTATATTTTTCATCATCTTATAATCCCGTTAAGATGATGGGGCCATTTCTCGTCACGGCGACGGTATGCTCATATTGAACGCCGACGCTACCGTCCGCGGACGTGATCGTCCAGCCATCATCGCCCCAGTATACAGCTCCTGTCGGACCGAGCGTAAATACGGGCTCCACGGTGATGACCATCCCCTCTTTCAGCATGAGCCCCTTCCCCGGTGTTCCAAAGCTCGGCACATCCGGCGGCTCATGCAGGCTTCGACCGATGCCGTGTCCGACCAGCGCTTTAACGATACCGTAGCCTTCCTCTTCTGCCACGGTCTCCATTGCATGACCGACATCACCCAGCGGAACGCCGTGGCGCACCTTCTCGATACCTTTGTACATCGCTTCCTTGGTCCGGTTCATCAGCCGCTTAACCTCCGGTGCCACCTGTCCAACCTCATAGGTCCAGCCCGAATCGGCCAGCCAGCCGTTCTTGTTCACCACAATATCTATCGTTACGACATCCCCGTCCGCCAGCGGGCGATCATCCGGAAAGCCGTGGCACACCACTTCATTGACCGATGCGCAGGTCGCGAAGCGATACCCTTTATATCCCTTCTGCTCCGGATAAGCCCCTTCCCGCTCCAGGTACTGCTCCACCAGCCGGTCGATTTCCAGTGTTGTCACCCCCGGCTTGATTCGCTTGGCGATCATCTGATGGCATGCCGCCAGTAAGGAACCTGCCTGCCGTATATAGCCGATCTCCTCCGCACTCTTCAGCGTTACTTTTCCCATGTTGACTTGCTTCCCCTCGCCTTCTGAATTGACTTCTAACCAATATATGCAAGGAAAAAGCAAAAAAACCGTTTCCAGGGCATTCACCCCAAAAACGGTTAACCATATTCAAGACCAAATGGTTCAAACCATAAAATCAATGTCTACATGATGCTTTCAGCGATGCTTATCCAGGTGCAATCAATATTACGAAACAGAGGAATTTAATTTACCCAACTCGTTCTCCACGACGAGAGTGAGCTCTTCTTCGTACCCTCCCATAATATGATATTTCCGGACGTACTCCTTTACAAATTTTTTCGGATCTTTAGGCCGGAAAATTCGTGTCATTTCCCGCAGACTTTCCTTTACCTCATTGTGACCTTTCGTTGCCATGATGGATCCCTCCCAAAACGTGGAAATAAACTGCTCCGTTTAGAGAATGCCGAAAAGATCTACCTTAAATTGAGTTGTGAAGCCTTACTGCAGTTCTTGTGGTGAACGATTAGGTTGATATTCAGCAACTTACCAATGCACCTGACACTACAATAACCTGAAAGCAAACAGCTGAATCATTAATTTATTGTATCATATTCTTCGGATTGTTTCATCTTTCCCAAAAAATGTTTTTCCAGGCTGATTTTTTTAGATCGGCATCCTATGCAAGCATTCAGCCGTCTTCTGGTTAAGATATGGCTAAGAATTGCCCAAGCCTGCAATCGGAAAGGAGGTTCATCATGGATGCTCCCAGCCCTTTATTCATCTGCCCTCCGGAGGCCGTCCCCTCTATTTCGTGTGCGGATCCAGAGGAATGCGCTGTCGATCGCCGCATGCTGGACAAGACCGATGCGCTCATCCATGAGCGTTATCCCCGTATGCGCAGCTTCCTGCTCATCCGCCACCGCAAGCTGATTTATGAGCGCTATTATGGCGGTCATGCGCTCGCTTCCCTGAATGATCTCCGATCAGCGACCAAAAGCGTGACATCCCTGCTTGCCGGTATTGCAAATGCACGCGGAGAGCTTCCGCCACTGGAGAAATCCGTCTCTTCCGTACTATCAAGGTTTGTGCCGCCGCACGCCTCGCCCATGCTCGGCCGGATTACGATCCGCCACCTGCTGACCATGACCTCCGGCTTCGCCTGGCAGACGGGCACCAAACTCGGCGAGCCGCTCATCCGCCGCTTTCACCGCTCCCGGAACTGGACAGCCTTCGCTCTGTCCCTCCCGATCCAGGAAGCGGAGATCGGCCAGTTCCAGTACCGCAGCATCGACTCCTATCTGCTGTCCGTTGTCATTAGCGAGAGCACAGGCATTCCCGCACACGCCTATGCGACCCGGCATCTGTTCAGCCCCCTCGGCATTCGCCACGCCGTCTGGTCCCCGAGCCCGGAAGGGCACTCGATGGGTCATGTTGGCCTGTATCTGACTTCAAGAGATATGGCCAAAATCGGTGTATGCTGCCTGGAGGGCGGTCGCTGGAATCAGCAGGCCGTCATCCCCTCCGACTGGCTCGAGGAAGCCCTTGCGCCTCAAACCAAAGGGTACGGCGCTTTCGGCGATTACGGGTATCAATGGTGGAACGGACAGCTCTCAGGGTTCAGATATGCCCTGGCCCACGGGCATGGCGGTCAGCAAATGTATCTCTTTCCGGAGCTGGACGCTGTTGTTGTTTTCACAGCCGACAGCAGGGTCAGCCGCTGGAGAAATCCGAGAATGCTGCTGGAGCGGTATATTTTGAAAGCCATGCAGCCTGATTGAGCTCCGGCATGGCTTTGAGCGGATATTAATGCTCCATTATGGTTACTTTATGCCATATATGATTTCTTTACTTTATAAATGAATGAGAGGAGTTTGATAACATGTCCGGTAAAGATAAAGATCTGCCCCCGATTTCACGAGATGAGGTTGAAGTTGACGGCACCTACACGAATGAGTGGGGCCGGGAACAATATTTGAAGCGCGGGGAGAGATTCCCGTTTGATCCACAGGGAGGGTCAACCGCTTGGCATCTGACCGAATACGATTTTGAGAACCACCATGAAGGAAGAACCGACGAACGTCTGGTCCGCAAAGAAAAAGGACCGGATACGCAAGTCAACGCAGAATCTCCAATGCGTCATGTTGAAGTGGACTAGCTCTTCTCGATCAAGGAACAGCAGAGCGTTCACACGATACGCATAAGCCTGCTCACAAAGGATGATCCGATATGAGAAAATCCAGATGGCTGTGGCTTATCGTCCCGGTACTGGCTATAAGCGCAGTCTGGCTCACTCTTTATCTGCTGGAACCTGAATATTCCTACACCCCTCCTATCGGCAAGCTGGAGAACAAGCCTGAGCTTCGCTCATCGCAGCATGGCCCGGTTAGGCAATTCGATGTGTGGGGCAAGTCGGTCAAGCTTCACGCGGACTCCCGGCAGCCCTCTCCTTCCTCACTGTCTCCCGACGATGGCGCCGTTGAAATCACCCCCGATATGCTTGAGCTTGGCCGAAAGACACTGTACGAGCAATCATTCGGCAATGAGATCTTTCTCTCCGATGTGCTTGGCATCGTCAGCGGTCCGTTAACGATCAAGAGCATCTCGAAGGCGATTGCCAAGCTGAAGGGGGCGGGAACGAGCAACCTGGAGGTAGCGCTGGAAGAAGATATTACGGTTGGAGGCCTTTCCTTTAAAAAAGGAGATATCATCAAGACCGGATTCGATGTGGCAAAAGGCTCCTATATGCCGGTCGGCCTGACCGTAAAGTATCAGGAAGGCCGCGTCAAGGTCGGCGTCACCTGCATGGCTTGTCATGCGACGGTGAACGACGAGACAGGGCGCTTGGTCGAAGGCGCCCCCAACGCCGATCTGAATCTGGGGCTCGTTCTTGCACTGGCACCGAATAGCGCCGCTTTTTTCACGCATACCGATGTTGACAATCTGGTCCAGTATGTAAAGGACTCCAGCCCTTTAATTCCCAACTCCAAAGGCGGGAAGGAAGCGCTGCCGGATGCCCAGCTGCTGGAGAAGGCCGTTGACGACAATCTCGTGAAATGGGCGCCGGGTTACTTTGACACAACGGTGGATTTGATCAGCGATATTACGCAAATTCCCGATATGTTCACCAAGGGCGACTATCCGTACAGTTGGAGCGGATTTGCCGCGATCGGCCCGTTCAAGGGGCTCAGCTCGTTCACGAACAATGTGCATGCCCAGAACACCGATTCGCTAAGCCAGATGGATGTCAGCGACAGCTTTTTTGGCATAGATAAAGAGGTCTATGTGGGCACGATTCTGCAGAATGCCGCCAATCCGAAATACCGATACGATCCGAAAAGCGGTATGAAGCCTTCGGTGTTTTTTGATACGCTTGACCCCAACCCGGGCACCGCCGGGGCCAATGAAGTCATCAAAATTCCGAATTACCCGAAAGTATCGGCGTTTGCCCCCAATGGTCTGTACGTCAACACGCCCGGCTACAAGGTCGGCGAGCAGGTGAACGCTATGTCCGCCTACCAGAACGTCATCAGACCTCCTGTGCCGAAACAAACACCCAAGCCTGAGACGCTGGCGCTTGGCAAGGAAATTTTCCGGAAAGCGCAGTGCATCACCTGCCACGCAGGAGACGCCTTCAACAACCACCGGATATTGCCGGTCAAGGAAATCGGCACGGAACCCGCCCGTGCGCGGGCATTCTTTCCGACAGAGAACGATTTCGGCAAGTCCCTGTTCTATCCTCCGGACACACCGGTGCCTCTGCCAAAGGATGCCAAAGTGGTTGAGGTGCCATCCGGCGATGTCGAACCGGATCAGCTGACGCTGGGGCTCGGACACAAGAACACCGGCGGTGGCTATAAAGTCAAGGGCCTGATCGGACTGCGTTGGTCCGCACCCTATCTTCATGACGGAGGCGTAGCGGTCGGTCCGGAATTGACGCAGGTGGGGGTTTCCGCAACCCTGATGAAAGGAATCTCCCCCGATCCCTACAACAGCCTCAAAGCGATGGTGGACAGAAACCTGCGCGAGCTCGTAGTGAAAGCCAACCGTGAGGATCAACGGCTGAAGGATACGAGTGTCACCGGGCAGGGGCATGAATATTGGGTGGATGAATCCACGGGGTACACGAAGGAGCAGCAGGATGCGCTCATTCAATACCTGCTCAACCTGAAGCTCAAGTAGAACAGGGAGCATAGGCCTTCAGCATATCATCATACTTTGTCCGACACGCTCATATGGTTAAGGTATAAGACTTGCCCTATGAAGTGTTCTAAAGACAAGGAGCTGGTATGAATGTCACCCTTTAAATCGTCCACAGGGCTTCCCGAAAACCTGGCGGCTGCACTATGCTATCTGTTCCCGATGGTCGGAGGGATACTGTTTCTTTCCCTTGAAAAAAGAAGCCGCTACGTCATGTTCCATGCCCTGCAATCCCTGTTCGCCTACGGCATACTGGGCATGGCCCACGTACTGGCCGGCGCCGTGCCGATTATCGGCCTGCTGGCCTCGGCGCTGCTCGCCCTGCTTGGCGTATTAATGTGGCTCATCCTTATCTTCAATGCGCTCCAGGGCAAATGGTTCAAGCTGCCCTGGATCGGCCCCTTCGCCGAGCAGCAGATCCAGCGGTTATAGCAGCCGCATGCCCAGGATGCGGCGATGGACAAACAGCACTTTCTTCTTCCCTCTTCAGGGTGAATGCACCCGGGTGAACACAGAGAAGCCGGCAGAACGAATTCTGCCGGCTTCTGGCCGTTCTCCGGTTAGGCAGGATTCGCCGAACCGGTATGTCTTACAGTGCCTGCTCGTGCCTTCAGGCTACTTTCCCCTCCAGCGCTTCCTCATCTTCCTTGCGGACAGGCGGCGTTGATTTGAGGCCGTTAAAGAGCAGGTTCAGCACGATCGCTGTGACCGTTCCTGCCACAATTCCGTTATCAGCCAGAATGCGAATCCAATCCGGCAGTTTGGCGAACAGTTCCGGCACGGTGGTCACACCCAGGCCGACGCCGACGGAACAAGCGATAATGAACAGATTCTCATGACGGTTCAGGTCCACCTGATCGCCCAGCATCCGGATTCCGGAGGACACGACCATCCCGAAGAGGGCAACCATCGCGCCGCCCAGAACCGAAGGTGGAACCAGGTGCGTCAGCGCAGCGATTTTCGGGATAAGTCCGATCAGCACCAGCACGCCGCCGGCCACCACGATGACGTCGCGCGTTTTTACGCGGCTCATCTGTACAAGCCCGACATTTTGCGAATAGGTGGTGTACGGGAACGAGTTGAACAAGCCGCCCACCACAATGGCAATTCCTTCGGCGCGATAGCCGCGGGTCAGATCCTTCGAATTGATGTCGCGACCGACGATTTTGCCAAGCGCCATAAATACGCCTGTCGACTCTGCCACGCTGACAATCGCCACGAGAATCATGGTCACGATCGGCATCAGTTCAAATGTCGGCGTTCCGAAGTAGAACGGCTGCGGAGCGCGGAACCATCCGGCTTCCTTCAGCGGAGCAAGATCCAGCCCCCCGAACACAGCAGCCGCGAGCGTCCCCAGAATCAGTCCGATCAGGACGGAGATCGAGCGCAGGAACCCTTTAGCAAAACGATTCATAAGGATGATAAACAGCAGCACGCCAAAGCCGAGGGACAGATTCAAGGCACTCCCGAACTCATCGCCGGCATTCTGGCTGCCCCCAAGATCCGTCAAGGCCACCGGAATGAGCGTCAAACCGATGATCGTCACGACCGATCCGGTCACGACCGGCGGGAACACCTTAATCAGCTTCCCGAACAAGCCGGAGAATAACACCACAAACAATCCGGATGCGATAATCGCGCCATAAATCGCCGACATTCCGTACTGCATGCCGATGATAATCATCGGACCAACCGCCTGGAATGCACAGCCGAGCATCACGGGAAGCCCGATGCCAAAATATTTGTTCCCAAACACCTGCAGCAGGGTCGCTACCCCGCAGGCAAGCAGGTCAATCGCGATCAGGTAGGTCAGCTGCTCGGTCGTCAGTCCGAGGGCATTGCCTACAATTATCGGAACGATAATCGCTCCGGCATACATGGCCAGCACGTGCTGGATCCCGAGGGAAATGGTTTTGCCCGGTGCACGATTCTTATCAAAAATCGGTTCTGTCACCGCTTGCTTCGCTTCTTCCATGATTTCTTAACTCCTTCTGAATGAAATGGTTGGATTATGCAAATGTCACTTTCCCATCCTCAAGCGATGCAATACGGACCAGGGACTCGACACGATAACCGGCTTCGCTCAAGAGACGTCCGCCCGGCTGAAATGCTTTTTCGATGACAATCCCGATGCCCACAACCTCAGCGCCCGCCTGCTCCACGATCCGGGCCAGACCGAAAGCTGCCTCGCCGTTGGCAAGAAAGTCATCCACGATCAGCACCTTGTCGCCGGGATTGATGAATTTCTTGGAGACGGTAATTTCGTTGCTCTCCTGCTTGGTGAATGAGTACACCTTCTCGACATATATATCTTCACGGAGCGTCAGCGACTTCTGCTTGCGCGCAAAGATCAGAGGCACGTTCAGCTCAAGCGCGGTCATGATGCCCGGTGCAATACCCGAGGACTCAATGGTCAATACCCGCGTGACGTTGTGCTCCTTGAAGCGCTGTGTAAACTCTTTGCCCACCTCCCGCATCAACACCGGATCCATCTGGTGATTCAGGAACGAATCGACCTTCAGAACCTGATTGCTAAGCACAATACCTTCCTCTTTAACTTTGTTTTGCAGTAATTGCATGATGCTCCCCCTTCATCCTTGTCCACATTCCCAAAAGCAAAAAAGCCCATCTTCATCCTCTCCGTCTCCGAAAAAAGGAATCCATGGGCTAAAGCAGACACAACGGCTGATCCACACGAAGCCCGAAATACAAGGCTGCTGCTGATCGCCGCGCTGCAATATCCCGTAGTCCAATCATTTCCGGTGATCGGGTAGAAACATGCAGGCCAATCCCTGCACATATACGAGAAGATGTACTATTATGATAGAGCTTTAGATTACAACCTTGCTCTCATCGCTTAAAGTAACAGAACGTGTTATATCCGAATGAAAGAAGTATACCGCTTCTCTATGAATAAATAAAGTGAAAATTTGCGAAAACCATCTTTCCAAACTATTCCACACAAAAAAAGAAACCGCTTCTTAAGCCATAAAGGAGCACAGCCCCCAGGCCAAAGAAACGATTTCTTATCTTCCCGATAAACAATCGGTCCGTTCTATACTTCAACGCTATCCTTCAAACGCAACCTGGATCATGACAATCTCCGATTGCGAACCGAGCCGAATCGGCGGTCCCCAGAAGCCGTATCCCGAAGTGACAATCGAATGAAACGATCCCTGCTGCATATAGCCGTAATCGTTCTCGAACAAGGCTCGGGTAATCAGATGAGCCGGGAAGACCTGGCCGCGATGCGTATGGCCCGAAACGATCAGATCGGCGCCCTGCTCTCTGGCCTCCTGCAGCGCATTCGGCTGATGGTCGAGCACAATCACCGGTTTCGACAGGTCCACATCCTGCATCAGCGTCGCCATATCAGACCGGTTACGATCCGAGTAGTCCTTGCGTCCGACCAGCGTCAATTGATCTTCCACCACAAGCGATTCATCATAGAGCACCGTCATCCCGCTGCGTTCCAAAGTGTCAATCAACGCTTGCATTCCAACCGGATCACGGTCGTGATTGCCCAGAGAAGCATACACGCCGTACCGGGCCTCAAGACCCGTCAGAACCTCGTCAATGCCCTGGCGCAAATACGCGTCCAGATCATCGTCGATAATGTCCCCGGGAAACAGGATGAGATCCGGCTGAAGGGCGTTGATTTCCTTCACCATCCGCTCTGCATGGCTCTTGCCCGAGAGCAGGCCAAAGTGCATGTCCGAAGCAAGGACAACGTTCAGATTGTCCAGCCCCCCTGCATTCTTCTCAATCTTCACTTCATATGTACGCACGACCGGGCTGTAGGCATTGTAGGATCCGTAGCTGATCAGGCCGATCAGCAGCACCAGCACGGCGTAGCCTGCGGCCTTCTGCACCGTATGTCTTGGCAACGTGGTCAGCTTGAGCAGCAGCAGCACAATATGCATAACCGGTATCAGAATGATCAGCAAATAGAACACCGCCATCCAGTACGAGCCGATCATGCTTAGAAGCGGTACGCTCCCGATAAAGCGGCCTGTAATAAACGAGGTCGCCACCACGGCCAGAACCACCGCATAAATGATCTTCAACACCAGGGATGGACGCGGGTTCACCCACTTCCATACGCTTCGACCAACATAATAGACAAGCAGACCGTAAACAGCAAGCATTGCAATCGCTATAAATATAAACATCTCCATCTCCTTCCGCCAATAAATATTATATCAAAGAAGGCGGAGGAGATCATCTTTACAATCCTCTCTGCTTCGGCAGCAGATTATTCAATATCGCTTTGAGATTGCGGTCTTCCGTGTATTTCTCCTGACCCATATCCAGCTCGTTCACCCGAATCGAATGGTAGGTCTCGTTCGAATTCACAGGCTTGAACAACAGCTCGTCCTGCTCATCGGGCACGACCTCATATTCCAAATCGCGAAACATATCCAGCAGCTGGTCCGTGCTCGGCGCTTTTCCCTCATCAACGAAAATAAGTCCGCGCAGCTTCTTCGGCCCTTCTGCATGGTTCACTGTAAAACGGACGATGCATTCCATGTTGTATAACAGCTCCCTTCCTCTTCCAGTGTCCATCCCTATTCATGATCTCCTGCCGGAGCAGCGTTCATTCAGGGAACATGGGGCGAATCCCGCACAATGCCAGGACCGGTTCCCAGCTATATTCCCCTATACCCAGCATACGCTATAAAAAAGCAACTGGAAGTGACAAAAGTCACTTCCACACTTCATTCCTCAGATTCTGTTTCTGCCGGTTTATCAGATCGCTGATCGATACCGCGGTCCTCCACAAAACCGGACGAGATATACTCGCGCTGGATGTTTTCAAAATTCGGGCCGTAGCGCTCTTCAAGCTCTTCTCCCATATCCTGCTCCAGATGGAACAGCACCATCTGTTGCGTGAAGTGATGCAGGAGCATCTCCGCCATGACCGGATGCTCGGTAATGACCGCGCCGGTCTCCTGTTCTCCGCCGCGCATGCCGAGCATGCACCAGCTGCGGTCCACAACGAACGAGAACTTTCGCCCACCGCGGCTCCGCGCACCCAGGTCATCCCAGCCGGACCAAGCCAGCGTCCGGGCCAGTCCGTGGTCCGGACCGTCGCAGGCCCAAACCACCCTAACCCCCCGGGATTCCGCCTCGGCAAGCGGTTCGCGAAGCAGCTCCGCTTCCTCCCGCCATACGTCCACGATAATTTCCCGCTTGGCACGTCCAATCTCGCGGGACAAAATATCGAGCACCGCCTTGTCCCCTTCCATGCTCAGAAACGGCGCTCCGGCTCCCCGGGGCAGGCTCTTCTCCACGAATGCGAGCGACGCTTCCACCCGCATCGAGATCGTCCGGGTCAGCTCCTCGGGCTTGAGCGCCCGGTAACGAAGCGGTTCCCCGGACATGCGCTCCAGCGCTCCCTGACGCTCCAGGCGCTGCATGGCCGCATATACATTCGAGCGGGAAGCGCCAAGACGCTTGGCTACCTCGTAGCCTCCGGCCGGTCCATGCTCAGCCAGATCGACCATAATTTTCGACTCAATTTCGGTAAAACCCAGATTGCGCAAATGATGCAGTAGTTGTTCCATTAACCCAGTCCCCCCAAAGATGCTTGAACGCCAACTTCACCCGCACACACCGCTCGTGCTAGCTGCGCAATATGGCAGTCCCCGTTACCGCTCAGATCTGTTCCGCCCCGCAGCGCGGACACCATTTGGAGCCTTTGGCCAGATCAACGCTGCAAATCTGGCATTTCACCGTATCGCGCGCACTTTCCTCGTCCGGCTTCTGGTCCTGAAACTGATTGTTCTCCTGCCAGAAACGGATGCGGCGATCCAATTCCAGCTGCCGCTCCCGCTCCCGCTCAAGCTCCTCAAGGTGACGGCGTTCCCGTTCGCGTTCTTCCTCTTCTCTGAAGAGCTGCTCCGGATCGACCTCAACCTCCGGATCGATCTCGGCTTCCGGCTCTGCCGGCCCTGACACCGGACGGTATTCAAATCGCTCCTGCACCGCATGTTCTTCCTCATGCTCATGCTCATCCTCAAACGGAAGCACCCGCTCCCGTTCCCTCTGCACCGGCTGCGCCTCAGGCTTAGGCTCGTTTCTCGTCAGCTTCTCGAGCTTGTTCCCGCAGTATGGGCAGAAGTTGGCATCCAGTCCAACGACACGCCCGCACTCGCACAGCCGCTCGTTTTTCATAATGGCAATCCGGTTGCGCAGCGTGTGAATCTGCTCCTGCAAACCGTCACAGACCTGTGCCAGTTCAACCATTTCTTTCTCGGCGACCGACATATCCTGGGATCGGTAGCCCTCATAAAACACTTTGCCCATCTCTTGAAAATAAGCGTTCTTCTGTTGCTCTATTTCAGCGATCTGACTGTTCATTTTGTTGATTTCCACCACATGCTGCGCTTTCTCCGTCGCTTTATTGGCTCCATCCTTCAGTCTTTGCAAAATTTTCATCCGTCTCATCCCTTTCTATCGCTAGTCCGTTTCTCCAATATTCTCCGATATATGTTCGGTCTTATTTACATATTCCAGGCAATCACTTCAATTTCGATTCGGGCCGCTTCAGGCCAGATCAGACAGACGTACTGAATCGCCTCGCCTATCGCTGCCGATGGGAAGCCCACTGGTCATCATCCGTCATTTTTCCCGTAAAAATGCCAGACCCGAAGCTGCGGGGCTTTTCCGTGTACCTATCATACCAAATTTGCTTCCCGTTTGGAAAAAGGGAGGGATTCCCAGGCAAGCCGACAAGCATCCCCGTGCCACTTTCGCTGATTCAGCCCTGCGCGATTGCGTGTAAACATATACAAACCCATCGACAGATGCGGAAATGGAGGGATTTGATATGAATTACGAGAAAACGACCTATTATGTTTCGGTCAAACATAACTTAATCCAAGAAACTCCGCATGAATCCGTTGAATTTGTCGTCCGATTGAGCGAGGATGAGCTGACCAGGCTTCGCGATCTGCTGAACGATGTGGCAAAAAGCGACAAATACGCCTTTCGGCGCACCTTTGTCCCCTATAAGTCCGCAGATCATGATGATGCGGCCAAGCAGTTCGACGACCGGACGATCGAGCTGTACAGCTTCCTCTATGAGCATGGCGATGAGAACAGCCGCAAACTGATTAATGATATGAACATCATCGACAAAATGAACGATACCGGCTATGACCATCCCGGCTACGCCGGCTCACCGACGAACAAACCGCCGGAGAATTGAAAAAATCCCGGAGCGGATGCTCCGGGATTTATGACAGTTCAACACGTTCATATGCCCGAACCTTGCGGATTCCAATTCAACATTAGCGATTGAACAAGGAGACCGCAAGTACATAAAGTCCCTGATGAGGGTAGACTTCAGTCCCTTTTTCCATACAGTTCTTCGGACCTGGAATTACAGTTTGATATTCGACTCGTCGAAATATTCCTCCAGCGTCAATCCGCTGTCGGCAATATCCGGCGCAAGGTCCTTTCCGACATACCGTATATGCCAAGGCTCGTACACGTAGCCGGTAATGCCTTCCTTGCCTTCCGGATAACGAATAATGAATCCGAATGCCGCCGCATGCTCGGCGAGCCACCGGCCCTCCGCTGAACGTCCGAATACTTCTTCCAGCGCATTGCCGACACTCGGGCTGGATACATCAATGGCAAGTCCCGTCTGATGCTCGCTCGTCCCCGGAACTGCACTGACGCGCGACGCCTCTTCCTCACCCTTGGTCCGCACATTGTTCTCATATATCACCTTCTGGCGCTCATAGGAGCGATAGCCGGACACGGCGCGAAGTTCAATGCCGTCGGCCTGGGCAGCTGCAAACAGCTCCTCCAGCGCCTCCGCCGCTTCCCGGCGCATGTGGCGCTTCTCATGCGCTTCGTCAAAGGAGAATGGCACATTCGGCTCTACCAGATCGCTCGGCGCATAGCCGTCCGGCAGGCTCCGCTGCTTGTTCACCACGACCGGGATCGCTTCAGCGTTGATAACGACCTGCTTGCCGCCTTCTTCCTTCACGGTAGCCTGGAGCGCATTCTCGGTCCGCTTCGCCATCACCGGATCGGACGGCACATCGTCCGCTCCTGCCTCACCCTCAGGGATCGTATTCTCCTGCTGCTCCCCGGCAGGCGACTGAAGCTCCTGTCCCTGCTCCTGCCCTGACCCGGCATCCTTCGACTGACAGCCAGCCAGCACCATTCCCGCTACCAGCAGCGATGACAGCAGCAGGGTTGTCCAACTTGTTCTTCTTGCGCTCATCTGCCGCTCTTCCCTTCAAATGAATTGTTTCCTCTCCCCATTGTACCTCATATCGAAATGTGAGGACAAACCATCATTTCATGTCATTGATGGGCTCTAGCGGGCTGGGGAGAGGCTGGGGGCACGCGGGCCGCGTTGCCAGCGCATGGGCGCCGGGCACACCTGCGGCATGGGCGCCGAGTGCACATGGGCCGCGTTGCCGAGGCCGTTCAGCCCCGGGCGTACCTGCGGCATGGGACCGCGTTGCCAGCGCATGGGCGCGGGCACTCCTGCGGCATGGGCGCCGAGTGCACGTGGGCCGCGTTGCCGAGGCCGTTCAGCCCCAGGCGTACCTGCGGCATGGGACCGCGTTGCCGGCGCATGGGCGCCGGGCACTCCTGCGGCATGGGCCGCCCTGCCGGGGCATGGGCGCCGGGCACTCCTGCGGCATGGGCGCCGCTCCCGGCCCTCGCGGCGCGGACCGCGAAACGGCGGTCAGTCGCCGTTTCGCGGCAGCTGGCGGCGCAGCTGCTCGGCCCGGGCCGCCGTCTGGCGGACCACCAGGCCGAGCGCCTTGGAGGCGCCGCGCACGCCCGGCAGCAGCCCGGCCCAGTCCCCGGCCGGGCGCAGCTCCTCCGGTGGAGGCGGCGGCGAAAGCCGCACCTTCACCTCATCCAGCTGCGGGCCGGGCCGGTGCAGCCGGCCCTCGGCCGCCGCCTCGGCCAGCCACTCGCCTGGAGAAGGGAGCGGCGCTCCCTTCTCCTTGGCCCGTGCGGCCGCCTCGTCGGCGGAGCCGCCTGCCGCGTTCCCGGCCGTCTGGCCCCAGGCGTCGTAGACGCCGGCCAGCAGCGCCTCACGCGGCAGCCCCAGCAGCGCCAGCCGCTGGAGCGGCTCCGCTGCCAGCCGCTGCCGTGCGGCATCCAGCACGGCGGCGGCATGGCTGCAGGCAGCGCGCCCGCAGGAGCAGCGCGCGGCCGATCCATCGCCTTCAAGCGAAGGCGATGGAAGCCCGGCGTCCGCCTCCGCGGCCGGACGCCCGGCAAGCAGGCGGTACAGCGTCAGCGGCCGAAGGCCGAGACGCTCCACCAGCGCCTGCTTGGCTTCCGGTGTCAGCACGTCCACCGGAACCTCCACCAGCGCCGATTCGGTTTCATCATCCGCGCGCTGAACTGCCCCTTTGATCAGACCTGGGGTGAAATCCAGCCTCACCTGTCCCCGCTCAGGGGCTTCCTGCTGCTCCATGGTGGCACAACCTCCTCTTAAGCTTCCAGGCACTCCTCTCGGGGCCTGGGTTCTACCGCTGCCAGAAGGCTCTTGCCTTCACTTGCAGCTACAGCCAATCCTGACTTTGCAGCTCGATCAATTCGCGCAGTTCACGGTCCGACATCTCGGTCAGCCAGGTTTCGCCTGACCCGACCACCTGCTCAGACAGCGCCTTCTTCTGCTCAATCAGCTCATCAATTCTTTCCTCCAGCGTTCCCTGGGCAATCAGCTTGTGCACCTGCACATCACGATGCTGCCCGATCCGGAACACGCGGTCCGTCGCCTGATTCTCCACCGCCGGATTCCACCAGCGGTCATAGTGAAGCACATGGTTGGCCCGGGTCAGGTTGAGCCCGACGCCGCCGGCCTTCAGGGACAACACGAAGAACTCGGAGCCCTCGCCCGCCTGAAAGGCCCGAACCATCTCGTCGCGGTCCCGCTTGGCTACGCCGCCGTGCAGGAAATGCGGCCGCTTCCCGTACCTCCGGGTGAGCACGCTGACCAGCAGTTCTCCCATCGCAACATACTGGGTGAATATAAGCGCCGATTCGCCTACATCGGCAATGCTGTCCAGAATCTCCAGCATCCGCTCCAGCTTGCCCGACTGCTCGATGCGTACAGTGCGGCTGTCCTCCCCGCGAATGAGCTGCGGGTGATTGCAGATCTGCTTCAGCTTGGTCAGCGAGGACAGCACCAGCCCCTTCCTCGCCAGACCTGTCCGATTCTCGATCTGCCCCAGCATTTCGTCGACGACCGCCTGATACATCGCCCCCTGCATCTCGCTCAGCCTGCAGTAGGACTTTACCTCCAGCTTCTCCGGCAGATCCTTGCGGATGTCCGGATCACTCTTCAATCTGCGCAGCATGAAGGGCGAGATCAGCCTGTGCAGTTCCCGCAGCCGCTCCTGCTGCCCGTCGCCTGCGGCGTAACGCTGCCGGAATCCGTTGAAGGAGCCGAGATAACCGGGGTTGAGAAAATGAAAAATCGACCACAGCTCGGCCAGCCGGTTCTCCACCGGCGTACCGGTCATGGCGATCCGGTGAGGCGCTGACAGCTTCATGACACTCTGCGCCTGCTTGGTCCGGTAATTCTTAATGTACTGCGCTTCATCCAGCACGATGCTCGACCAGGATACGGCTGCCAGATCACTACCGTCCCGCCCTGCCAAATGATAGGTCGTCAGCACAACGTCGTACTCCCGGACCTCCTCCTGGAACGCCTCCCCCTTCAGGCGGCGGGTCCCATGATGGATATACAGCGACAAATCCGGGCCGAAACGTTGGAACTCCCGCTGCCAGTTGCCAAGCAGCGAAGTCGGACATACGATGAGCGCCGGTCCCCGGCCTGCAGCAGTCCTTGTACTGTCCAGCAGACAGGTAATAACCTGAACCGTCTTTCCAAGTCCCATATCATCTGCCAGGCAGACCCCGAATCCCATATCGCGCATCAGGCTGAGCCACTGAAAGCCGCGTTCCTGATAAGGCCTTAGCTCCCCGTGCAAGGAAGCCGGAACAGGTCGTTCCGGAAGCTCGCGCAAGCCATCGCCGGCCAGCAGCGAAGACAGCAGTCCTGTCGTCTCCAGCTCCTCGATCAGCAGCCCCTTCCAGATTCGCTCCCCGTCCTGTTCGGCGGCGAGATGGACCCATTCGGCCAGCTCCATTTCCCCCTGCTCATGACGCTTCATGAACCGGAGGACCTGGTTGATCTCCTTCAGGTCCACCTCAATCCATTCTCCCCGGAACTGCACGTACGGCAGGTTTTGCTGCACCAGCGCTTGCAGCTCTTCCCGGGTGATGGGCTGCCCGCCCATTGAGGCCGAGATCTGGAATTCCACGAGATGCTTCATTCCGAGCACCGGCCTTGCGCCTTCCTCCCCGGTCAGCCTCGCATCCGGCTGCATCTTCAGGGACAGTCCGACGCGGCGGCGGCCTTCTCTGGTCCACCTGGAAGGCATCTGGATCTTCACTCCCCCGGCCGTCAGCTGCGGAACTGATTCCTTCATGAAAGACGCAAGCCGGCCAAGCGGAATAACGACACCTTCGGGTGCCGGTCCGAATAGGCCCTCCGCGAGATCCGGGGCCTGCTCTGCCGCCTCGCCAAGCCTCATTAAATACTGGTCGCGCACGCTGCGGTACACCCGTCCCCGAATCATCCGATCCGGCTCCTTCCCGCCCCATATGCTTCGGGCAGGCAGCCAGACGCCTTCATCCTCCACGCTGCCAGCCCAGAACGAGATCCGCCACTCCTCGGCCCCAGGTTCAAGCGGAGGCTCCAGCCTCAGACCAAGCCGGAGGGTTCCGTCCTCAGGAGGCAATTCCTCTCCCTCCATATAAGGCATGCCCGCCTGGCTTACTGCCTCCACGCTGCTGACCAGCCCGCCGATCTCTTCCGGCGTTCCCTGAACGGGAATTTCCCGGCTGACCGTAAGCAGACTGTTCCACCACAGCTCGACCAGCGGGGATTGTCCCCGCCTGTAGGCAGCGAGATGAGCGGACAGCTTGCTCTCCAGCTCCTGCACCGATTGCCTGGATTCACTGTCGATGATCGCGCTCAGGAAAGAATGCAGCACGATGGCCCCCGCTTCTTCCCGGCTCGCCGGCTCGTGACCCGCAAAGGCCGCCGGGGCCCCCAAGCATATCGGCGGCATATTGGCTGCAAGCTGCAGGAACCGCTCCCGATCCTCCCCATCAAGCTGCGGTCTCCATACCGCCCGAATGCTCTCGGTTGATGTTCGGCGCCGGCCGGTAGGGCGCACCTCCGCCGAGGACGGCGCTAATTTGCCGCGCAGCAGCAGCTCCATCGCAAATTGGCTCGCCTTGACCCAAAATCGCATCTCCTCCCCCGTCTCCAGGCCCTGGCTTCTATAGTGATCGCTGTCCAAGAACAGCAGCATCCGGAATGCATCGGCAGGCGAAAGCGCCAGTCCTTCCAGCATGCGTCCGCCCAGCAGCTTACGTTCCGGCCGCCTTCCGTTTTTGGGCTCCATGGTCTGCAGCGGGTACCTCAGCTCGGCCAGCCGGAGAACAGCGCCTGTATAAGGACGGCTTCCGTCCTGAAGGCGAAGGGCCTTCACCACCCGGCTCCATACATCGACCCGCGGCTCTGACACCTCGCCCGAAAAACAAAAGAATACGTCACCTAACCATACGCCATAAAGCGGTTGATTCATGATAGTCTCCCGTCTTTTCCTGCTTTTTAGATATTATTACTATCTTATACGATCACCGCCTATTTTCAAAACATTCCAGGACATTCTGCCGATAAAAAGATGATAAAGACCGTCTTCCGCAGCAACAAAGGCGCCGTGCTGTTCGGTTACAAATGCAACCTGATGTGGGATGATACGTATCCTTTTACAGATATGAACGAGAGGATTAGGGGGGATGTAACATGGCGGTTATGTTTAGCTTGGGATTATTGATTATTCCTTTATTATTTCTTCTTCACATTGCCATTTGTATTTGGGGTTATAACGATGCACGCCGGATGGGACGGAGCCCGGAGTTCGCTCTTCTGGTCGTTCTCGGCATGCTGTTTTTCCCTGTCGTCGGCCCGATTATCTATCTGCTGATTCGCAACAGCTAGCGTCAGGATATGGCATGCAGGAGAATCGCCCGTCAGGCACAAAAAAAGAAGCTCTCCGCGCGGCTATAAGCCTAACGCCAAGAGCTTCTTGATCATGCGTGTGATCATTACTTCTTAACGGCAATTACCTCAATCTCCACGAGTCCATCCTTCGGCAGACGGGCCACTTCCACGGCACTGCGCGCCGGATACGGCTCGGAGAAAAAGCTTCCGTACACTTCATTCACCGCTGCAAAATCGTTCATATCCTTCAAAAACACCGTCGTTTTGACCACTTGGTCCAGGCTTGCTCCGGCCGCTTCGAGAATGGCCTTCACATTTTGCAGCGACAGCTTGGTCTGCTCCTGCACATCGGCTCCAAATTCGCCCGTCTCCGGATTCAGACCAAGCTGACCGGATGTATAGACGAACCCGTTGATTTCCACCGCCTGGCTGTAAGGCCCGATAGCGCCTGGTGCACTTGAGGTCGAGATTATATTTTTGCTCATCCGTATTCCCCTTCCCTATTCAACAACTTGTACGTATTCTCATTGTAATCCCATCGGCATACCTTGGCAAACGACTTTGAACATTTAGCCTTCCGAACCGAGCACATGCAGCACTTCGTTCGTATATACATGGCTGCCGGACACATTCGACAGACCGATCACCACCATCGACCGGGCAACCTTGCTTGCAGGGATCGCCCGATAAGGCGCCAGCCTCGGCGTTCGAAAGACGACATCCAGCGACGTCATCAGCACAGCTGCCAGTCGCTCACCGAATCGCGTATCCGTCCTCTCCCCCAGAAGCAGCGACGGCCGAAACAGATGCAGCCCGTTAAATCCGATGCTGGCGAGCCCCTCTTCCATCTCGCCCTTCGTGCGAAGATAGAAATTGCGGACCTTCGGGCTTGCGCCCGCCGAACTGACCGCCATAAATTGACGCACCCCGCTTCGTTTGGCAAGCTGCGCCGTCTTCAGGACATAGTCCAGATCCACCTTGCGGAACTGCTCCTGAGAACCCGCTTGCTTAATCGTCGTTCCGAGGCAGCAGTACACAATATGAACATCCGCAAAAAACGCAGTATACATCTCGAGCCGATCCCAGTCGATCTGCATCACCTTCAGCTTGGGATGCGTCATCTCAAACGGCCTGCGAACCAGAGCGCGCACCTCCACAATTTCCTCCTGCTGCAAGAGCTCCTTCACAACAAGTCCGCCGACAAGTCCTGTCGCTCCCACCACAAGTGCAATTTGCCCCATAGCGCCTAGCCTCCCCCTTTCCCCCAATCGTTCCGAACACGGTCACCACCGCCAAGCAGGCCCTATGTATCATCAGCACGGAATCAGCATGGCCTGCATCTTGCTCTCCGACTCATTCTACACCGCATCCCCTGCTACAACAAACATGACCTGGCATGTCAGGCTACGCCCAGGTCATCTGTCTGCCTATCCGCTATTCATTGCCCATCCCATACTATTCGCCTTAACCCGGAAGATCACCTGCCGGGAAGAGGGGGGTCGCGATAAACTAATGGCAGGCAAGTCATCATTACCTCGCGCCTGTCATTGAAATGAATAATTGTGGATGATTTTGAAAATTAAGGTAGTTTTTGATTTTATAACATGTTAACTTACAGAGGAACGTTAACTTACTGGGAAAAGGGGATAGAAAATCATGGAGATTCGATTCGAAAGATGGCCTTCCTGGCGCATAGCCTACATTCGGCGCAGGGGCCCTTATGGCGCTGGAAATATCCAGACCATGGAGGCGTTAAAAGGGTGGGCCCGAGCGCACAAACTGCTTCATCACTCGACTGCGATACTTGGAATCGCGCAGGACAATCCGGACATCACTCCACCGGAACATTGCCGCTATGATGCAGGGATAATTCTTCCGGACGCAGATTCAGACGAAGGCCGTCTTCTTTCAAAGGAAATTCCGATGCCGTGGGATGATCACATTCACCAAGGAAAGCTGGCGGAAGGAGAATATCTGGTGTGCAAAATCAAACATACGGCCGAACACATCGAACAGGCCTGGAAGCGGATCTTTCAAGCCGTGGAGCATCATGGTTACCGTATGGATCATAAACCAGTTATTGAACGTTATTCCGAGGATCTCGTGAGCGAAGGCTACTGTGAGCTATGCGTCCCGGTTAGCGGATAAAAACAGCCGGGCTGAGGGGCATCTCTGCACCTCAGCCCGGCCACATCAACCGGTTAATCGCGATAGCGATCGGTCCATTCCATATATTCACGCTCTGCCGCATCCTTGGAGCGGCCGTAGCGCTCCTGGATTTTGCCTACGAGCTTTTCTCTCTCACCGTCGATGACATCAAGGTCATCATCCGTCAGCTTGCCCCACTGTTTCTTGGCTTCACCCTTCATCTGTTTCCATTTCCCTTTGAACACGTTGTTATCCATGATCATCAGTCCTCCTTGTAGAAGATGGTGTACCTCTCATCAGAGATCTCTTGTGCGCCTCCGGGGAAGTCTGCATGTCTATGCCCCGATTCATGACCATCCCTGATGGTCCATGTTCGTTATGGGCAACATCGATGCCTATGCTGTTTTTGTGCTGATCAGCGTCTACTCGTCTTTACCCGCATCTCCCCGTTCTGAATCGACATCGAACAGGCAGAACAGGCGCAGGCGGCCCGGGGAGCTTCCCCTGACCGCCTGCGCCTTTCAAACATTACCCTTTCAACTTAAGGACCGACGACTCGCCCTCATTCTCCTTCTCCTGCTCCTTATCATCGCCCACCAGTTCCCTGGCCGAGGACTTGAACTCCGACAGGGTGCGCCCCACCGCTCTTCCCAGCTCCGGGAGCTTGGAAGGACCGAACAGAATGAGCACGACCACCAAGATCATCATGATGCCGACGAAGCCAACATTTTGAAACATCGCTATCCTCTCCTTTCACCATTTCCGAAACATCTGATCCACACATCATGCGACAGCCTGCCTGCACAGCTAAAGTGAGGTTCTCTCTTATTTACTCGGATACACCGCAACCGCCTCGATCTCGATCAGCCAATCTGAATTAACCAGGCTTGCCACGCCCACCGTAGAGCGCGCAGGCTTCACCGGGTTCTGTTCATTGTTGAAGAACTGGGCATACGCCTCAAACCAGCCATTGTAATCAAAAGCACCATCCATCGCAGCATCAGGCGTTAGATAGGCCCGCAAATACACCACATCCTTCATGGACAGCCCCTGCTCCTTGAGCTGCCGCTCAATCGCCTTCAACGTCCCGATGGCCTGTGTCTTCGTATCGCCATACCGCCCGTACACCGTCTTCCCATTCCTGTTAATGACAGGCGGAACGGTGCCGCTCGTGTATAGATAGGCTGCGCCTTCAGGAACGATCACACCACTTGCGATAGATGAGGTCGGGCTGCCATAAAATATCGGCGGCGAACCTGCCGCAATCGACGGCTTCTCCGCCACATCGGAAGGCGAATCAGCATAAGCGACCATGCTGACAGCGCTGAACATCAAGGTCAGAAGGGCTATAGATCTCCATTTACGTTTCATTATAAAAAAACACTCCTCTCTTCATTAAACCAGGGTAGGATGCCCGCCGCCATGCGCCGCCTCTGCACCGATTTATCCGGTCCAGTAACGACAGCCTGCTGTTAAGCCTGCATGACGCGCTGATGAATATCGCTCACCACCACCCTTGCCGACTCCATGGCTCCCGCCTGCCACGCAGTAATGTAGCTGATATGCTCGCCTGCCAGATAAATCCGGTTGTCCGGCTTGCACAGCGTCTTGTAGAAGGTCTGGCGATCGTCTGCGGAGTAGGACACCCATCCGCCTTCTTGGTACGGCACTCGCTTCCAGTCAATTGAAAAGGAAGCGTCAAACTCCTTCATATACTGCGGATGAATCTTCGCTCCTTGGGTCAGCGCAAGCTTCTCGCGCTCTTGATAGGACATCCCGCCAAGCTTATCTGCAATGCCGCCGTAAGCGTAGTAACCGAGCAGAATTCCCTTTTTGCTGAAATAATCGTTGGACGGATAATAGATTTGCGTAATGTCCATATTGGTCAGGCTGCTGCCGCCGTACAGATGCTCATCCTCCTCCCAGAACCGGCGTTTGAACTGCAACCCGATCTTGCCTGCAGAGGCATAACGTGTACTGTTAATGGCCTTGGCCATGTCCGGGGAGAAATCAGCGGGGATTTTTTTGAGGACAGATAACGGGATGGTGCAAATGCAGTAGTCACCGGCAATCTCATGCTCCTGCTTGGTCGCCAGATCCTTGTATACGACGCGCACGCCGGATGCAGACTGGCGAATCTCCTGCACCTCGGTCCGGTATTTGATCCGGTCCCCGACATGCTTCTCGAAGGCTTTAACAATCGCATCCATGCCGCCAACGGGATGGAACATGAGCATCTGCTGATCGTAGCTGTATTCGTTGCTGAAATAGTTACCGAAGCCTGAATTCACAATGGACTTCAGATCGAACGGGTCACGACGCACACCGGCATCGAGCCGGCTGGCCGGCTCGGTCTTGTAGCCGCCGCGGGATGACCCCTTGTAGAACAGGTCCGGGCTCAGATCTCCCTCCGCCCGCAAATACTCCACCAGCTTTGCCTTTTCCTCGGGTCCAAGCGGCAGATCCAGCGCTTTCTGATCGACCGCCTTGGCGAGCATCTCCGCGACATACCCGCGCATATCCGCCTTGGCTGCACGCTTGGGCACACGCTGGCCGGACAGAGGCCCCGCATTCTCGTTATAGTAATAGCCGCTCTCATTCACATTGTTGAACGGCTCGATGGCCACCCCTAAAGTGCGGCAGTATTCCATCGTGACATGAAACTGCGGAATCCGCATCGGCCCGGCATTGAAATACAGTCCCGGGTCATTGTCGAAGCGGGCGATCTGAAGACCCGTGCCGATCTCACTGGCGGCCGTTCCCTTCCGGATGGTCCAGCATCGTCCGCCGGCATGACCTTTCGCTTCCAGCAGCGTGCAGTCGTAACCAGCCAGTCCCAGCTCATAGGCGGCGGTCAAGCCTGCAATGCCTGCCCCGAGTATGATGATTTTCTGGCCGGTGCGTCCGCTTAGCTGAAGATCATTTCGACCGGGAGGCGTAAATTCAGCCGCCTTCAACGTTTGGGGAGTGAGAAGGCCCATCGTGCCCATCAGGCTGAAGACAGCGACGGAGCCGCCCAGCTTGCCCACGGTGTTCAAAAACTGTCTGCGGGTCATCTCTTTTGACTGTTCCTTTGTTGCCATCGCGATCACTCCTCGGCTATGTAGTCAGGTTATGAGCCGATATTAACAAAGAAAATGGGTTTTGACTTAAATATTGTCAGGATTTCTTACACAATTTTTATTTTTTGAAAAACAATTGCTTTTTTTAACCGTTTTTCATAAAATCAATGTCATAAAATCTTCCGCTAACAAGCGTTGACATCCACATCCTTATCAACCAGCTTTCAATTCGGTGTACTCCCCAAGCATTACGCTTCCGTTTGGGTTAATAATAGTTACACAGGAGGTAATATGAATGGAAAGTAAGGTCATGAGCATCGGGGTAGTGTGTGAGTTAACCGGGCTGTCGGAAAGGCAAATTCGTTACTACGAGGAGCGAAAGCTGGTATTTCCAGCCCGCACGAAAGGAGGGAATCGGCGCTATTCCTTTGAGGATGTGCAAAAATTGCAGGAAATCCACCAAAAGATGCAGGAGGGATTTAATACATTTGAACTGAAAGAAATAATCTCGCCAAAAACCAAGCGCTGTGCGCCGGCGTACCGCTGAAAACTGAAAATGATAAAGGAGGGAGAGCCTGATGGAGCACAACAAAACGATGACGATCCTGGAGCACATCGCCGAGCTTAGAAAGCGGATCCTGCTAATCCTGCTGGTGTTCGTGCTGTCGATGGGCATCGGGCTGGCTGCCGCGCCGCATCTTCTAAGCTTTCTCAAGCTGCACTCGCCCGCCTTTCAGGTGAATTGGAATGCCTTCTCCCCCTGGGACGGCCTTCGAATCTATATGAGCATTGCAATGGTGCTCTCGCTGGCCCCGACCCTGCCGTTTGCATTCTACCAGACCTGGCGGTTTGTACAGGAGGGCTTGAGCAGGCAGGAGAAGTCCGCAACACTGCGCTTTGTTCCGTTTTCGGCTGTGTGCTTCGTGGCCGGGATTTCTTTTGCTTACTTTGTCGTTTTCCCGATGAGTCTTGCCTTCACGGGCAGCATCAACGCCCAGCTGAACCTAGCTGAAACGTACGGGGTGTCCCAGTACTTCGGCTTCATGATCAGCATTGTGATTCCGCTGTCCCTTGCGTTTGAGCTGCCGGTCGTCGTGCTGTTCCTCACCCGGATCGGTCTGCTTCAGCCCGCGCTTCTCAGAACGATGCGCCGTTACGCCTACCTGGTCCTTGTCATCATCGCCGCGCTCATCTCGCCACCGGACCTGGTATCTCATCTGCTCGTCGCCATACCGCTAATCGCCCTGTACGAGCTGAGCGCCTGGCTGGCACACAGAATGCACCGCAGGCAGATCGCACGGGAGCAGTTGCAGCTGCAGCCGGATCCGGCCGATCATGCGGGTCAAACCGCATAGATTCAGCGGAGCATAAGACCCCGATTTGCTTTTTGAGCAGAGTATAGTGTATAATAAGTAATTGTTATCCGAAGTTTAACCCCGTAAGTTCCTCAACAAGGTTAATTCTATAACTATCACGAAGTGTAAAATTCCTATTTAATAACCCAACAAGTATGAGTTTTATTGGAACGTTTTCTGATTCACACTGGAGCGGTCATCGGAGCCGCAAGGACGAAAGAGAGGCAGGGCTTTTGTTGTTTTGGAAGCTGTCTTCCTGATATGAACTTCTAACACGGAACCGTCTGAACACCCGTCATGGGAGGGGCAGGGGTTAAATTTCATAGCGCATGGATAAGCGCAACATGCTGGACCCGGCGAATTCGCCGGGTCCTTTCATTTTATAAGTGGAAAATTATGAATATATGCGAGTTCCTCACGGTGACAGCGGCCCACTAGCGTGCATATGATACCGAAGATAACCGTATTTTCGAAAAGGAGCGAGCAGCCTTGAAAAAAAGAAAAAAGCAGAAGCCCTCTTCGGCCTCAACGCCAGATAAACGATATATCGTCGATGCCAATACAAGGGAGTTGGATTTTCTGGGCAATGGAATGACACCGGTCCATAGACAGGAGAAGCCTGCAAAGATTATGGGAGCGGCCGTAGCCGAAGAGCAGGTTGTCGAGCATGAACATTTCGACAATGAATCGGGTATTGGGTTCGATGTAAGTATACTAGACAGAGACCGGAGCGAATCCAAATCAGTTCTGAACCAGGAGGCGGAATCCGCGGTAGAAGGAGAGAAGCCGGTCCAAAAGATACTGGCTGAGAAACAAATGCCAGAGCTGAAGGAAGCTTTCATATTCACCGAGGATATCGGCGAGTTTGCCGTCACCGAGAGCCGAATCGCTCCCCATGCAATTTCTGCGTCAAAATTAGCGCCCGGGGCCATTGGCTCAGAAGCAATCCAAGATTATGCGATCACCAGCGTTCATTTAGCCGAAGGCACGATAACATCCGGGAAAATCGCTCCTTTGTCCATTTCGGGTGAACATATCGTTGACGGATCCCTATCCACTCGCAAACTTCGGGACAACTCGATTAACACAAGTAAAATAAAGGATAGCAGCATCACCTCTCAGAAGCTGGCAGACCGCGCCGTCACGGGGGACAAAATCGCTGACGGCAGCATTACCGCCCGTCATATCAGCCAATTGCTTATTACAAGCGAAATTCTGGATGATCAAGCCGTAACCAACGACAAAATCGCTTCGAGCGCAGTGGAGACACGCCATCTGGCAAACGGGGCGGTCCATAACTCCAAGCTCGCAGAACAGGCGGTAACGACCTCCAAAATTCGCGACTTCGCCGTAACCGGGGACAAAATCGAACCGGGAGCTATCGGCAGCAGCCATATTACGGCTCAATCCATCCATGGAGACCATCTTGGGCATGGCGCCGTGAACCGCGAGCACCTGGCTCCCGAATGCATCGGTCCGGCGCAAATAGCCGAGGAAGCCGTGCAATCCCCTCACATCCAGAACGGAGCCATTCAATCCGTCCACCTGGCCAAAGGATCCATCGGACCTGAACAAATTCAGAAGGGCTCGGTCGGTTCGGAGCAAATCAGCAACGAGGCCATACTCAGCAGTCATCTCGGAAATGCCAGCGTGACGAGTCCGAAGCTGGCGGATCAGTCCGTCGGAACCATTAAGTTGGTGGAGCATGCGGTAACAGCTTCGAAAATTGCCGACCAGAGCATTCTGCCGCAGAAAATTGCTAACGAAGCGGTTCAAGCCCGACATCTGGCCAAAGGATCGGTCGAGGCCGCCCATATAGCGCCGCAATCGATTCAGACTCAGCACTTGACAGTAAACGCAATCGGCTCTGCCCATATCGCCGAGGGAAGCCTTCTTCCGGCCCACTTCGGAAATAATAGCGTCAATAGGAACGCCATTCAGCCAAAGGCGATTGAAGAGCGCCACATCGCGGATGCAGCTATAGCCGACCAGCACCTTAAACAAGGGGCCGTCAGCGAAGATAAGCTCGCCTCGGGAAGTGTGACCGCCAGCAAGCTGGCTTTCGGATCCGTCGGTGGAACTAATATCGCTCCAGAAGGCGTCACCTCAGAGCACATCACTAAGCAATCCATCAAGGAACATCATCTGAACATCGGCAGTGTCGGCTCGGGTTCGATTCAGGAGCAGGCTGTGCAAGGGTGGCATATCGCAGACGAGACCATTGAAAGCCGGCATATGCAGCAGGGGAGCGTGAAGACCAGTGCGCTTGCCGACGGCTCGATCACCTCAGAGAAGATTTCGCTTGGCGCGGTTACGGAATCCCTGATTGGGGAGGGTGCTGTATTTCCGCGTCACCTAACAGATTATGCAGTCACTTCCTTGAAGCTGTCCCCGGAAAGCGTATCAACCGACAAGCTTGCCGATCTGGCCGTTACGTCCTCCAAGCTGGCAGAAGGCAGCATTACTAAAGACAAAATAGCCGCCCATGCGATCGAAGGCACTCACCTGTCTGCGGAATCTGTCGCTGGAGAAGCTATTCAGAACGGTGCAATCAGCTCGGATAAGATCGCTCCTCAAGCCGTGAACGGCAGCCATATCGAAAGGGAAGCCATCAGCGGAGCGCATATTGCACAGAACTCCATCAGCGGCCCCCACTTACAGAAGCAAGCCATCACCTTGGAGCACCTTGCCGATGAGCTTCGTTCTCCAGAGCATTATGCCGATGCCAGCATACAAGGAACTAAGCTTGCACCTCAGTCGATCTCGAACATCCACCTTTCCCTTGGATCTGTGGCTGAAGACAATCTGCAGGACCATGCTGTCAGCAGCGGCAAGATCCGTCCGGGCTCGATAGCCTCAGAGCATCTGCAAGCAGGCAGTGTGTTCTCCCCGCATATTGGAGACCAATCCATTATGGCTCAGCATGTGCAAGACGGGGAGATTAAGGATAACCATATCGCATCCGGGGCGATCCAGGCCCATCACATGACAGCAGGTACCATTACGTCGCAGCATATATCCGAGGGAGCTGTCGACAGCAAGCATCTGGCAGAAGGCGCTGTTTCAGGCCAGCATCTGAACAAGGACATCGTTTCCTTCGAACACCTAACCTTCCCTCCTATCCGCAGTACAACAGGGGGGCAGGCAAAGCTCCAGCAGTTCGGCATCACACCGTTTGTTCTGACCGGAACGGAAACTCAGATCAACGTAAACGTGAATTTCGACGAGCCTTTTGCTGACATCAACTATGTTATCGTTGGAATGAGCAATAACCTCGGCTTCCAGTTCTCTATCAAATCTCAACATAAGCACACCGCTGAACTGGAGGTTGTACGGCAGCCGGACTGCAATCTATCCTATGGGTTTATCTCCTGGATTGCTGTCGGTCCCTGCTCATGAATTCTCTAAAGCAACAGGCATGCTTCCTTTTTTGGGAAGCATGCCTGTTCTTTTATATCTAGGATCCATCAATCTTTAACAAGCTTACGTATCGAATTCCTTCCGTTCGTCTCTTTCGTCATGAAGTTGAATGAGGGTAGATCATCACCTTCACACTGCTGTCCTTCTGGGTTCTGGCAAGCTCGATCGCTTCCTTGATCTCGTTCAGCGAAAATTGATGTGTAATGATATCTCGAATCCGGTGACTACCGCCTTCCAGCATCCGGATCGCAGCAGGGTATGTGTTCACATAACGAAACACGCCGTGCACGTCCAGTTCGGCATCGACCAGCGCGCCGATATCCACGGGAATGGCATCCCGGGTCGGCAAGCCGACCAGCACGATCCGGCCTCCGCGATTGACATAACCGATCGAGCCTGCAATCGCTCCCGCATTGCCCGATGTCTCGATAACCAGGTCGATGCCCCCGCCGCCGGTTACTTCCTGGATCCGTTCGCTCACATCGTCTTGCTGCGGATCGATGACGCCGGCCGCTCCCATCTGCAGCGCCAGCTTCCGGCGGAATTCCACCACATCGCTGCCGTACACGGCCGATGCGCCAGCCATCCGGGCAGCCTGTATGGCAAGCAGGCCGATCGGGCCTAGGCCGAGCACCAACACCCGATCCTCAGGGCGTATGCGGCCCCGCCGCACCGCATGGATGCCTACCGAGAGCGGTTCCAGCAACGCCCCTTCCTCAAAGCTCATCTCATCCGGCAAGCGGAACAGGAAATCGCTTCGTACCGCAACATATTCCGCCCACGCCCCATCTACAGGCGGGGTAGCCATAAAGACAACGTCGGGGCACAGGTTATATCTTCCGCTTTTGCAATATGAGCATCTCCCGCAAGTAACACCTGGCTCTACGGCTACCCGGTCTCCAGGCGCAACGTTCGTCACGTTCTCCCCTGTCCGAACAACGACCCCGGCCAGCTCATGCCCTAGAATAAGCGGTTCCTTCACTTCATATCTTCCAATTCGTCCATGCTCATAATAATGGACATCCGAGCCGCAGATGCCAATACAATGGACCCGTATCAGCGCCTCGTCAGGCTTTGGCTCAGGAACAGGCACCTGCTTGACTTCGATCGACAACGGACGGTCAAGCACCGCCGCAGACATCATTGGTTGCTGTGACATACATTCCCCCACCTTTCGGTAAAGTAATCGCTTTCTTCTCCATTCTACACGATCCGGATTCACTTCGTCAGACTTGCGGCTTGCCTTGCGAAATCACGCCCCGGCATCGGAACGTTCTATCCTATCCTTGCAGCTGAAGCCACTCCTCCCGCAAAATCCCCATCCGGATCGAGTCATAGTAATGTCCGTTGTAATAACGGACTTTGCGAATTCTGGCCTCCATCTGCATGCCCAGCTTGTCTCCAACCCGCATCATTCGCTCATTGCCTGACCAGGTGGTAATGCCAACCCGAACCAGCGGCAATGTCCGGAACAAATGAGCCATCCATAACTTTAACGCCCGGGTTCCCAGTCCTCTTCCCCATGATTCATTCTCATAGAGTACAATGCCCATCTCCAGCCAGCGGGAGGGCTCGTGCTCCCAATAATAAGAGACGGTCCCCCTGACTGCGCCGTCCACTTCAATAACCCAGAAATCGTCGGCCTGTACCCATTTGTCGGCAGAGGTCAGAAATTCTTCATAGCTCATCGTCTTATGCGGGTAATAGGGAGCATCCCATTTCTTCCACTCCGGCTGTTCTTCCTTATAAATTAAGGTCCATAGATGATATAAATCCGGCTCGCCGATCGGGCGGATAGTCAATTCTTGATCTGTATACATGAACTCTCCTTTAGATATACTATTCTCTCAACTCATGTATTTCATTATATCAGACAACGTTTGCCTTTGGTCTCTTCCATCCGTTACAATAACGGAAAATCACCATTATGTTGAGTTATTACAGGAGCGTAATTATGAGTAAAAAAATCGTGGCCATCGACATGGACGATACGATCTGCCACCTCATCCCGAAAGCGATCAGCTATCACAATGCCCAGTACGATCAGCCTCAGCTGGCCATGGAACACATTACAAGCTTCAACCTGCATGGCATCTGGCATCCGCAGTGCACCGAGGATGTGTTTTTCGGCAGACCCGGACTGTATGAGGAGCTCGACATATTTGATGAGCATACCGTAGAGGAAATTCGGAAGATGATGACCGACTATGATGTGATCGTCATCACCGCCGCGCGCCCGTCCTCGGTTCCCGAGAAGTGGAAATGGATGCAGCAGCACCTGCCATTTATTCCGTATGACAATTTTTTTGTAGCCAAACGCAAATATTTAGTTGATTTCGATCTTCTCATTGACGACGGTCCTCATAATGTGATCGCCGCCAGAGAGGCCGGCAAGCAGACTATCCTGATTCCGAGGCCGTGGAATGCGCATATCCAGAAGGATTATGTGCTCAAAGACTCGTGGGACGGCATGTATGAGCTGGTCGGGGAATTGCTGTCCGAGAAGCCGGACGGGAGGGAGTAAGCGATGACTATAGAGCGCAATGGCCAATACCTCTCGCAGGATATTCACTTTTTTACCGCCGCGCTGTCGGAGACGCTCGTTACGGTCTGGGAGGAAGACCCCGCAGGTGTATATATCGAAATCGAACGCGGCTTTATCGAAGGCTATTCCTCCGAAGTCGTGCATGTACGAAATGTGGCATCCGGCTCCCGAACAAGCTATAACCGTGACACCGTCATGTTTCAGCGCATCTAGCCCCTGTCCAAAAAGCGCGCAGATCCCTGCAGGATCGCGCGCTTTTTGTGCTTGCCGGTGCTATTTTCTTAGTCGGGTGATCGCTTCCGCCGTCTGCTTCACCGCCTGATGACCAAACACCGCAAAAGCCCCCGCAAGAATGCCTTGTATAACGCTCTCCACGCTCCAGCCGATCAGTTCGACTGTAAGCAGAATCGATACGATGATCACCACATAAACGATGCTCCAATTCGGAACTCTCGGTGTCTGCTTCAGCACATAACCGATAACCCAACAGGCGGCAACCACCATGAACAGCCGAGGATCAATCAATTGAAAGATAATGCCCCATTCCATCGGTATCCCTGCCCTTCTATGCCTTGAGTCTCTTCATATTCTATGCGGCAAAACTATCGTTTGTCCGAATAGATATCAGACTATTAGTAGAGTATGCGGAACCTTGGCGGGATTATTCCGAATTTTGATAGAAACAGGACGCTGGACCGGCCATCAATCCGTTTCCTCATGGTCGCCACCCGGCGAACATACAGTCCGAATACAACGTAACCGGCTGCCTTATTACAGCTTATCCTGCTTCAGAGGTCACGTTCTCTTTGACTTGTTCATGGGTGCTGCGAAGCATCAGTTCCTCTGCATAATGGCATGCTGCCAGATGCCCTGGGGCAATCTCCCGCAGCTTCGGCTGCTCCAGCGCACAGCGCTCGGTCCGGTAGCTGCAGCGCGGATGGAACGAACAGCCGGACGGGGGAGCGGCCGGATTGGGCACTTCCCCGTCAAGCAGAATCCGCTCGCGCTTGCCGTCTGGGTCCGGAATCGGCACCGCCGACAGCAGCGCCTCGGTATAAGGATGTCGGGGTCTTGTGAACAGCTCCGATTTCGGGGCCAGCTCCACAATCCGTCCGAGATACATCACCGCAACACGGTCGGACAGATGCTCTACAACCGACAGATCATGCGAGATGAACAGGTAGGTCATCTGAAGCTGCTCCTGCAGATCCTTGAGCAGATTCATAATCTGAGCCTGGATCGAGACGTCCAGCGCCGATACCGCTTCATCACACACGACCAGCTTCGGATTGGTCACGAGCGCCCGGGCGATGCCGATGCGCTGCCGTTGACCGCCGGAGAAGGCGTGCGGGTACCGCTGCAAGTAGGACGGATTCAGGCCGGTCTTCTCGGCGATGGAGGCGACCCGCTCCTCCAGCTCGCGGCGGCTCAGCTTGAAATTGGCCCGCAAGGGCTCGCTAATAATATCAAAGACGGTCATTCGCGGGTTAAGCGAAGAGTACGGGTCCTGAAAAATCAGCTGGATGTCCTTGCGCACCCGTTTGAATTCCCGATGACCTGCAGACACAATATCGACAGGCGCGCCCTCCTCCGGATAATACATGCAGCGGCCCTCGCTCGCCTTCAGCCCGCGGACCAGACAGCGGCCAAGCGTTGTTTTGCCGCAGCCGGACTCTCCGACGAGGCTGATGACCTCCCCTCGTCTAATATCGAAGGATACGTCCGATACCGCCCGAATCCATTCGGATCTGCGCTGTCCCCGGTACTGTTTCGTCAGCCCTTCCACTTGAAGCATCCTATCATTCATGCGGATTGTCCCCTTTCTTCTCCGGTTCGCTGTACAGGAAACAACGGACCTTATGTCCAGGGCCGGCATCGCTCTCCGGCACATCCTGCCGGTTGCAGACCCCCTCGATGCGCTCGGAGCAGCGCTCATAGAAGCCGCACATCGGCGGGCGATTGAGCGGAAGCGGCACCGTGCCCTCAATCGAGGCGAGCCGGCCTCCGACGCCGCCGATGCGAGGAATGGAACGCATCAGCCCTTTCGTATACGGGTGCTTCGGATTGCGGAACAGCTCTCGCACCGGAGCGCGTTCCACAATCCGTCCCAAGTACATGACAGCCACTTCATCCGCCGTTTCCGCCACAACGCCAAGATCATGCGTAATGAACAGAATCGCCATGCCGAGCTCATGCTGAAGCTGCTTCATCAGCTCCAGCACCTGCGCCTGGATCGTCACATCCAGCGCCGTGGTTGGCTCGTCGGCAATCAGCAGCGCCGGCTGACAGGACAGCGCCATCGCAATCATCGCCCGCTGGCGCATCCCGCCCGAGAATTCATGCGGGTACTGATCAAGCCGCCGCTGGGCATTGCCGATGCCGACCCGCTCCATCATTTCCAGGGCAATGCTCCGCGCTTCCTTGCGGTTCTTCGTGCGATGCAGGAGAATATTCTCCATGATCTGGTCTCCAATCGTATGCAGCGGGGACAGCGCCGTCATCGGCTCCTGAAAGATCATCGAGATCAAGCCTCCGCGCACGTGGCGCATCTCCTTGCCGCCAGGCTTGAATTGGAGCAGGTTGAAGGAGCCGTTCTCGCTGCTGGCACGCAGCCTTCTATCCAGCTGTGCTTCTTGCCGTCCCGGCGTCAGCCAGATCTCTCCCGACACCTCGGCATGCTTCGGCTGCAATGCCATCAGCGCCCGCCCTGTCACGCTTTTGCCGCAGCCCGATTCCCCTACCAGCGCCAGCGTACGCCCGCGCTCGATCTCCAGATCAATGCCGCCGACAGCCTGAACCATGCCCTCCTCCGTAGGAAAGCCCACCCGGAGGTTTCTTACTTCCAGCGCCTTCCTTGCTCCAGGCAGGGGCGATGCTGCCCGCATTAGGCTGCCTGATTGTTGTGCTTCCGTTTGAACCATCTGCGCTTCTCCTTTCCCTTGACGGATGCCGGCCTATGACTGTGGCTGTGCGGGTCGGCCGCATCGCGCAGCCCATCCCCGAGGAAGTTGAACGCCAGCACTGTCATAATTACGAACAGCAGCGGAATCAGCTTCCACGGATACAGGGCCACATTTTCAATCTGCTGTGCCTCCTGCATCAGCACCCCCCAGCTCGTAGCCGGAGAACGAATGCCCAGGCCGAGAAAGCTCATTGCCGTCTCCCCGATAATCATGCCGGGAATGGCCAGCGTAGCCGCTACGACCAGATAGCTGATGAAGCCTGGAATCAGATGCACAAAAATGATTTTAATATCGCTGACACCCGCAATTTTCGCTGCGGCCACATAGTCCTCACCCCGGAGCGCGATGAATTTGCTTCGCACGACCCTCGCAAGCCCCGTCCATTCAATAAAGGCCATAATGATGGTGATATAGAAGAACATCTCCACCACCCCAACGCCGGGTGGAATCGCCGCAGCCAGCGCCATCCACAGCGGCAACGTCGGGAAAGAGCGCACGATGTCAATGAAACGCTGAATGACCGCATCCACGCGCCCACCCGCATAGCCCGATATGCCCCCGATCAACAGACCGAGTATAAAACTGATGCTGACGCCAACGAGCGGTACCGTCAGCGAGACCTGACTGCCGAGCACAACCCGGGAGAAGAGATCGCGGCCCATGCCGTCTGTACCGAACAGAAAGATTCTTCCCGGTTCTTCCACGCCGAACAGATGGATATCTGTCCGGAACAGGCCGAGGAAGGAATAGCTTTCCCCTCTGCTGAACAGCTTGATCTTGTACTTCTCGGCTGTATCCTCAACGAATCGCTTGCGAAGCGTCTCCGGATCACGCTCGGATTTCAGGCCGTACACAAAAGGCTGCCAATGAAATTTGCCTTGCTCATCCACAAACCGGACCTTGGTCGGCGGGCTGTTCATATACTCGCTGTTATAGCTCTCCAGTCCCTGCGGTGCGATAAATGCGCCGAACAGCGCCACGGTATAGAGCGCAGCCAGCACGATCAGACTGATGCGGGCCAGCTTGTGGCGTTTGAGCTCGCGCAGCATGAGCCTCCAGTGGGACGCGTTGCCCAGTTCTTCGCCCGGCTTTCCGTTCAAGCCGTCTTGTCCGGTCTTGCGGTGATGTCTGCCCTGCCAGCGTTGTATCAACTTCAACTGTGCCACCGTTATGCCTCCTTCCGATCCAGCCGGATTCGTGGGTCCAGCCAGGCCAGCAGTATATCTGACAACAGGGTGCCAATCAGGGTGAATATCGCCATCAACAGCAGCCAGCTTCCCGCCAGATACATATCCTGACTGAGCAGCGCCCGATGCATAATCGGCCCTTGGGTCGGCAGATTCAGCACAATAGCCGTAATCGTCGAGCCTGTAAAGATCGTTGTCAGCGACCACCCGATCGTGCTGATCACCGGATTCACCGCTGCACGCATCGAATATTTGAGCAGGATCTTCCACTCGGGAAGCCCCTTGGCACGCGCGGTCACGATATGCGGCTTGGACATCTCATCCAGCATCTGCCCCCGCATGACCCGAATCAGCTCGCATGTGTTGGACGTTCCGATCACGATGACCGGAATGATCATATGTTTCAGCAAATCCATCCATTTCGCGGCCGTCCACGGCGCATCGGCAAATTCGGGAGAGAACAGTCCAAGCATCGGATCGCCCCACCATTGAAAGGATAGGAACATCAGAATGATCGCAAACAAAAAGTTTGGCGTCGCCATGCCCAGGAATCCGACCCCGGTTGCGAAATAATCAAAAAAGGAATACTTCTTAACAGCACTTAGAATGCCGATCGGAATAGCAACCACGTACGTAAAAATCATCGTTGCCAAAGAAATAATAACGGTGATGCCCATGTACTGGCCGATAATCTCCGACACCGGACGGTTATAGCTCAGGGAGTATCCAAAGTCACCGCTGGTCAGAATCCCCCATATCCAGGAAAAATATTGCGTATACCACGGCCGATCCAGCCCATAGTTTTCACGGAGCTTCGCGAGCGCCTGCGCGTCCATCACTTCTCCGCTAGCCGACATTTTCGCTGCATAACCGCTGATAAAGTCTCCCGGAGGGAGCTGAATGATGAAGAAAACAATCATGGAAACTGCAAGTGACACAGGGATCATCACCAGCGTGCGCTTGGCAATATACCGAATCATAGGGGGCTATGCCGCTCCTTTCCTTACATCTCGTATTTCAAAAAAATCAGCCAGGGAGAAGAACATGCAGCCGCCTAAGCTGTAGCTCTCCCTGGCTTGTAGTTATTCGGTTAGACGAAACGAATTACTTCAGGAAGAACTGGGCCGGATGCGCATGGCCGATGCCGCGGAATTCATCCGAGAACACAAGCGAAGGCACGTTTCTCAGGTTGTTCTTAGCCACGACGAGCACCGGTGTAGGGCCGCTGTAGCCGATGACCCACTGGTTCTTCTGATGCAGCTTGACGATTTCGTCAGTCCACTCCTGAACTTCTTCTCTCGTCTTGGAGCCCTTGACCTTATCCCACAGTTCCAGAATCTTCGCAACATCGCCTTCAGGCTTAACCCCTTCCTTGCCTCCGGAAGACGTGAACAGTCCGTAATGACCGAACCAAGGCGTAATGACGCGAAGCGGAACCAGCTCGTCCGGACGGTAAGACAGGCTTACAATGTTGACCGACTTGACGGATACCGGAATTTTATTGGCATATTTCAGATCAAAATAACTTCCCTGATCCACAATTTTGACATCTGTGCGAATTCCAACCGCCTGATAGTACTTGCGCAGCAGTTCGATAAACCGCGGATCATCTGCCGTATCTTCCTGATAGATGGTTAACGTCAGGTTCGATCCGTCCGCGAATGTGCGGAATTTGCGCTCCGCATCCCATTTCAATCCGATGTCATCCAGCAGCTGCTCTGCACGCGCCGTGTCGTATTCCGCCCACTGCTGCGCCCATCCCGCCTGCTCGTTCGGCAGCCCTTCCGGCACCGAAGCCTGGATCGGCTCACCGAGACCGTTAGTGATCATCTCCGAAATTTCCCTGCGGTCCACCGCTACCGACAGCGCCTCACGGAAACGGATGTCCTGGAACAGCTCGCGCAGTTTCGGATCTTCTGTCGTCTGATTCAATTGCACGCCCGTGCTGGACCAGCTTGGGGTGGTCCATTGAATGACCCGATAGTCGCCTTTTTGCTCATTTTCTTTAAGCACCGTGAAATCCGTAAAGCCAAATGTTGTAATCTCTATCTTGCCGGCCATCGTCTCAAGCAGCTTATGGCTCGGATCTTGCATTTTCGTCAGGACAATGCGATCCATATACGGCAGTTGATTGCCTGCGGCATCCACTTTGAAGAAATACGGGTTGCGCTCCATAATAAACCGGTCGCTGTTCATATCGTTTTTGGCTACCCATGCGCGAAGGGTTGGACGCTGCGGGTAGAGCCAGTAGTAGTAGCCTGTCCACATGCCCAGGGTGTTCAGGTCCTCAAACCCGTATTCCTTGGCCACTTCCAGCGCCTTCTGCTCCCCGATGAACTCAGGAAGAACGGTTTTGTAATAATGCGCCGGAGCAAAGAACCATTTGTTATCAATTGCCAGGCGCTCCAGGAACATGACATTCGGATGCTTGAACGTCACTTTGACCGTGTAATCGTCCACTTTAGTTACGTCAGCGCGCGCTTTCTCGCCCGTCACCGGATCCACCGAATAGTAGCAGTCATACAGCGCTTTACTGAACGTCTCAGGAATCAGCATATGCTCCCAGTAGAACACGACATCATCGGCCGTAAACGGCACGCCGTCGGACCATCTCATGCCTTCGCGAAGATAGATCGTGAACTCGGTTGAATCCGCATTGACATCATAGCCTTTCGCTACGTTCGGCTCCACGCCGCTGCCGTCCTCCGTAAAGCGGAACATCGCTTCCTCGGTGGCCATGCCGATTCCCCACTTGTCATCCGGCCCGTTCCACGGGAAGTTCCATTCTCCGCCGTACTTTCCGATTTCCTCGTATACCGGCTCGATCATAATGTCCTCTTTAACCGGCATCCGTGCCTCAACCGGCTCCAAAGTACCGGCCTGGACCAGCTCGGCCAGCATTGGAGCTTCCTGGAAGCTTGTCAGCTCCGCCGCGCTCTTAATGTCCGGAATTTGAGCTGTGGCAGCTTCCGCCGTAGCGGTTGTATTATCAGTCTGCTGGCTTTCCACCGTGCTGTTGTTGCCTGCCGTTCCGCTGTCTCCGCCCATACAGGCAGTCAATGTGGAAAGCATCAGCAGTACAACCAAACCGATTAAGCTTAACTTTTGACGCAATTGAATCTCCCTCCCAATATGCATTGATTGAACTTATCTATTTTCACGTCGAGCTGCTCCACCAGGGCAGGGTAAGTCAGACGGGAAAACCTTGCTTAATCGGGCCGCAGGACGCCCGGAGCACGAGTCTGCTCTGAATGGTTACCTGCTTCACCAGCTTGTTCTTGGCCACCAGCTGCTCAATCAGCAGCTTGGCTGCCTCCTGCCCCAAAATCTCGCCATTGAGCTCCACGCTCGTTAATGGGGGATGGAATTCGCCAGGATATACGGTATCGTTGTTAAACGCAATCACCGACAGGTCATCCGGTATGCTTAGGCCCAGTTCCATCGCCGCCCGGTATACGCCAAGGGCAATCTGGTCTGTGTCCGCAATCACCGCCGTAATATCCGGGAACTTCTCCATCCATTTCATCACCGTGCGGTATCCGAATTCTGCCGAGCTTACAGCATCATCGCGATACACGATCAGTTCCTCGTCCGGCGACAAGCCGCGCTTGCTGTATGACAGCATGAATCCGGCTTTGCGGTCCTGGCTCACGGTATGCTTCTTCACGGCATTAATCATCAGGATGTTCCGATGCCCCAGCTCCAGCAGATAGGATGTTGCCGTTTCCGCTGCCTGAACATTGTCGTTGTTCACATAAGGAAGCGCGGCTTCGTATTTACGCGGCGGTTTCCCGATGATCGTCATCAGCCGTCCGGACTTCACCCGCTCCTCCACACGCTCGTCCACCGTAAGCGGGTCCAGAATGATCTCCCCGTCTACCGGCTCCGAAGTCATCTGCGTCACCTTGTTGCGGAACGAGCTGGGGAGTGTATCGATCAACAGTCTGTAGCCCTGCGAGCTGCATTCCCGGAGCACGCCGTTGATGAACGACAAGTTGTACTGGTTAAACTTGACCTTTCGGCTGTCCATGACCAGCCCGATAATTCGCGTTTCCTTCGTCACCATGCTTCTCGCAAAGTAATTGGGCCTGTAATTCAGCCGATTGGCCGATTCAAGCACCCGCTGTCTCACCGCCTCACTGATCGAACGTTTCCCGCTAAACACATTGGATACGGTGCTCTTCGATACACCGGCATCTTTTGCTACGTCACCCATGTTTGCCATAACATTTTTTTCCTCCACTTCGCATTCCATATTAAACTGGTTTTGTAAATCCCGTGTTTTCAGAATGTTTATCTAGTTCAATTCACCGTAAAATTTGCAGCATAACTATTGCTTCATTTTGTAAACTAGTTTCATTGAGAAAAGCACGGTCTCAGGTGGAATCGTTGCTGCAACAAAGGTTTATCCAGATGCTTCCATGACGAAAACAAACGTAAACGCCGTGCTTCCCGCAAACGACAAAAACCGCCAGGGAATATCCCTGACGGCGGGGTTGGTATGATCACCGGTACCGGTTCACGCTTCATTTAAGCCGATGCTTAATACGGATCAGCTTCCTTGCCTTTCTCATGCGACAGATCGACACCCTGCTGCGGGTCGATCTGGCCGCTTTCGATATCGCCCACGTTCTCCAGGCCTTCCTTTACACGGCGTCCGTATTCCGGATCGGCCTGGGTAAAGTAGGAAATCATCCGCTCGCGAATATCCTGCTTGCACTGGCTGAGCGCATCCACCAGGTTCGCAATCAGCTCATCCTGCTCCCATGGCTCGAAGGAGCGATACGTCTCACCCGCCTGACCGAAGTTGTTCTGACGGTCAATCGGCTCACGCACAAGTCTGGCGTTATATTCCGGCTCATGGTCTTTGCCTGGCTTAGGCGCCTCCTGAAGCCCGCCCATAGAAGACGGCTCATAGTTGACATGCGGGTTCTGGCCTGGCGCGCGATCGACCTTATACTGCATCTGTCCACCGCTTTGGTTCGTGGCCACATGCGTCTTCGGCGCATTGATCGGCAGCTGCAAATAGTTGGCGCCTACCCGGTAACGCTGTGTATCCGAGTAGGAGAATGTGCGGCCCTGCAGCATTTTGTCATCCGAGAAGTCCAGACCGTCCACCAATACGCCCGTACCGAACGCAGACTGTTCCACCTCCGTGAAGTAGTCCTCGGGGTTGCGGTTGAGCGTCATCTTGCCGACTGGCAGGAACGGAAACTTGTCCGTTGGCCACAGCTTCGTGTCATCCAGCGGGTCAAAATCCAGCTCCGGATGCTCTCCGTCCTCCATAATCTGAACGCACAGCTCCCATTCCGGATAGTCGCCGCGCTCAATCGCTTCATAAAGATCAAGCGTAGCATGATTGAAGCTCTTCGCCTGAATCTCATTCGCCTCGGCCTGAGTCAGGTTTTTGATGCCCTGCTTGAGCGGCTCCCAGTGGTATTTCACCAGCACGGCCTTACCTTCCGCATTGACCCATTTGTAAGTGTTGACGCCGGAACCCTGCATCTGCCGATAGTTGGCCGGAATCCCCCATGGCGAGAACAGGAAGGTAATCATATGGGTCGCTTCCGGGCTCATTGAAACAAAATCGAAGAAGCGCTGCATATCCTGAACATTCGTAATCGGGTCCGGTTTAAAGGCATGCACCATATCCGGAAATTTGAGCGGATCACGGATAAAGAAAATCTTCAGGTTGTTGCCAACCAGATCCCAGTTTCCGTCCTCCGTATAAAATTTGGTAGCAAATCCGCGAGGATCACGCAGTGTTTCCGGGGAATGCCCCCCATGAATAACGGTCGAAAAACGCACAAAAACAGGCGTTTCCTTGCCCGCCTCCTGGAACAGCTTTGCACGTGTGTATTTGGAGACCGGTTCGTCTCCTACCTTGCCATAGGCGGTAAACACGCCATGAGCACCCGCACCCCGCGCATGGACCACCCGCTCTGGAATACGCTCGCGATCAAAGTGCGACATCTTCTCCAGAAAGTGATAGTTCTCCAGCGTGCTTGGGCCCCGATTGCCAACGGTCCGGATATTTTGATTATCCCGTACCGGATGGCCCTGTCTCGTGGTTAATGTCAGATTGTCCTCATCCTGCTTTGGTTTGTTACCATCCACGTGAAAATGCTCCTCTCATTTGGGATTCGATTGTTAGATTATGTTTATTAGCATCTATACTACAAGTAGTACACTAATTGTCCGAAATTTAAACCTTCCTATGACAATCGTTGATGGCAGCCCATAAACACGAAGGACAGGGGAGCTTGGATCGACCACCAGCAGCTAAAAAAGCCCCGACCCTTTCTGCCTAAGCAGGAGTGATCGGGGGCTATCTCGAGGCGGAAGAGAGCGCCCTTCCGAACCGGTATACTTCTGACTTGGATTATCACCTCCTGTCATATCTAAAAAGCGGCCTTCCCCCGGGCTCGGGGAAAGGCCGCTAGATCCGTCATATACTGATGATGATAGGATATGGTGCCGTTCATAATTCACATAATGATTCACTTAGCTATTCACTTTCACCTTGCCTGGATCTTGCGCGTCCGGGACACCAGGCGTGCTTTCACCGGACGTCTTCTCGTCCGACAGCTCGCCGTCCCACAGCAGCCGCATCTCCTCGCTTGAGGCAAGGAGCTCATTCAGGCTGCCTTCCGCTTCGATCCGGCCGTCCTTCAGGACGATGATATGATCCGCCTTGGACAATGCCGCGCGGCGGTGGGATACGGCAATACAGGTGACGTCCTGCTCCCGAAACAGCCCTTCCCACACCTGCTGCTCTGTCTCCACATCCAGCGCGCTGGACAGATCATCGAAAATGAACAAGTCTGCGCCTGTCATCAGCATCCGCGCTGTCGCCGACCGCTGGATCTGTCCGCCTGACAGCATAACGCCCCTTGGCCCGACAAACGTCTCAAGCCCCCGGTCCAGATCGCGAATATCCTTATCCATGACGGACAGGCGGATCGAGCGTGCAAGCTCCGCTTCTGCATCGCCCTGTTTCCCTTGCACAATGTTCTCTCTGAGCGTATCGCTGAATAGACGCGGAACCTGCGGAGTATAAGCCGCTCTCGGCGGCATCAGGAACGTCGCCGGGTCCACCTCATGTCCGTTCCAGCGAATGGAGCCCTCCTGCTTCGGCAGCAAGCCGAGCAAGGTCCGCACGAGCGTCGACTTGCCTGAGCCGATGCGCCCGGTTACTACGAGGAACTTGCCCCGCTCCAGCTGGAAGCTGATATCGGTAATCCCGTTATCCGATCCCGGGTAGCGGTAGGACAGTCCGCTGACCTCCAGACTTTGCAGCCGGTCCTGTGGCTCCCTGACGGAAACCGCAGGCTGCGGCGGCTCCTTGGACAGATAGGTCTCCCTGAATTCCATGATCATGTCCTCTTCGCCAGGCCGGAACAGCTTCCGCATCCGTTCAAACGACACCTTGAGCCGCTTGTGCTGAAACACCATGTAACCGAACAGCGAGATACTGAATCCGATGTTGGCCAGATAGGTCGTGAACAGTGCGAAATCCCCGACACTAAACCGCCCGGCCTGCATTTCGGATGCGCACATCAGCAGGATAAGTCCCGTAGAGATCGCAATCACATGCTGATTGAGTGACCTCATCCACTGCTTGAACAGATTGTCCTTGAGGGCCGCCTGCCGCCGGTCTTCGTTCAGCTTGGCAAAACGGTCATGTACCCGATCCTCCGCCTGACCCAGCTTCAGCGCCTGTACCGCACCGAATGTTTCCGCGATGAAGCTGGTGATCCGCCCCGTCGCTTCCCGGTTCATCTGCCCATAACGCCGCGCCCGGTTGCCGGACAGATTGTTCAGCATTGTAACAATGACGAGCGGCAGAACGGATACGAGCATAATCTGCCAGTTAATATTAGCCATAATGATCACGGACACGACCGCAAACACGAACCGCCCCCAGAAATCCACCCATGATTCCACATACTCTACCACTTCCTCGACATCATCGCGGAACCGACTCATCGCTTCCCCCGGCGAAGCCGGCAGGTTGCGTCCCGGCCAGCGCATAATGCCGGCCAGCATATTCGTTCTCAGAATGGCCTGGATATGATAGATATAGGTCACCCATTTATAGAACGCCGCAAAAAACGCACCGACCCGTACTAGCCTCACAGCAGCGATCATAATCAGCGGCACAGCCAGCCACATGTATGGCGTCGTATCTGTGCTCGCCGCGACTCGGTCGAAAAACCACTGCATCCCGAGGCCGATCGCCAGCGGCAGGGAATGGAATATGCACCACAGCACGCCGTTGATCAGAAACAACAGCGGCCGAAACCGAAATAAACGGCCGATAAAACCGGCAACCGTCATGCAAGCTCCTCCTCTCTTCCACTGGCCAGCAATCTGGCATAATGTGAATCCGGGTTATTCGCAAGCGCCTTGCGGTCACCGAATTCGAGAATTCGCCCATCGCCAAGCACCATAATTTTGTCCACTTGCTCCAGTGTCGCAAGACGGTGGGCAATCACGATCCCTGTGCACTGGCTCATCAATCGCTCCACCGCTTCCTGAAGCACGCTTTCCGTAGCTGCATCCAGCCGGGATGACGGCTCATCCAGAATGACCAGACTCGGCTGGGTCAGAAAGACCCGGGTCAAGGCGAACAGCTGCGCTTCCCCGGCAGACAGCGAGGCGCCGCCCGCCGCCAGATGAGTATCCAAGCCCTCGGGCTGTTCGTCAATCCAGTGACGCAGGCCAAGCTGCTCTGTCGTTTCCAATATATACGCATCCGGAATGTCGCTGTTAAACAGCGTCAGATTGTCGCGCAGTGTCCCATCAAACAGCTGCACGTCCTGCGTCACCATCCCCACCCGTTTATACAGGGCAGGAAGTTTCAGCTTCGTGATATCCGTTCCGCCGACCCGAATGACTCCGCGATCGATGTTATACAGACGAAGCAGCACCCGGCTGAGGCTTGACTTGCCGCTGCCTGTGCGCCCGATAATGCCCAGGCGCTCACCCGGCTTCACAGCGAACGTAACGTCCTGCAGAACCGGTTTATCCTCGTTATAACGGAAGTGAACTCCTTCAAACTCCAGGCCAAGTGGACCCTCCGGCAGCTCATCCAGCTCCCCGTCCACAATCTCGCTCCGGTTCGCCAGCAGCTCTCTGGAACGAAGCATGCCCGACTTCGCCTTCTGGAACTCCTGAACCTGATCGCCAAGCATCTCAATCGGATCATTCAGCATCTGGGTGTATTGGTAGATCAGAAACAAGGTGCCCAGCGTAAGCTCTCCAATAATGTAGTTGTGCACCCCGAGCAGTAGCACGGCCGTCACCGACAGCGCAAACAGCACGACGGTTGTATTCCACGGCACCACACGCAGCATCCACGCTTTGCGCCCTCGCAGAAATACCGTACGCATCAGGCGATGAAATCGATTCATCACATACGGCACATGGCCGTTGGCCTGAACATCCTCAATTCCGGCAATGCGCTCCTCGATCAGCCCGAAGAGTGAAGCGCTCGCCTCGCGCTCCGACTTCGAGGACTGCACTCCCAGATTGCGGATAAACATCATGAACAGCACCGCCGCAAGTGTGAATACCGTCATCACCAGGGCGATCGGCACATTAACGGTAAACATGAAGCCTAGGATGCCTGCAAGCAGCACAAAGCTTCCGATGACCTGAACAATAAACATCGCAAAAAAGTTCGAAATATTCGTAACATCCCCGTCAACCCGTTCAATCATTTCCCCTGGCGTTTTCACGTTGTGAAACCGCATATCCAGCTTCAGGCAGTGCCTGAGCAAATCACCGCGAAGCCGGTTCGTTGCCCGCCACGATACGTCGTTGCCGAGATAACTGACCGCTACCGTGATCAGCTGGTTCACCACCGCCACTATCAAGAACAGGCCCGCAAGACGAAGCAGGATGGACATCCCATCCCCGCCGACAGCCGAATCGATAAAGCGTTGAATAATCTGCGGATGAATCAGCTGAAGTCCGGTGGAGGACAGCAGCAGAATGAGCAGGATCGTCAGCCTGCCCTTAACCGGCTTTAAATACCGAAGCAGCCATGACATCGACAGCTTCTCTTGTTTGGGCATATCGCCCACCCCCATATGTATGCAAAATAGTGCCGGCTCTCCTTGTTGTCATAAAGCCGAAATTATGATCAGTCTACACGATAGCCGGTCACATTGAATAGGTAAAAAATAATTATGAACATTTTCTCCGATCGATGCTCCAGCTAAAGCGAGACTGTTGAAGCCTTTACCGAGCGGAGGGCATACCGCCCCCCAGTCGTTTCCATTCATTATAGCACATACGTTCGGTTTTGTAGAAGTGATCTTGCTATGTGACTTTGCCGTGTTCATTTGATAGAATGAGACTCAAATCATATTCCCAGGAGACTAAAGATGAACCTTTCAAGTTTCTTTCCTTATCGCAACGATGCTCGTAAAGTGCTTATTCCTTATTTGCAGCTGCTCAGCGAGGACCAATGGTATGCGGTGCATCGCGACCATCCGAACTCCATTGCATGGATCATCGAACATATCGCTCGCAGCGAGGACGATTGGATTCATGTCATTGGGCTGCAAGGGGAGTTAACGCTACCCGGAAAACTGGACACCCCCGAGCAGCTGCTTCAAGCCTATATCGATATCCGGCATCGAACCGATCGTGTGCTTGACTCACTCAAGTTCAGCGAATCCGATCCCGTCCTCCCCCTGCCGACTTACTCAGATGGATGGCAGCCGCCATCCCCGCCAACGATGCGCTGGATCTTCCATCATATCTATGACCATGAGACGTATCACATCGGTCAAATCGGCCTCATCGCCCGGTTAAATGGCTTTGGCGGTCCACTGTTCTAGCTGTATAGCAGTGCTGTAAGTCGTAAACATTTCTTCAGGCTGGGTGAGGACGAAGCGGTCTTTTTTCCGCCACCTTCTATTTTAATCTACGTATGGATATGAATAGGGATAATGTCAATCTTCTACGAACCTGCTGCATCCAATTCAAAGCAAGGGGATGAGATGATGAAGTGGAACTGGAGAAAGTTTAACAGAGCGTGGGTGGAACGATGGGGCGATTACACCACCATCATATTAGAAGCTGTAACCTATATACCGCGGTGGATTATGAAGCTGCTGAAATGAGGCATCAGCAAAAAAAGTGATCGCGCTAAAGCTCTGTAGCTGTAGCGGTCACTTTTTTTACTGTCATGCTCAGAGTAATGTGGCACCCTGCTATATCCCTGTGGTTACTCCCAGTAGCGTTTCATAATTTCGGTAGCCCAGTCCGGCTGTCTAATGTCGCCCTTCGGAAGAAACTCCTTCATCACAGGCTTGATGTCCACAACCGGGGTGCCGTCAATCGCGTCAAGCCCCTTCACGAACACCGAGCGCCCTTCTCTTCTGACCACTTCCACCATCGTTGCCCCCAGCTTGTTAGGACGGTTCTTGCCACGTTGTGCGAAGATGCCCACCTTGGGGAAACTTTCGTTATTCCTCGGATGTCTGGCCGTGTATTGAATGCTTTCGTCTTTCACAAGATGAAACCTATAGAAAATTTCCAAATGGCTAAAGCTTTCAATGCCATCCAGACAGCTTTCCTCCCAATGATCATCAAGTTTGATCTCGGAAATGATATTTCCCCAGTGATCATCCTCTACCGCTTTTCTTTCATTGTAGACCGTTCCAATCGGCTGCATTTCAAACATCACGCGTCCTCCTTCAGTCACTTAGCATTTACTATCATGATACATGGAAAAAGAATCGGGGATCCGACTCTTCCAGATTATAACATGAATTGAGGTTCTGTTTGGGGTGGTTACGATTGGTAAATATAATCACATACAATAATTACTCGCAGCACTCGCAGCATATATGTAGAAGCTTCTCAGTATTTTGTGTTAGGTTCGTTCTAGGGTAAACACACTCGCAAGCAGGCTTATATTTTCGTCATCCGAGAAAAAGAAAAAGCACCCGAAGGTGCTTAATGAGAATCAGTGTGAACTGAAAGGATGTCCTAATAATCACAGAATGTCTTAGCGTGTGATGCGTAGCGTTTGATAGTACCATTAGCTATGTGACCATTTAGGCAGAATTGAGCCGAATCATATTCAAAAGTTCCCCAATACATGTAATCGACCGTCTTTTAGCAGATTTTACTCCGCATATTTAAACGTACACGCTGCGTGATGATACCGTAGTCTCCCATCCCATGCTATTCTCCGTAGAATTCACATTTCTGATATTACAGTGGGAGTTGTATAAAGATGCCGTTAAGAAATCCTATAAACTTGGCAGAGGATTCTCCGTCTCGCACAGTGAACAGTTTAGATAATGGCTATATTTTACTATACTTCCTCTGAGCATAAAACGAAAAAGAACCCTTCACGCGGGTCTGTCCCCATAATAAAAAACCTTCTACGTTATTCGTAGAAGGCTCCGTATTTTGACGCAAATTAGCACCGACGTTCGTCCGTTTTATGGCGGGGAGTGCGTAGCCCTACCGACAACCCTAACAGTACATTCAACGCTGACTTTGCGCGGTATTAACGTACAATGCTGGTGAAGGGAATTGAACCCCCGACCTACGCATTACGAGTGCGTTGCTCTACCCCTGAGCTACACCAGCAGGCGTTGCTTCTCGCCGAAACAACAAAAATTATTATAATACTTTGGTGCGAAAATGCAATACCTTTTCCGTGAAGAAAAATAGACCGGATAAACCCCGGGTTTAGCTTGATCAGCCGCCCAGTTTCTCCTGCACCGACTGCAGCTTCTGCTTGCTGGACGAGGCCCGGTCCCGGCGGTCATCGATTTTGACCGAAGTGGATACCCGCTTCGCCCCGGACAGAAAAGGCGCCTCATGCAAAGCCTCAATCGCCCGCCATACAAATGTCAGCTCTCCTTCAATAATGGTGCTCATCGAGGTGAGCTCGTAGGTAATGCCGTCCTGCTGCTCCAGGACACGCTGCATTTCAGCAACGTATGAACTCAAGCTCGTTGATGCGGTTCCGATCGGTATCACCGTTACCTCCGCGATTGCCATCACCACAACCTCCTTTATTGCATTACTTGTATTATTATTTCAATTTTCTGTATTTTACAACATTCAATCTTTATCCGATTCCTATTATAGACGAGCTCATTCCCATATTGGATGTCCTGGTCCACTACCCTTTATATAAAAACAATCCCATCGACTCATCTTTTGCAATGAGTTTATACGCAAATACACCGGTGCTTGCACCATGACTTTGGCATCATTTTTTGCAGGTTTGGTCAAATGATAATATAGGCGGAATCAGCGAAGAAATCGTCGCATTTGCTCACAATTGGGGGAATGTTACAGCCATTTGCCGAATCAAATAGTGGCGTGATTGGGGCTCGTTTGCTATAATTCTCAATGCGTCTAATTTTAAGTTGGTTGTTTACAAACACAATATATTGGGTTACATTATAGAAGCGGTAACCAAATATAGTGTATACAGGTGCTAAGGCAGCCTACCAGTCGATCTAGCCCAAGTAAGGTAGATAGGGAGAATCGACCGCGAAGCGCCACTGTGTAGGCTTGCGGCTGCTCAAGGAAGCGGCCAAGCAGCTGGGCAACCTGCTGTGTTAGCTGACGAGATCCACGCTCGGAAGACACCAATCTTGCATAACCCAAGTCAGGAGACTTGCCTGTATACCCGACACCGATTCCTACTGGTTCATCTGGGAAAGTGTCCGTATACTTGCGCGCCTGTACATACCAGACTGCCAACCTCTTTTTGGCTTTCTCCGCTTGAGAATCGCAGCGTATGGACATTTTCAAGCCACTTTTGGCTTTCGAAAATGTTTTTTTCATCTTATTTCATCTTTATTTTTTATAACTTCCCCCCAGAAAGTGAGGAATTATTTATGCCACAACTGGTAGTTAAACCGAACAACCGTCAACTTGCCTTTGATGAAATCCGCTTGTCTGTCTATGCCGACCGGATTCTGAAGGACCTGGAGGCGCTCGATAAAGAACGTCTTCTTCGTGGTGTTAAGGCAAAATTGCGTGGTGATCAGGTGACCGGCGAGGAAATCAGCAGCGCCTTTACGATGTCCGCCCTGGAGCTCGTATCCAAGGAGGAACCGAACTGGAAGTTTGCAGCCGCACGTTCATTCCTTACTTCTTTATATAAAAAAGCAGCATACAACCGCCGCTACAAAGCTTACCCGGAAGAGCCGTACGGGGCCTTCTATCCGCTCATTAACGAGCTGGTTCAAAAAGGAATATACCGTGAGGAGCTTCTCACGTGCTATACAAAAGAAGAAATTGATGAGCTCGGTGAGTTCATCGATCCTAGCTGTGACCTGCTGTTTGACTATATCGGCCTGTTGACGCTGGCTGAGCGTTACCTTGCAACCGACTTCGACGGCCGTGTCATGGAGCTTCCGCAGGAACGCTACATGGTCATTGCCATGTATCTGATGCATAACGAGCCAGCAGACAAGCGTGTGGAGCTGGTTAAAGAAGCGTACTGGGCAATGAGCAACCTGTACATGACAGCTGCTACGCCAACGATGTCCAATGCAGGCAAAAAAGTGGCAGGCCAGCTCTCCAGCTGCTTTATCGACACCGTGGACGACTCGCTTGAAGGTATTTTCGACTCCAACACGGACGTTGCTCGTCTCAGCAAAATGGGCGGCGGCATCGGAGTCTACCTCGGCAAAGTGCGTGCGCGCGGCTCCGATATCCGCGGTCACAAGAACACCAGCTCCGGCGTCATCCCTTGGATCCGCCAGCTGAACAACACTGCGGTGAGCGTAGACCAGCTTGGCACTCGCAAAGGCGCGATTGCAGTATATCTTGATGTATTCCATAAAGATATTTTGTCGTTCCTGGATCTGAAGCTGAACAACGGTGACGAGCGCATGAGAGCGCATGACGTGTTCCACGGCGTATGCTTGCCTGACCTGTTCATGGAAGCTGTTGAGAACCGCGATGAGTGGAGTCTCTTCTGCCCGCATGAAGTGAAGAAAATTATGGGCTGGAAAGACGAGAACGGCCGTCCGCTCGGGCTGGAGGATTTCTACGACGAAGAGAAAGGCAAAGGCTCCTTCCGTGAGAAATATGCCGAAGCCGTCGCGAACCCGGATCTGCCGCGGATTACCGTTCAGGCGATTGACATCATGAAGCGGATTATGAAATCCCAGCTGGAAACCGGAACACCGTACATGTTCTATCGTGATACGGTTAACCGGGCGAACCCGAACTCGGCTCACGGCATGATTTTCTCGTCCAACCTGTGCACGGAAATTATGCAAAACCAGTCTCCGACTGTCGTAGAACAGGAAGAGCTGGTGACAAAAGACGGCCAGACCCGTATCGTCATCTCGAAAATTCCTGGCGATTTCGTTGTGTGCAACCTGAATTCCATTCACCTGGCTCGCGCAGTACCAGCTGGTGTGCTGGAGCGTCTCGTACCTATCCAGGTTCGCATGCTGGACAACGTGATCGACATTAACAACATTGAGGTTCTGCAAGCTCAATATACGAACAGCCAGTACCGCGCGGTCGGTCTCGGAACCTTCGGCCTGCACCATCTGCTGGCCCTGGAAGGCATTCGCTGGGAGTCCGACGAGGCGGTTGAATATAACGACAATCTGTACGAGCACATTAACTATCTGCTCATCAAATCCAGCATGGAGCTGGCTCAGGAGAAGGGCCATTATCCGAAGTTCAAAGGCTCTGACTGGGAGTCCGGCAAATACTTTGAGTTCCGCGGCTACACTGATGGCGAGCATGAAGGCAAGTTCGTGACGGCCGAGCAGTGGCGCGAGCTTCAGAAGCAGGTGCAGAAGAACGGTATCCGTAATGCATGGCTGTTTGCTATCGCACCGAACGGCTCCACCTCGATTATCGCGGGCTCCACGGCGAGCATCGATCCGCTGTACGAGCTGCTGTCCTACGAAGAGAAAACGACTTACAAGGTAGCGAACCCGGCTCCGGATCTGAACGAGAAAACGATCTGGTACTACAAAACAGCGTTCCTGATCGATCAGCATTGGTCCATTAAAATGGCGGCTGCCCGTCAGCGTCACGTTGACCAAGCGCAAAGCTTTAACCTGTATGTTCGTCCGGACATCAAGGCGTCTGAATTCCTGGAGCTGCATCTGCACGCTTGGAAGGCCGGTCTCAAGTCGACTTACTATGTACGCAGCCGTGCGCTGACAATTGAAGAATGCGAGTCGTGTGCCAGCTAAGATCGAACCCACCCAAACCCTCCCTTCCAAGGGAGGGCCCCAAGGGCTCTGCCCTTTGGATACCCGGAAATGGGGCAAAAGTGAGGTTGAGGGGCGCGTCTGAGTGACTAGCGGTGGTCGGAGCGCTGTCTCCCTTCGGGAACGCTGGAATGTGGCGTGGTGACGGAAGAGTTGGAGAGTGCCTCGTCCTGCTACTGATGCGGAGGGCCCGCTCTCCCTTCGGGATTCGCTTTACGTTTGTGCATGGACCGGGGCGCTACGGAGGGGGGGATCTTCTACTTCCTGCTTGGAGCGCTCTCCCTTCGGGATTCGCTTTACGTTTGTGCATGGACGGGGGGCGCTACGGAGAGGGTTATCTTCCACTTCCTGCTTGGAGGGCTCCAAGCAGGGCATGAAACAACTCACTAAAAAAGACTACAAGGGTAAGGGTATCCGGGCGGAAGACGCCTTTGGGAGCTCTTTGCCACCCTTTTATATAAATCAAGCAAAGGGCGGACAACAGCGGCTGGAGAACGGATACCCGCCCTACTATAAATGCAAGGAGAGAATGGGAATGCAATTGCAAAAAATATTCAACACCGAGGCGCCAAACCGGTCCACTCGGATCATTGAAGGTGAATGCTCGGGGATTCTGAACTGGAACGACATTCGGATGCCTCATATGTATAAGCTGTACAAGGTGTTGCTGCTGAACCACTGGATCGCGGATGAAATCCCGATGTCCAAAGATGCACAGCAGTTTCCGCTTCTGGATCCGGAAGAACAGCGTACCTTCAAAATCAACATCTCCCTGCTTGCTGTTCTCGACTCCATGCAGACGATGTTTGTCGGCGATGTGAAGCGTTATTTCACCGACTCGTCTCTCGAAGCGATCTCCGCGATCATCGGTCAGCAGGAGGTTGTGCATAACCAATCTTACTCTTACGTTCTGTCCTCCATCGTTTCCGAGCAGGAACAGAAGGAGATTTTTGAATACTGGAAGCATGATCCGGTGCTGCTGGAGCGCAATCAGTTCATCTCCAACATCTATCAAGGATTCCGCGACAATCCGACGCCGCAGACGTTCTTTGAATCGATGGTGGCTGACCTGATTCTGGAAGGGGTTTTCTTCTACAGTACGTTTGCGTTCTTCTACAACCTGGCTCGCGATCAGAAGATGATGGCCACCAGCCAGATGATTTCATACATCCAGCGGGACGAGAACCAGCACTGCTACTTCTTCGCGGAAGTGTTCAAGCAGCTGCTGAAGGACTTCCCGGAACTGAACACCAAGGAGAACATCGATTACGTATACCGTACGATCGATCGTGCGGTAGAGCTCGAAACGAACTGGGCGCATTATACGCTCAGCAAGGTTCGCGGCATCGATCTTGGCGAGCTGTCCGATTATATCAAATACATCGCCAACCGCCGCATTACGATGATGGGTCTGGAAAAAGCGTACGAGGGCGTGGACGTCAACTGCATGCCTTGGATCAAGCCTTTCTCCGACGAGGCGCTTAACGCGACCAAGACTGACTTCTTCGAAGCGAAGTCCCGTAACTATGGTAAAGTTGGGGACGATAACGGCTTTGATGATCTGTAAGTCGGTAAACGGTAAGATGCATAAGTGTGTTGATTTGTAGAATCCTTAAGCTTTCGCAATATATAGAATAGAGCGATCATTCATCGGGGAATACACCGTGAATGACCGCTCTATTTGTTATGAATGCATCACGTAAAGCGGGCAGGCTCTTGTTTCCTCTGGGCGCTTCAATCGTCATCAGACAGCAGCTCCCGCAGCATAGCCTCGCGGTTATTAATAAACTCTTTCGTAATCATATAATGATCGGTTTCCTCCAGCTGACAGGTCTCAATGCCCTCCGGGGTCAGCTTGTAGATACAGGCGTCCGGATAGGCCATAATAATCGGCGAGTGGGTAGCGATAATGAACTGGGAATGTTCGTGAACCAGATCATGAATGCGCCGGAGCAGCGCCATTTGGCGGAACGGGGATAATGCCGCTTCCGGCTCGTCCATAATGTACAGCCCATGTCCGCTGAACCGGTTCATAAAGGTAGCGAAAAAGGATTCGCCATGCGATTGATCATGCAGAGATTTGCCCCCGTACGATCCAAACGCCTGCAGGGCATCGACCTCGGTCGCCACGTTGTAGTAACTCTCCGCCCGGAAGAAGAAGCCATCCTTCGGCTTGCGCACGCCGCGCACGGTCCGAAGGTACTGGTACAGCTCGGAATGTGACTCCCTGGTGGCAAAATTAAAGTTTCGGGTGCCGCCCTCCGGGTTGAACCCCAGCGCCGCCGCGATGGCTTCCAGCACCGTTGATTTCCCCATGCCATTCTCCCCTACGATGTAGGTCACCTTCGGATGAAACTCAAGCTCATCGAGGGCAGACACGGCAGGCAGATTAAACGGATATTCCGAAAATGCCGGAACCCGCTCCTTCAGCAAAGTCACCGATCGCAAATAGGAATGCAATTTGGAAATATCGATTGTCCCATCCTCCTTCCATACGAAATCCACTTGTGACAGAACGTCACTTTCCTCCTTCTACTATAGCTTATTTTCCAGGCCGGCCCAACTTCACGATGCTTACGCCCAGAGCGGCAGTGCCTGAAGCTGGACGCGGCTCTCCGCTATGGATCTCGGCTATAGATCTGGCTATGGATCTCAGCTCCAGATCTGAGCAGCGAATCTAGCCTCCCAGATTCGCTGCATCCTCCATTGGATACATAAAAGGTATAAACGATATGGCGAAGGAGATATTCGGATGAGAGATACGTTACCGCAGGATCATAGCCTGGATAGCAGTCTTGATCTCATGACCGAGGGATACTCGTTCATTATGAACCGGGTCAAGCGCTATAATACTAACCTGTTTGAAGGCCGTCTGCTCGGGGAGCGTGTAATCTACATGCACGGGCACGATGCCGCCAGACTATTCTACGATACGGATAAATTCCAGCGAAAAGGAGCTGCTCCCAAGCGCATTCAGAAGTCCCTGTTCGGTGTCAATGCGATTCAAACGATGGACGGCGGGTCACATCTTCATCGCAAGCTCCTGTTCATGTCTTTGTTGACGCCCAGCCACCAGCACAGGCTGGCTGAGCTTGTATCCGAGCAGTGGCTTGCATCAGCGGCGCAGTGGGAACGGGAAGACAGCATCATGCTGTTTGAGGAAGCCAAGGCGCTGTTATGCCAGGTGGCGTGCGGCTGGGCCGGTGTTCCGCTGCCGGAAGAGGAGGTTCGGGCGCGCGCAGAGGACTTCTATGATATGGTCGATGCCTTCGGCGCTGTCGGCCCCCGGCACTGGAAAGGAAGACGTGCACGAACGAAGACCGAAGCATGGATCCGGAAGATGATCGAGGACGTGCGGGCCGGGCATCTCCAGGTGGATCGCGAGTCAGCCCTGGGGCGCATCGCGTATTATCGGGATGAGCACGATCAGCCGCTGGATGACCATATGGCCGCGATCGAGCTGATCAACATCCTGCGTCCAATCGTGGCCATCGCCACCTTCATCACCTTCTCTGCCCTGGCTTTGTATGAATATCCTGTCTGGAGAGACAAGCTCGCGTCCGGCGGCCCTGAGGAACTTGAGATGTTTGCTCAGGAGGTGCGGCGCTATTATCCCTTTGCCCCTTTCCTCGGGGCCAGGGTGAAGCAGGATTTCGTCTGGAAGGACGTGGCGTTCGAGGAAGGCCGGCTCGTGCTCCTTGATATCTACGGCATGCATCATGACCCGGAAATTTGGGAACAACCGGATGTATTTGATCCGGAACGGTTTCGGAACGGGAATGAAGACCCTTACCGCCTGATTCCTCAAGGCGGAGGCGATCCGGCCCAAGGGCATCGCTGTCCCGGCGAAGGGGTCACGGTTGAAGTGATGAAAGCCAGCCTGGATTTTCTGGTAAACCGGATCGAGTATGACTTGCCTGAGCAGGATTTGAGCTATCCGTTAAACCGGATGCCAACGTTCCCGGGCAGCGGATTCATCATGAACAACATCCGGCTTCGCCGCCCCCGCTAACCTGCCCTGCGGATTGTCGGCTGATGTACAGGCTCCAGGTAGCTGCGGAAGGCTGCTTGGTTTTGCTGCACACCCGGCTGCAGGCAGGGCCGGGCTGGGAGGATTACGGACAATAGACCGGCATAGAACTAGAACCAGCTGCCTATGGCTCAGCACAGTGGAGAGCCATATCTGCACCGTGCGCAGAGTGTCTCTGTGGGCACGTGCCAGGTCGGCAGGTCGGGCATGCCTACATGCTTGCAGGGCCGGACCCGATGCCGCGCGCTGAAAGCACGCGGGCCGAAGGGATGAGCTGTAACCAAAAAAGAGCGCTCATGGTGCCGAAAACTCGCGGTATGCACCCATGAACGCTCTTTTATTGTATCCGGATAACAAAATCCGTTCCTTACAAGTCCCCAAACGTTTCCCGGGAAATGCCTACTCAGCCGCGATGAACTGATACAGCTCCTCCACCTTCTCCTCCGTCAAGGAGCCGCTATTGTCGAATACCTTGATCGCCGACTCGGGAATGTCCCAGCTAATCTCAGGCACAAAATCGACCCGTTTCTTGAAATCATCCCAATGGTCCAGCTTCCACTGGTCACGCTCGGTCTGACGGTCAATGATCCGCTCCTTCTGCAGGTCCATATCCTTCAGCGTCACGACGATGACTTTGACATCCACTTCGTTCTTGGTCAGGCCGGCGGATGTGATGACCTCTTCGATCCAGGCGCGGTTTTTGAGCTCGGCCGTAAACGGCGAGATCATGAATACATTCTGTCCGGCATTCAAATTCTCGATGCAAATGTCTTTGGTCGTATCGTACTCCAGATCGCGCAGATGCTCCTTGTAAAAGGAGGAGTCGCGGTCATTCGGGTCAAGCCCGTTGCTCTCCAGAAACTTCTCCACGAAACGTCCGCCTACCGTATCCCGATCCAGAAAGGCCGCTGGAATTCGGGCCGCCAGTTTTTTGGCTACCGTTGTTTTGCCTGTACCTGCCACTCCTACAAAAAATACCAGCTTCTGCAATGTAGTATCCCTCCGTTTTCTCAATGCCATGCTTCGTCAAACTTCACCAATTCACAAGCTCATGCTTCGCTTCCAAGGAAATCAGCTGTTGCGCTCGGCCCGGTACCGCGTTTCCAGCACCAGCTCGTCCAGCGCGGCATTCAGCCGCTCCACAAGCACCTCATCCATATCGAAACCGCCCTGCTCCGTCCGCGCTACCTGTGCGTCTACCGCATACACACCGCCCAGTATGTGCCGGGCTCCCATTGACGAAAGCACCGGCTTCAGGGAATAGTCAATGGACAAGAGATGTGCGAGGCTGCCGCCGATAAACAGGGGAAGCACGATTTTGCCGGCCAATCCCTTCTGCGGGATCAGATCAAGGAACGTCTTGAGCACGCCGGTGAACGAGGCTTTATATACCGGACTGGCCACAATGACCGCATCGGCTTCGGCTACGAGACCGTTCGCTTTCACAATCGACTCGCTCTCAAATTTGGTATGTATCAAATCTTCAGCCGGCAGGCCGGATACGTCGATCCGTTCCACCTCGAAACCGGCATTCGTCAGCATCTGCTCACTGTGCGCCATCACCGCCGTCAAACGTGAACCGGGTGTGGGACTTCCGTTAATGATGACCGCTTTTGCCATCTTCATCACCTCTGTTTTCATAAGAATTCTAGAAAAAAAGACCTTACATTCATCCTGCAAAGTCCCTGTATCCGCGTCTAACAACATGGTTAATTCATAGAAATCTTGTCAGATTTATTTCATCGTATCAATCTGCCGCGGCAATTGTCAATACAAACCGGGCGCCTGCGCGCCCCTTCCTTACGGACATATCCGGCTGTGCGCTGTTCTTAGAGTCCCCTGTCCCCTTGCCGATGAACAGGCAGTCAGCCCTCCGCATCTACCCAGTTTCTCCACGGGAGAAGCGGCACCCTCTGCTGGGCGAATGCATAGAGATAAAGCATCACCAGGAACGTTCACCGTCCTAGATCATCAAGGAGGAATTATGAAAAATCCGATCCCTTATTACGGCAGCAAAACGGTCTGTGAAGAGCAGCCGATCGCTTTTCCGCCCCAGCATCAGGATTGTCAGCCTGGGCTAGAAAGCCTGATGACCCCGCGTCCCCTCTACGAGGACCCGAATTATTACGGCAGCTGCAAGCTCGAAGGGAAGGTCGCGATTGTCACCGGGGGCGACAGCGGCATCGGACGGGCAACGGCCATCGCATTTGCCAAGGAGGGCGCCGATCTGGTCATTCCGTATCTGTACGAGACATCGGACGCGGAGGAAACGAAGCGCCGCATTGAACAGCTCGGCAGACGCTGCCTGATCATCAAGACTGATCTGCGCTACAAAAAAAACTGCTTCGAGGTGGTGCAACTGACGCTGCGAGAGTTCGGCCGGCTGAACGTGCTCGTGAACAATCATGCCGTACAGTACGTCCAGAACAGCATTCTGGACATTACGGAGGAGCAGCTGCATCATACGTACCAGACGAATATTTTTCCGTTCTTCTTCATGATTCAAGCGGCGCTGCCGCATATGAAATCCGGGGATTCGATCATTAACGTCTCATCCATCACCGCCTATGAAGGCCATGAGAGATTGATCGATTATGCCTCCACGAAAGGCGCGATCGTTACGCTCACTCGCTCGCTTGCCCACTCGCTTGCCGGACAGGGCATTCGCGTAAACACCGTAGCGCCAGGACCGATCTGGACGCCGCTTATTCCCGCCAGCTTTCCGGCGGAGGATGTGGCCGTGTTCGGTACGGAGACCCCGATGAAGCGTGCGGGGCAGCCTTATGAGCTGGCTCCGGCTTTCGTTTACCTGGCGTCAGCGATCGATTCCTCCTACGTTACCGGCCAGACCTTGCATGTGAATGGAGGCAATATGGTCACCTCCTAATGACGCCCATAGGAGAGCTGACCGCTCAGCAAAAGCAGAGGGTGAAGGACTTATGAACTTCGAACATCAACGACGGCCACAACGCGCCAGCCGGATGGATGTCGGCGCCTATGCGTTAAGCAAGCTTGCAGGGGCAGGTGCCCTCCTCATGCTGCTCACCGCATTTTTCTGGCTGCTGCCGCTAGGAAAGAACGAACTGCTCGCCGCGCTCGGCGTATCCGGCATTCCGCTTGAGCATATAGTGTACGGTTATGCCATGACGGCCTCCCTCGTCGCAGACGCGATCACCTCCCTGCTCCGCATCCGAAGCCGAGCATCCCAGGCAGCGCTGTACGCAGCATGCGGCCTGCTGTTCTTCGGCGGCTTCATGGCAGGCAGTTCGCCGGAGCTATGGCTGCGGGCTGCGACAGGAGCCCTGCTGCTGCTCGGCATGCGGTGGGGGAAGGAGCTGTTCTCGAAGCCAACGCTGTGGGTTCCTTTTTTTGCGCTGATTGTGCCGCTGGTTTGCGTGGTCTTGTATTAAAGCTTGTCGCGAGGCCTTCTTCGGGGGGCAGGGACACGAGGCACACGAGGCATATGAGGTATATGAGACACATAAGACACACGAAGCACACGAGGCATATGAGACACATAAGACACAAGAGGCGCATGGGCACAGCAAATAAGCCCCGCCTGCCATGCTTCAAGCATAGCACCGGGGCAATTCTCGAGATTTGAGTTGTCGCGGGTTCTCTTCGTTCGCATCGGATTCGTGTCAGCCACCTCCGTTTAAACGACCGATCATGCAGTGTGCTGCAGGCAGCCGGGACCGGCTGCCGGGCAGCTCCTTAAGGACACGAACGCCGATCATGCCTTGCTAACAGGATCAATGGATCATAAAAATAACACAGACCGCGGATAAAAAGGATAGCGTGGACGCTCTGCTCAGTAACCTGGCATGCTGCGGAACGTTCTTCCGAAGATTCACGTTCACGATGCTATGCAGATAGAAGAACAGGGAAGCACCCACCACCCAAACGAGCAGGCTAAAGGCCCCTCCGTCCCCTAAGTGGATCATATGAAAGAGCAGGGCTGAGAAGTAGTACCACAGAAAGGCAAAACCAATGCCGGAGGCCAAGGCGACGGTAAATTTGCACTTCATCATATCCCCTCCCACGAATTCCATTTATATACACATCATACGATCTCATGAACTCAATATCAAACAGGCAAACGATCTACCGGCAAAATGATTCATACTGTCCCTGAGATAAGCTCAGGGAACAGGCATATGCGTCTACACCTGGCTTCATGCCATGAGCAGCCCTGCCACTAATGCTTCGGCCAACGCCTATAGCATGCGCTATGCGTTTGCCACGGACATGCACCCCCTAGACATGCGTTATGGGCGTGTCTCGTGGACAGGTCCCCTTGGACATGCGCTATGGGCGTGTGCCATGGACATGCGCTCCTAGACACGCGCTACGGGCATGTGCCATGGCCATGGACTCCTAGTCACGCGCTACGGGCGTGTGCCACGGACATCCACTCCTAGACATGCGCTATGAGCGTGTGCCTGCACCATGGACCAGGGCGGCCCCTGTATGAAGTGCCACAGCTGCCAGCAGACGGCAAGGAGCCGTAAGCGGCCAAAGCCGCCTACAGCTCCTCAATGATGTCGCTGGCGATGACGGCGGCAGGATGCCCCCGGCGGAGCCCGGCGCGCTCTCCGGCCAGGCCGTGGAGCCATACGCCGAGCGCTGCCGCTGCCCCCGCGCTATATCCCTGGGCCAGCAGCCCGGCGATAATGCCGGTAAGCACATCACCGGAGCCCCCGGTGGCCATGCCGGGATGACCTGTGGTATTGATGTAGGCCGAGCCGTCCGGCAGGGCAACCACGGTGCGGGCCCCCTTGAGGACCAGCGTTACTCCTTGCGCAGCCGCATACCGCGTCGCACAGGCGATGCGATCCCGCTGCACCTCGGCCGTGGACAGGCCGGCCAGCCGCGCCATCTCGCCCGGATGCGGCGTCAGGACCGTGCCCGCCGCGCGCCGGGGCCAGGCATGCGCGTCCTCGGCTGCAGCCAGCATGTTGAGCGCATCCGCGTCGATGACAAGCGGGCCCTGCCACTCTTCCCATATGCGGCGCAGCCAGCGTGTATCGCCATCGAAGCGTCCCATCCCGGGGCCGACCGCCAGCACATCCCTGCTGCCCGCGAGCTCGAGAATCCGGTCTGCAGCGGATTCATTCCAGTATCCGCCGTCGGCGTTCGCATCCGCCTCGTCCGTGCCCGGCGCCAGCATCAGCTCGGGAGAGGCTCCTGCCAGCGGCAGCACCAGGGCCTCAGGCACCGCCCAGGTCACAAGCCCGCTGCCTGCGCGCAGCGCCGCCCGGGTGCATAGAAGGCCCGCGCCGCTCATCGTGCGGCTCCCGGCCACCGCAAGCACATGCCCATAGGTGCCTTTATGGCCCTCGGGCTGGCGCGGGCGCGCCGGGTCGGCCCCGAGTTCGCTCCGCAGCACCTCCGGCGTCAGCAGATGCGTGCTGACGCCCTGCTCGCGGCCGAGCGAACGGGGGATGCCGATGGCACGCAGGACGACCCGGCCGGCGGCCTCCGCGCCGGGGTACTGCACGAGGCCTCGCTTCAGAAGCGCGAGGCATACCGTCACCGCCGCCCGGATGCAGGGCTCGTGCAGCGCGCCGGTATCGGCGTCCAGTCCGCTCGGAATGTCCGCGGACACAATCGGCAGGCCGCTATCATTCGCGGCCTGAATGAGCGCGGCGTAAGCGCCGCGGGGCGCGCCAGCCGCGCCCGTGCCCAGCAGCGCGTCCACGATGCCGGTGAACGCGCCCATGTCCACGGCGTCCGCGCCGTGGACCCGAGCCGGGATGCCGAGCGCTGCCGCGGCATCCCGCTGGAGCGCCGCCGCCCCCGCCAATGCGGATGGCTCGGCGGCGAACAGCAGCGTGACGCGCACGCCGGCGTCACGCAGGTGCCGGGCGGCGACCAGACCGTCGCCGCCGTTGTTGCCCTTGCCGACCAGGATGAGCCAATGCTCATCCTCGGCCAGCGCGGGGTCAAGAAGCGCATCGTCCTCCACCGGAAAGCCCATCCGATACTGCGCTTCGTATGTATCCCTCTGTAGGCGTAGGCGTGCCTGCGCCTCGCTGTACGCGGAGGAATGCGCAGCTTCCTGCGGAGGGGACCAGCCCGGACGCGCAGCGGTTGGAACAGGCGCTGGCTGATCCGTGCGCGCATCCGCTGCGAATGCACTCGCTCCATTGACGAGGGCGCGGCGGACACTGGCTCCGCCGCACCGCATCTCGCGGCACAGCTTCAGCACCTCCTCGGCAATCGCTTTTCCCGCGCTCTCCATTAATGCCACCGCAGGGATGCCCAATCGGTCGATGGTATAGGCATCCAATGCTCTCATCTCTTCTGACGTCACTACATACATGAAGGCCCTCTCCTTTCCTTCATTCCATTCAAGCTCCAGCGAGCCCCTGACTAGTATGCCACTGTGAACCGTGCCCGGATAAACTGCGGATCCTCCAGCTCATCCAGCATCGCTACCGCGTAGTCTTCCGCCGAAATCCGGCTCTCTCCGCTCTCATCGGTCACCAGGCGATCCATGCCGATCCGGAAGAAACCCGTGCGCTTCCCAGGCTCGATAATCGCAGCCGGGCTAAGATAGGTCCAGTCCAGATCCGCTTCCTTATAGATATTGTAAGCATCGGCATGCGCTCTGGCGAGCGTCCGAATCTCCTCCGGAAAACCGGCGGTCTCCATCAGCGGAACGCCCTCATCGGTCAGCAGGCTTCCTGCGCCTCCCACGATCAGCAGCCGGTTCACTCCGCCGCGGCGGGTGCCTTCCACAATCGTGCGGGCAGCGGCCACCAGCTCCTCCTCCCTTCCGAACAGGGGCCCGAACGCGCTGATCACCGCATCATGCCCCTGGATCGCCTGCTCCAATGAAGCCGGGTCCATCACATCCGCCTGATGTGTGTTCAGCTTGTCATGCTCAAATTCCAGCTGCTCCGGATTCCGGGATATCGCCGTCACTTCATGCCCGCGCCGCAGCGCTTCCTGGGCAATCCGGGTTCCAATCGTTCCTGTCGCTCCAATCAATGCAATCTTCATATAGTTAAGCTCCTTTTCATCTCTGGATATAAAACCTGAAACCAGACCATTACTATACCATTTTCGATGCTATGAGGTTATTTTCTTTTTGCCACAAAAATCAGGCTCATATCGGAAATCCGTGTATGACTTCCAGCAGTGCATGACTCCGAAGTATGCCTCTCGGGAATTGGAGCAGACTTTCGATCGCTCTTGCCCCCAGATTTCTTCTGTCCTTCATTCACCACCTCATCGGTTGAAATCAGGGACAAAGGCGCGGGCTTTACTTCGTTTTGCTCCATTTTGCTCCATCAACTCCCTGTCCTCTATTCGCTTCAAATCCGTTGGTAATATCAAGCACTGCTCATTAGTGTAAGCCAAACATGATCCTTCTTATTACTTATCCCACTCACGCATAATAAAAACCTGCTATGATTCTCATTTTTTAGAAATAACAGGTACTACAGACCCATGCCAAAACCATCCAATTCCTTCATTATTATATATAGACAAGTGCTTATTCGCGAAAAACACAACGTCATACCCTTGTATCAAGTCGTAATTATGTCGAATCAAGTCACCTCACGTCAAAAATAGGTCCTCGCCCTTAGCCCGGCTGCACTATGCCTGGTCCAGTTTTTTATCGTGTGTATGACTCCACTTATTATAACGGTTAAAGGAGATCACCAAGTCAATGCTAAGCAGCACATTCCGCATCGTTGCCCTCTGTCTTATGAACTGTCTTTATTTGGTCAGCAGCCCGGTTCAGACGTTCATGCACGCGCCCGCCGAAACCATGACTACTGTAAAATCCGTCGATACCGAGTCCTACACCAGGGCCACCTGGCTGTGGAACACTGACATCATCCGGGAACAGAGGGAAGAGATCTTGTCCTTCGCGGCAAGTCAGCAGATCCATGTGATCTACTTGCAGATGAACCCGGACATCCGCCGGGAATACTATCACCAGTTTATCCGCGAAGCCGGCAAGCATGGCATCGAGGTGCACGTCCTGAATGGCGCGCCCGCCTGGGCATTAACCTCCGAGCGTCCGAAGCTTTCATATTTTATGGACTGGGTTGCCGATTATCAGGTGACAGCCGCGCCGGAGGAGCGATTTACCGGTATCCATGTCGATATTGAACCCCATGTATTGAAGGAATGGACAACCAGCTACGATTCGCTGATCAAACAGTGGCAATCCAACGTGCAGTATTTGGTGGACCGCGCCGGCAAGCTGGATTTGCCGATCACGGCCGACATCCCGTTCTGGCTGCATAAATATAGCGTGCCCGGTGAATCCGTCACCGTCAGCCGATGGATGATGGACAAGTTCGACGAAGTAGCGATCATGGCCTACCGCGATCAGGCCGACAACATATACAGCGTCGCTGCCCCCGAGCTGAAGGAAGCCGACGCTGCCGGTGTCCGGGCCATCGTTGCCATTGAGACCAAGGAAAGCTCCGAAGGCGCCTTCATTACCTTCCACGAGGAAGGCATCGAGTATATGGAAGAGCAGCTGGAGATTGTGGAGTCGCTTGCCAGCCAGCATCCATCGTATACCGGCATCGCCATTCACGAATACCGCTCGCTTAAGCAGCTTGCGGAGCGATAATGATCTCAGCACAGACCGCATCCCCTCAGGCTGCCAACAGAAGCAGAAGCACATACACAGCCGTTAGCAGCAGCCTGTGGGTCGGTGCGCTTTTCAAGTGGAATTCCATCCTTCCCTCATCCTTTCCTGAGCCTTGAATTGCCTGCATCTTGAATTTTTCCCTTAATCAACATTATTTCCCTTAAGCAAAAATGGTGACAGCGCTCAGCACGGTTGCAAGCCCATTTTTCCCTGTCGCTTGAAATCCCTTCCTTCTTGTGCAATAGTTGAAGATAGAACACTGAAGGAGGGATTCCGCTTGTCCCTTACGGATTGGATAGCGCGTACGTTCGGTTCCATGGAAGGGCTGGTGGCTGTTCTTCTGGCTGCCGCCATCTTCATTGGCTTATACATATACAGCGCCTCCCGGCTCCATCAGGCACGCCTGGAGGCGATTGATCGCATTCGGCAATCCCTGAGCCTGTACACAAGGCTCGCCGGAGCCCTTGACGACCGCATGAATGGCGGGAGCTCAGGACCGCTTGTGAACGAAAGTCTGACTGCTCTCGTGCAGGAGTGTAAGGCTGCTGACCGGCTCACCATCGATTTGCAGGAGCATCTGGATACCTTCCTGCGCGACCAGGATGAATCCCGGCTCGGGATGCTGCACCGCGCGCTTGAGCGGGAGATGAACCGGCTGATCGAGGAGCGCACTGAAATCATCCGCCGGGTAGAAAGCCCCGGCTGGGGAATGGGGCTGTGGCTGCTGCTGAAGCCGGCTGTTCCTGCCATCGCCCTGGGGGCTGCCATCGTCTGGACAGCCGAAATGGTCATTCGGCTGCGCGAGCCTTCGGCATGGCTGATGCCCGAGGTATGGAGTCTGTGGCTCACGAGCATGATCGCCACGGTGTCCTTCTACCGGCTGCTGATGGACGGCAAGCGCAAATCAAGTGGCATCATCATCCATATGCTTCATCTGCTCATTGCAGCCGCTGCCCTGCCGGGCTGGATCTGGCTGGAGGCCGCGCCTTACGTCCTGATCCTCCAGCTGCTCCTGTATCTGGCCGGCTTCCGGTTTACCGCGAAACGCCGGCGGCGCGAGCGTCCTTATGCCGGCCATCCGGACATGATGAAGCAGCTTCCGGCCGCTCCGGAGGCTGCGGCCATCAATGAAGCGGCTTCCCCTGAGCCAGGTCCGAACACCCGCAGCTGACACACGGGCTGCTTCGCGCCGCCTGCCTGGACAGCTTATGGAACGAACACAGCGGAATTCACATCAAAAAGAAGCACTTCCCGGGTTGATGAGATCATTCCATCGCCCATCTAGGGAAGTGCTTCTATGTCGTTCTCTGTGCAGTCACCGCAATATTCGTCTATCTTGATCCCGCTCTTCGCTGCTGTTGCTGAGCTGCTCGGGACCCGCCTTGGTTTTTCCCTGTACCAGAGGCTGTATTCTCAAAACGTTTGCGTTCTGTACGCTCCATCTGCACGATCTGACCCTCATGCACGACAATCTGCAGCGAACCGAATTCCATGTCATTCAGAAGACCTGCAATGCGTTCCAGCCACGTGTCATCCACCTTCAAAGGTTTAGCCATGGATACCGCCTCCTCACCGGGCATAGGTAGGCCCATATGTTCTTATCTGTTCCGGGAGAATTGGCTCCTCCCGTCTATTCATCCTTTTCCAACCAGTATAGTATGAATTAACATTAGCATGGAATAAAAAGCACTGTCAATGTGCATTTTTTCGCGTCAGCAAATTTTTAATGAGCAGCGTGGCCAGCGCTAATAACAGAAGCAGCGAAGCGACTGCAAACGATGCCGAAAACTGATATTCATTATATAAAATCTCCACATGCAGCGGCAGTGTATTGGTCTCTCCGCGAATATGGCCCGAGACGACGGAGACCGCCCCGAACTCGCCCATCGCCCTGGCATTACACAATATAATGCCGTACAGCAAGCCCCAGCGAATGCTTGGCAGCGTCACTTTCCAGAACACCTGCCAGCCGCTCGCCCCAAGCGTGACGGCCGCTTCCTCATCCTGGGTGCCCTGCTCCTCCATTAACGGAATCAGCTCCTTGGCTACAAACGGGAAGGTGACAAACAGCGTGGCCAGCACGATGCCCGGAACTGCAAAGATGATCTTGATATCATGCGCCTCCAGCCAGGGACCAAACCAGCCCTGACGCCCGAATACGAGCACGAAGATCAGGCCGCCGATCACCGGAGAGATTGCAAACGGAAGATCGATCAGCGTGGTGAGCAGCTTCTTGCCCTTGAATTGGAATTTGGTAATCGTCCACGCTGCCATGACGCCAAACACCGTGTTCAGCGGCACGGTTATTGCCGCAACCAGCAGTGTTAGACGAAGGGCGGCACGGGCATCCGGATCGCTTAACGCCGCCCAGTAGACATCGATGCCTCTCTTCAACGCTTCGGACAGCACCGTAACCAATGGAAGCACGATCAGCCACAGCAGCACGAGGCCTGCCAAGCCGACCAGGCTCCATTTGACCCACGGCTTCTCCACCGCTGCCGGTGAGGCCGGCGCCACAACCGACGAAGTGGCTCTGCCAGGTACAGTTCCAGCCATGTTCCTCCTCCTCTCCTTCGGCTACCGGGCGGTCTTACGCGCCCAATGTTGAAGTATGTTAATGCCGAGCAGCAGCAGAAAGGAGATGAGCAGCAAGAGCAGCGCACCGCGGTAGCTCCGGCATAGTCAAACTGCTCCAGCTTGGACATGATCAATAGCGGTGCGATCTCGGTCTTCATCGGCATATTGCCGGAGATGAAGACAACGGAGCCGTACTCCCCGATCCCGCGGGCAAAAGCAAGCGCAAACCCGGTCAGCAGCGAAGGCACCAGCGTCGGCAGAATGACAGCGCGGAACGTGCGCCAGCGGCCGGCACCGAGCGTAGCCGCTGCCTCTTCGACATCCCGCTCCGCGTCCTGCAGCACCGGCTGCACCGTGCGCACCACGAACGGAATGCCGATGAACATCAGGGCGATCGTGATCCCCAGAGGCGTAAATGCCGCCTTGATGCCAAGCGGGGCAAGCAGCGAGCCGATCCACCCGTTCGCAGAGTATATCGCGGTGAGCGCGACCCCGGCCACGGCGGTCGGGAGCGCAAACGGCAAATCAATGAGCGCGTCCCACAGCCGCTTGCCCGGAAAATCGTACCGCACAAGCACCCAGGCCAGAAGAAGGCCGAGCACGGTGTTCACCCCTGCGGCAATCGCAGCTGTGCCCAGGCTGATCCGATACGACGCCAGCACCCGGGGATCTGTAGCCACGCTCCAGAACTTATCCCAAGTCAGCCCTGTTTTATTCAGCAGCAGCGCCGATAGCGGGACCAACACCACCAGACTCATATAAAAAACCGTGAACCCCATCCCAATTCCAAATCCGGGCAGCACCCGCCGTGCCGCCCTGTTGTTCTGCTTGTTGGCTACCGCCATCATTCTTCATCCTCCCTGCCTTCGGAGTGCCCCTCCGATCAGCTGCCCGGCACGTAAATCTGGTCGAAAATACCGCCATCATTAAAATGCTTGTTCTGGGTTTCCTCCCATGTGCCAAAAACATCTCTCAGCGTAAACAGCTCAATCGCCGGGAACTGCTCCTGGTATTTCTCGCTTACGCTGTCCAGCGTCGGGCGGTAATAGTTATCGGCTGCAATCGTCTGCCCTTCCTCGCTGTACAAATAGTTCAGATAGGCTTCCGCGACTTCCCTCGTGCCGCGCTTATCCACCACTTTATCTACAATCGCCACCGGCGGCTCCGCCAAAATGCTGACCGACGGATTCACAATCTCGAATTTGTCGGGGCCAAGCTCGTGAATGGACAGGTACGCCTCATTCTCCCAAGCCAGCAGCACATCGCCGATCTCCCGCTCGACAAACGTCGTTGTCGCCCCGCGTGCACCGCTATCCAGCACCGGCACATGGGTGAACAGCTCCTTGACAAACTCCTGCGCTTTCGCCTCGTCATTGCCGTTGGCCTTGAGCGCATACCCCCATGCCGCCAGGTAGTTCCAGCGCGCGCCGCCGGATGTCTTCGGATTCGGCGTAATGACTTCGACCCCATCCTGAACCAGGTCGGGCCAATCCTGAATGTTCTTCGGATTGCCTTTGCGCACCAGGAATACGATGGTGGACGTGTATGGAGAACTGTTATGCTCAAACTCCTCTTCCCAGCCTTCCTCAATCAATCCAGCCTCGCGGATGGCGTCGATATCATAACCGAGCGCGAGTGTCACCACATCCGCTTCGAGGCCATCAATGACCGAGCGGCTTTGTTTACCCGACCCGCCATGAGACTGCTTGAAGGTCACCTTCTGTCCTTGGGCCTGCTCCCAATAAGCGGCAAAGGCCTTATTGTACTGATCATATAGCTCCCGGGTCGGATCATAGGAAACATTGAGCAGCTCTACGCTCTCCTTGCTCTCCTTGCTCTCCGAATCGGCGGGAGAAGCGCTGCCCGATGGACTTGCGGACGAACCCGTTGTCTGTGATCCGCAAGCGACCAGCGTCAGTGCCATCACCGCAGCCAGACCTGTCAGAACCCCTGTTTTTATCCTCTTTTTCATATCCATATCCCTTCCCCACTTGTTCTTCTGGTCTTCACTAAACAGGCAGGAGTACGAAAAAAAGACAGAGAAAGCCCGGAGAATGAGGTCAAACCGGACGCATCCGTGTCTGCTTCATCCTTCGAGCGTTCCTCCGTCTGTACGGTTAGAACGAATCTTATAATTCCTACCTGTTTAGTAAGTTATATAGGCTATTGTAAAAGAGGTTGTTGCTGCTGTCAAACCTTTTTTTCAAAATAAAGGCAGCCGGTCCCAAGGTGCTTCCAGGGAACCATTTTATAGCTGAAACCCAAGGCTGCGTATGGATTTCCATATCCTGATGGTTGTACACCACTGTTTCCATCTTTATAATTCAACCCGAAAGGAGAGGATCAACATACGCAGTTTGAATGGGACAACGTTGTTGAAGCAGACTTGTACACGAACATTCATCACTTCTTTAGTGGTCATCATGCTGGCATTCCTTCCTGGGTTTGCCCAGAAGGCGGAGGCAGCTCCTTTGCTCAAGTCTGGCAGCACCGGCGGTGATGTATGGGACTTGCAGTATCGCTTGAGAACGCTCGATTTCTACACGCAGCCTCTGGATGGACAATACGGCCCGAATACGGCAGCCGCCGTCGCCCGTTTCCAGAAGGAGTATGGGCTCAGCCCTGACGGAGTTGCCGGACCGCTGACCTGGAGGCAGCTGAAAAAATATACGCTCAATCAACCGGAAATGGACATTATGGCCCGCGTCATCTACAGCGAAGCGCGCGGAGAGCCTTACACCGGCCAAGTCGCCGTCGGCGCGGTGGTCATGAACCGCATTCAGTCAAGCGAGTTCCCGAACAACATCCGGGACGTGGTGTTCCAGCCGCGGGCTTTCACAGCGGTGGACGACGGCCAATACTGGCTGACGCCCAACGAGACAGCCTACCGCGCCGCCCTGGAAGCGGTGAAGGGCTGGGACCCGACCTACGAATCCTTGTATTACTTCAATCCGGATACGGCCACCAGCGCATGGATATGGACCAGACCGCAGGTAGTCAAGATCGGCAAGCATATTTTCGCCCATTAACGGATGACGTCCATCGAGACTCAGCTTCTTCTGAATGTAGACGCGCCAAATGAGATGCAGGAGATCCCCAAGGATCTCCTCGTCCGTTGAAGCATCGCCTGTCTTCGTATTCGATTCCATGTTACGGATCGATGGACGCCGGATTGGCCCGAACGGTTAATGAACAGAGCAAAAAGCATCCGCAGCTTAAAGCCGCAGATGCTTTTTTTTAATATGTGGATAAGGTGTGGATTTCTCTTGCTTAGGCCTTTTCAATAGGACAGATGCAGACCGGACGCTTCACCTCCAGCGTGAAGCCGGTGGCAACCAGATTGCCTGTATCCGGGTCTATGCGGTAGCTGGCAATCACATCGCTGTCCTGATTGGCCGAGAGCAGAAAGCCGCCCGGCAGGATTTGAAAGTGACGCGGTGTTTTGCCGCCGGAAGATACCCAGTTCACCGGGCGCAGCTGACCGCTCGCTTCATCGATGACATACTGAACGATGCTGTCATGCCCCCGGTTTGAAGCATACACATAGCGTCCGCATGGGGATACCACAATATGGGAGGATGTATTGTCATCCACGGACGCATCCGCCGGAAGCGTCGCGCTATGCTGAAGCAGTTTCAAATCTCCGAACGTGCTGTCATACGCATAAGCGGCGACCGTGCTGTTCAGCTCATTCGTGCCGTACATCCATTGTCCCGACGGATGAAAGGCTGTATGCCGCGGACCTGATCCAGGCGGCAGACTGATCTTCTTATGCGTAACCAGCTTGCCTTCCTCGAGCCGGTACAGATTGATTTCATCCATCCCGAGGTCGCTGACGAGCACGTACTGGCGGTCCGGCGTCTCGTGCGACGAATGCGGATGCGCCTCGGACTGGCGGTCATCCCGAAGGCTGCGCCCGACATGGCGAACTTTCGAGACCACCTCTCCGACCCTGCCGTCATCCTCGATTGATAGCGCTGCAATATGCCCGTCGGTATATCCCGTCACGAACATCCGCTTGCCATCCCTCGAACGCGAGACATGACAGGCCCCCGACACACCTGCCGGAGTGCGGTTCAGCTCAGTCAGTTCACCGGTCTCCGGATTTACAGAGTAAGCCACCGCTTCGCTGACACCGATCTCGCTGATGGCATACAACACGGAGGACGCCTCATTGAAATCAAGAAATGTGGCGTTTTCGATGCCTGCCGTGCCGCCCAGCAGCCGAAGTTCGCCGGTGTTTCGGTCCATCGCTCCCCAATGTATTCCGTTTTCGTCCCTGGAACCGTAGGTTCCTATGTAGAAAATAACTTCGTCCCGCATATCCACCCGCTCCTTTTATTGTGAATCTTAACTTAACTTCATGCGCCTTCAGGTATCTTTTACCCGGTCCGCTCCCTTCATTAAACATAGGCCTTGCATCGGAGCCCCATCCTATCGCAGACTCCGATTGGAAGTTTTTCTCTATTCTACATCGGATTCGACGAGAATCACAGGGTTCGCCATCGATTGGTGAAAGCTTGTTCCCTTGCCAGGTCTACTTTCCGCTTGTACCACATACATCATAGTAGCACCCCTAGGAAGGAGGCTTTCGATTGGGCATTCAATTGATCAAAATTGCAGCGGTATATTTTTTCATCGGCATTCTGCTCGGGATGTACATGTCCATCAACCATACTTACAATTACTCCTCTATTCACGCGCATGTGAATCTGCTCGGCTGGGCGTCGCTCGGGCTTGCGGGCGTCATCTACCATCTGTTTCCGGCTGCAGGCGAGTCGATCTTTGGCAAGGTCCACTTTTGGCTGCACAATATCGGTCTGCCGCTGATGATGACAGGATTGTTCCTGCTCGTACACGGCTATGAAGCCGTGGAGCCGGTCATCGCCGCCGGCGGCATTCTGGTCACATTGGGTGTGCTGTCGTTCCTGTACACCGTGTTCACCAATATCGGGACGCGGCACGATAAGTAATTCACCGAACCGGCATGAAACGGGCCCTGACCTCATCATCCTGGATTGGACAAGAACGTCAGGTCCCATGTACGCGGGTAATGGGCCGAGGCTGCGGACTGACCGTTTGCCGCCGATTGCTCCCCGCAATGATCATAACAGGGAGCGACTCCGTCCCGATTCCTTCTTATTGCAGGGGAATTTCTATAGCCTTCTCGATCGCTCCGGGATAGCTGCTCAGCTCAAATGTCAGCGGCTGCGGATAAGCCTGCGGCTTCAGGTAGATGTATTGGCGGATGATCTTGGCCCCCGCGTCCATGGAGGAGGTTGTCCGGGACCCGGCCTCTTCCCTTGGCGTATGCCGCCGCCCCTCTCCATCTACAAACTCAGGCTCGAAGGACACGCTGCCGAAAAGTCTCTCGTCCTCCTCACGATACTCCAGCACCAGCACATGATCCTCGTAGCTGCCAAACTGCATGCCACCGTCGGGCGAATGAATGACCTCTCCCTTCTCCGTATCCACAACAACTTGCATGGTCGAGGGATCCACAGCCAGCAGTCCCCCTGCTTTCAAAGTAAGGGATTCCGGCTGATCCAGTATGTTGCTGTCAAAAAAGTATGTCATTTGGCCGTCTTCCCCTGGTAAAAAGGCTCCCCGACTGGCAAGCCGTGCCACCTCTCCGTCTATAACCGATTCCACATAAGGCTCCACCAATCCGGTTACCTTCATCGTATTGCTGTTAGGCACAGTGGCTTTCACCACAATGCCCGCAGGGGATAATATCGCTTGCTCCACATCATATCGTTGCCCCTCTATCTCCAGCATCTGGTTTAGCGGGGTGACAGTCGTAAATTGACTTGAAATGCCCAGGTCCAAGGAAATATCGACATCAAGACGTATTTCATTCTCGGCTTCCGTGGCATGGGCAATGTTCGTTGAATATGGGGCCACGGCGAAGGAGACCGTAATTTCATCCGCCAGCTGGCTTGCATTCTCCAGACGGATATCCAGCCATGAGCGGTGCACGCTCTGATCTGGCTCCGCGTAGGGGGACATTACGGAAAAAGACTCCAGCGGGATGTCCGATCCCGTGCGCTCAATATCCGTCCGCAGAAGCTTCATAGGCTGACCCGAGTGATTCTCCAGCGTATAAAATATGACCAATTGCTGAGAGCCGACTAACACGCCGTTGATATTAGCCGTATAATCACCCTCGGATACGGACTGATGGACCGGCTGAATCAGCCCATGTGCGTTCGCAGCGTTCAGCGTAACATCCTCGCCAAAATCAAACCCTGTAAGCGGCGGGTACGGCCCTTCGATAGACTGCGCACGCTGCGGGACCAGGCTCTCCCAGCTCCATCCCATCATGATCAGGACCAATGCGCATGCGCCTGCCAGGGCAAAGAGACCTTGACGGCGTCGCTTCGTTCGTTGACGGCCTTGGCGAATACCGCTTCGGATGGCCGTATCCAAGGCGTCATCCGGGGTGGTCTCTGCTTGCGCTTTGTCAGCTGCATCCCTGCCCATCTCCCTCAGCCATCGTTCCTCGCGCTCAAACATCGAACAGCACCCCTTTCGATTCGATTTTTTGCCTCAGCAGCTTGAGCCCCTGATGCAGTCTTGTTTTGACTGTCCCTTCCGGACAGTCCAATATTTTAGAAATTTCAGGCACCGTCATATCCTCATAATATTTAAGAATCAGGACATGGCGATATTTCGGCTTCATCCGGCGGAGGGCCTGCTCCAGATCCAGCTTGCTGTCGCTTACCATTTCTGCCGCCCCTTCCCTGCGGCTGATGTCCTCAACCGGAATCATTCGTTTCCTTCGCTTCTGCTCATCGACACAGCAGTTGATCAGAATACGAATCAGCCACGGTACGAACGCCTCCGGCGCTTTAAGCTTTCCGCGCTTCATCCACGCCCGGCAGACCGTCTCCTGCAGCACGTCCAGCGCATCGCTTTCATTGTGCAAATAGCTCCAGGCTATGGTATACAAGCGCCGCCTGTGAAGCGATACCAGGGCATAGAATGCCTCCTCGTCCCCTTTGCATGCCGCATGAGCCAGCTCGATTTCCTCCATTCCAGCTTTCCTTCCCCTCATTCATTTCTGCCTAGAAGATAACGCAACACTACCATTAAAGACGGGGGAGAGCCACCAATCGTTTTTTTATTTTTTCGGCTCAAGGTCCGATATCATCAGCCGCTTGCCTCGAGCCAATCAATCATGACCACCCGTCC
>NZ_NPBY01000044.1 GCF_002272015.1 Paenibacillus campinasensis | reverse complement strand
TTCTTTAGTTTAGTCAGCCTCCTTTTTGAATTTGTGCTGCCGGAACACTTAACGCTGGAAGGGACTTTTTTTAATGTGCATATAGACCTATATATAATCGGAAAGTATTGAATCACGACTAAAGTCGTACTATTAGACTTATCGTATGGGGAAATATTCAACTAGAGTAGGTTGTTGGAGCAGACCTTCGCAACATATCAGCAGTTAAACCTCTGTAGTCTCCGGGTGTCCGGGTGACTGTTTTTTTTATCTGTTCTTGCCTGCGTGCCCATAACGGACGATAGTCGCTGGCACGATCCGGGACTAATTTCGCGATTTTTAATTATGGGGAAGGAATTTAAGCCTATATTCGTTGGGTGAATCGAGATAAGATCAGGGCTGGAAAGGGCTGGGCGCTTGTAGCTGCGGGTTTGACAAATTTTTCTTCCCGATGATAGGATCGAAAAGGTTGCCAGTTAAATTCTGTAAAGCAATGAAAGGGGAGGCGTAACGGAATGAAAAAGAAATGGATCACGGCTGCTCTGTGCTTCGCATTCATGATGTTTGGCATGAGCATCAGTGCATGGGCGAACACACAATTGCAGGAAATAAAAGCTTATCTCAATGGGGAACTGAAAATCAGAATGGATGGACAAATCGTTCAATTGAAGGACGCCAATGGTAAAAGCGTTCTCCCTATTTCATATCAGGGAACTACATATCTTCCGGTCAGAGCGGTTTCCCAATTGTTGGATGTAGATGTGTCTTATAATGCCCAACGTAAAGAGGTTGTCATTGGGGAGGGATCTCAAACGGGAAATCCTTCCACACCGGCACAACCAGCACAACCAATAACACCGCCGGCACAGCCACAACCAAGCCCTGCGGTGCCAGACGATACGGTGAAACTCGTATCCTGGAGTGATAAGGCCGAGAATGGGAAACTCGAGGTAACCGCCTCGGTTCAGAATACGGCAAGCTCAGGGAAAACCGTCGGCATTGTGGCCACCGGTTATGACAAAAACGGGAAAGCGGTTGAAACTCAAGGCATAAGCGGTTTTGTGGTGGGAGGCCATGTTCGTAATTTCAATGTTTCGCTGAATGCTGTGGATGTCATTGATTCTGTCAAGGTCGAGCTGACAGGCCATCGTCAACAGGTCGAACTCATTTCTTATGCTGATCGTCTTCATCAAGGCAAGCTTGAAGTTACCGGCGTCGTGGAGAACGGCAATGAGAAGGGCGCTACGACCGGAATCGTGGTGACAGCCTATGATAAGAATGGAAAAGCTATTGAAACTAAAGGCACGAGCGGCTTTGTTGTTGGTGAGCATGTCCGCAATTTCAAGGTCAGCCTGAACGCGGCTTCACAGATTGCACGCATCGAAGTGAAAGCAACGGGGTTCGCGGATGCTGTTCAGGTGCTGTCAGAAGCAAGCCGTGTTGATAATGGCAAGCTTGTCGTGGAAGCGGTGCTGGAGAATGGCTATGAGAAAGGGAAAACGCTCGGCATCGTCGTCACCGGATATGACAAAAACGGCAAGGCGGTAGAAACGAAAGGTTCGAGTGGATTTGTCGTTGGTGAGCATGTGCGAAACTTCTCCGTTTCTCTGTCCTCTGCCTCCAATATTGACAAGGTGAATATCCAGATTACAGAAGAAGACTAAATCTACACCGATTAGGGTTAACCGAGCAAACCGTTTGTTCGGTTAACCTTTTATGTTTCACCAGGTCATGTAGAAGAGCGGCAGTCTTCGTTCCGCATATAATAGGTTCATCAAAGAGATTTTAAGCGTTAGCCATCATGAACAGGAAAGGATGTTCTATGGGTTATATAATGGAGCTTCGCAAACAAGTCGGAACCCGGCCGTTAATTATGACCGGGGCATGTGTGCTGGTATTGGCTGACGATTCCTTGCTGTTTGTCAAACGGACAGACAATGGCACATGGGGCCTTCCAGGCGGGTCCATGGAGCCGGGAGAGCGGCTGGAACAGGCCGCTGCAAGGGAACTTAAAGAAGAAACGGGGTTCACGGCAGGGCCGCTGAAGCTGTTTGATGTATTTTCCGGCCCGGAGCTGTACTACAAATACCCGAATGGTGATGAAGTATATAATGTTGTGACGGTCTATGTATCCGATCAGGTGGAAGGAACTGCGGCGCCGGATACGGAAGAAGTGTCGGAGCTGAAGTTTTTTGGCCTGGAGCAGCTGCCGGAGGCGATCAATCCGCCCGACCGTCCGATCATTCAGGCAATGCTCGCGCGATATGAAGAAATTGAGGGGATCCTAGGGAGAAACAGCACTTTTTAAATAAGGATAGCCTATAGATATCGATTCCGTTCCATCATAGGTTGCATCAACTGGCATATGCCTTAATGCATTCAGACTCTTGCTCATGCAAGAGTCTTGTTTAGGCTGAAGCCCAACCTCCGAGGTTGCCATCATGAATGTTTCAGAAAGGAAGAGGAAGGGGGACTGAGAAGCCAAGAAACCAAGAAACCAAGAAACCAAGAAACCAAGAAACCAAGGAGCCTCGTCTTGTCCTAGGAGTCAACCGCTGAAGCGGTGAATGCAGACCTTTCTTATATTCATTCTATACCTGACGCATAGCTGTATTCGACTACCATTGTATGAGATAATAGGCGAAAGTTTATAATCAACCATTTGTGCGGGGGGAAGAGGATGAGAGCACGCTGGCTGACAGTTGGTCTATGCCTTGGCTTATGTCTGACCGGATGCACCGCTGAAGGGGCCAAGAAGCCGCCCGTGAGTCTTGAATCGGCGATGCAGCACGTATACTCCTATTCATTGAATGAGATTGAGCCGGAGCATGTGGAGGAGGTCACTCAATGGCTTGCCGACGCTCAGGCCGAGGGAGCGGATGGGCAGTTTTTTATCAAGAGCTTTCAGGATGATACGAGCGAATATGCCTATACCTATGCTTATGCCGGCGGTTACGCTGATTACGAAGTAAGTTTCATTTATACTCCGAAAGATCCGGTGAGCACAGGTAAAATCCATATCGCCGGCACCCGAAAGGATTCGCTTGCCCATCATTTCGTTCAAATCAAAACGGTCAATGACCTATCCATCATGTATATCGTTGCGGATGAACGACTGGAAGAGCTGCTTGGGTTTTGAATCGAAGCGGTTCTTACTCTACAGGGCATAGGCCAGGGTTGGCTTCACGCAGCTTCTCGCTGAATTGAGGGTCGAGCTTGGCGAGCTCGGCATAATAGCTGCCGATGACATGATTGCCTGATATCGATCCTTTCAGGAAATCCAACGGAATGAGCGTGGGAACATGGCTGTAGTAGTAGGCCTTGTCGCGTTTTGGCAGCTTATAGATGCTCGGCGGTGCGTACGTTACCGGATCAAATGTGCTTGCAATTCGGTAGCTGTTCGGAACATAGCGTTTGAAGGCTTGGGCGAATGCGGGATCCCCGATACGCGGGGAACCATACGTAAACAGCACAGGCACCCGAGCCGTGTTCGCTGCCACATCCACGGCGCACAGCACCGCTAGTGCAGCGCCGAGACTGTGACCAGTAATGAACAGCGCCTTATCCTTGGACAGCCGCCTTAAAGCGGACTTGATCTGTTTGCGCGCAGAGTTATAGATGCCGGTAAACCCGGCATGTGTGAGCACATTTTCTTGTACATACTTGAATTTGCGCTGGGAAGCGATCACATCAGCAATCCAATTGGGGGCCGAGCTGGTCCCTCGAAAGGCAATAATGATCTCTTGATCGGACTGAATAATATACCCGAACCGCTCCCATATGCCGATGAGAGACTGGGCTTCAATCGTATCAAAGAGGGTGTAGTTGGCTGGAAGGACAAAGCGGCCGTCTTGATTGGAGAACTGCATATAAGTTTGGCCGCAGACAGCAGCCAGAAAGATGGCTCTCTGCGTTTGAGCCGTGTTTAATTTCATGCTGTGCCCCTCCCTCGTTACTTTCACTATATTCGGTCTGGGCGGGATTGGTGCCTATGGGGCGGGAGGTAAGCGGACATAAGAGCGTAGAGCATGAAAGCATATCGCGATAGAACGGCTAGGAGGGAGCGCAGTGCTGTATCATTTCAGCGAGAATCCGGAGATTCATATCTTCGCACCGAGACATCCTGCGGGGCGGGATGATGAGCGGGCGGTCGTATGGGCAATCGATGCTCATCATGCCCCGCACTACTATGTTCCGAGAGATTGTCCTCGCATCTGCGTAGAAGCAGGAAGAGAGACGGCTGAATCGGATGTGGAGAAGTTTTTTGGTTTGTCTGGCGTGCGGAGAATGATCGCAGTCGAAGCGGGGTGGTACTCGCGTATCCGGGACGGGAAGCTGTACCGGTATGTTTTCCATCCGGAAGGCTTTGAGCTGCTGGACAGCAATGCGGGATACTACGTTTCTCCCCATCCGGTGACGCCGATTGCTGTGGAGCCCATGGATGATCTGATCGGCGCCATTGTCGGCGCCGATATTGAGCTGCGCGTGATGCCATCCTTGATGCGGCTCAAGGAACAGGTGCTGGCCTCTACGCTGCATTATTCCATGATACGCATGAAAAATGCCGTGCCGGACACCTCTCTAGAATGAGAAAAACACAGGGAAGATCAGGCTGCTGCTTGTTCTAACCATGTGGATATTGAAAGGATGATGACGATGTCAACACTGCTGGCAACACTTAATCAGACGATCCAAACGGCGCAATTTTCAGGGGCGGTCCTTATTCGGCAGCATGAAGAAACGCGTTATGAACAAGCGTATGGTTTTGCCAACCGCAGCGAAGAGATGCCGAACCATCCCCATACCCGGTTTGCCATGGCTTCCGGCAGCAAGCTGTTTACAGCGGTTGCTGTATGTCAGCTTGTCGAACGGGGGCATATCACCTATAACACGAGGTTGCAAGAATGGCTCGAGCTGCCAGAAATTGAAGGTTTCGGCGATGTGACGGTGCATCATTTGCTTACCCATACCTCGGGAGTTGCAGACTATTTTGATGAAGAGGTGATGGATGATTTTGAGCAGCTTTGGCTGACGACACCGATGTATCATGTTAGGGAACCGGAGGATGTGCTGGCTTTATTTCAAGACCAGCCGATGAAATTCAAGCCCGGCGAGCGTTTTTCCTATTCCAACTCCGGCTACGTGCTGCTCGGACTTCTGATTGAACGCGTGACGGGTGAATCCTTCCGAACCTACATCGAGAAGCACATTTTTCAGGCTTGCGGCATGGAATCTACCGGCTATTACCGCATGGATCGGCTGCCGAAGCAGACCGCCCTCGGATATATTGACGAGGAGGGAGGCCAGTGGAGAACCAATATTTACTCGGTGCCCCTCATTGGGCAGCCGGATGGCGGCGCATATACAACGCTGTACGATCTTGATCTGTTCTGGCAGCATTTCCTGAAAGGCAAGCTAGTTTCCGAGGAAACCGCAGCGCTTATGCTCACGCCACAGGTTGAGCCAGATGACGATGACAGTTACGGATACGGGATTTGGATTGACATCCGCGACAATGAGATCTTCAGACATTACATTATGGGCTGCGATCCTGGAGTCAGTCTTATTTCGTTCATATATGCCGGAACAGGGATCCGATCCCACGTGCTCAGCAATCAGACCGAGGGGGCGTTTCTACTGGCTCAAGAGCTGGACAATATCGCCGTTTCCGGTGTCTAGGTCTTGGTAGGAGGTGGAATGGATGTCGAGTACGGAACTATTTGATATATATAATGCGTCTAATATTCATATCGGTGTGGACAGCAGGGAGAATGTTCATGCCAAGGGACTGTGGCATCATACATTTCACTGCTGGATCGTCGATCGCTCCAGCGGAGAGGACCGGTTGCTGCTTCAGCTTCGCCATCCGGACAAGGACACGTATCCCGGTTTGCTCGACATCTCCTGTGCAGGTCATCTTCTGGCTGGGGAAACGGTGGAGGAGGGGGTGCGCGAGCTTGCAGAAGAGCTAGGCATCGTGGCTGCCTTTGATGAGTTGACCTACTGCGGGATGGTCCCTCAAGAAAGCATCATCTCCAGCGATCTGATCGACAGGGAGTTTAATCATGTTTTTCTATACGAGAGCAGCCGGCCAGTCGATGAGTATTCATTTCAGAAGGAAGAGATTACAGGGTTGTTTACGGTTGGTTGCGACGAGTTCCGGGAGCTTGTGCTCGGACAGACGGAGGAATGCTGGGTGGACGGTGTGGTGACCGATCTTCAGGGAGAAGGGCTGATACGGGAACGAAGAAGGATCGGCCTGCATCAGGTGACACCCAATTCTGAGGAATATTACAAGCTGTTGTTCGACAATCTGAAAGCGCGGTGAAATGATTTATTTCCTGGGCAATCAGAGTGCAAGGTTAATCAGGTTTGCAGGTCAGGGCGTGCACAACCCAAGCATCTGTCCTTACATTATCATCATACGGGGCAGAAGCGTAGGGGCAGAGGGAGGCAAGAGGGGCGCTGGAGAAGGAATATGCTTGTCTTTGCCTCCGGATTCCATCGCTGTAGCGGTTGAATGCAGAAATCAGGGGAGAGCCGGGGGGCGCAAGCCCCCCTGATTTCCCGGGAGCGGCATGCTTTGCTGGATGTGAAGTCAGCGTTGAATTCTAAGATGAACCCCAAACTTTATGTAAAATCTGATATAATACCTTCTAATCCTATCGGAAGCTTCGCAAAAATGAGAATTATACATCGAGATATCGTGTCTATGGAGCACGGTTTCTCAACCGACACGGGAGTCTGGCGATAACGGCAATCTGCACTGGCTGTGTCGTCTCGTGCGACAATGAAATGTCGAGCAGGAAAGGAGCAGACAATGGAGTATACAACGATAGAACTGGATAATGTGACTTGGCGAAGAGAGCAGAAGACGGTGCTGACGGATGTGAACTGGACGGTCAGGAATGGAGAACACTGGGCGGTTCTAGGCCTGAACGGGTCGGGGAAAACGACGATTCTGAATATGATTAACGGGTATATCTGGCCTACGAGCGGCATGGTCTCTGTCCTGGGTCACCGCTTCGGGACGGTGGATTTGCGCGAGCTGCGCAAATCGATCGGATGGGTCAGCTCCTCGCTTCAGGAGCGGATCCGCCCGAATGAATCTACGCTGGATGTTGTGATTAGCGGCAAGCACGCCTCGATCGGCCTATACCAGAAAGTGGAGGAGTCCGACCGCGAGATGGCCGAGCAGCTGATGAAGGAATTCAATTGCCATCATCTGCTTGGACGCACGTATGAGACCTGCTCGCAGGGGGAGAAGCAGAAGCTGCTGATCGCCCGCGCCTTGATGGCATCACCGCGGCTGCTGATTCTGGATGAAGCCTGCAACGGGCTCGACTTTCTGTCGAGGGAAGCGCTGCTGTCCAGCATTACGGCGCTGGCAACAAGACCCGATGCGCCTACACTGCTGTTTGTCACCCATCACATTGAAGAGATACTGCCGGTATTTTCACATTCGCTGCTTATTCGGCGCGGAAGCATATTCAGTCAAGGCCGTTCCCGGGACATGCTCACCAGCAACAATTTAAGCGAATTTTTCGAAACGCCGGTTGAGGTTGCCTGGCAGCAGGAACGGGCCTGGTTATCCATTCCGGATCAGGGCGATCAAGGGGATTAGGGGGAAATTCTCTTCTAGCCTAGCTGGGGAACGCATCGGATTTAGTTTTAATTTAAGGAATTTCCCATTCGGGGCAGGAGAAATGCAATAGGATATCGAATTAACCATAGGTCGAACAATTGACGGTTTACCATGATTTATTTTGGAAAGGACAGATGCGCAATGAAATTTAATGAATACCGCTACGAGCGCCCGGATGTCAAAGCATTCGAGCATAAGTTCAAGGAGCTGCTTCAATCATTCACGTCAGCTGGAAGCTATGATGAGCAGGATCAGGCAATGACAGAAATTAACAAACTTCGCAGCACGTTTGAAACGATGCAGCAAATCGCATACGTGCGCCACTCGATTGACACCAACGATGAATTTTATAAGGCTGAGCAGGATTTTTATGATGAGAATGGTCCTGTGGTGCAAGAATACATAACCGAGTATTATCGGGCGCTGGTGGATTCGAAATTCAGAGAACAGCTTGAGGACAAGTGGGGCCGTCAGCTGTTCCAGCTTGCAGAACTGTCCTTGAAAACATTCAGTCCTGAGGTGATTGAGGATTTACAGCAAGAGAACAAATTGACAACCGAATACTCGAAGCTGATCGCCTCGGCGAAAATCCCGTTCGAAGGGGAAGAGCGCACCTTGTCCCAGCTCGTTCCGTTCCAGCAGTCAACCGATCGCGCGATGCGGAAGCGGGCGGCGGAAGCTTCCAGCGGCTTCATGGCCGCGAATGAAGAGCAGTTCGACCGGATTTATGATGACTTGGTAAAGATCAGAACGAAAATTGCCAAGAAGCTTGGCTTCAACAATTTTGTAGAGCTCGCTTACGCCCGGATGGCGCGCACAGATTACAATGCCGAGATGGTGGCTAATTTCCGCAAGCAGGTGCTGGATTATATCGTTCCAGTGGCTAGCAAGCTGAAGGAGCGCCAGAAGAACCGGATCGACGTGGATCAGCTGCTCTATTATGATGAGAATTTTGCCTTCAAGTCCGGCAATGCCACGCCGAAGGGCGATCCGGAATGGATCGTGAACAACGGTAAGAAGATGTATGAGGAGCTGTCCCCGGAGACACATGAATTTTTCAGCTTCATGCTGGACAACGGACTGATGGACCTCGTCGCCAAGAAGGGCAAAATGAGCGGCGGTTACTGCACGTATATTAGCGATTACGGAGCACCGTTTATTTTCTCCAACTTTAACGGCACGTCTCATGACATCGATGTGCTGACGCATGAAGCCGGTCACGCCTTCCAGGTGTATGAGAGCAGAAGCCTGACAGTGCCGGAGTACAGCTTCCCGACGATGGAGGCGGCTGAAATTCACTCCATGAGCATGGAATTTTTCACATGGCCTTGGATGGAGCACTTCTTCCAGGATGAAGTGGATAAATACCGCTTTGAGCATTTGGCAAGCTCGCTCATCTTTATTCCGTACGGGGTAACGGTAGACGAGTTCCAGCACTTTGTGTATGAGAATCCGGATGCAACGCCTGCGGAGCGCAAACAGGCTTGGCGTGAAATCGAGAAGAAGTATTTGCCGCATCGCAATTATGAGGACAATGCGTACCTGGATAACGGCGGTTTCTGGCATAGACAAGGGCATATTTTTAATTCGCCTTTCTATTATATCGATTACACGCTGGCGCAAATCTGTGCCTTCCAATTCTGGAAGAGAATGCATGAGAACCGTGAAGCGGCCTGGGCCGATTATTTGCACCTGTGCCGCCTAGGCGGAAGCAAATCCTTTACCGAGCTGGTGAAAGAAGCCGGGCTGATCTCACCATTCGAGGACGGCTGTGTAACCTCGGTGATCGGTAGCATTGAGAGCTGGCTGGACAGCGTGGACGATAAGGCGCTGTAATCCGTTCTCGGATACAGTAGATGCTGTAACAGCAGGAAGAGAACGAAGGCTTGTGATGAGCCCGGGGCTCTTCCTGCTATCTTTATATTATGAGGGATAATGGATGGATATCTTATATAAACGATTAAGCGAGCTGCCGGTGACGGTGGTCTCAGACTTGTGGAACGCTTCTTTCGAAGGGTATATGGTGAATGCCTCGATGCCGCTGGAGCGCTTCCTCGCCCGGGTGACGAATGACGAGCTATGCCTAAAGCGTTCTCTGGCTTGTTATGTCGATGGACAACCGGCCGGCATTATCCTGAACAGCTTCCGTGAGCTGGAAGGAATAACGATTGCGCGCAACGGGGGCACGGCGATTGGTCCCGATCATCGCGGCAAAGGCCTTGGCAAGACGACGATGGAATACAATTTGGCCCTGTATAAGGAAGAGCAGGTCAAACGGGCTTATCTGGAGGCGATCAGCACGAATGCGCCGGCCATTCGTCTGTACGAAAGTGTCGGATACAGCATCGTGGATCGCTTGCTTATTATGACATGCGAGCAGCTGCGCCTGGACGATGGTGGCAGCGGACGGTCCGCTTACTCGGTCGTGCGGGGGCATGCGGCGGAAGTGCTGGCGATTCCGTACTATAGCTCGGGTGTGGTATGGCAGTCGGATGTTCCTAATCTGAAGGATGCGGAGTGTGTGAAGGTATATGACGGGGACGAACAGGTCGGTTACGGACTGTTCAAGCGAACCTTCGATGATAAGGGAGTACTGGCAGGCATTACGCTGTTTCGCTGTGAGGCCGCACCTGGACGAAGGGATGCCGGCGATGTGATCCGAGCGGCGCTGTATGCAATACTCCAGCCGAAGGATCGCTGCAGACGGACCGCCTTCAACATTCGTGCCACACAGGAGGAATTGGTTCATATCCTGCAAGAAATCGGATTTACAGGATCGATGGAGCAGGTATTAATGCTGTGGGAGCCTGAGAGTTAAGGGGAAGTCATCATCGAAAAAGGACCGGGCAAGGATATCCTTGCCCGGTCCTTCCAGTATAACGGCCATGTTCTCTCCTATGTGCTGCTCATAGCAGCAGGAGGGCAAGCCAGTGGATCATGGCCGACTGTGGCTGTGACGAACCCTCTTATTGTGCGGAAAAGCCGATTTTCGGCTGCTCGCGCACCTTCCTGTCAGCGGCGACGGCGCGGATGGATGAAATCGGGACGTACAGCATTTCGAATTCGTCCTTGTATTTCACAAAGGCCTCGTTCACCTCTTCCAGCGTTCCTCCGCGAACACAGCTTCCGTCGAGAAAATAAATTGTAACCGCCTGTTTCTCCAGCCCCTTCAGCATCGTAAACCACGCTCCTTTATCGATCTTGCCTAGCTTGTTAGCTGCTCACATCGACGTAATAATCTCGTCGATGATTCCATACGCCAGCGCTTCCTCGGCGGTCATGAAATAATCCCGGTCCATGTCCTTCTCAATGCGCTCCGGCGACTGCCCGGTCCGCTCGGCTGTAATCTGCACCAGCTTCTCCCGCGTCCGGAGAATGCGTTTGGCGGTAATGGCGATGTCACTGGCCTGGCCCTGAACCCCGCCCAGCGGCTGGTGAATCATAACCTCGCTGTTAGGCAGCGCCATGCGCTTGCCCTTGGCGCCAGCCAGCAGCAGTACAGCGGCGAAGGAAGCGGCCATTCCGGTGCAGATTGTGTTCACTTGCGGCTTGATGATCTGCATCGTATCGTAGATACCAAATCCGGCGGAGGTGGAGCCTCCCGGACTGTTGATGTACATATGAATATCCTTGTCAGGATCCTCGGCTGCCAGGAACAGCAGCTGGGCAATGATGCTGCCTGCGGACGTGTCGTCAATCTGCGTGCCGACAAACACGATCCGATCCTTCAGCAATCGGGAATAAATATCATAGGAGCGTTCCCCCCGCTGCGTCTGCTCCACGACGTAAGGAATGTAATTCATCGCGATACCTCCTGCGTGCTTATTTTGGATTTCACCGGGTAAACGAAGCGATAGCGTGAAAGGATACGCGAAGCAGGTCCCGAAATAATGGCAATGGCAGGGCGTAACCGTTCCGGACCTACAATCGTTTACTTCATATAGCTGTTTCAAATTATCCGGAATAAAGGTTCTGCGAATCAAATATAAGAAAGACGGGATAAGCGAAGAAAGGAGCTGGCCAACATGACGATCATTCAGCCGGAATCACATATCCCCATGCTTTCGCAGCAGCGTGTGGAGGAGCTTCACGCCCTGCTGCACCGATACTGCCTGTCCTTGACGGGCTGCCCTTGGGACACGGAGGATCTGGTTCAGGATACGTGGCTCAAGGTGCTGGACAAATTTCAGAAGCGAACGCACAGCAATCCCGAGGCTCTTCTGCTGCGCACGGCTAAAAATACATGGATCGATCGGGTTCGCAGAAACCGCGTGTATCGGCGCATCGTGAACGAGTGGCTGGTCCAGGGAGATGAGATGCAGACGGAACAACTGGACAGAAAGCTTCAGACCGAGGCTGTCTTTCAATTGCTACTGCAGCATTTGTCCCGGGCGCAGTGTGCGGTATTTGTACTAAGGGAAGGATGGCAGTTCTCAGTCGCCGAGGCGGCCTCGCTTCTGGACACCACGCAAGGGGCTGTCAAAGCGGCACTGCACCGGGCGCGCAAGGCGCTTGAAGCAGCTGAGCTGGAAGAGGACGCCGCGTGGACCGCCATGAATGAGGCAGAGGTTGAGGAGGTGGACGGCCAACTATTACAAGCGCTGGCAACCGCCTATCTGGCAGGCGACGTGGACGAGGTAGTAAGACTGATTCAGACGAGCGGACAGCCGCGAGAGTCGGTCATGGCGGTGGGCATGCTGCTGCCGCAGCACCGCATCCAATCCGGCTATGGGGGCACGCTTGAAGGGAGCTTTGCCGTGTCGTGCATGGGCATCGTTATGGCAGCTTGACGATAACTGGCCTGGAACCGGCTCTATTCCGCCGAAGCCTGATCATTATATAATATAAGCATCTACAGCAGGCTGGGAAGGAGTGGTTGTCATGAGCCAGAATATTACATATAAAATCTATACGATGTGCATGGTGCAGAACGGCTCGAAGGTGCTGCTGATGAACAGGCCCGACAGCAAGGGGTTCCCGGGCTACATTGCGCCTGGCGGCAAAGTCGAGTTTCCTGAAAGCATTGTCAACGGCGCGATCCGGGAGGTGCGGGAAGAGACCGGCCTGGTGGTGAACGATATTATTTATAAGGGGCTGCAGGAATGGTGCGAGCCGAGCACCGGGCTGCGCTACATGGTGTTTAATTATTTGGCCACATCGTGGGAGGGAGAACTGCTGCAGGACCCGCCCGAGGGCGAGCTTTTGTGGGTAGATATTCAGGACGCGCTCAAGCTGCCTATGCAGGATTGGTTCAGGGAGCGGTTTCCGCTGTTCTTTGAAGAAGGAACGTTTGAGCACAGCGATGTATGGGATCGTGAAGCGGATCTCGTGCTGGACAGCACCCGAAGGAAGTATCGGGACAAGGCGCTTGAAATCGGTATGTGAGAGGAGGCTGTTCCGTATTGATTCCCCATCCGATCAATCATCTCTGTTTTTCCGTCTCCAATCTCGAACGGTCGATTGCTTTTTATCGGGATGTATTTGAGGCGAAGCTGCTCGTGAAGGGAAGAAAGCTTGCTTATTTCGATCTGCAAGGCTTGTGGATTGCCCTGAATGAGGAGGATGTGGACCGCAGCGGCGAGGCAGGAAGCTATACGCATATTGCCTTTACGATTGAGGAGGATACATATGAAGCGGTTCTCGAGCGGCTGAAGAAGCTGAACGTTCAGGTGCTGCCCGGGCGCAGCCGGTCGGAACAGGACAGGAAGTCCATCTATTTTCTTGATCCCGATGGTCACAGGTTTGAGTTCCACACAGGAACCTTGGCCGATCGGATGGCCTATTATCGTGCCGAGAAGGACCATATGATCTTCTATGATCAGGAGGCATAGGAGCTTTAATATTGCATGATCCACGAGACTCGTTCCCGTTATCGGTAAACGGGTTTCTTAGGTTTCAGCCACTCAGATGGCAGTTGTTGAGGCATTCTTTAATCTACGGATGGTTCAACCTTGGCGTGCTAGAAATATTATCCTACTTTGTACTCAATTTAGAGAGATCGTTAACGAATTGGCAGCCATGTGCCGATATAAACATCAAGACTGTAAAAAAACGACTGAGACCGTAGTACAAAGGAGAGAAATACATGAGCGTAAACAGAAAGACAACGAAGTTGTTCCTCATCGTTGTGATGATGTTGGCGATGGTATTCCCTACCAGCGTATTCGCCGCTGCCGGCGATGTAACTTCCATCGAATTTGACACGAAAGAAAGCACGATTCAACTCATAGTAAACGAGAACACAAAGCAGTTGCGCGTATTGGCCAACATCGAAGGCTCCGCCACCAAGAAGGATGTGACCAATGACTCGACCTGGACGTCGTCCAATACGAGCATCGTCCGGGTGGAAAGCGGTTTGTTGACCCCGCTGAACAAAGGTACGGCCACGATTACAGCAAGATACAAGGGCGCTGTCAGCACCATTGACGTTAATGTCAGCTACCTGTATGACGAGCTGAAGCTGGACCTGCCGGATAAAGTGGAATACAAGCTGGGAACCGAAGGCTTGTCTGTCAAAGCGCTGGCGGACGGCACGAATGATGTGACCAGCGAAGCAAGATGGACAAGCTCGGACAGCAGCGTTGTCAAGGTTGACAAAGGAAGCCTGACGCTGGAAGGTCTGGGTACAGCAACGATTAAAGCAGAGTACAAAGGGCTCAGCGCTTCTGTTACCGTTAAGGTTGTTGCTCCGTTCAAGAAGCTTGCGATCATCCCTGGAGATGACCAGGAGCTTCTGGTTGGCGATGCGCCGGTGGAGCTGAAGGTGTATGCGAAGCAATCTGAAGCGGACAGCGGGCTGGGAACGGATGTGACGGATGAGGTTAAGCTCGTATCGTCGAACAGCTCGGTTGCGGTCATTGAGGACGGCAACAAACTGAAGCCGGTGGCTCTAGGAAAAGCAACGATCAGCGTAAGCCATTTGGGCAGCCATGCCCAAATTGACGTATATGTTCGCAATCCGTACGAAGCGATTATTCTGGATCAGACCGACTTCATCAAGAACCCGATTCTGTTCATGAATGAGTCGGTTGCGATCAAGACGAAAGTGAGAAACGCAGCGACACAATCGATCGAGGTCAATGGCGAGTGGACGTCTTCCAATCCGCTTGCGGTTACGGTCAATAACGGTGTCGTGACAGCTAGAGGCACAGGAACGTCCACGGTCAAGGTCAGCTACATGGGAATCAGCCGTGAATTTACGGTTACGGTGCTTCCTACCGTGACCAGCTTCGAAACGGAGGAGACAGAGCTTGAGCTGCTGAAGTCCCAGTCCCAGTCTTATCCGAAAGTAACAGGCACTTTGCTGAGCGAAGAGAAGCAGGATTTCACCAAGTCGGTCACATGGACCTCCAGCGACGATACGATTGTTTCGACTGAGGACGGCAAGATCAAAGGGCTCGAATCCGGGGAAGCTGTTATTACCGGGAAGATCGGAACACGGGAAGTGGCGAATATTCGCGTAACGGTAAGCGAAAAGGTACTCGTTCTGCTGCCGGAAGTTGAATCCTATCAGCTGGTTATCGGCAAAACAACCGAGCTGCCAAGCGTCACCGCTGTATTTGAAGACGGCGAGGAGAAGGATGTGACCTCGCTGGTGAAATGGTCCTTGTCCGGCTCCCAGGCAGTCATTAAGGACAACACGATCAAAGGTCTGGTGAAGGGATCGGCTACCCTGCGTGGGGAGTACCTGAACGAGTCGTTGAAAATTCCTGTCTCGGTGGAGCAGGAAGTCGTCAAATTCGTAGTGGAGCCTCAGAACATTGAGCTGAACATCAAGAAATCCAAATCGATCAAGGTAACAGGCTATTACAGCAATGGCAGCACCGTTACCCTGTCCACGAAGATGAACTGGGTATCGTCAGATACTTCGGTTGCAACAGTGTCAAGATCGTCTGTCAGGGCTGTGGGCGAAGGAACAGCGACGCTGACGGGCTCCTATCAGGGCAAAGAGCTGAAGGTGGATGTCAAGGTGGTGCCGAAGCTGAGCAAGCTGACCGCTAGCGAGAAGAAGCTGAGCTTGAAGCCAGGCGATATTAAAACCGTTACGCTGACTGCGCTCTATGATACCGGTCTGCAGACGAATGTAACGAGCAGTGCGGAGTGGACGACGAGCAAGGCAAGCGTTGCGAAGGTAACGAACGGAAAGATTGAAGTTGTTGGCAAAGGCACAGCCAGAATTAAAGCAAAATTCGATACCAAAACAGTGACGATTACGGTGACTGTCAAATAGGATCATAGACATTAGAAGCCCTTCTCCGGTTGAACCGGAGAAGGGCTTCTTTACTATGCCGACCGGAAAGGCAGCTGCGTTGATTCTCCAAAGGGGCCATCGATATAGTTACCTGACGTGTCCCCCTGTGCCGGCAACGAATATACTGGGACTAGGTTAGTTGGAAAGGCGGGGAGATTATGACCAAGGTCAACATGAGCTCCGCATTGCCAGACGGAATTCTGGTTCGGGGAAGCGATTCTTCCGTCTATTTAATAGAGCGGGGAACCAAGCGCCCGATCGCCGACCCGGAGTCGCTCTATCATTACAAGCTCAGCCTCAAGCACATGATTAGGATCGAGGATGGCTTTCTGAACGGAATGGTCAACGGAGAGATGATTAGGCGGTGCGGGGATTATGTCAGACATAGTCCCTCCACCCTGCTGGTGAGAGGCGGTGATTCGGCGGTTTATGTGTGGATGGGAGGGCGGCTGTTTCCGATTGCGACCAGCGGCATGTTTCGCAGGCTATGTTACCAGGCCCATCAGCTTGTCAATTTGCCGGATTCGCTTATTGCCTCTTTGCCAATCGGAGAGCTCATTGATGATTCGTTCTTCATGTCTCATCCTGCAATCGACGGCAGGCTGTATTCCGGGCCGGACGGATTTATATATTATGGTGAACAGCGCAAGCTGAGAAAACTGGAAGTGCCGTCGCTGTTCTCATATTTTCGTTGGGATGTCGGGCAATTGATTTATTTCACGAGCGAGGAGTTTGCCAACAGCCCGATTGGCGAGCCGATTGCCGACTTCCGGTCGACGTTGTCTGCCTGACGTTCTAGGGCGCGTAGTTTCGGCTAACGAGGAAGGGGGAAACCCGTTGAAGGTGTTGCTGGTCACCATTTTTTTAATCCCGTATGTCGGTGGCGTATGGAAATATATGCAGCAGGTCAAGCAAGGGCTGGAGGCTGACGGACACGAAGTGGACATGATCGGGGACGGAATTGATGGCTTTTATGTATACGGGGGCGGTGAACACCGGAAGGTGCTCAAAAGTCATTTCAGACCGATGCTGCAGCACAAGCTGAACCCTGCGAGCGCTTCGCCGATCACCTCCGATCCTTGGGTCAGAGATGCGGAAGTGGAGCGTCTGACGCTGGAGCTGTCTTTATCCTATCTCGGACTGGAGCAGTACGACATCATACATGCCCAGGACGTGCTGGCTGCTTCGGCCGTAAGCCGCGTCAAGCCGGCGCAGACGCCGCTCGTGACAAGCATCCATGCATCGGTTGCCCTCACGATTCGGGATGTGCTGCAGGCGGATCCGAAGTATGCCGACCCGCTGAATTCCCTCGTATGGAAGTATTACAAAACGATTGAATATATCGGTGGCAACGCCAGTGACCATGTGCTGCTGGCCTCACGCTGGCTGCGGGACGTGATGGTCCAACAGTTTGATATCCCGGGCAACGGCATCAGTCTCATTCCGTATGCGATGGATATTCCCGCTTTTGAGCACAGGCTGAACGCCGAGCATAGGCTGCAGCGGCCGACAGACCGCAAGGTTCTGATCAGCACGTCGCGGCTCAGTCCGGAAAAGGGGATTCATGTGCTGATTGAAGCGCTCGGACAACTGCACAAGCAGCGGCAGGATTGGGAATGCTGGCTCGTTGGCGATGGAGACAAGCGGCCGGAGTATGAGCAGCTCGTTCACAAGCTGGGGATTCAGTCCTCCGTTCATTTCTGGGGGACGAGGGAGGATGTCCCGAGTTTGCTGACACTGGCAGACATATTTGTTATGCCAAGCATGATGGAGACCTTGTCCTATTCCGTCATGGAAGCGCAGCTGGCCGGGCTGCCGATTGTCTCCTCCGATGCCGGGGGGCTGAAGGAAGCGGTGAGGCATGAGGATAACGGGCTGCTGTTTCCGGCAGGGGATGCAGGTAAGCTTGCCGAGTCACTGGCGCTGCTGCTTGCAGATGAAACGTATCGGAATCGGCTGGGGAAACGGGCCAGGAAATGGGCGCTCGTCCATCGGGATCTGGAGACGATGATCAAACGCTTGCTTCAGGTCTACCGCCGGGAGCTCAAGCGAAAGCAAGCCTAACGTTGTATGGGGAGGGAGTCGTATGGGTACAGAGCTGGTAAGCGGCGATCAGTATAATGATCTTTTTCTGGCTCCGGCATCACATCCCTTTCTGCTCGTTGACAAGGCGATATGGGAGCGAGTGAAGGCGAATTTGCCGAAGGGTTATTTTATTCCCGATTATAGAATTATTAATCACTTGAAGCATATGTGACTGAATATGTGGGGAAAGGCTGGGGTAGGGATGGGAACATCGAATTGGCAAAATATATCGTTCTGCGTGGAGCTGCTCCGTCAAACCGCACCGAAATCGGTGCTGGACGTCGGCGTCGGCTTCGGCCGCTGGGGCGTGCTGTGCCGCGAGTTTCTGGACGTATGGGAAGGGCGTGTATTCCGCGAGCAGTGGACGACCAGGATTGAAGGGATTGAAGTGTTTCCGAGGAATATCGACGCCTATCATGCTTACTTTTACAATCAGATTCATATTGCCGAGGCGGCTGCATTCATTCATACCGCTGTACAGCCCGGACAGTTCGATATGATTATCCTCGGGGATGTGCTGGAGCATTTTACTAAGGAAGCGGCCGTTCCCCTGCTGCAGGCGTGTATCGGAAAATCGCGTTATGTGATGCTGAACGTGCCGATCGGCACGAATTGGCCGCAGGGCACAACGTATGGCAATGCGTATGAGACCCATCGCAGCACCTGGACGCGCGAGGAGCTGGATCAGTATCCGGTAGCTGCGAAGCAGCATTTCAAGGATTATATCCAGCGCGATTTCTCAACGTATCTGTTTGCTGCATCCATGAAGACCGGTTGATCCGAAAAAATGGGGAGGTGCTGAGCCCAATGAACGCTGCTTACATCCATACGAGGGTACCTGTGGAGCTGCTGTTTACTGAATTTATACCGGAGGAGAGACGCTCGGTCATTGACCATTTCACGGAAGCCTGGTATGACTACCACAAGCGATATGCCAGCCGGTCCATCGCCCGCTTGACCCCGCATATTCAGCTGTTCCGCTATTTCATGGGTCAGGAGCAGAGCCCGGCACTGTATCTGGAATGGTATCGCATGATTCATACGACCCGGCAGCTTCAGCCGCCGCTGACGGATGCAGCGCTTCTTCAGGAGCGGCGAGCGGTATACGATCATATGCTGGCCATGCTGAAGGACTCTCCGGCCCGATTCGAACAATTCCCTGCGCTCGTAAGATATAACCGGGATCGCGGTTATTTCAACATTGCGGACGGACATCATCGGATCGTTTTTCTGTATTGCCACGGCATTCGCCATATTCCGGTCCGAATGACCCGCGAAGATTATGCGGACTGGATGAATGAACGCGAGCTTGGGGCCGTCGCCGAGGTGTTCAAACGATATCATCGGAGCCTGATCTATACGCCGATCCTGCATCCGTCTTATATGAACATGCGCAGCGAGCGTGATTCTAAGTATCCGACAAGATTGGATAAAATACTGGATTGCTTGCAAACGCTGCCCTTGCCCGGAAAAAGGGTGATTGATATCGGCTGCAACATCGGCTACTATGCCCGTTACTTCAGCAGGGAAGGCGCGATGGTAACCGGAATCGATCCGATGCCGGAACATTATGAGCTGGCCCAAGCGCTCAATAAGCTGGAGCGGGTCCCGTTTGATCTGCGGCTGGAGCGGTTTGAATCGGCCCATCTGCCGGAGAGCTATGACATCGGGCTGCTGCTGACTGTGTTCTACCACATCATGAACATCGACCATGTCCGGGAAGCCTTCCTGCGTCAAATCAACCAAACGGTGCATGGCTTGTTGTTTTGGGAATCCGGCGGAGCGCCCGACATGGAGAGATCGGTGCTGCTGAACGGAACGCATTTTAACCGATATGAAAAGCTGGCGGTCACGGAAGGGACAGGAAAGCGGCGGGAACTGGGTGTTTTTTTTACCGCCTAGTGGAACCGAGGCGGGAGGGGGGCGGCTTCACTGGCTGATGTTTTCAGCTAGGCGAGGGCGCTCCCCCCTATTACATATAGGAGTGCTGCTGCTTGTCAAAAATTTACCAGAAGGTATAATTTTTATAGGATAACGAAGAGAAGAGGAAACCGCGATGCTGATGCGAAACGAGGAGAAATGGCTGGAAACATGGCCACGAATACGAAGCAAGGGCAAGGCAAGATATATTGTGACAAGAGGGCTGCTCCGGGGGCTTCTCATCTATGTGGTGTGGGCAGCCGTCACCTGGTTTTGGGATCGGGAGCGGTTTTCACCGGAACATTTTATGGACAGATATTATATCTATTTTGTGCTATTTCTGTTGTATGGCTTCTTGATCTCCGCCAGTTCGTGGAAGGGGAACAACATGAAATACGATAATCTGATCAAGCACGGGAAGGCGAAGAAGGATACTTCGAATTAGGCTGTTCTGGTGCGGGACCTGAAGCGGATCGAGTTGAACTTGATATGGCGGCGGCAATCCCGGCCTTGGCATTCTATAGAGCGGCAAGCCCATGTGCAGGTTTCAGTTAAGCCTTCGAGGGATGGTATAGTGATCTGGATACGACATAAGGAAGGACAGAGGGCATGTGGGTGCAGCGAATGAGTCGAAGAAAAGAATCAATGAACGGAGGATGGACATGAGCGGTGGTCATGATCCGGCTGCTGACAGCATGCTGGAGCTGTTCAGTCCGTCTGCCAGGCCGCGTATAGCGGCGGCGACCCGCTTTGACATGCGCAAGGTGATTGAGGTCGAGTTTGTGTGCAGGTTATTTCACGGGGAAGACCAGCGGGCGATGCTGGGGCTGGAGATGCGCGTCGGATTGAAGCGGCTCTTTACGGTGCAGCGGCTGCGCGAATTTCTGGTCAGTGTGGAGCTGGGAGAGCCATATGAAGTGACAAGGCATTTTACATATGATCCGGAACAGCATAGTTTCAAAGCGGAGGATGACAAGCTGATTCGGGAAATGATCCGCATTCATCGCAATGACAGCATGGTGATGGAGGTTATTCGCGGCTCGGCCGCGGCCCGCAAGAAAGCGAGCGGGCTTGACCGAATGCTGCTTGTCACACCGATGGCATGGCCGCTTATACAACCGCTGCTTGCAGAAGTGCCCGCTGCGTCATTCACAGACAATGGGCTTCTCTCCGAGCCGCTTCAGTTCAGCAGTGAGGCATTGCCGGTCCGATTTGCGCTCGACGAGGAAGGGGATGAGCGATATGCCTTAAGGGCGGAAGGGCTGGACAGGCTGATTGTCATGGACAGCTACGGCATGGCTCTGTCCGGGGGCAAGCTGATTTCGATGGAAACGGAATCCTGCCGCCGGTTGTCTGCGCTGAAGGCAATGCTTGAATCGGCGGAGGGAAGCCGGCTTTCTATTGCGCCTGAGCAGGTCGAGCCTTTTATGGAGAACGTGATCCCGGGATTGATGAAAATCGGACAGGTGAAGGTAGGACAAGCGATTGCGGATCGGGTGATCAAGACGGAGCTGTCTGCCAGACTGTACCTGGACAGAGTCCGGGGCAAGCTCCTTGCCGGACTTGAATTTCAATACGGCCACATCGTCATTAATCCGCTGGATGGGCATCGAGTGAAGCGGCATCCCGGCTCCATCCTTGTTCGGGACGGAGCGCGGGAGCAGCGGATTCTGGAGCTGATGGAGGGCGCGGGCTTCGCCCAGACCGAGAGCGGATATTTCATGGAGGACGAGGACAGCGAGTTTGAATTTCTGTATGAAATTGTGCCCCAGCTGGAAAGGCTGCTGGTCGTGTACGCCACCTCGGCGGTGAAGGAGCGGATCCTCCCGGAGCATGCTGTGCCGAAGGTGAGTATTGATGTGGATGAGCGAACAGACTGGCTGGAGCTGCGGTTCGAAATGGACGGCATCTCCGAATCGGAAATTCGCAAGGTGATAAAGGCGCTGGAAGAGAAGCGGAGGTACTACCGGATGCCAAGCGGCGCCTTCATGCCTCTGACCGGCGGAGAATTCAAGGCATTGGTCGATGCGATGAACCGCCTTGGCGCATGGGGAGCTGAAGTGCAGGGGGATCGCTTGCGGCTGCCTGCGGTCCGCGGCATGCAGCTGATGGATATGCAGGATCGTTCTTCGTCCGTACAGCTTGGCAAATCGCTTCGCAAGCTGCTGGCGAACATCCGGAATCCTGACCATCTTGACTTTGCGCTGCCGCCTGCGCTGGAGGGTGTGCTTCGCGAATATCAGCAATACGGATTCCAATGGATGAAGACGCTGGCTGCATATCGGTTCGGCGGCATTCTGGCTGATGATATGGGGCTTGGCAAGACGCTGCAGAGCATCGCCTATCTGCAATCGGTGTTGCCGGACATTCGGGAATCCGGACAGCCCGCGTTAGTCGTAGCCCCGTCTTCCTTGCTGTATAACTGGCTCCATGAGTTTCAGAAGTTCGCACCGGATATGAGGGCGGTTGTGGTCGACGGCGCGTTGAAGGAGCGGCGGAGCGCTTTGAGCGGGCCGATGAAGGCTGATGTGCTGATTACTTCGTATCCGCTGCTGCGCAGGGATCTGTCCCGCTATGCCGGACTTTCCTTCCATACCCTCATCCTGGACGAAGCGCAGGCGTTCAAAAATTACACGACGCAAACTGCCCAGGCCGTCAAATCCCTCCAGGCCCGTAACCGCTTTGCCTTGACCGGAACGCCGATGGAGAATCGGCTGGAGGAGCTGTGGTCCATTATGGATGCGGTGTTTCCGGAGCTGTTCGGCGGCAGGAAGGCGTTTCAGGAGCTCTCGCCGGATGAAGTGGCCAGACGTGTGCGACCGTTTGTGCTGCGCAGGCTCAAAAGCGATGTGCTAAAAGAGCTTCCCGACAAAATTGAAATGACCCAGACGTCGGAGCTGATGCCGGAGCAGAAAAAGCTGTATGCTGCTTATCTGGCCAGGCTGCGCCAGGAGACATTGAAGCATCTGGATTCGGACGGCTATGGCAAGAGCCGGATACGAATTCTGGCCGGGCTGACCCGGCTTCGTCAGCTGTGCTGCCACCCGGCTTTGTTCGTGGAAGGATATCGTGGTGGCTCGGCGAAGCTTGAGCAGCTGATGGAAACGCTGGAGGAGTGCCGCAGCGCCGGCCGCAGAGTGCTCGTATTTTCGCAGTTTACGCAAATGCTGAAGCTGATCGGACAGGAGCTTGGCGACAGGAGATATCCATATTTCTATCTGGATGGCGAAACCGAAGCGGCAGAGCGAATGAAGCTGAGCACCCGCTTTAATGAAGGGGAGGGCGACATCTTCCTCATCTCGCTGAAGGCTGGGGGAACCGGGCTGAATCTGACCGGCGCCGATACTGTTATTCTATATGATCTGTGGTGGAATCCGGCCGTGGAGCAGCAAGCGATGGACCGGGCCCACCGGATCGGACAGACGAAGGCGGTCCAGGTCATACGGATGGTCGCCCGGGGCACGCTCGAAGACAAAATGCTGGAGCTGCAGCAGCGGAAGCAGCATCTCATTGACGAGGTGATTCAATCCGGTGAGGATAGGCTGGCAACATTGACGGAAGAGGATATCCGGGATTTGCTGCAGCTGTAGCGGCAGTCATCCGTGCGTTCTCATCTGGTTAGCGGCAGCTATCCGTGCGTTCGCACCCGGTTAATGAGCTGTAACCTTGTCCTGATCCAATATATGTTATTATTGTTGGCATGATGGAATATAAGGTGGAGGTGGAAACATGTCATTAAAGTGGCTGGATTGGGCGAAGGAAATGCAGGCGATTGCGCAAGCGGGACTTGCCTATACGAAGGATGTATATGATGAGGAGCGGTTTGAGCAGCTGCGGAATTTAAGCATAACGATTATGCAGGAGTATACCGATGCGGGCAGCGATAAGATCCGGGAGTTGTTTGCAGATGAGCGCGGATATCCGACGCCGAAGGTGGACATTCGGGGCGTTATTTTTCAGGAGGACAGCGTATTGCTGGTCAAGGAGAAGGCTGACGGTGCCTGGGCGCTGCCGGGAGGATGGGCGGATATCGGGCTGTCTCCGGCTGAGGTGGCTGTGAAGGAGGTCCGGGAGGAGTCGGGATATGAAGTTCAGGCTGTCCGGTTGCTCGCTGTGCTGGACAAGAAGTTCCATGCACATCCGCCTTCGCCGCATCATGTTTACAAAATGTTTATTCATTGCAGCATCGTTGGCGGCGGTGCAAAGACCGGCGTAGAGACGTCGGAGGTTGGATTTTTCAAGATGGACGAACTGCCGCCCTTGTCGGAGGAACGCAACACGAAGGCGCAGATTGCCCGGTTGTTTGAATATGCGAAGAACCCTGAGCTGCCGGTCTGGTTTGATTAATGTAATCCATAGGAGAAGGACTTGATGTGTTGTGAAGGCATTTAAACCATCTATCCGTGAACAAGAACAGCAGGATGACCGAAGATTCAAAACGAGGGTGAACCTGCTCTTTTTTACAGCTTTTATACTGTTTAGCGCCATTATTATCCGGCTGGCTGTGCTGCAATTCGTGCACGGTCCGGAGATTGCGGCCCAGGAAGGCGGGGGACAGGTCCGCACCTTTCCGCTTCAGCCGATGCGCGGCAGCATCTGGGATGCATCCGGGACCCCGCTGGCCTACTCGACCTCGTCAAGTTCGCTGTATATGACATTGATGAAGGATTACAGCAATAATACCGAGAGCGGGATGGAGAATCGCCCGGAAATACTCCGCATCGCCGGGGAGATGGCGGAGGCTTTTCAACAATACGGTGATCCGGAGGCACCGGTCATGACGCTGGACGATGTGATCACTGCGCTTGATCTCGAATACCGAAAGCAGCTTGGCTATGAGCCGAGGCTGGTGAAGTCGAATCTGTCGCATGAGGAGATTGCGTTCTTCCTGGAGCATCGAGGTCAATTTCCCGGCATTCAAATCGTGGAGGAAAGCGACAGGCATTATGATCCCGATACGGTTGCCGTGCAGACGATCGGATATTTGAAGCGGTTTGAGGGCGCCAAGTCTCTGAAGGAATATGAAGCCCAGGATGCAGCTAACAAGGAGGAAAGCGACCCGGGACTGATCTATTCGGAGAAGGAATATGTCGGTTACGACGGTCTGGAGCGCATGTTCCAGAAGGAGCTGCGAGGAAAGAGCGGGTATATCAGCATTCCGATTAATCCCCGTAATATGATTGACGGAAATCCGGTGATGGTGCCGCCTCAAAAAGGATACGATATCCACACCACCATCCACCGGGACATTCAGCTTGCGGCCGAGAAGGCGATTAAGGACCGGCTGGACTGGCTTCACACCCATCCGGTGTCCGGCAAGCTCCATCGTGATGCGCTGAACGGCTACGCTGTGGCGATGGAGGTCGAGACGGGAAATGTCGTAGCGATGGCGAGCATACAGGATTACGATCCCAATGTGTGGGTGAATGGCGGGCCGATTCCGGAGTCTGCGGTGAACGCTATGGGCAACGGAACGATCTCGCCGTACAACTCGGGCAGATCGGGCAGCGGCTTTGATTCAATTCTGCTGCTCGGCTCCACGATCAAACCGCTTTCCGTACTTATCGGGCTGAATGAAGGGTTCTTCGGGCCGAATGATGCTTATTTGGATCAGGGGGGAGCTTATTTCGGCCGCGCAGGCAGCGAGTCGTATGTCAGCAATTCCGGCGGGCACAGACTCGGATATATCAAGCCGCATGAAGCGATTGAGAAATCATCCAACGCGTTCATGATCGATTGGGTCGGAAAGAAACTGTATGCCAAGTATGGCGGCGAGAAGGGTGTCAGCGTCTGGGATCAGTACATGAAGGAGTTCGGACTTGGGGTATCGACCGAAAGCGGTCTTCCCGGTGAGCATCATGGCGTGATCAACTATGACAAGACGGCCGCGACCGGAAGCAATCTGTCCTCGCTCGTGTACGCTTCCTTCGGACAGCAGGGCAGATACAGCACACTTCAGCTGGCGCAGTATACGGTGATGCTGGCGAATGAGGGCAAGCGGATCAAGCCGAACCTGGTCAGCAAAATTACGGATCAGAACGGGAATGTGGTCCAGATGTTTGAACGTGAAGTGCTGAATGAGGTGGAGTTCTCCAAGGAGCACTGGGCGGTCATCAAGCGCGGCATGAACACGCAGGGACTTGCCGGCTTCGAGGGCTTCCCGTATGACTTTGCCCGCAAAACCGGCACCTCCGAGCAGGAAACAAGCAAGGGCATCATCAAGGATAACGGCATCTTCATCGCCTATGCGCCGCGAGAGAACCCGAAGCTTGCGGTGGCTGTGGTGATCCCGGAGGGCGGCTTCGGCTCCCAGAGTGCGGCGCCGGTTGCCAGAGCGATTTTTGATGCTTACGACGAGGTCTATGGCCTGGATGGAACGCCGCATCCGAAGACGAAGACAGAGGAAGAGTGAAGATATAACGAAAGAACGTGGGACAAGGGGCACTTGCAGAGGGTGCCCCTTGTTTTTCATATCAGGAATGTATCGTACCGGTGCGGCAAGGCAACACGCCTGCTGCCGATGCCTGAACTCTGATTATAGTTTTAGTAAGGATTCTGCTTTACCTTGAGCACTTCCGACAGGAAGGCGAGGGCAAGCCCCTGGCCCCAGCCTTGTATCCGTTTGTCGGGAACGCCTTTATATCCTTCGGCATCCTTCATAACAGCCGTTCCGGCCGACACGCCGGTAACCGCACCATCCTCGGTAATGCGGGCAAGGATGCCGTCGATGGATCTTTGCGTATATTTATGGTAGATGCGCCCTTTCGTAAGCAGGGCGGTGGCGATGCCGGCCGAGCCCGATGTTTCCAGCGGGGAGTCCGGATCGTTGACAATGGTGTGCCACAGCCCGGATTCATGCTGCAGTCTGACAAGGGCGCTTAGCTGGTCCCGGAGCGATCCTTCGATAATCATGAAGGAAGGATGCGTGACCGGCACCAGCTCCAGCGCCCGGGCCATCGTGACCGCCGCCCAGGCGTTGCCGCGGCACCAGAATACGCCGGACATGTGATTGCCGGCTATATTGTCCCAGCCGTGATAGTACAGGTTGGTGACCGTATCCTGGAGACAGTCTTCATGTCCATGGTATTGGCGCAGGCCGTCCTCCAAATAATCCTCCTCGTTCAGCAGCGAGCCGATGCGGAGCAGGAAATAGCCGGCCATGAACATCGTATCCACCCATGCCTGCTCCGGGAAGTTGTATGTCTCCGAATTGACGGTATGCTGGAAAATTCCGTTTCCGAAACGGACGGCGTCATGCTTTAAATACTCGGCCATCGCTTTCGCGGTTTCGATATAGCGCGCATCCTCATACACCTCATACAGCGTCAAGAGCGAATGACCAATAGAAACGCCGTTGACCGACAGCTTCGGCAACCCGTCCTCCATATTGTCATCTACCCACGCTTTGAGCTTCTCCATATATTCCATATTGCCGGTAGCCTCATAAGCTTGGCAGACACCGTAGAAGGCGACGCCCCCTGGCCAATCCCAACTGAAATCCATCCGAAACGTCCGATCGACAATCTGATGAATCGTCTGACGAATCCGATCTTCATCATATACAAGTGCGGGCATGGAAAATTCTCCTTTCATGATAACGAACTCCATGTGTACTGTAGCTGAATTGTAGCCATAGCAAGTATTATCCTTTCAAACCGGTGGTGCTGATGCCTTCCACGATATATTTTTGAAAGATAAAAAACACAATCACAACCGGCAGCAGCGACAACGTCGCCATCGCAAACATCCCGCCCCAGTTGTTCAGCGATTCGCCGTCCAGGAACAGCTTGAGCGCAAGCGACACCGGATATTTCTCCGGATTGTTCAGATAGATCAGCGGATTGATGAAGTCGTCCCATCTCCAGTAGAAGGAGAAGATCGAGCAGGTGATCAGCGCCGGTACGATCAGCGGGACGACGATCCGGAAGAAGATGCCGTACTTGCTGCACCCGTCAATCTTGGCGGCTTCGTCGAGCTCCCTCGGAATGGTGCGAATAAACTGCATCATGAGAAAGATAAAGAACGGCGCTCCGAAGAAATGCGGAACGATCAACGGCTTAAAGGTCGACAGCCAGCCGAATTTGGCAAACATGACGTACTGCGGCACGATAATGACATCATGCGGCAGCATCATCGTGACCATCATGCAGGCGAACCAGAATTTCTGGCCGAAGAACCGGGTTCTCGCCAGCCCGTAAGCGACGAGCGCGGAAGAGATCACGGCACCGATGGTGGAGATGATCACGATAATGAACGAGTTTTTGAAAAAGGTAGCAAACGTCGTGCCGGCAAACCCCTGCCAACCGGTGACATAGTTTGCGAACTCCAGCCGGCTTGGAATGAGGCTGTAGGCCGTGGCGAAAATTTCGTTGTTGGGCTTCAGGGAGCTGGCAACCAGCCACAGGATCGGGTAGGTCATGCCGAGGGCCAGCAATCCGACCAATATGTGGTACGTGAAGCGTCCGGACTTGGTCATCAGTCAGTCTCCTTTCGATTCGTAATGAACCCAGGCGGTGGAGGATTTGAAGATCAGTGCGGTGAAAATCCCGACAATCAGCAGCATGATCCATGCCATCGCGGAGGCATATCCCATCTCGAAGTGCGAGAACGCCTTGCGGTACAGATACAGCGAGTACAGCAAGGTCTGATCCAGCGGGCCGCCTTCCCCGCGGGAAATGATGTACGCTGGCGTAAAGGTCAGAAATGCCGAAATCGTCTGCAGCGTCAGGTTAAACAGAATGATCGGGCTCAGCAGCGGGATCGTAATTTTGAAAAACCGCGAAACCGCATTGGCGCCGTCCACGCTGGCGGCCTCGTAATAGTCCCTGGGGATATTTTTCAGACCGGCCAGAAAAATAATCATCGAGGAACCGAACTGCCAGATCGACAGGGCGACCAGCGTCCACAGTGCCGTGCTCGGATTGCCGATCCAAGAGGTGGAGGATGGGATGCCGATCAGCGACAGGAACGAGTTGACCAGACCCTTGTCTCCAAAAATCTGCTGCCACATAATCGCCACCGCCACGCTTCCCCCGATCAGGGACGGAAGATAGAAGGCGGAGCGATAGAGGCCCACCGCCCGGGTGGAGGCGTTGAGAATCATCGCAACGAACAGGGCGAAGATGAGCCGGAGCGGAACGCTGGCGAAGACATAAGTGAAAGTCACCTGAAATGACTTGGCGATCTTCGCATCTTCCATGAACATCCGTTCATAGTTGGCGAGGCCGAGCCATCGCGGCGCTTCCATCAGGTTGTAGTTGGTGAAGGAGTAGTACAGTGACGAAAGAATGGGATACAGTGTAAAAATCAAAAAGCCGAGTATAAACGGAGCGGAGAATACGTACCCGGTGATGTGCTCGTTCTCCCTGAGCTTCTTCATAAGCTTCAACCCCTCAGTTTCAAGTATGACAGCCTCTCACTCACTTATGCCGAAGAAAGAGGGCATTCCCGGCGGCTTGGGAACAAGCTCAAGGAAATGCCCAGTTGTTCAGCAACGATAAACGTATATGGCTATTGCTGCGATCTTGCCAGGATAGCATTCGCCTCGCTGCGGAATTCGGCAGCCGCATCCTCGATAGAGATCTTCTTGAACAGAATCCGCTCGCTTAAATCGCGCAGCAGCTTCTCGATTTCCACGGCGCCGATCGGATTTGGCGGATCTCCCGGACTGCTGTTCTCTTCAGCCCAGGTGACATACTCGAATATTTTGGCCTCATTCTCGGACAGGAGCGGAAGCAGCTCTTCCTTGACCTTGGAGGATACCGGCACGCCGCGCTCGCCCATAATCAGCTTGTTGGCCTCGATGTCGTTGACGAAGAAGCTGATGAATTTAGCAGCCTCCTCCTTGTTCTTGGAGGACTCCGTCACCGAGAAGTACATGGAAGGCTTGAGGAACAGCCCTTCCTTGATGCCGGGACCCGGCATCGGGTGGAGCTCAAGCGGACGGTCAGGCACCAGATTCGCTACAGCAAGGAACTGGTTCGACCAGCCGGTACCCGAGATGGAGTTGCCGAGCACGATTTCATCCTCCTCGGCTACGCCTTTTTTCTGCGCTTCCTTATCGAGCGAAAGGATATAGCCGCTGTCATACCAGCGCTGATATCTTGTGAAATAATCAATGAAGGCCTGATCATCAGGATAACCGATTGTCTTTCCGTCTTCGCTGTACATTTTTTGTCCAATCGTTCTCAGATAGTAAGGGAAGAAGACGTCATGGCGGTAAGCAAACCCGCCGATCTGATAGCCTTTCTCCTTGGCCTGGGCTCCTAATTTGTCCATGTCGTCCCAGGTCCAGTCCATCGGCGGCATGTCGATCCCGTTTGCTTTCATCGTCTCTACGTCAAACGTGGTTTGAAGAGCATTAACCCCGAGGTTCATGGCGACCAGCTTGCCGTCTACCTCGCCGCCGCTCAGGGCGTTCTCGCTGATGTCGTCCACATTCAGCGATCCGCTGTCCATGAAGGGCTTCAGATCGGCTAACTGGTTGCGGCCCGCATATTGGTTCAGATAGGAGATATCCATCTGAATAATGTCCGGCAGCCCTCCGGCCACCGCTTGCGGTGCAAGCTTCTTCCAGTAGTCGTCAAACGGGGCGTATTCAGGCTCAATCGTGACATGAGGATTCTGCTTCTCGTACATTTCAATGACCTTTAGCGTGTAATCATGCCGAGATTGGCCACCCCACCAGGCGATGCGAAGCTTGACGGGGGTGTTGGCATCTCCTGCGCCGGCGGCAGGCGCCGCATCGGTGCCGGTTGCTTCCGGCTGCTCGGCGGCTCCTCCACCCGCACAGCCGATCAGGCTTCCGATCAGAGAAAACATCACAATCCAGGTGAGCACTTTTTTCATTCCATTTCCTCCCCTTGTTAGAACGTTACCGACAGTTTTTTGATAGTGCTTACATTACCAATTATTAAATGCCGAAGAGGAAAGGGTAAGGAAAAAAACCGTGCTGTTTGTTTAAAAAGCAGAGATTTCCTCCTTATTTCAAACCTCTTTTTTCATATATTCGGAAGGGGTGCAGCCGATCTGTTTCTTGAACACCTGGCTGAAGTACTGGGGATTGTCGCCAAAGCCGAGCCGCTCTGCCATTTCAAATATTTTAATGTCCGGGTTCTCTTTCATCAGCACCGTGGCCTGCTCCATGCGGCGTTTCATCACATAGTTGGAAAATTTCTCACCGGTTTCCTTCTTGAACAGCTTGCCGAGATAGTCGGGATTCATATATAGCATTTCGCGGGCCACAACATTTAGCGACAGATCCGAGTTGCCGAGCTGGTCCTCGATAATATCGAGCACCTTGCGGACGATGGCATTATATTTGAACGAATTCCTGTCATAGTTGCGTCCGGCAATCTCCTTGACGGTGTCATCGAGGACCGCTTGAATGGCCTGAAGCGTGTTCCCTTCGGCGAGCTCGGAAATCCGTTTATACTTCTGGCTCATCTCAGCAGGGTCGGCAAGCCGAATGAGCGCTACGTATTGCTGGATGGCATAGGACTTGGTCAGCTCAATGCCAAGCTGGGCTTCCTTGAGCTCCTGGATGAAATCGGCCAGCGCTTGCTGCGCCTCCTGCAGATGGCCGGATCGGACGGGCATGCACAAGCGTTCCTCATCCAAACTGAACGAGCTGGCAGAGCGATCGGTATCGAGCGTGTCCCTCGCCGTAATGATGCCGCTCTCGTCCAGATAGAAGCGGTAGTTCAGACACTGGAGGGTGTCGCGGTACAGCTTCCTCGCTCTAGTGATAGGGCCCGGATCACTGATCGCGATCGTCAGGTCCAGCTTGTAATATTGACGGAAGGTGCAGCGGATATCCTGGATGCGGTCATGCAGGGGCTCTTCCGCCGCATCTTCGGTCAGAACAAGGATATGCTGCCCGATGGTTGTGCTGAGCAGCGGTCTGTCGAGAAGATCCTCGGCAATGTTCTTGACGGCGAACTGATGCTCGAAGTCGGCTTCCCCCTCCGGCTGGAACAGAAGCAGTCTGACAGGATGGTCGAAATCGTATTGGAACAGGCCGCGGTATTCCTCCAGATCATGGCGTCCGTAGGTTTTGTTGGTCACGAACTCTTTGAGGACCTGTTCTTTTACATGCGGGAGCACTTTATGGAGCCTTCGTTTCATATCGAGGATGAAAGATTCTGTCCGCCTGCGCTGGGACAGCTCTCCAATGACTCCCTGCAGCGCTTCTCCGATCTTGGACTCGTCGGTCGGCTTCAGCAGATAATGCTTGACGCCATACTGCATGGCCCGGTTGGCATATTCAAATTCACCGAATCCCGACAGCAGGACAAATTGAATGTGGGGGTGGGTAGCATGCGCCTTGGCTACGAGCTCCAGCCCGTCCAGCCCCGGCATCCGAATATCGCAAATGACGATATCCGGGGATTCGCTGACGATGATGTCGTATGCCGCCAGTCCGTTCTGAGCGGTGCCGATCAGTACGGTTTGGTAAGCCGCCCAGTCCACCATGCGGGAGATTCCATCCAGAATGATGCGTTCATCATCGACCAGAAGCACTTTGTACAATCGTCATTCCTCCGTTTCCTTAGGGAGTATAATGATGATGCGGGCGCCCCGCCCGGACACTGGATCGATCTGCAGTCCATAGTCCTCGCCATAGGCCAGCTTGATGCGCTCATCAATGTTCAGCAATCCGATGCCGTTGCCGGTTGCTGCAGCTTCGCCTGTGCGAAGCTGCTCCAGCATATTTGCAGGGATGCCGGGACCGGTATCCTCCACGATGATGCGAAATGCCCCTTCGTCCTCGTCTGCGTGGATCGAGATATGGCATGGGGTCATGGCAGGCTCAAGGGCATAATGTATGGCGTTTTCCAGCAGCGGCTGGATCGTGAGCTTCGGAATTGTGCGACGGTCGTATCGCGTGTCCACATTCATTGAAAATTCAAGCCGCTCCTCGAAGCGGAATTTCTGAATAATGATATAATGCTTCACGATTTCAAGCTCCTCCCCGAGCGTGATCATCGGCTGTTTCAGGCTGACGGAATGACGCAGAAGGAAGGCGAGCGCCTGGACCATATCGGAGATTTGGGTTTGTTTATTCATTTTGGCAATCCAGTTGATCGACTCCAGCGTGTTATACAGAAAATGCGGGTTGATCTGGGCCTGCAGCGCCTTGAATTCCGTCTCTTTGATCAGCAGCCGGTTGGCGTAGTTTTCCGTAATCAGCCCGTTGATGCGCTCAATCATAAGGCGGAACGTGCGATGCAGCAGTCCGAGCTCATCCATGCCGACCGGAGCGGCATCGGGCGGAAGAACACCGGCCTGTGCGAAATTGCCTTTCTCCGCGAGCTTCATCCGTGCGATCAAATATTCAATCGGGCGGGTAAGGCCGCGGCTGAACCGGATGCCAAGCAGGATGGCCACCGCAAAAATGACGATAAATACGATGATCACCAGCTCCTTGATGAAGATGACCTGGCTGAACGTTTTGTTAAACGGGGTGAGGCTGATATAGGTCCAGCCTGTATTGCCGGATCGGCTGTGAGCGACAAAAAAGGCTTGTCCTTCAAGCTCTTGCGTGAAGTACCCGTTATCGGATGTTATCGAATGCAAAATTTCGTCCGGGTTAAGTGGCGGAACGGCAGGAAAAATAACGTCCGAGCCCGAAATCATAATCAGATCGCCGTCTTCGGAGGCTGATTTTTTAACAATTTTATCGATATTGATGCGGATAATAAGCGTTCCAAGATAATTCAGATCGAACAGGGTGCCGGAGTAGGAGCGAATCTCTCTGGCCAGCACCAGGGCGGCATCCTGGTCATCCGGGTAGATCCAGGCCTGGGCGCCCTGAGCATCACCGGCGAGCTGCACGATATGCTGCTTTTTGGCGGTATCGATCGGAATGACATTGCCGGCATCATGCGTGTGACCCTGCTTGTCGATCAGCTGGACGGAATGAAGCATCGGCTCGGAACCGGCGTAATTGAGCAGGAGGTCCACGAGCCGCTGGCTGTGGATGAGCCTGTCATAATCCGATTCACTGCCGGAAATCGAGCGCAGCAGACTCTGGATTTGGGTATCGGTCATGATGGTGAAGGATACTTGCTCGATGCGTTCAAGCTCCGCCTCGATGGCGGAGGAAGACAGGTGGAGCACCTGCGATGATTTGAGGTAGAGCTGTTCATCATAGATGGAGAAAGCATATTGCTGGACGATGACCGCAAACGTAAACGCCATGACAACAATGAAGGTGATGAGCAGCGACAGCTTGTTTTTGATTTTCATATTTTTGTAGAGAGCGATCCATCGATGCACGGCAACCTCTCCTTGTGGCAGTGGAATATGAGACGACGGCAAGGTGAATGCGATGTTGTTTACACATTATGTACTCACTTGAAAACGCTGTCAATATAGCGCGGTATGAACGGATTTTCTGTTATTGATGAGACGCCAGGTGCCGCGAAAGGAAGTTTGGCCGCTCATGACCGTGCTTGACATCATCTCGTCGGTTTTTTGAACAAGGTGATCGGTTTAGGCTATACATGGGACAGGAGGGGTCAGGCATAATGATCTTAGACGTTATGGAGGGATACGCATGGAGCCTGTAGTGCAGGTGTGGCAATTTGATTTTGGAGCGGTGAAAGCAGCTGCGGAAGGCTATATTCCGGTAAGTGCAGACACCAGGTATGAGGAGGCGGCAGGTTATGGCTTCACGAACGCGGGGAGCGTAACGAATATTTCGCGAGATGAGGAGACCGGACTGCGCTGTACCTCGCTGATACCGGTGAATGCATCGTTTCGGATCGATGTGCCTGACGGCAATTACAGAATTGATCTGCTGATTGGTGATGCGAGATTCGAGACGGAGACAAGTGTAAGAGGCGAGGAAGGGCAGCTGCTGCTGCACCGGCTGCATACGCCGGCGGGGCATTTCGAGCGTTACAGCTTCGCTGTGCAGGCTGTGGATGGCACCATCATTCTGACCTTCTCCGGCCGGGCTCCGCGCATCGCTGCGCTGGAGGTGAGGTCCGTTCCGTCCAGCTCGATCTATATCGCGGGGGATTCGACGGTGACGAATCAGCCAGCCGAGATGTATCCATACGCAGGGTGGGGGCAGATGCTCCCCCTGTATATCAAGCCTGATCTTGTCGTGCGCAACTTCGCTCTGTCCGGCCGCAGTTCCCGCAGTTTTATTACAGAGGGGGTGCTGGACCGGATTGTGAAACGGCTGAAGCCGAATGATTATGTGCTGATCCAGTTCGGCCATAACGATCAGAAGCTGGATGAGGCCCGGCATACCGATCCGTTCACCACGTATAAGGAGCATTTGAAGGTTTACATCGACGCTTGTCGGGAGAGGAAGGCGACGACTGTCCTCATTACACCTGTGCATCGCCGGCATTTTGACAGCGAGGGTACGCTGATTGATACGCATGGCGATTATATCGCCGCTGTGCGGCAGCTGGCGGAAGAGGAGCAGGTGCCGCTGGTTGACCTGGCAGCCATGAGTGCGGAGCTGTTTGCCAGGCTGGGACCGGAAGGGACCAAATCAATTTTTATGTGGGGGGCGCCGGGGGAATTTATTCGTTTTCCAGACGGGGTACGTGATGATACCCATTTTCAGGAATGGGGCGCGATCCGGCTGGCCGAATTGGTTGCACAGGGTTTGAAGCAACAGCAGCTTGAGCAGCTGCATATGTATCTGAAGTAAGTGGGAATCCAATCGAGCAGGGAGCGATGTTAGATGTCGAAAGCTGAAACGCTATGGATCATTCCGGACGGATACATTCCGCCGTCAAGCTGCGGGGAACTGGTCAGCCATGAATCGGTCTGTGTGCTGAACACCTCGGATCAGGACGCGGAGGTGACGATTCATGCTTATTTCGAAGACCGCGAGCCGCTGATGAATATGCAGGCCATCGTGCCTGCGCGAAGAACACGCCATATTCGAACGAGCTCATTAATTGCGGGCAGCGAACGGATTCCTCCCGGTGTCCCCTATGCGATGGAGGTGCGGAGCTCTGTGCCTGTATATGTGCAGTACAGCCGGCTCGATTCCACGCAGGCGGAGAACGCGCTGATGAGTGTTATGGCTTTTCCGGTGAGGGAGTAGGGAGCGAGTATGGGGAGTCACTTTCAGGAGGAGTTGTTACAGTTAAGCTTGCTACCGCTAATGTTCGTCAAACACTGGAAGAGCATGCTAAACTAGAGATTATTGATGATGGCATGTCGGGGAGCACTCTCGCAGCCGAATCGGACGTCATCATTTAATCAGCCCATTCATATATTTAAGCACTGTCATAGTACAGTTCTGAAAGCGATGAATGGGGGAATGATCGATGGCCAAACAAAAAAGAGGAAAATCACTATGGCATCTGCCAAGCCGAGCACGCGGCACTTGTCCAATCTGCGGCAGCACTCGCACGAAGCTTCTCTATCCCCGCACGAAAACTGACGGTACGGCTGTCAAGGTATGCAAACGTTGTGATGGGGCACCGCAATCGAGAGTAGATGCGGTTTAAGGGTGGAGACGGCCGGTCGCGAGGTGTTGTTCCAAAGCCAGTGGATTACGTTTGTAGCAAGAAAACAGCCGGTTTAGCCGCTCCGGAACGGCTGGACAGATCATGATGAAATCAAACATTGACGAAGACAAGGGCCACTCGTGCGAAGGCGACGGGGGCCCTTGTTATATGGATTGAAGCTGTGGTCGAGGCTATGAGCTTGCATGTTCAGCTTTTTGAGCGAGGAACAGTGCGGATGCCAAGTAATCGCTGTTGTCGAGAATCATCCGGTCATGCTGAAACACGGTTTCCCACAGTGACAGGTCAAGCAAAGCGCCTTCGTCGCGCAGCTCCAGTGCGTCCAGGTGGCGGGTCTGATCCTCTTTCAGCTGCTCGGTAAAGTAATGATATTCAAGGATGTCCTGGCTTCCAAAGCCGCTCTCAAGAAAGGCCTGTTTCCATTCCTCCCGCTTCATCAGCCGCGGAATGCCGAAGAAGTTTTGCAGTTCCGAGAGCTTTGCCTCCGGCATGTTTTTGTCCAGAATGAGCTCGCGGTCGTACAGCTTGCCGCCGGGAGCCAGAACCCGGCTATATTCCGGAAGAGAACGGCTTGTATCGGTGAAGACGGTCACGGATTCTGCAATAATGATGTCAAACTGCGCATTCGGAAACGGAAGGGCACAGACATCCGCTTGCAGAAACTCGACCTCAACCTGCATCGTTGTGGCACGGGTCCGCGCTTTGTTCAGCATGTGCTCATTCAGGTCAATGGCTGTCACATGATGTCCCTGCTCGGACAAATAGCAGGCGGTTCGTCCGGTTCCGCAGCCAACCTCAAGAATCCGGCTGCCCGGCTCAATCGGATAGTTCTTCAGCAGCCGCAGCGTCGCTTCAAATCCGCCGGGGTGGGCGCTGCCCATACCGAGTTTTGACAGCATATTAATGTAGTTCATGTTTGTAAGCATCCCTTCTCCCTATAATCAGCACCAACACATTCGTTTTATTTACCATATGATGGAGGTACGTCTTTCGTTTAAGCTGAATTTAATATTTTGAGCCCTTTTTATCGGGAAGGGAAACTGGGCTGTTCCGGTGTCCGGAATAGGCATTGGGGGAAGGTAACGATGAGGATGGAGCCGATGCTGGCTGCGGAGCGAATTATTGAGGATTCGTATCCGGACTGTTTGCTTGCTGTGCTGGGCGGGAGCGCAGGACGCGGCGAGTTCAACGAATTTTCCGATTTGGATATTGCCGTTGTCAAGCGTGACGGGGAAGAGCTCCAGCGGAGAACCATAGAAGCTTGCGGCTGGGTAGTAGAGCTGTTTCTGCTGCCTATAGACGTATATCGTACTTATTTTGACCAGGGCATTATGGCGGGGAACCCGACCCTGCAGCGGATTATTGCCGAAGGCAAAGTCATTCGCCGCACACCGGATGGCGACGAGGTTCTGCATGAGGCGCAGAGCGATCTTCGCTACGGACCGTTCCCCCTGGTTTCATCGGATATTGACGCATACCGTTACATGCTCACAGAGTACATTGCCGATCTGAGAAGTGTGCGGCCGGGAGCGGAGCTATGGTTCACCGTGCAAAAGATTACAACGCTGCTAAGTGAGTTTGTCCTGCGCGTTCATAATCAGTGGACAGGAGAAGGCAAGACGCTGTTTCGCCTGCTGAGCGCTTTCGATCCTGACTTCTCGCAGCGGCTGGAGCAAGCGATGGAGGCGATCTATCATCAGGATGAGCCCGCTCAGCTGATGGATCTGTGCGCCGATACGCTGAATGCCTATGGCGGGTTTCTTCTTGTCGGATACGAAGAATAGGCCGAGGACAAGAAGGACAATCGCCGTTCCCGCGTGGCTGCATCACTAATAGATTAATATTGTGATTACATCACGCAACCTTATTTTTTCGGGAGGGATTGCCATGAGCGGAGCATACGGTGGTTTCTGGGGAACTTCTACAGGTGTGGTTCTGGTCCTCTTCATCCTGCTTGTTATCATCACAGTTGCTTGGGTTTAATCCCACCATGGGCAAGGCATCCTAGCAATGCGCGATACACGAGATAAAGACCCGGCCGTGAGGCCGGGTCTTTATCATTTCATGGATGAGGGGAAGCAGAGTTTTGTTAATAAAAGAGCTGGCCTGACGGCACTCGCGTGCTGATGACCAACTCCAGAATTCCTTATTTGTATACTTTTACGCGATCTTCAATAGGAGCGAATTCTTTGTCTCCAGGCTCGGCTGCCGGTTTGCCAAACGGCATCTGGGCGATCAGCTTCCAGCTGTCCGGGATGCTCCACTCGGCTTTGACCTTGTCGTCGATCAGTGGATTGTAATGCTGGAGCGAAGCGCCAAGACCTTCTGCCTCGAGGGCTGTCCAAACGACTAACTGCAGCATGCCGTTGGATTGATTGGACCATACCGGAAAATTGTCCGCATACAGTGCAAAGTTTTTCTGCAGGTCTGCAACGACATCATTGTCTTCAAAGAACAATACCGTACCGTAACCTGCACGGAAGGAAGCCATCTTCTCGGCAGTGGATTTGAAAGCATCTCCATCGCCAACCACTTCTTTCAGAATTCCTTCTGTAATATTCCACAGTTTATCATGCTGTTCACCAAGCAGGACAACGACACGTGCGCTTTGGGAGTTGAAGGAAGACGGCGTGTATTTCACGGCTTCATTCACGATTTCTTGGATCCGTTCGTCAGAGATGACAGATTCTTTCGTGATGGCATAGTAAGAACGGCGCTCTTTAATGGCTGTAGAAAAATCTTTGGACATGGGTAAACCTCCTGCTATCGTTGTTTTTGTACCAAAAATGGCCAAGCTTCTCAGATACAAACCTGATTTAAGATTTCCCTGTAATCAGGCGAATATGCACGAGGGAATTCCAATGGAAAAATCCCTCGTTAATCATTATTCCCTACTTACTTACAAATGGTAAGGAATAATATTTATGTAAGGATAATATTACAAATTCGTCATCGCTGTCAAGAAGAAAATTAAACATTCAGACGTCTTGTGAACCAAATCCACGAAAATGACAAAAATCAAATTTTAATTGATTTTTATTCTCATTTAGACTTGATGGCAAATTAAGTGAATGCTATAATGCTAAACATAGCGAAAATGAGAATCACTATCAATTGGGTCGGCATACAAAATCGCTTGTGCTGCTGATACACTGCATTAAAAGGAAAGTGCCATGAAGATTCGATATTTGATCGCCATCGTTATCGTGCTGTCCATGATCTCTTTGTTCATCGGGGTCAAGGACATCACCCCTCTTGACCTGTTCCGTATGACGGAGCAGCAGCAGCATATTATGGTCGCGAGCCGAATACCGAGGCTGGTGAGTCTGCTATTAGCCGGTGTAAGCATGAGCATCTGCGGTTTGATTATGCAGCAGCTCAGCCGCAACAAATTCGTATCGCCAACGACAGCCGGAACGATGGATTCGGCCAGACTGGGAATTCTGGTTGCAATGCTCGTCTTCTCGACTTCGGGTCCGCTTGTCAAAATGCTCGTTGCCTTCGTATTCGCTCTTGCCGGTACGTTCATATTTATGAAGATACTGGATCGGATCAAGTTCAAGGACGCGGTCTTTATCCCGCTGGTCGGATTGATGTTTGGCAACATCGTCAGTTCGATTGCGACATTCTTCGCTTATAAATATGATCTGATTCAGAACATGTCCGCTTGGCTTCAAGGAGACTTCTCCATGATTCTCAGAGGAAACTACGAGCTGATGTACATCAGCATACCGCTTGTCGTTCTGGCTTATCTGTTTGCCAACAAGTTCACGGTCGCCGGAATGGGGGAAGAGTTTGCAACGAACCTGGGCCTCCATTACCGAAGTGTTGTGAACACCGGCCTTGTGATCGTGGCGATGGTAACGGCATCCGTCGTCCTGACGGTAGGGATGATTCCGTTTCTCGGGCTCATTATTCCGAATATCGTCAGCCTGTATCAGGGGGATCACCTGAAGAAGAGCCTCTCGCACACCGCGCTGCTGGGAGCAGGGTTTGTGCTGTTTTGCGACATTCTGGGACGGATTATTATCTATCCTTATGAAATTCCGATCAGTCTGACTGTAGGCGTGCTCGGAAGCGGTATATTTATCTATTTGCTGATGAGGAGAAGGGCACATGAATCTTAAAGGCAAAATCATTCTCCTGGCTGCGGTGTCCACCGTTCTGATCGCTTTGTTCCTGCTCATTGATCTTAATGGAAGCTGGGATTATGCGTTTCCGCGAAGAGTCAAGAAGGTGCTGGCCATCGTAATGACCGGCGGAGCCATTGCGCTGTCAACGATGGTGTTCCAGACCGTAACGAACAATCGGATATTGACGCCAAGCGTTATGGGGCTGGATTCACTGTATATGCTCATTCAGACCACAGTCATTTTCGTATTTGGCTCCTTTACCCTGTACCAGATGGGGGCGAATGCGAACTTTCTGATAAATGTCTGTCTCATGGTGATTTTCTCAGGGATACTGTACAAAATGTTGTTCCGCAGGGAAGGCAGCAGATCGATATTCTTCCTGCTCTTGATCGGCATGATCTTCGGGACGCTGTTCTCCAGTATGACATCTTTCATGGAGGTGCTCATCGATCCGAATGAGTTCCAGTTCGTATCTGACAAGATGTTTGCCAGCTTCAACAATGTGAAGACCGAGCTGCTGCTCATCGCCGGCATCGTAATGGCTGCAGCACTTCTGTACTTTGCAAGGTTTGCCAAATATCTGAATGTGATTTCACTCGGAAGAGAGCAGGCGATCAATCTCGGGGTTCCGTATGATTATGCGGTGAAGCGGCTGCTGATTGTCGTTGCAATATTGATCTCCGCAGCGACCGCCCTGGTAGGGCCGATTACATTCCTGGGCCTTCTGGTCGTTAATGTGGCCTATGAATGGATGAAGACCTACCGGCATTCCTATCTCATTACCGCTTCCATTCTGATTAGCGTGATCGCGCTTGTCGGAGGGCAGCTCGTGGTAGAACGGGTATTCACTTTCTCCACGACGCTAAGTGTCATCATCAATTTCATCGGCGGTGTTTATTTCATCTATCTGCTATTAAAGGAGAGTAAAGCATGATCCAGGTAACGAATGTATCGAAGGTCTATGGCGGCAAAAAAGTCGTTGATAATGTGTCGATTACGATCCCGACAGGGCAAATTACCTCGTTCATCGGTCCCAACGGGGCCGGAAAAAGCACCTTGCTGTCCATGATCAGCAGATTGACTGGCAAGGACACCGGACAAATTCTGGTTGATGGCAAAGAGGTAAGCCAGTGGAAGAGCGGTGATCTGGCAAAGAAAATTTCCATCCTCAAGCAGTCCAATCACATCAGTCTGCGGCTGACTGTGAGAGAGCTTGTATCCTTCGGGCGTTTTCCGTATTCCCAAGGCAGGCTGAATGCAGAGGATGAGAAGTTCGTGGATGAAGCGATCGGCTATATGGGGCTGGAGGAAATGCAGCACCGGTATCTTCACCAGCTGAGCGGCGGGCAGCTGCAGCGCGCGTATATCGCGATGACGATTGCCCAGGATACCGATTACATCCTGCTCGATGAGCCTCTGAATAACCTGGATATGAAACATTCGGTCCAGATTATGAAGATCCTTCGAAAGCTTGTTGCGGATCTGAACAAAACCATTGTGATTGTCATCCATGACATTAACTTTGCTTCCTTTTACTCCGATTACATCGTGGCGTTGAAGGATGGACGGATTGAGAACGAGGGTAAGACAGACTCGATTATTCAAAGTCAGGTGCTGCGGGACATCTACGATATGGATATCAAGATTGAGGAAATCAATGACAACCGTGTATGCGTGTATTATGCCTGATGTTTCATGAGTAGGCTCAGCCTTTACGATCTGTAGCACAAGGCCCTTGTGGCCTTGGCTTATCAGGGCAGGCTTACTGCCGTCTTAGGAATCCATATATAGTAAGAAATTGAAGAAATTATATAATATTTAGAGGAGTGTTACATATGAAAAAATGGCTGATTCTATTAACCCTAACCGTATTTACTATCGTAATCGCAGCATGCGGTCAGGATCAAGGAGCTTCCAGCGCTGCAGGCGGAGCGAATGGTGCCGGCGGTGGCGAGCCCGAAGCTCCTGTAGCTGAGGAATTGACGATTACACATCAGCTTGGTGAAACCAAAGTGACAAAGAATCCGGCCAAGGTCGTTGTGTTTGATTTCGGGATTCTGGATTCCCTGGATGAGCTCGGCGTTGAAGTAGCCGGTGTGCCGCAGGCGAACATTCCTCCGTATCTGTCCAAATTCGAGGATGCCAAGTACGAGAATGTCGGCAGCCTGAAGGAGCCGGATTTCGAGAAAATCAACAGCATCAAACCGGATTTGATTATCATTTCCGGAAGACAGCAGGAAGCTTATGACGAGCTGCAAAAAATCGGCCCAACCATTTATCTGGGTGTAGATACAAGTCGTTACATGGATTCTTTTAAAGAAAACATGCATACGCTGGGGCAAATCTTCGATAAAGATGTCGAGGTTGAGCAAAAGCTTGCCGACATTGAGGAGAGCATTAAGGCTCTGAATGAAAAAGCGACAGCTTCCGGCAAAAATGCATTGATCATTCTGGCGAACGAAGGCAAAATCAGCGCTTACGGCCCGGGTTCCCGCTTCGGTATTCTGCACGATGTATTCGGCTTTGAAGCCGTTGACAGCAGCATTGAAGTAAGCACGCACGGCAAGGACATTTCCAATGAGTACATTGTAGAGCAAAATCCGGACTACTTGTTTGTTGTTGACCGCGGTGCCGTTGTGACAACAGGAAGCGGCGAGTCGAGCGCACAGCAAACGGTAGAGAACGAGCTTGTCCAAACAACCAATGCTTATAAAGAAGGCCATATCGTTTATTTGAACCCTAACTATTGGTACCTCTCCGGCGGCGGCTTGCTGTCCGTATCGGAAATGGTGAAAGAAGTAGAAGCGGCTATCGAATAATCCAAGCTTGTCCTTTCATCACCTACTACCCCAAGGACCTCATCTTCCACGCAGACGTGGGAGGTGAGGTTCTTTTATGATCAGAGATGAGGATTAAGGCGGTGCGCGATGTCTGAGTCCAGCCTGACTGCCTGACTGGTTAGGATAGAGCGTTGTCCGTTTTGCAATTGGGCAGAAGGTTAAGTGATAATATAGAGATGGAAGGCAGCCTTATTTTTAATGGGAGGGATTTGCAATGTTTCGGAATGACATTTATATAGATGGAGAGTGGATCGGGACCCCTGAGGGGACGGATGTCTATAATCCGGCGACCGGTGAGGTGCTTGGCACGTCAGCCAAGGCCGGCCGCAAGGAGGCACAGCAGGCGGTTGACGCCGCTGCCAGGGCGCTGGCTTCCTGGTCGGGCACAACGGCAGATGAGCGCGGCAAGCTGCTATGGCGCTGGCATGATCTGATTGAAGAGCATACGGAGGCATTGGCCCGGATCATGACTTTGGAGCAGGGCAAGCCTCTGAAGGAGGCAGCCGGGGAGATTGCGTATGCGAACAGTTTTGTATCCTGGTATGCTGAGGAAGGTAAACGGGTATATGGCGATACGATTCCGGCCTCGTCCTCCGGGAAGCGCATTATTGTGACCAAACAGCCGGTCGGGGTTGTTGCGGCCATTACGCCATGGAACTTTCCCGCGTCGATGATTACGCGCAAAGTAGCCCCGGCGCTGGCTGCAGGCTGTACGGTGGTGATCAAGCCGTCGGGTGAGACGCCGTTCACCGCTTTGAAGCTGGTGGAGCTGGCGGAGGCGGCCGGTTTTCCAGCAGGTGTCATCAATATCGTAACCGGGCCGTCGGCGGACATTGTGGATGTGTGGCAGCAGGATTCCCGAGTGAGAAAGCTGTCATTTACCGGTTCAACCGAAGTGGGCAGAATGCTGATGGAGGGAGCGGCGGCCAATATCAAGAAAATATCACTGGAGCTTGGTGGACACGCGCCGTTCATCGTAACGGCCAAAGCAGACCTGGATAAGGCTGCTGCCGGACTGATCGCTTCGAAATTCCGCAATGCGGGCCAAACCTGCGTGTGTGCCAACCGGGTATATGTGCAGGAGGAGATTGCCGAAGCATTCGCCGGCAAAGTCGCGGAATTGGTCCGCGCGCTGAAGGTTGGCAGCGGTTTGGAAGAGGGCGTTGATATCGGTCCCCTGATCAATCGGGATGCGGTGGAGAAGGTAGCGGCCCACATCCGGGATGCCGTAGACAAAGGAGGCGTCATTCTGGCAGGGGGCCGTGTGCTGGGCGAACTGCAGGGACATTATATGGAACCGACAGTGATCATGAATGCAACTGATGACATGCTATGCATGGTCGAGGAAACCTTCGGGCCGCTGGCACCGATCTCCAGCTTCCGGAAGATCGAGGAGGCAGTGGAGCGGGCCAATAACAGCCCGTATGGGCTGGCCGCCTATGTGTATACCGAGCATTTGTGCGAGGCAGTCCGGTTGGCTGAGTCGCTGGATTACGGGATCGTGGGCGTTAATGACGCGCTGCCTTCGACGGCGCAGGCCCCTTTTGGCGGGTTCAAGGAAAGCGGTCTTGGACGCGAGGGCGGCCGGTACGGCATCGAGGAATATTTGGAAACGAAATATATTTCAATCGGGCTGTAGTGCTGCTGTAGCAGCGAGTGGGAACAAGCAGCCTTCGATAGGACTCAACCCAAAAAAGCGCCCGAAAACGGCGCTTTTTTGGTGATTGAATCCCTGCTGAAACCATCTGTTACGCACGGTTATACACTGCCCTCTGGTGAATCCGGCTGTGGGCTGGATCGATTCAGAGTGAAAGTTAGGCCAGCACGTCCGTCATCGAAACGGTATCTTTGCGCTCATCCGAGCGATAGGCGGCGACGGCGACAGCCAGTGCTTGCAGGCCATCCTCTCCGGTGACAGAGGCTTCGGACGCCCCGGATGCAATCGAAGAGACAAAATCACGCACCAGCGCCAAATCCATATCATCGCCCCAGAAGTGATGGGAGTAACCCTGCTCATCCCGGTACACGTTCAGCTTCTGATTGATCGCGTTGAGCGTCAACGTGCCGGCAGACCCGATAATCTCCAGGGTAACATCGCCCCAGACGGGATACGTTTTGTTGCGGGACCAGCTGCAATCCAGGGTGGCGAACACGCCGTTGTCAAACTCCAAACTCAGCATGCCACAATCGTCAATCGGGGTCTCGGCAATCAAATGATCGACCTCGGCATACACTTCCTTCACCTCGGCGCCGGTCATCCAGCGCATAATGTCCGCGACATGCACCGTATGGTCGATAACGGCACCGCCCCCGGAAAGGGAAGGTTCGACAAACCATCCGCCCGGATTCCGCCCGCGGTTCGTGCCTTTCATGGCCAAGATGCGTCCCAGCTTGCCTTCGTCCACCAGCTGTTTGGCGCGCCGAACCGATGAGTTGAATCGAACCGGAAAGGCGGTCTGAAGCAGCACGCCATGCGCGCGGCAAGCCTCAATCATCGCCTGAGCATCCTTGACATTGGTCGAGAGCGGCTTTTCGCACAGCACGTGAACACCCGCTTTCGCGGCAGCAAGCACATGCTCTTTATGATAAGCGTTCTCAGAAGTAACGACGACACCGTCCAAGCCTTGTGCTAACAAATCTTCATAGCTTTGAAAATACGATGTTCCAAACTGTGCGGCGTACTTCTGGCCGCGCTCCGCAACCGGATCGGCAATACCGACGAGTTCGACGCCCTCGATCTGCATCAGGGCGGAGGCATAGCCGGCAGCATGCATATGGGCGAAGCTGATGATTCCGATTTTCATTACAATATCCTCCTTATTAACCTGATGTCGACCGGGCGGCGTCGTTCAGCGTAACCGGACGACCGGTGCGGGCCGACTCCAGCGCGGCAAGTGAGATACGAAGGGCTTCCCAGGCATCCTCCGCTGTAACAAGCGGCTCGCTTCCGTCCTGAATACACGACACAAAATGCGCAAGCTCCCGGGCATACGGGCTAGGCTCAAGCGGACTTTCCGGAACAGGAACCCCCGCGCGCGATCCGGGTCTTTGCCCCCGATCCCGCATGATCAGCGGTGTATCCTTGGAGCTGTCATAGTCGATCACTCCGCTCGTTCCCGCCATTTCCAATTGCATGAAGAATCCTTCATGCGCCCAGGTTCCTTCGATATGGGCGATAACGCCGCTCTGGAAGCGGAGCGTAACCAGCGCGTAATCGAGCTGTGCTTGAACACGGCCGTGTAGACTTTTGGCAAATACGCGCTCCACCTCGCCAAAGCACCAACGCAAATAATCAAAATCATGGATCAACGCATCCACAATGACGCCCCCGCTGGCTGACGTATCGCTGTACCAGTCGTTCCAGCCGACCGGATAGCTGCCGCCGCGCGCGGCGCGAATGACAGCAGGACTGCCGATCGCTCCTCTGTCCAAAAGCGCCTTGGCGTTTTGATACTCCGGGAAGAAGCGCAGCACCTGGCCGACGAAAAGGCGCACTCCTTTTTGCTTGCAGTAGTCGATCATCAGACGGGCATCGGCCAGGCTGCCTGCGAGCGGCTTTTCACAGATGACATCCTTGCCATCATCGGCGGCTCGGAGGACATAGCTCTTGTGAAGCGGGGTTGGCAAGCAGATGTCAATGACATCGATGTGCTCGCTGCCAAGCTGTCCAAGGGCCTGATCATAACTCGTGAAGGCTCTGCATTCGCAATGTGCGGCGAGCAGCGCTGCTTTATCCGCTTGGAGATCAGCGATACCAACGAGTTTAACGCCGGGCATGTTCTTGTAAGCTTCGGCATGGACACTGCCCATTGTGCCAGCACCGATCACCAGTACGTGTAACATGGTTGAACCACTCCTTTTTACTGCCTAATGGGACCCCTAGACACATAGTTATTCCAATGTTCGAAAAAAGTAACGATCATCACAACATGATAAAACGAGTCAATATCGCTCATTTGCGAAAATTATATAATTCTTGAGCCTATATTTCAAGTGAAACGATAGAGAGGACGGTTCGATTGAACGATATGATCTTAACAGACAGGTTTCTGTTAAACTTCTTATTTCGAGTTATGGAAAAAGTCGAAAAACATGGTATAGTGTTGTTAGCATCGATTTTAATATCCGAACACATATGCTGTGTATCATAGGGAATAGAAAGGTTGGACTTGCTTGACCAATATGAGAAAGGGCGATCATAGACTCATTCAGGAGCTGAACCGATCAAAGGTGCTTAACCATATTCGCAGAGAGGGTCCCATCTCCCGCATTGCGTTGGCCAAACAGAACGGGATCAGTCCCTCCACGGTGGCTTCTGCCGTACAGGAACTGATCAAGGAAGGCTACGTGTCGGAGATAGGACCGGGAAGCTCCAGCGGGGGGAGGAAGCCCATTCTGCTTCGATTCAACCCGGATCATCACCATTTGATCGCTGTTGCTATTACCAATTCCAGGATGCTGCTGGCGCGCATGAATTTGGAAGCCAGGGTGCTTGCGAAGGCGGAATACCCGATATCCGGCGTCAAGGGGGAGGCGGTGGCCGAGTTTTTGGTTGAGCACCTGGATCGTTTTCTGACCGAGGACGGCGTTCAGAGCACATGCATTGGCATTTCCGTTACGGTTCCAGGCATTGTGCGAAGTGATGAAGGGATTGTGCTTTATAATACGAAGCTCGGCATGAACCGCGTCCCACTCAAGCGTATGCTGGAGTCGCGATATGGAATGAAGGTGTGGCTTGAGAATGACATGAACTCCGTCGTGCTGGCCGAGCGGCAATTTGGCAAGTATGCTTATGCGAATCTGATCTACATTTCTATCGGTGACGGTCTCGGTTCCGGCATTCTTATTAACGAAACGCTGCTGCACGGCAAGCATGGCGGTGCCGGGGAGTTTGGCCACACCAGCGTGAACCGGGGCGGGGTACGGTGCGAATGCGGCAACGTCGGCTGTCTGGACAGCTATATCAGCTGGATGGCGGTCTATTCCCGGATCCTGACCGCACTGACCTCCGGGCGTACGACACAGATTAACGAATTGACGGGAGGCGATTATACCCGCATCGTGCCTGAGGTGTATAAGGAGGCGCTGCGCAGGGGGGATCGGCTGGCGCTAGATATTAATGAAGAAGTCGCGGACCATCTGGGGGCGGCAATCGTGAATTTGATCAATATGTTTAACCCGGAAGCGCTGGTCCTTGGCGGCGAAATGGGCAGGGACAACGAGGCATTGCTTGAGAAGGTGCGCCTATATATCAACAAGCATGCGATGCCGATCCTGAGGGAGGATCTGGTGTTCGGGATGACCTCGCTTGGGGAGGACGATAAGCTGATCGGCGCGGCAGCGGTATTGCTGCAGGATTTGTTCGGGTTTTCACTGATGGAATCCTGATCTGAATGCGAACATCGGTTTGTGACCGATTTGACAACGTTTCCACCGCATCGTAATCTTTGGGTAAATGCATCCGCAAAGGGGAGACGAAACATGGAGCAGTACATGATGGCGCTCGATCAGGGAACGACAAGTTCCAGAGCCATTTTGTTTGACCGTGACGGGAAAATGGTGCATGCCGCCCAGAAGGAGTTTCCGCAATATTTTCCACAGCCGGGCTGGGTTGAGCAGAATGCGAATGAAATTTGGGGGTCGATCCTTGCGGTGATCGCCACCTGCTTGTCTGAGGCCGGTGTGAAGACCGACCAGATCGCCGGCATCGGAATTACGAACCAGCGGGAAACTACGGTGGTCTGGGATAAGGAAACGGGAGAGCCAGTCTACCATGCCATTGTGTGGCAATCCCGGCAAACAGCCGATATTTGTGAGCAGCTGGCTTCGGCGGGCTATGACAGTCTGATCAGAGAGAAGACGGGACTGCTTATTGATCCCTATTTTTCGGGAACGAAGATCAGGTGGATTCTGGATCATGTGGAGGGCGTTCGTGCAAGGGCAGAGCGCGGAGAGCTGTTGTTCGGGACGATCGACACCTGGCTTATCTGGAAGCTGTCCGGTGGCAAAGCGCATGTAACCGATTATTCGAATGCCTCCCGCACGATGCTGTATAACATTCACGAGCTGAAATGGGATGAGGAGCTATTGGAGCTGCTGGACATTCCAGCCTGCATGCTGCCGGAGGTGCGGCCTTCGTCGGAAATTTACGCGTTGACGGCGGCGTATCATTTCTTTGGACGCGAGGTTCCGATTGCCGGAGCGGCGGGCGATCAGCAGGCGGCTTTGTTCGGCCAGACCTGCTTCAAGGAAGGCATGGTCAAGATCACTTATGGCACGGGCAGCTTCATGCTGATGCACACCGGCGAGCGGCCGGTGAAATCGGAGCACGGACTGATCACTACCATCGCCTGGGGCGTTAACGGCAAGGTGGAGTATGCGCTGGAAGGCAGTGTTTTTGTAGCGGGCTCAGCCGTTCAATGGCTGCGTGATGGCCTGCGCATGTTCCGTGAATCCAAGGACAGCGAGCAATATGCGCGCAGGGTCGACTCAACAGAGGGCGTGTATGTAGTCCCGGCGTTTGTCGGCCTCGGCAGCCCTTATTGGAACAGCGAGGTCCGAGGGGCCGTGTTCGGGCTGACCCGCGGGACAACGAAGGAGCATTTTGTGCGCGCAACGCTGGAGTCTCTGGCGTATCAGACGCGGGATGTGCTGGCTGTCATGGAGGAGGACACCGGCTATAAGATTGAAACGCTGCGGGTCGACGGCGGCGCGGTATCGAACTCATTTCTGATGGAATTTCAAAGCGATATTCTGAATGTGCCGGTGGAGCGCCCGGTCATTATCGAGACGACAGCGCTGGGCGCTGCTTACCTCGGAGGCCTGGCCGTCGGCTTCTGGAAGAGTCAGGACGAAATATGCAGCAAGTGGAGCCTGGAGCAGCGCTTTGACCCGGCGATGGAGGATGAGGTCAGGGAGCGGCTGTATGGCGGGTGGAAAAAGGCCGTCCATGCAGCGATGGCGTTCCAGTGATCGGCTGATGATGTCTGTTCGCCAGGGTTTTGCCGGGAATTGAGGAAACAGATACAGGGGAAATGCAGAGAGCAGCATCTAAGATCGATTTCGGAGATTGGATTGGGGAGGAGTTCTTATATGAACGAAGTACTGTCATTCTCAAGCTTGGAGCGACAGTCGATATTTGAAGGGCTGGGAGCACATCCTTATGATCTTATCGTTATTGGCGGCGGGATTACAGGGGCCGGGATAGCGCTGGATGCGATCACGCGCGGAATGAAAGTGCTGCTGGTTGAGATGCAGGATTATGCCGCTGGCACCAGCAGCCGTTCTACGAAGCTGGTGCATGGGGGGCTTCGCTATCTGAAACAGCTTGAAGTCGGGATGGTCGCCGAGGTTGGCAAAGAGCGTGCGGTTGTATATGAGAACGGCCCTCACGTGACGATACCGGAATGGATGCTGCTGCCGATTCACAAGGGGGGCACCTTCGGCAAATTCAGCACTTCGATCGGGCTGATGGTTTATGATTTCCTGGCGGGTGTCAAGCGGAGCGAGCGCCGGGTGATGCTGTCCCCGGTGCAGACGCTGCTCAGGGAGCCGCTGCTTAAAGCGGACGGTCTGCTCGGGGCTGGGTATTATGTAGAATACCGGACCGATGACGCCCGGTTGACGCTGGAAGTGCTGAAGGAGGCAGCGGCCCGAGGCGCGGTGCTGCTGAATTATGCCAAGGCCGAGCGGCTGAACTACGATGCGAACGGGCGAATTGCCGGAATTACCGTCCGTGATATGATCAGCGGCCAGACGCGCGACGTCAGCGCTCTGAAGGTCGTCAATGCGGCCGGGCCTTGGGTTGATCAGATTCGGGAGATGGATCAATCGCGAAAGGGGAAGCAGCTTCAACTGACGAAGGGCGTGCATCTTGTCATCGACCAGTCGAAGTTCCCGCTGAAACAAGCGATTTATTTCGACACGCCGGATGGTCGGATGGTGTTTGCCATTCCGCGGAGCGGCAAGACCTATGTTGGCACAACCGACACGGTGTATAAGGATGATCCTGCCAGCCCGCACATCCATGAGGAGGATCGGGACTATATTCTACGAGCCATTCACTATATGTTCCCTGAAGTGAAGCTGACGGCTGCCGATGTGGAATCCGGATGGGCCGGGGTCCGTCCGCTCATTCTGGAAGAAGGAAAGAGCCCGTCGGAAATTTCACGCAAGGATGAAATCTGGGAGTCCCCGAGCGGGATGATTACGATTGCCGGCGGTAAGCTGACCGGATACCGCAAGATGGCCGATACGGTCGTGAATCTGGTGGCTGCCAAAATCCGGGAGGCGGGAGGCCCGGCCTTTGGCGAATGCCAGACCAGGCATATGCCGATATCGGGCGGCCACGTCGGCGGTTCAGCCGGGTTCGCGGACTATGTCCGGGAACAGACCGAGATCGCGGCAGCTCAAGGAATTGACCGCAAGCTGGCTGAACAGTGGGTACAGACTTACGGCTCCAATGCGCCTATCCTGTACGAGCTCGCCCAAGAGCTCGCGGAGCAGAGCATGGGCGAAGGGCCGCATAAAGCCACCCCCCTTCCGGATGCTGTGCTCGTTCCGCTTGTGTATGCGATCCGGCACGAAATGGCATGCAAGCCGACCGACTTTTTCATTCGGCGCACCGGTTCCCTGCTGTTTGATATTAGCTGGACTCAGAAATGGATGGAGCCGGTCATTGATTACATGGCGTCCGTACTGAACTGGAGTGATCAGGAGAAAGAGCAGCATGCGTCCGAGCTGGAGCAGGAGATCGAGCGTGCAACACAGCCGCAGACAAGGCCGCAGTTATAAACTGCGGTCCACTGTCTCGAAGTGTGCCAAAAAGGATAGAATGACCGTGCTTTCTATGGTAATCTATTAGCGTTCTTAGTTGAGAGGAGAGATCTAGCGTGAGTCATAAAGCATATGAAGGAACCTATCAGGGTGAGAAGGCAGTATGGCTTCAGTTTGGACCATATGAAGCCGTGGTGCTGCCGGAAATCGGCGGCAATCTGATTGCATTTCGCGATACCGAAAGCGGTTACCGTTTTCTGCGCGAGCCAGCCGAATCGGAGATGGAGCAGTTCAAGGCCAACCCTGGCGTGCACGGCATCCCGGTGCTGTTTCCGCCAAACCGTTATGAGGACGGCAAATTTCCTTGGAACGGAAAAACATATCAATTCCCGGTCAACGAGGAGTCCACAGGCAACCACCTGCACGGTTTCTTGCATACGATTCCATGGCGTGTGGAAGAGTTCGGCAGCACCGCTTCCGAGAGCTATGTAACCGTATCCGTGAAGATTGACGAGAATCATCCGGTATACCGCATGCTTCCGCACACGTTCACCTTCCGTCTGCGTTACGCTTTGAGCGAGGACGGATTGTCCCAGCACGTCTTCATTCGCAATGAAGGCCGTGAGTCGATGCCTTGTCTGTTGGCGTTCCATACGGCGGTCAATGCGCCGTTTGCTCCGGGCAGCACCGAGGCGGATTGCAAGGTTAAACTTACGATCGGCGAGCGCTGGGAACTGGATGGACGGATGCTGCCGACGGGCAAATATCAGCCGCTGACTGGGGAAGAGAAGCAGCTGCAGGGGGAAGGGGTCAGCCCGTTCTTCACGTCGATGGACAACCATTATACCGCAGTTCCCCAGAACGGCCGAAACCGGATGGAGCTGACCGATTCCAATATCGGCAAGACGCTCGTATATGATGTAGGAGCTTCCTACAAGCAATGGATGATCTGGAACAACGGCGCTGCCGGGAAGTTCTTCTGTCCAGAGCCGCAAATCAACCTGGTCAATGCGCCGAATGTGAAGCTTCCGGCGGACGAAATCGGACTGTTCGGTCTGGAGCCGGGAGAGATCTGGGAGGAAACCTCTCGATTGTATGTTAGAAACAACGGCTGATTCCTTCTGCTGATTTCTGCTAAGGAAATGGACCGCAGCCGTTCCACCCAAAAACGCATCCCGTCTGCAGGCACTCCTGCCGATGCCGGATGCGTTTTTTTGATTCGTTAATCGATGGAAGAGGAGGAGCCGGCTTTCGGAGCTGCGCGCTTCCGATAGCGGGCCACTCGGGAAGGAAGCGCGAAGAAGAGCGCGTACATGACCACAAATAACATCAGTGCAATCAGTTCCTCCGCGAGAATGTAATACGGATGCGGGCCCAGCAGGTCCAGCAGAGAGGACGTCTCGGGCTTGCGCATAAGAAACATATAATTGGAGCCGAGCGCCATGTTGATCAGTCCTACTGCCAGCGCAGCACCGTTCAGGAACAGCATCGTCCAGCCGATGGAGCGCCAGGTTGGCCTGTATTTCCGCACCCATGTCATATAGAGCGCGGTGAGGATGATCGCACTGTGGATAATGAAGAAGTGAAAGAAGCGAAAATGCGGAAACGGGTAATCCAGGCTCGGTGTCAATATCGCCTGCATGGCCCCGCCGATACCGGCAAAATACACAAGCGGATATAATTTATCAGCGCCTGTGATCAGCAATGCCGCGGACAAAAACAGGGTCAGGCTGCACAACTCCAGCGGCAGGGAAGTAGCAGGATTCCAGACGCCCTTGACGCCATACCAGATATGAAGCGCCGCTTCAGGAAGCAGCAAGGCGGTCAGCAGTGTCCATTTGACGATGCTTTGAGCACGGTCGCTGCCGGCCAGCCTGTTGCGAAACCAGTATAGCAGAAGGGCCGACAGGCATAGTGCAGCAATCGCGCTCCAATGGTCAGCCGCAAAGGCGGCAAACCGCTGCGGGTAGTCCGGATCAAATAGCGATTCGATGGGGATCGCTCCTTTCGTGCGGGTTGACTCTGTTACCGATGATCTTACCATGAACGGGCATTTTTGAATATGAGCTGGTGCTTTCAATCATAATGACCCAATCACTAATAACCAATCATCTATGATCAATGACCAATGACAAAACGCCCCGCTTAACGAGAGCTAAACGGGGCGTTTGCTTTTCTTTTGTCTTGGAGCGATAAGTTGATGTCATGTTAAGTGGCGAACTGCTCAACCGAACCCATCAGACGTTTGATCGCCTCCTGCTTCCAGCGAGGAATGCGAAGCCGCTTGGCCGATGGGGCCATCTCGCCAAAGTAGGCAACGCCTTGCTCCAAAGCGGTGATCTTCCGCACATTCACATAGCAATTGGAGTATACAGGGTAAAAGGTTTTATCCGAGAGCAGGCCGCGAAGTTGTTCGGCAGTCATTCTCTTTGTAATATTGTAGTTTCTGCCGTGAAAGCTGACCAAACCATGTGAACCGGTTTTAAAGAACAGAATGTCCGTCTCCACAACGAAGTCCTCGTACACGTTTCGGCTTTGCGATGCGTGTTTCATCATTCTGTGCTTCCCCCTTATTTCAAAGTCCAACTAATTGGTAACGCTTTCATTTTAACATGAACCGGAATGAGTTGAAAAGGGATTTTTGTGTAAACTTAAAATAAATTGCCCTGCGCATCAAGCACAGGGCAACAAAATCAATGCTAAACACAGGTTCGGAGCTGCTTAGTCCTCCAGTGTGTTTGTAATCGTAGCTTGGTTTTTCAGTTCCTGGACAAAGCCGTTCGCCTGCTCGTAAACCTTCTGGTTAATGAGCTCCTCGCGGATTTCTTCTTTCTTCTCCTCGAACGTCGGATTGGTTGCTTCCTTCTTGTCGGTTACTTTAATGATATGGTAGCCGAAAGAGCTTTGTACCGGACCGCTGATTTCGCCGACCGCCAGTTTGAAGGCAGCCTCTTCAAATGCCGGGTCCATCTCTCCGCGTCCAAAGAAGTTCAGGTCACCGCCTCGATCCTTGGTGGCGTCCTCATTCTTCTCGGCAGCGATCTCGGCAAAATCGGCGCCTTCCTTCAGCTGCTTCTCGATTTCCTCAGCTTCTTCCTTCGTCTCTACCAGGATGTGGGAAGCTCGGACTTGTTCCGGCGTGGCGTATCGGTCCTTGTTCTGCTCGTAGGTTTGTTCAATTTCTTCCTCGGTCGGCTGAACCTTGTCGCCAAGCAGCTTTTTCAGCTGAATCTGGGTTGTGGCCTGCTCCTTCAAATCATCGATGGTCATGCCCGCTTGTCCAAGCGCCGTATTGAAATCTTCCTCGGAAGGGAACGATGCCTTCAAGGCATCAATTTCTTTGTTGAGATCTTCTTCCGTCACGGTGAGGGATTGCTCCTCCATCGCCTGGCGGATCACTTCCATTGTAATCAGGCCGTCCAGCGTTTGCGGCCCGCCAGCCTTCACCATCTCTTCATACAGGCTGTCTTTCGTAATATCGACATTGTTGACCCGCGCAACCGCATCGTTATTGGAGCTCTTACCGAATGGCGGCACGATCAGGACGACAATAAGCGCTGCAGCAAGCACAAGTGAAGTGATCATCCAGCCCTTGTTGCCGCCGCCCCCGCCGCTGGCAGCCTGCTCAGTCTGGCCAGCTGGCTGGTCGGCAACCATGACACCGACCGGGTCCGATGACTGCTCGTCTTGGGTTGTGTCTTCGTTGGCGTTGTACTCCTCAGGTTGTATTTCCAGCGCGGACTCTTCCTCCGGTGCATGCGGATCTTCTGATGCCGTCATTTCTGTATGATCATCAGAAGGAGCAACCTGCTCAGGTTGAAGCTCGCGTTCATTCTCATTGGTTTTTCCTTGCTCATCCTCCGGCGGACCCGGATTCGTTGATTGCAGATCTTGATCTTTCATGTAAATGTTGACTCCCTTCAAAGGCATGTATTTATGGCTTGTTCCACTTTTTAACTGTACCAGATTGCCGCGCTTTTTACCTTAATAAAAAATAAAAATTGCCGCGGAGCAAAGCTTCTGCACATGCGGATATGATTGTTAATAAAGTGACATGGACTTGACGCTAATCATCTCATATAATGGAAATAAACGTAATTGAGCTGCTGGAGAACGCTGTGCTGCTGTCCGGCATGTCCCTGTTCATAAGGAGGATTGCGCATTGCTTTTGTACATAATGGTCATTACCTTGGCGTTAATCGGCGGCATCGCTACGATGCTTGTCGGACTGTCCCAGGAAAACAGAAAGTCGAATCCGGAATATGAGCGGAAGACCAAGAACAACATCGTAAAGCTGGTTGTCATTTATCTGATTGCGCTGATCGGCTTCATAACGATCTGGGCGCTGGTTGATTGATCAGTCCGGGCAGAGCCTCATCCATAACCTGGCATGCACGAATCTGACAGGATTCCATGATACATATGTCTGGGTAACATCGCATCGGCCGAACCCGATGGGCGCTTAAGCCCTAAGGTTCGGTCGATTCCATTTCCAGCGGGGAATCTTCCGGCCATTCATTTGCAGCATTCGGTACGGCGTATGTTTTATATTCATCATCGTTCCCAATTTCCAGGCAGAGAAGACGGTGGCCATAAGCGCAGGCGCCGTCGATGCCGATCTTGTCCCCGTGCGGGCTGAACCAGACTTCGCCGGTGTGATGCAAATGGAACGTCGGCGTATGCCCGAACACAACGGTTTTGCCAAGTCCGGTCGGATGGTTGTAGAACGCATCCCGTATCCACATGAAATCGTCGCCGGGTTGCTCCTTCCAGTCCGCATAGGCCGGATTGGTTCCAGCGTGGACAAAGATGTGCTTCTCTCCCTCATGATAGAGGGGCAGGGACTGGAGAAAATCGAGATGATGCCGGTAATGCTCTAATATGTATGTTTTGGCCGCCTGAAAGACTTCGGGCTCCATAATGTCGCCTGTAATGACTTCGCTGCAATAGCTGAGCAAGGTTTGGCTGCCGCCGTTGCTCAGCCAGTGATACTGATACCGCGCATTTTCTTCAAGCAGCGCCTTAAGCATCATATCATCATGATTGCCTTTCAGCACGACGGCCCCGGCCTGCTCATGCAGCTTGATGACCTGGTCGACCACATCCTTGCTTTTCATGCCCCGGTCCACATAATCGCCAAGCAGCAGCAATTGATCCTCAGCCGGGCGATAACGGACCTTCTCCAGCATGGTGTTAAATTCATCATAACACCCGTGGATATCGCTGATGACAATGGTCCTCATCCAAGTACCTCCCTTCTGTGTAATATGGACAGATTGACGCGATCTATTCCCGACGTAATGTGTTCCCTATTTAAGTCCGATAACCCTGCTTTTTTTGAAGAAAAAATACGGTAAAATAACTTATCGGAAGGCGAGAACTCGTCTTTAACAGACTAATCCCGCTTCATTTGAGCAGAATATACTTGGGACTTCCCGCCAAAATGTGATAATATATCTATCTTCGGTTGGAGATGATGCTGATAATGTTGCTGGAAGGAGTCTGAATGATATAAGAATGATACATACAGAGCGATGGCCGCGTATTCGTTGGATATTAGGAGCGGTTAGCCTTGCCGGATTTATCATAATGTCCCTGCTTGTCGCGCAGCATCGCACAGATTGGCTGGATCCGCCGCTTATCGATGCCGTGCAAGCAGGCGAGCACCCCCGGATCACGCAGGCAGCACAGGTTTTATCTTATATCGGATCGGTGATTCCGATGTTTATCATCTGTCTGATCCTGGCCTTCATGTTCTATATTCGGCTCCGGTTTCGGACGGAATTGCTGCTTATGCTTGCGGTAGTGGCCGGTTCTCCGATATTGAATTCCCTGCTTAAATGGCAGTTTCAACGGGAGCGGCCGGAGATATACCGTTTGGCGGAAGCGGCCGGCTACAGCTATCCGAGCGGGCATGCGATGTCTTCCGTTTCCTTTTACGGTGTTCTTGCTTACTTGCTGTGGAGATATATGCCGGGCCGCGCGGGGAAATTGATTCTGCTTGCTGCGGCGATTGTGATGATGGCCGCGATTGGGCTGAGCCGGATCTATTTGGGGGTTCACTATCCGAGCGACATTGTTGGAGGGTATTTCGCCGCTGCCTTTTGGCTAACCTTGTGTGTAGCTTTTTATGAGCGAAGGTTCGGGCGAACTTCATAGTGCCTCATGATCACAGCGCCTGTTGCATAACGTAATGCAGCGGCGGGTAATAGAATGCAGGAAGGGAGGCTTCTTTCGTGGCATTTGGTGCAAGGATGTTCAAAACCGGCCTGGCGGTTACGCTGGCGCTATATTTGACGATGCTGTTTGAGTTCGAGTCGCCTGTTGTGGCGGCGATTGCGGCCATATTCGCCATGCAGCCATCCATTTATCGGTCATGGAGATATTTCCTTGATCAATTGCAGACAAGCACGCTGGGGGCCGTTCTCGCGATGCTGGGCGGATACTTTCTGTCCAATCAGCCGATTGCTGTCGGCCTGATCTGCATCGTCGTCATCATGATATGTATGAAGCTGAACATGGGAGAGACGATCGGCCTGACGCTGGTGACGGTCATCTCCGTAATGGAGGCTTCGGGTCAGTGGGATTTTGCGCTCAACCGCTTCATACTAACGATTATCGGTATCATATCTGCTTTTCTTATCAATATCCTTGTGTTCCCGCCCAAACCTAAAGAGCAATATTTCGAGCGGATTCACAGCGTTTTTGAGAAAATGTCGCTGCTTCTGCGCACAGCCATTTCGCATGAGATGAAAGATTCCGTCTATCGTGCCGAAAAGAAGGCGCTTGAAGCCGCGATTAAATCGCTGTCTGACAAATATAATTTGTTCGAGGAAGAGCAGAAGAAGCTGAAACGGGCCAAATATAGCCAGGCCAGACAGCTGGTTGTCTACAAGCAGCTGCTGCAGTCGCTGCGCAAAGGGTACGAGGTGCTCGATGCCGTGGAGAATCACTACTTCCAGGCAGAACGCACCGAAGAGGTGGATGCCGAGTTTGATCAGAACCTGGAGCGGCTGATGAAATACCATGAACATATTTTGTGGAAATTCGAAGGAAAGCTGAAGCCCAATGAGCATGAAGCGGATAGTATGTCCGCGTGCAACGAGGAGTTTATGGAGCGGGTCATGAAAGTCCATGGCTCGGAATCCGGAGGACTGCGCCTGTCCGTCGTCGCAGCGGCTATGTATGATTACGGATATCAACTCGATCGTCTGAACCGGGTTGCGGAACAAATCAACCGTCTGGGCGAGAAGGATGGAGATGATGCGTATCTGTCCTGGCTAGGAAGGTAGGGTGCGCTCAAGATCATATAAGAACAGCAGCTGGTCCAAGTATTCGGGCCGGCTGCTGATTTGCTAGTTACGATGTATAAATAAAAAAATCCGGTTATATACCGGGGGGCTGGATACTCTATTGATAAATATAATATAGGCTGATACAATGGAAACTGGTTTCTCAACAAAAGAAATATAATAGACAGAATACATCAATTTTATTATAACAGAGATGTTCAGAGCTGTCAACCAGTAAAATGGGGGGATGGAAAAATGGCGATCAGTGAGCAAGATTGGAAAGACGAACAGCAGCGGGTTACCGAAGTCACAGGTAAAATCAAACATAAAATCGCGCAGCTGGAGGCCGATGTGGGCCAAATACGCGGCGATGTTATCGATATGCGGAAGGATTTCTGGGATGAGGTTACGGTGAACTTCAGCAACCCGGATGATCTGGGGGAAACCTCCACGAACCTCAGGCAGCAGTCGCAGGTGTTATCTGACCGGGAACGGGCGCATTTGCAATCCAGCAAGCTGCTCAAAAAATATAGAAAATTGGTGGAGTCCCCCTATTTCGGGAGAATTGATTTCAAAGAACATGGATCGTCTGAGACAGAGTCCATTTATTTGGGGACCGGTTCATTCTTGGATGAGGATATGGAGAGCTTCCTTGTGTATGACTGGCGTGCGCCCATATCCAGCCTGTACTATGACGGGGCTCCCGGTCCTGCCAAGTACGAAACTCCTTCAGGTGAAGTCAGCGGGGAGATGGAGCTTAAGCGCCAGTTCATCATTCATGACGGCAAGATCCAGGTGATGTTCGACACCGGGGTCACCATTGGAGACGAACTGCTGCAGCAGGTGCTCAGCCATAGTGCGGATGATCGGATGAAGAGCATTGTGGCCACGATTCAGAAGGAACAGAACGCGGTGATCCGCAATGACAAGACCCGTATGCTGATCGTACAGGGGGCGGCAGGCAGCGGCAAGACTTCCGCCGCGCTGCAGCGCGTGGCCTACCTGCTCTACAAATACCGCGGCTCGTTGCGGGCCGACCAGATGCTGCTGTTTTCCCCGAATCCGCTGTTTAACAGCTATGTATCTTCCGTTCTGCCGGAGCTTGGGGAAGACAACATGCAGCAGACGACATTTCAGGCCTATCTGGAGCACCGTCTCGGCAAGGAGTTTGAACTGGAGGATGTGTTCACACAGACCGAATCACTGCTGAACAGCGAGGATACTCCGGAATACCGGGCGCGCATCGAGAGCATTACTTACAAATCTTCGGTCGCCTTCCTGGATACGATCAGACGCTACAAAGAGATGCTGGAGAAGGAAGGCATGATGTTCAAGCCGATTGTGTTCCAGGGCAAGGTGGTGGTCAGCGCTGATGAGATGGCGGCCCATTTCTACAGCTATGATCGTGCTGTGAAGCTGGCCGGTCGCATTGACTTGATGCGTGAATGGCTGCTGAAGCGGCTTGCGGATTTCGCCCAGGCAGAGAAAAAGGAGCCGTGGGTTGAAGAACAGATGCAGCTGCTGGATATCGAGGACTATCAACGGGCGTTCCAAACGATGCGCCGGAAACAGAACAAAAAAGACACGACCTTTAACGATCATGATGTCGAGAAAGACGTGCTTGCACGGATGGTCGTCAGCGATCGGCTGAAACCGGTTCGCCGCTGGATCAAGCGGCTGCGGTATGTCAATGTTACCGGCATGTACCGGAGACTGTTCACCGATCAGGCGCTGTTTCGGCAGGCAGCCATAGATGCGGACAGCATCCCAGCGCATTGGGAGGAGATTTGCAGCCTGACCTTGCAGGCTTTGCGGGATAAAAGATTGCTGTATGAGGACGCAACGCCGTTTCTGTATTTGAAGGAGCTGCTTCAAGGCTTCAGAACCAACACCGCCATCCGTCATGTCATTGTGGATGAGGTGCAGGATTACTCCGCATTTCAGCTTGAGTTTCTGAAGCGGTTGTTCCCAAGGGCTAAAATGACGGTTCTTGGCGATCTGAATCAGGCGATCTACGCCCATGGCGAGGTGCTTGGAAGCCTGGAGAACCTCGTGGGCCTGTATGGGGCAGAGGATACGGAGGTCATATCGCTTACGCGGAGCTACCGCTCAACCTATGAAATTGTAGAGTTTACTCGTCAAATGATACCGGGCGGAGAGCGGATCGTTCCATTTAACCGGCCAGGCGAGGCGCCCCGGGTCATCCAGCAGGCGGACGAGAAGTCGCTGGATGAGGCGGTGATTCGCGATCTCCGCGAGCTGCATGAGCAGGGCTACAATTATGTGGCTGTCATTTGCAAAACGGCCGAAGAAAGCCGGCAGGTCCATGAGCGTCTGTCGGCAACGCTTCAGACCCGTCTCGTCACCAAAACGACGCCTTCTTTCGAGAAAGGGACGCTTGTCGTTCCCGCTTATTTGGCCAAGGGTGTGGAGTTTGATGCTGTTATTATCTATAACGGCTCTGCCGATGTGTATCGCCGGGAAAGCGAGCGAAAGCTGTTTTACACCGCATGTACGCGGGCCATGCATGTGCTGCATGTGTATCATATCGGAGAGAAGAGCCGGTTTCTGCCGAATCCATAATATGAATTGCATAAAAAGGCTGCCAAGAGAGTCATCTCTGCAGCCTTTTTTGATGGGGAAATCGCCGCTGACGAAAAAATTTTGACCAATGGACAAAAAAATATAAATGTAAGCGATTCCGCACAAAAGCGATCTATTCACTTTCCTATTCAAACGTCCGAAAAAATACTAGGGGGTTTTATTTCAAATAAGAGAAGGTCGGTGCTTTGGAATGAAAATAAGAACAAAAATGGTCATTTCGTCTTCTTTATTAACGCTTGCAACGGCTGTTATTGTCTTCATCGCATTTGTATCATCCTATTCAACCGAACAGAATTTTAATGAGATTATCGATGTAGACGAGCAGATTATTTATAACCTGACTCAGATTGAGAAGAATCTGGAAGGAATTGCTAATAATGAACGCGGGTTTTTGTTGACCGGGGATTTTGCTTATACAGAAGATTTGAACGTCAAGCGAAGTGAGATTAACAGTCTTCTGACAAGCACAAGAGAGCTTATGAGCGAAGAGTCTGATTTGGAGATGCTGTCCGAAATCGAGTCCGGTTTCGAAGAATATGAGCAGGCTGTCATGACCGTATTGAATAAGCTTGGTTACGACACCGGCTTCTACAAAGCGGTTCCGTTCCGGGTTTACGAGGAATCGTATAAACAGGAGCAAAGCATTCGCTCTGCATTTGCAAGCCTGATCGCGAACTTTACGGAAGAGAAGAATCAGGAGCTTAATGAGCGGATTAATCAAACAATGAGCAGCAGCTCATGGAATCGAAGCGCGATGCTGTTATTCGGGGTGATTGCCGTTGGCTACTATATTGTTCAGGCTTACCTGCTGATTCGTTCCATTCGGCCGCTGAATACAATGAAGGACCAATTGTTGAAGATTGCTGAAGGCGGAGGCGACTTGGTAACGAGATTGAACATTACAACCAAGGACGAGATTAGAGATATTGCGGATGCGTATAATAAATTGGTAGAAGGGTTCAGAAATATTGTCATGCAGGTTCAGCAAACGGCAGAAAAAGTCGGCGAATCCGCGGCACAACTGAAATCGAGCACGGTCGAAATCCGGCAGGCTTCCCAGCAAACGGCCGGCATTATGGAAGAACTGGCGGCCGGTGTAGAGAACCAGCTTGCCGATACTGAGCAAACAACGACAACGGCGACGGATATGTCGGAAGGCATGAAGCATATCGCCGAAACGGCCAAGGATGTATCCAGCCTGGCTTCGAGGACCAATCAGCTGGCTTCCGACGGCGAGCAGGCTATCCTGCAAACCTTGAACCAGATGGACGACATTCGCAGCAGTGTGGATGAATCCGCGCAGTCGGTGCGCTCCCTCGGTGAGAAGGCAACAAACATCAGCTCCATCGGTCAGATCATCATTGAAATTGCCGAACAGACGTCTCTGCTTGCCATGAACGCCTCGATTGAGGCGGCGCGTGCCGGCGAGCACGGACGGGGCTTTGCGGTTGTTGCTTCCGAAGTACGCAAGCTGGCTGAGCAGGCTTCCAACTCCTCGATTGAAATCAAGCAATTCGTACAGGAGCTGCAGCAGGACATTTATGAGCTTGCGAATGTGATGGAGAACGGAACCCACAAAGTTACCGAGGGCATGAGCGTCGCCCAGGGAGCAGAGCGGGCGTTCAAAGATATCGAGCAATCCATCGTGCAGCTCAATGAACAAATTTACGGGGTGACGGCTGCAACGGATGAAATGAATTACGGCGTGGAAGAACTCGTTCAAGCTATCCGCAGAATTCAGGAAGTCACGGAAACGACAGCAGGCGGCACGCAAAGCGTCAGCGCAGCAACCGAAGAACAGCTTGCCTCCATGGAGGAAATCTCGATGTCGGTAGAAGAACTGAACGAAATGTCGGGCAGACTTCGCCAGCTGATGTCCGGTTTTAAAGTATAGTTCGGCTCATAACGTTAATATGGGAAAAAACGACCACCTTTACGCATGCATATTAAAGGCCATTTAACCTACAATATGGATGCAGAAAACATAAAGGTGGTCTTCTCATGGAAAAAAAGAAATGGGACTTGGTTGCCCTTGCTTCCATACCTCTCATTATGACCCTGGGCAATTCAATGCTTATACCTGTTTTGCCGCAAATCTCCAGGGCACTTGGGATCGGCTCCTTTCGAGTCAGCATGATCATCACCGTTTATGCTGTCGTTGCCATCCTGCTGATTCCGATCGCAGGTTACTTGTCCGATCGGTTTGGCCGCAAGAAGATCATCATTCCCAGTTTGATTATTACAGCGGCTGGCGGGGCGGTGTCAGCTGCTGCGGCATGGATGATGGAAGGCGGGACAGCCTATACGGTCATCCTTGCGGGCAGGTTTCTACAAGGGATTGGTGCGGCAGGCGCTTTCCCGATCGTGATCCCGCTTGTCGGCGACATGTTCGACAACGAGGAAAAAGTGGCCAAGAGCCTCGGCATTATTGAGACCTCCAACACCTTCGGGAAGGTGCTAAGCCCGATTCTCGGCGCGCTGCTTGGGAGTTTTATCTGGTTTCTTCCTTTTGTGGCTATTCCGATTATCAGTCTCATTTCGTTGGTGCTTGTGATCTTTCTGGTCAAGGTGCCTAAGAATGAGAAGAACGAGCAGTCGATTGGGGAATTTCTGAGAACGACAAAAAAAGTGCTCCGGGAGAAGGGAAGATGGGTTTACGCCATTTTTGCGATCGGGGGCATCGCGATGTTTGGCGTGTTTGGTCTGCTTTTTTATTTGTCAGAGACGCTTGAAAGCAAGCATCATCTTCACGGCGTCATTAAAGGTCTGGTGCTTGCGATCCCCCTCGCTTTTTTATGTCTTGCCTCGTATCTTGCAGGCAAATTTACGGGCAAAAACAAGGCGGCCATGAAGTGGACCGGATTTGCCGGAATGAGTTTGTTAACCGTTTCATTGATCGCTGTCGGCTTCACGAGCCAAATCATATATGTATTAGGCCTGATGAGTTTCGGAAGCATCGGGATCGGGATGGTGCTGCCCTGCATGGATACGCTGCTTACCGAAGGCATCGAGAAGGAGCAGCGTGGCACGATTACGTCGCTATACAGCAGCATGCGTTTCATCGGGGTGTCGCTCGGCCCGCCGGCCGTGTCCCTTCTGATGGGAGGCAACCGCTGGGCGTTGTTCGGCACGCTGGCGGGCGTATCTCTGCTGGGCGGCCTGTTGAGTCTGTTTGCGGTTAAGCCGGAGTCCAAGGGGGGCTCGGGTGAAGGCACGTATCGGATGGATTTTAAAAAGCCGGGCGGCATGGGCAAAAAGGAACTGACCCACAAGCGGCTCTCGGCTTTGCGTTGACTTCGACATAAGATAGGGATCACGCTGTCATGTTGCAGTGACGGGTGATCCCCTTGTTTTTATGCTATGACGAATTGTTATTTTCTGTACAGCTGCCACGTTTGCGCAGCATTGCCATAATCGCTCCAAATCTGCACATTGGTGCCGTTTGCTGTCCCGCCTCCGGCGACGTCAAGCGCCTTGCCGCTGTTCGGGTTGATGAGCTTGTAGCCGTTGTTGCTGCGGATGATTGCCCAGCGCTGGGCCGGATTTCCGCCAAAGTCATCCCAAATATGAACATTGGTGCCGTCGGCCGTGCCTGTTCCGGCAACATCCAGCGCCCGGCCGCTGTTCGGATTGATCAGGGTATACGCGCCATCGCCAAGGCTGGTCACGCGCCATTCTTGGGCGGAGGTGTTATTATCCTCCCATATCTGCACATTGGTGCCGTTGCCCCGCTCGCCTCCCGCGACATCCAGCGCTTTGCCGCTGTTTGGATTGATGAGTTTGTAGATGGAGCCGGTCCATGCTGCAGGCTCCGCCGGTGTCAGATCAAAAAAGTCGATTTCCGCATAGCCGTTCCCTTTGGTGAAGCGGACGGTATTCCAGCTTGCGTTCAGATGGGTGCGGATCGTGGACAATCCCCAGTTATCCCATCCTTTGTTCGTGACATGAAACGGCGATGTTCGGCCGTTGATGGTAATGTTCAAATTGGACCAGCCTCCGCCAGACGTTCCGTTTGCCGTGCGAGCGGACAAGATGTAATCACCAGCCGCTGCTGCGTATACCGAAAACTCGACAAAACTGTCCGCGGTATCGATATGTCCGGCCTTCATGCCTCCGGAGCTGCCCGGACCTGGGGAGGCATAGGCTGCACCTCCGAATGTGCCTTCCTCCGCTTCATAGCGAACGCGCTGAGACTCGCCCGATGGAACCGGTATCGGCGTATTGGGCGGGACCGGCACGCCTAAATTCGGCGTGTTGTCAGCATTCCAGGTGAATTTCTGAGCGCGAATTTCCCGATTCCAGCCCGCATTGTGATGCTTGGCGACATGATAGATCATCCAGTCCTCCTTGCCATCCGGCGATACGGTGAAGGATTGATGTCCTGGGCCATACATGCCATTTCCCGATGAGAAGATCGGCTGACTGCGTTTGGTCCAGGAAGACGCAGACAACAGATTGCTGTTCGTGCTGGCCGTGATCAGGCCCAGACAATAATCATTGGTCCAGCTGCCGCTGGCGGAATAGACAAGACTGATCACACCGTTTCGGACAATCACCTGAGGCCCTTCATTGACATGAGGGGAGTGATTCGTTTCCCAGCTGTAGGTTGGCCGGGCAATCTCAACCCGGTTGGAACTGATCGTCCACGGATTGCTCATGGCGGCGATGTACAGGTTCTGCCGCACATTCACGTCGCCTTCCCAGCCAGACCAGATGAAATAGAGCTGACCTCCGACCTGCAGCACGGTACCATCAATGGCCCACTTATTGGTCGGATCGGTAATCTGGCCCTTGTGTACCCAGTTCCCCTGCATCGGATCCGGCGACGTATTCTCCATAACGTACATCCGGTGGTTGACATTGTCACCGTCGTCTTTGGCGTAATAGATATACCAGGCTCCATTAATATAGTGGATTTCTGGCGCCCATACGTTGCAGCAGCCGGTCTCGATGGCTCGCGATGGGGCGGCGTCCAAGCCGCTCAAAGTGGCGCTTTTCCAAATGGTCACGTTGTTCCCCGTCGTCTTCGTAAAATAATAGTAGCCGTCCGTGTGACGGTAGACCCAAGGGTCGGCCCCATCCTGCATAATCACGTTGTAAAACTGGTTTTGATGTGTTGCCGCCTCGGCTGCTCCCGCCGGAAGCATCAGGCCAAGGATCAGCAGTGCGGCCAGCGCCCGGCTCACCAGCTTCCTCCAAGCGCGGTATCCCATCGTCATCCTCATTCAACCCCTTCCTTCATAATGATGCGCATAATGCATGTGCGCATTTACTTCCAGCAAACCATGTTTTTTCCTGTGACAACAGGCCGTTTTTTTGTAAGTACTGGACATTAGCCTATAAATGCCGCCGATGATCTAAAAATACGTCCATAATCTCCAAAGATGCGCGCTGTCCGACTCTCTGCGCCGCTCGCTATACTTGTAGCGGACGGAAGATACGAGGGTGGATACCTCGTGGTCCGGCCGATCATGCAGCGGGAGACTTGGAGGTTATAGAAATGAGAACATTTGCAAACCCGGTACATATTTCAGTCCGTTCCACAGCGGAGCAGCACAGCGCTTTGAACCCCGGTGTCAATCCGGACCCGTACGTGCTGAAATTCAACGGTGAATATTATGCGTATGCGACATCCGGCGGCGGTGTCAGCGTGCTTCACTCCAGCGATATGGTGGATTGGACCCATCTTGGATACGGCTATCAGCGGGAAGGGCAGTCCGATTACTGGGCGCCGGCGGTTTTTTACGATAACGGTTTGTTCTACTTATATGTGTCCTCCCGGAAGATCGGGGAGGAGGACGTGCATTATGAATATTTGCAGGTCGCGGTATCGGAACGCCCGCAAGGGCCGTTCCAGTTTCAGCGTCAATTGTTTGATACCTTTTCAATAGATGCGCATGTGGTGCGGGATGTGGATGGGGGACTTGTCCTGCTCTATTCGACGAATGCGACGCTTGGCATTGACGGCGAGCGACCGGGCACGGTCATTCTGGCCGACCGAATGCTGGACCCGCTCACCCCGGAAGGCAAGCCGAAGCTGATCGTCAAGCCGACGCTGGACGAAGAGATTTACGAGCGCAACCGTTTCGGCGATGGACGCAACTGGCATACGATCGAAGGCGCGTTCTATTTGCAGCGGCGCGGCATTCACTATTGCATGTACAGCGGCAATGCCTTTACCAAGCCGCACTACTACATTGGCTATAGCACCGCGCGTCATCAGGATGGCGTATCCATCGCTGATCTGACGTGGACGAAATTTCCGGACGAGCAGACATACCAGCCACTGCTGCGTCAGAGCGCGCAGGTGGAAGGGGTAGGGCATAACAGTGTGGTCAAAGCGCCGAACAATGTGGATGACTGGGTCGTTTACCATGGACGCGATCGTCTGGATGCGAAGGACGAGCAGGGGAAAGGTGCTGACTCCGGGGAGGAACGCCGTCAGATGCGAATTGATCCTTTGCTCTGGCTTGGCGACAATATGTGGGTTCCCGGTCCGAGCAGCGAGGAATGCGATGCACCGGCGTTCCCGGGCTTTCGCGATCTGTTTGACGGCAGCAACGGGATCCAGCCGGGCAGCAGCTGGCACAATGTGAACGGCACATGGCATGTCCGAAACCGGCAGCTGGAGCAGCAGAGCACGGTCGGAACGGCCCGGCTGCTGCTGGAGCACAGCTACAAGGCAGCGCTGTTTGAGGTGAATCTTCGCTGGCAGCCCCATCATATGGGAGGACTATACGGCGTTACCGCCCGATATTTAAGCGAGCAGCATGTGGCGGAGGTGCTGCTGGACGTTGGCAAACGGACGATTGGCATATATGAGACAGTTGCCGGAGTGCAGCTGGACCCAATGACGGTGAAAGTGCCGGATCGGTTTCGGTTTGACGTGTATCACCAGCTCCTGCTGGCGGTCACGGGCGATCATATATCGATCAAGCTTGATGGAATGACAATGCTAGAGACTCATTTGCAGCCCCTTGAAGCGGCAGACAAACCACGGTTCGGCTTGACTACCCATTATACGGCTGCCGCGTTTGCCGGGGTGGCATTGACAGGACATTTGGCGCTGTCAGAACAAACGGCGAGCCGCTTCCTTCCGTTTGTTAATGTGCGGCAAGGGGCGTGGAGAATGGAGGGCGGAGCGCTCCAAGGGCGCTTGCGCGATAAGGAGGCAGCGGCGATCGAGCTGCTTCATCCGTTCGATGCGATGGATTGCAAGCTTCGCTTTGATGTGAAGGGCAGATGGGGCAATTCGCCGCTACAGCTCACAGCAATAGCATCCGCGGGGAAGCAGCTGCGCCTGGATCTGCCTGCGGCAGCAGGAGAGCACACAGGCACCGTTCACCTGCAGCGGCAGGGCGGACAGCTGCGCATCTGGTATGGGCGTGAGCTGATCGCAAGCGAGCCATGGACAGAGGATATCTGCGCGGTCCTGGTTGAAGCCAGGCTTGATATGCGATTGGAAGCGGTGGAATGGACGGCATTAGGCTTCTAAAAAAATGTCCATTTCATCGAAAGAGATGACATATCTTTGCCCATGTCCGGCGCTTAAGATGAGAAGCGAGGAAGAGAATCCGCTTCCATTATTAAATCGAACATCCTGAGGGGGTAATCCAAATGAGAAAAAAATGGTCATCCTTGCTTACGCTTGTGATCATGGTCGCGCTCGTGATGGCAGGCTGTGGCGGTCAGAGCGGTTCCGGGGGGCAAAGCTCCGGGGAAGGCGGCAAGAGCGGCAAAACGGAGCTGCTGTTCTGGTCTCCGTTCTCTGGCGCAGACGGCCCGTTCATGAAGCAGATTGTGGATCGGTACAACGCATCACAGGACCAGTACAGCGTCAAGTTTGTCATCCAGCCGAACGGGGAGTATTACAAGCAGCTTGACGTCGCGCTGAGTGCAGCCAAGGATCGTCCGGATTTGGTAATTATGCATCTTGATCAAATTCCGACCTATCAGAATAAAGGCCAGCTGCAGGCGATTGATGAAATCGCTGCGAATGCGGGCCTAAGCAAATCGGACTATGTGGAAGCGGCCATTGACTATGCCACGATTGAAGGCAAATGGTACGGCATTCCGCTGGATATCCATCCGCTGGTCATGTATTACAACGAGGATCTGTTCGAGAAGGCGGGCATTGCTTCGCCGCCGACCACGCGCGAGGAGTTTGAGAATGCAACTCAACAACTGACGGATCAAGGCGCGGGCGTATACGGTTATGTTGTGCCGACACTGTGGCCGCAGCAGTTCATTTTCCCGACCCTCGTGTGGCAGAACGGTGGAGAGCTGTGGAACGGCAGCGATGTGGCATACAACTCGCCGGAAGCGGTTGAGATGGTTGAGTGGCTGCGCAGCCTGATCGATATGGGCGTATCGCCGGCCAACGTGCAGCAGGATGGAGAGAACACATTGTTCCTGCAAGGCAAAAATGCGATTCAATTTAACGGGCCTTGGATGAAATCCCAGTTCGATGAAGCGGGTCTGAACTATGGTGTAGCGCCGGTTCCGCAAATCGGCAAAGCGAAGCAGGCTGTATATGGAGGGTCGCATAACTTTGCGGTTCCGCGTGATGTGACAGACGAGAATGTGCTGGCAGGCATTGGCGATTTCCTGAAATACGTCGCTTCCAATTCCCTGGATTGGGCGGAGTCAGGCCAGGCGCTGGCAGCCAAGCCGATGCTGGAAAGCGAAGAGTTTAAGGCGCTGCCGCAAAGCGCGATTGCCGAAAGCTTCTCCTATGTACAGTTTGCACCGGATGTGCTGAACTGGCCAACGATTTCCGAGCCGATCTGGGGCGAGCTGAACAATGCGCTTCTTGGCAAGAAACCTGCCCAGCAGGCGATGGACGATGCGGTTGCCAAATCGAGACAGGCGATCAAATAAGCTGGGTGTCATATGGGACAGGGACGGAGCCGCTCCGTCCTTCCCTTTTTCAGCGATGCCGAAAGTTCATGAAAAGTTGTAGGGGGTTATACGTGTGAAAACAACCTGGAAGTCCCGGTTAAGCTCCTCGCTGTTTGCTTTGCCATACACGCTGTGCTTTGCGGCATTTATGCTGTTTCCGATAGGCTATGGCATTTACATCAGCCTGCATGATTTCGAGCTGCTGTCGCAGGAGCATCCGTTTGTCGGACTAAGCAATTATATTGCGATCTTTACTTCGGGAACCTATGAGAATGCCTTGTTCTTCAACGGACTGTGGGTGACGATTCAATTCGTGCTGTTCTCGGTGCCGCTGCTGATCTTGGTCGGACTGGGCATTGCGCTGCTCGTCAACGCACTGCCGCGTAGAATCAGGGGGCTGTTCCGTACGTTTTATTTTATGCCTTATGCGATTTCGGCTTCGGTTATGGCGGTCATCTGGCTGATGATGTTTGATACCAATGCTGGTTTTCTGAACAGTATGCTGCAGCAGCTCGGCATTGCGTCCATTCCGTGGCTGACCGATACGCCGTGGGTATGGATTTCCCTGATTGCCACGACACTGTGGTGGACCATCGGCTTTAATATGATTATTTTTATTAATGCGCTTAATGAGGTGCCGGAGGATTATTATGAAGCTGCTTCGATTGACGGGGCCAATGCATGGAGCAAATTCAGGCATATTACATTGCCTTCGATCCGGCCTGTCATGCTGTTTGTGATGATCACTTCAACGATTGCCTCCTTCAATATTTATGCGCAGCCGTTCCTGCTGACTCGCGGAGGTCCTGGGGACACGACCCGGGTGCTGCTCATGAATGTGCTGGATCATGCCTTTATTCGCAAAGAGGTTGGCTCAGCGTCAGCGATGGCGATTATGATGGCGCTGATCATTATGGTCATCTCTGTGGTGCAATATCGACTGACCTATGGACGCAAGGAGGGGAACTAACATGAACAAACTGCGCCAAACCATGCTGGTTGCACTGGCTGTCCTATTGGCCGCTGTATTTCTGCTCCCTTTAATCTGGATGCTGTCAACCTCCTTGAAAAACGACTTTGAGGCGCTTGCCGGACAGATGAATTTCATTCCGAAAAAACCGACGCTGGATAACTACATTCAAGGCTTGAACGGAGATCTGATGAATGTGCCAATCATGCGCTGGATCATGAACTCCCTGTCGGTCGGCATGATCGGCACGGCCATTGTGCTGCTGATCGATTCGATGGCAGCGTATGCGCTTGCCCGCTTGAGCGATATGCCGTTTCGCAAAACGTTGTTCTCGATGTTCATCGCGTCCTTGATGATTCCCGGGGTGCTGACGTTCCTGCCGATGTACATGGAGTTCAACGGACTCGGATTGATCAATACGTACGCTGCGCTGGTGCTGCCGTATACCGCCGGTGCGTTCGGTGTGTTTTTGCTGTACCAGTTCTTCATCTCCTTCCCGAAGGAAATTGAAGAGGCAGCGCGCATTGACGGTGCTAACAAGTGGCAGATTTACGCGCGGATATTGCTGCCGGCGTCCGTATCGATTATGGTTACTCTTGGGATCTTTACGTTTATGGGCATTTATAACGATTTCGTATGGCCGCTTTATGCTACCACTTCGCCAGAGATGCGCACGATTACAGCCGGGATTGCGTTGATGTCGCAGGGCAGCTATACGCAGGCTTATGGCAAGCTGATGGCGATGACAACGATTGCGACCTTGCCGGTGCTCATTATTTTCATCGCTGGCCAGCGCTCTTTTGTGAAAGCTATTACGCAATCAGCGGTCAAATAGAACCAGCAGCGATGTACCCTCGGATAGGGGGAGCGGAGAAAGGGAGATGACTGCATGAACAAAAAAATCGCTTATCCATTGGCGGCTCTCGGGGCTGCCTTTGCCATGATCGTCCTGATCGTATGGCTCGTAGCAGGAAACAAGCAGGATGGGAGTGAAGGGAATATGACAGCCTATGCCGGTCATGGCGGTACATTCAAAAACACCATTGTAGACATGGATACACCGGACCCGAGTGTTGTCTATAAGGATGGTTACTATTATATGACGTTTACCCATAACGGGGCTGACATTATGGTTATGAAATCGCGCACGATCGATTTCCGTCAGGCCGAGCGCAAGGTGGTATGGTATCCGCCGATTGGCACGATGTACTCCGCGAACCTATGGGCTCCGGAGCTGCAATACATACAGGGGAAATGGTATATCTACTTTGCAGCTGATGACGGACAGAATGAGAATCACCGGATGTATGCGCTGGAGGCGCTCAGCGACGATCCGCTCGGGGAGTACGAATTCCGCGGCAAAATCGACGATGGCAGCGACAAATGGGCGATTGACGGGCTTGTGATGGAGCACGAGGATCAGCTTTACTTCGTATGGTCAGGCTGGGAAGGCGACATCAACATCAGCCAGAATACGTATATTGCCCCGATGAGCGATCCGCTGACGATCAGCGGCCCGCGCGTGCTGCTGAGCGAGCCGACGCTGGATTGGGAGCGGGCGGGCGGCCCGCCGTATATACAGGAGGGCCAGGCGATTCTGAAGCATCAAGGCCGCTTGTTTATCGCGTATTCCGGCGCAGGCAGCTGGACCCCGTTTTACAGCATTGGCTTGCTGACCTTGAAGGAGGGCGGAGATCCGCTCCAGCCGGACGACTGGACGAAGCTGGAACAGCCGCTTATGGTTATGGACGAGGAGGCTGAAGTGTACGGTCCGGGACATAACTCGTTCACCAGCTCACCGGACGGAAGCGAAACCTGGATTGTATACCACGCCACAAGCGGCGTTCACGATGGCTGGAGCAATCGGAAGGCCAGAGCGCAGAAAGTATCCTGGGATGAGCAGGGGATGCCGGTATTTGGCCAGCCGCTGTCGCTGGATACGGCCATTGAAGTGCCGTCCGGGGAGGGAGTCTATCGCGCGGAATATGCTGTGATGGAGGAAGGGAAGCTGCTATTTGACCTTATTCCATCAACCGTTCAGGGAGAAATGCCGGTTCTGCTGCACTACAGCGGAGGCGGAGATGAAGTGATCCTGGACGTCAATGGTGAGGAGAAGAGCAGGCTGGAGCTGCCTCTTGTTGAAGGCGGCGAAGCTGGCTATGCCTGGGCTAGCGTTCCGCTGGAAGCAGGCATGAACACACTGGGGATTCAAGCGCCTGAAGGCACGACTATAGAGGCGATGGAGCTGACGCGCTATGAAGCGGAGTATGGTCAAGCAGAAGGCGGGGCATGGGCAGAAAGCAACCCGTTTGCTTCGGGCGGAGGGATCGCATCCGGCGCAGGTGAGGGCACGGGCGCAGTGAAGTTTGCGAATGTCATCGTGCCACAAGCAGGCGAATATCAGCTGCGCATCGCTGCTTCGAACCGCTCGGCGTCGGAGGAGACGCTTGAGATCAAGCTAAGCGGCAAGCAGGCTGCACGCGCAGCAATACCCTCTAGCGACAGACAGTTTACGACGGTAACGGTCAATGTGAAGCTTCGCCAAGGGGCGAACGAAATCGTCATCGACAAATTGAACGAATCTCTCGCGATTGACTATATCGATATATTAAGATAGGAAGCATAATAGCAAGGGATATCGAATAGATCGAAGATGCGGGATAAGCATCCTGACGAGGGGGACTCTTCAGCGTGGCACGAGACAGATTGGGATGGGCGAGTAGATGGGCGAAGGCGGCGGCAGTGCTGCTGCTGGCTGGAGCGCTGGCGGGCTGCACAGGCGAGAGTGAGGAGCAGCCCGCGCCTCAGCCGCGCAGGGAAGCGGTGCGACTGGATTACTGGACGCCGTTTAGCGGAGGCGACAATCAATTCATGACCGAAATGGTCGAGCGATTCAACAAGGAGCAAAGCGAGATCATGGTCGTACAGACCAACTCGCGGCTGGATGATTATTATACTCGCTTGCGCACCGCGATTTTGTCGGGCAACGCGCCGGATATCGCAATTATCCATACGACGAGCATGCCGCAGTTCGTACAGAACGGTTACATTGAAGAGGTGACGGCGGCCGCAGAACAGATCGGACTCGATCTGAACCAGCTGAATTCGAACATCCGCGAGTCCACGGAGTATAACGGCCAGTCCTATGCCGTGCCGCTCGATACGCATGCGCTTGTCATGTATTACAACAAGCAGCATCTGCGGCGGGCAGGCGTGCTTGATGAGGCGACAGGCAAGCCCCGAATTGAACCGGGTGAGGAGGGCTTTCGCCAGTTCCTGGAGCAGATTCGAGAAGCGGTTCCGGCCGATGTGACCCCGATGGCGATGCCGAGCACCCGGATTGACTCGGTCTGGCTGTGGTGGAGCCTGTACAATCAGATGGACGAGGGCGGTATTTTCTACAATGAGCAAGGCAAAGCCGCGTTTAATAACCCGCAGGGATTGCAAGCGCTTTCTTATATTCATGGTTTATATAAGGATGGTCTCATAGGCCCCAATATCAACGACTCATTCAAGTTGTTCTATGACGGCAAGGCGGCGGTCCTATTTCTCGGCATGTGGGGAACAGGAGCATTTGAGAAATCGCCCGAGGTGGAGCTCGGTGTCGTCACCGTGCCGGTTTTGTATGATCGTCCTGCACAGTGGGGGGATTCCCATTCTCTTGCCATACCGAAAAAGCACAACATGACGGATGAGAAAAGACGTGCTGCGATGATCTTCTCCAAATGGATGGTGGAGAACGGCGAGCTGTGGGCGCAGGCAGGGCATGTGCCCAGCATGACCAAGGTGGTGGAGAGCGAGGCGTTCCACCAGCTTGAATACCGCAACGATTATGCGGCGGCAGCCGATCATGTGGTTTATTGGCCGCGCCACCCGAAGCAGTGGTCGATGATCGAGATTCTGATTACGGAGTTCGAGCGGATGATCTACGACAAGCAGACACCGGAAGAAACGCTGATGCAGGCACAACTGAAAGTTGATGTCGCGCTGGAGGAATAGGCAGATGATGAGGCTGTTCATGAAACCCGCGCGTGCGTTTAGAAACCAGGAGCTTGCCCGCAAGCTCATATGGATCAACTGTCTGCTCATTCTTGTTCCGCTGGCCGCCATGGGCGTCTACACCTTCGCCAGCTTCCAGCATGCCATGGAGAAGAATGTCGGGAGCTATCAATTGCAGACACTCAGGCAAGTCTCGCTGAATATCGACACCTATATGAACGAGCTTGACCGGCTCACGCTGACCCCGTATTCGTACAAGGAAATTATGGACTTTATTTCATCTCCCCGTGAGCCCGGACAGCCGTTGTCGCTGGAGGAAATCGAAAGCCTGAATCGCTTTGTCTCCTCCATATTCATCAATGGCCGCCTGGATATTATGGGCGTATCGCTGTACGGCGAGAAGGGCGCTTCCTATGTGGTCCTGCCCGAGAGCCAATACATCACCACGTACAGGCTGGACGAAAGCGCCGATTGGCTGAAGCAGGCGCGCAGCCGCTTCGGTCAGCCTACCTTCATAACGACGCATGAGGTTGTCTCCACGAGCGGCACGCCCTATCAGGTATTTTCCATCGCCCGCGAGCTGCGCAGCTTTGACACCGGGCGCTCGTTAGGGTACATCGTCATTGACATTGATCCTGTCAGTGTGCGCAAGCTGCTGCAGCAGGCCGAGACGAGCGCTCACGAAATGATGTATATCGTGGACGGCCAGGGTCAGGCTGTCATCCGGCGCGATGACTCGCAGCCTGTGCTGGAGCTTGGCGCACTAAGCGGGCAAGGCGTGCTCCAGGGCAGCGGGAAAGGAAATGAGAAGCGGCTTGTCGCTTATGTTACCTCCGAGGTGACCGGATGGACCACGATTAGTGCTGTGCCCATCAAAGAGCTGATGAAGGACAGCCTCATTGTGCGCAATTCCATCGCTTTGGCGATGCTGGTATGCATCGGGCTGGCGATAGCGGTTTCAGTTATCGTTGCATACCGCATCACGCGGCCGCTGCGCAAGCTTAGCCGGCTCATGCGCAAGGTGGAGCAGGGAGAGCTGCTCGTCCAGTTTCCCGTGCATTCCGAGGATGAGGTGGGCCGCCTCGGCCATGCCTTTAATATGATGGTATCGAAGCTGAGCAAGCTTGGATATTTGCTCTATGAGACGGAGATACGGGAGAAGGATGCGCAAATTGCCGCCCTCCAGAGCCAGATTAATCCGCATTTCCTCTACAACACGCTGGGATCGATCAGCATGCTGGCTGAAGTGGCGGGCAATCGCGAGATTGTGACGATGTCCAACAATTTGGGGCGGCTGCTCCGCTACAGTCTGAGCAACCGCAAAGAGCGGGTAACCTTGCGCGATGAACTGATTCATGTCGGCGGTTATATGAGCATTCAGAAAATCCGCTACGAGGAGCGGATTCACTACACGCAGCAAGTGCCGGACGAGTCCCTGGATCTGCTGGTCATCCCGCTGATGATTCAGCCGATTGTGGAGAACGCGATCAATCACGGCATCGATAAGGGCATTGGCAGCGGGCGTATCGAGCTTCGGGCCGTGGTCGATGCGAATACGCTCACCATTATCGTTGAGGACGACGGCATTGGTTTGACTAAAGAGGAGCTTGATTCGCTCCGGGAACGGATGCTGCATTCCAAGGAGCTGGGCGGACAGTCAGGCAACGGATTGCTGAATGTGCATCGCCGGATTGTGCTGCACTATGGGGAAGCTTACGGCCTGACGCTGGAGAGCATGCCGTACCAGGGAGTGAAGGTGAGCATGATATTGCCAGCACAGCGTCATACGGAGTGATCGTTCACTAACTAGCCGTGCGCCGCACGCCGCTCCGCCGCACAAGCGATTCCATTCTATCTGCCAGATTTCATTTGAGGGAGGAAGGTCAGCCGAATGCCAACGATCATGATTGTGGATGACGAAGCTATTTTTCGGAGGGGGCTCAGAGCGATGATCGCCGATTCCGGCGGGGATTGGGACATCGTGGCCGATGCCCGCGACGGCTATGAAGCGTTAGAGCTGCTGGAGAAGCATCGTCCGGACGTGGTGTTGACGGACATTCGCATGCCGCGCATGGATGGGCTGCAGCTGCAGCACATTGCACGCGAGCGTTTCCCTGAGCTGCAGGTGGTTGTCATCAGCGGATATGAGGATTTCTCCTACGCCCGGCAATCGATGCGCAGCGGGGCGCGCGATTATTTGATGAAGCCGGTGGAGCGCGAGGAGCTGCTGCGGGTGCTGGACGGATTGAAGCGGGACTGGCAATCGAGGCAGAGTGAACAGCAGCAGGAACTGCCGTTCGAAGGGCAGAAGCTGCGCCAGAAGGCGGCGGCCTATTTAGTGGCGGGGATTATGCGAGGCAGTGTCCAGCAGGCTCATCTGGATCTGCTGAGCCAGATCGGGATCGAGCTGAATGAGCCATTCTTCAATTGCATGGTCATTAAGCTAGATAAGGACTCCGTGGATGATGATCGTTATCGCAAGACGGATCCGTCCCTGTTCCAGCTGTATATTCAGCAGTTTGTACAGGAAATGATCGATCTGCGGATGAAGGGGTTCAGCTTTGTGTTCTCCGACTCCGAGGTGGCGGCCCTCATTAACTTGCCCTATGGCGAGGGCGGGGAGAAACGCTTGCTGGACATGGCGGAATCCGTGCGCCGGCAGATCAAGTCACTGTCCAACCTGACGGTTACAATCGGGATCGGGCGCCCGGTGAAAGGGTTTGAATCGATGCTGTCCACGTTTCGGGAGGCGCAGGTTGCCCTTCTGTACCGGCTGGTCGTAGGCGGTGACAAGGTGCTTGTGTATGAGCAGGCGGTGCAGCAGCAATTTCTTAGATCCGAGCGGCGGAAGTGGTCCTGGGAAGCGCTTGAGCAGGCGATCAATGAAGGCAGGCTGCATGGCATCCACGAACTGGTTGACTCGGTTGTGCTTGAGCTGTGCGAGCAGGCCCCGACTCCGGAGCTTGTGCATCAGCAAATCTGCAAGCTGCTGATCCATTATTACGAATTGTCCGAGGATTTGGGCATCGCCAAGGCCTGGCTCGGCGGGCGGGATATTCGCGCCCTGTTGATCGAGATTTGCTCGATCAGCTCTCGGACAGAGCTAATGGAGCAGTGCCGACAGCTGTTTGGCAATCTGGCGGCCGTCATCGCTGCGGGGAGCAAGCAGCTGGAGAGCGATCCGATTTCGCTGGCGCTGCGCTACATGAAGCGCCATTACAGCGAGCCGGTCACGTTGACCGAGATTGCAGACCGGGTGTATTTGAACCCTGCCTATTTCAGCACGCTTTTCAAGCAGCGGGTCGGGAAGACCTTTATCGAGCATATGACAGAGCTGCGAATCGAGGACGCCAAGAAACGGCTGGCTTCCACGGACGAGAAGATCGCAAGCATTGCCGAGTCTACAGGCTTCTCCAACATCCGTCACTTCAACCGCGTATTTAAAAATGAAACGGGCGTAACGCCAAAAGAGTACCGCGAGCGCATCCGCCAGCAGCACAAGGTGTAACTGCTGCGCTCAAGACGTCCACCCACACAAGAAAAACAGCCTCCTCATTTCTGGAGGAGGCCGATTTCAATCAAGAAGTCCCGGGCCACGATATCCTCGCGATAGCCCTCATCCACCCGGGCGTTCAGTTCCTGCATGTCTTCCTCGCTGATCTTTCCGCCCAGCTCATTGAGCGCATCGCGGATTTCCGGGTACCTGGCCAGAAGATCGTCGCGCACGACAGGGCCGGCATGATAAGGAGGGAAGAATCCTTTGTCATCCTCCAGAATAACCAGATTGATCACTTTGATCTGGCCGTCTGTTGTATAGGCGCTGGCCACATCCAGATCGTTCTGGGCAATGAGGCGATATTTAATGCCTTGGTCCATGCCCTTGACCCGCTTAAAGTGCATATTGTACAGATCTCTTAGACCGGGATAGGTATCCGGCCGGTCCGTGAACTCGAATTCCGCCCCGAGCTCAAGCTCAGCGGATACCTTTGCCAGATCGCTGAACGTTCTCAGATTGTATTGCTCGGCGGTCTCCGGCGTCACAGCCAGCGCGTAGGAGTTGTTGAAGCCAAGGGGCTCCAGAAATTCGAGATTGTCCTGAGCCAGCAACGTTTTGGTCCGCTCAAGCGTTTCTTCGGCGGTGCCTGTCTCTTCGAGATAGTAGTTGGCCACAATGGTTCCGGTATACTCCGGATAGAGCTGGATGTCGTTGTTCAGGAGCGCCTTCCAGGTGACGCTGGAGCCGCCCAGATTCACGGTCCGTCTGACCGTTAGTCCGGTTCGGTCCTCGATCAGATCGGCCATCATGTGCGCCAGAATAATGTTTTCGGTAAAGTTTTTGGAGCCGATCACCAGGTCGGCGGGCCCGGTATTCCCCGTCTGCGCTTGCGGATTCGTGCAGCTGCTCAGCAGGAGGGGAAGCGCCAGCATGAAGGCCAGCGCGAAATTCCGTTTTCCCATCACAGTCAGCCTCCTCATACCTTCAGTCCCCGCGGGGTTGTCCACCGTTCAAGCAGACCCAGCAGATAGTCAAGCAGCAGCGCCAGCACAGCAGCCGGAAGCGCGCCGAGCAGGATCAAGGCATCGATGTTGCGGGTGATGCCAAGGAATATAAAATTACCCAATCCCCCGGCGCCGATAAAGGCGGCCAGCGTTGCCGTACCGACGTTGATTACCGTGGCCGTGCGAATGCCGGCGAGGATCACGGACATGGCCAGCGGAAGCTGCACCCGGAACAGCACCTGTCTTCCGGTTAGTCCCATCCCTCTGGCCGCTTCGATGACCGAAGGGTCAACATCCTTGATGCCGGTGTACGTATTGCGAATAATGGGCAGCAGGGAGTACAGGAACAGTGCGGCCACCGCCGTTTTTGTCCCGATGCCGAGAATCGGAATCATGAACCCGAGCAGTGCCAGACTGGGAATCGTTTGAAGAACGCTTGCCCCGCCGATGATCCACGACCGCAGTGCGGAGAAACGGGTAACCAATATGCCAGCTGGCACACCGATCAATATCGCAATGATCATGGAGAGCAGCACCAGCTGGATATGTTCTCCGATCGACACAAGCAGCTCTCCCCAGCGCAGGCTGAACTGTCTGCCGAATTGTTCCCAGATCGATAATGTCATCATGCTTCTTCGCCTCCTCCTGCCCAGTGACTTGCAAAGGTGGAAATCAGTGTTCCTCTTGTGACGACACCAACGACCCTGCCGCGGCTGTCCACGACCGGAATGATGCCGAAGGGCGCATCCGTAACCGAAATGAGCGCGTCCTTGGCTGTTGCGGTGTCAGGGAGCGTAATCTGCACAGGCTTCATGATTTCTTCGACGGTTGAAGCGGTATCGATGTTGGCCTGCAGATCATAGGCGGATACCAGTCCTTGCAGAACGCCGTGTTCATCGACGACCAGCAGCGTGTCCGTTTTTCGCTGGCGCATAAAGGTGATCGCACGCAGCGGCGAGCGGGTGATGGCCACGGTTGCCGGGTTGGTGCGCATCACTTCTTTTACAGGAATGAAGGTCGGGTTCTGGTAGACCCGATTTTTCCCGATAAATTCTTCCACGAACCCGTGTCCAGGCTCGCGCAGCAGCTTCTCCGGCGAATCCAGCTGCAGCATCGTGCCTGATTTCATCACACCGATCCGGTCGCCCATCTTGAGCGCTTCATCCATATCATGCGTGACAAACACGATCGTTTTCTTCATCTCCTGCTGCAGCCGGAGCACCTCGTCCTGAAGCTGCTCCCTCGTGATCGGGTCCAGCGCGCCAAACGGCTCATCCATCAGTATAATTTCCGGATCGGCCGCGAGCGCCCTGGCCACACCGACGCGCTGCTGCTGGCCGCCAGACAGCTCTTTCGGATAGCGGGAAGCATAGATGTCCGGGTCAAGCCCGACCATATCGAGCAGCTCATAGACCCGCCGTTTTCGTTTCTGCTTATCCCAGCCTTTCAGATCCGGCACCAGCCCGACATTTTGCTCCAGCGTATAGTGCGGGAAAAGTCCGGTCTGCTGAATGACATAGCCGATGCTTCTGCGCAGCTCCACCGGGTCGGTTTTGCGAATGTCCTTACCGTGGATCGTAATGGTCCCGCCGGTATGAGAAACAAGCCGGTTGATCATTTTCATTGTGGTCGTTTTGCCGCAGCCGCTCGGGCCGATAAGAACCAGAAACTCCCCTGACTGAATTTCAAAATTCAGCTCTTTGACAGCATTGAACCCATCCGGATAGGTTTTGCTGACGTTCTCAAATTTGATCATGAACACCCCTCCATAATTCCCTTCTATGTGTCTTGAGCTGTTTTAAGACGGTAAAGAGCAAAAGTCTTCAGCAAGCAGCTGAAGACAGTTAGCTATCTTTTTTCTATTGTCCCAAAGCGAGCGTTTTGAAACGGAATATATTTACTGTGTCCTCCAAAGAGACGATTTATGCTTGTCCGGGCTCTGAATGCAGAGGGCTGCCTTCGGCCTGCTGCACTGTAAAGGTAACGCTCACATAAATAGAGGCGAAAGAACAGCGGAATGTCGAATAGGTTCCGTAGCGATAACATAGCCTTAACAAATGGAAGATATAGTAGAGAAGAATATTAAAGATCGGGAGGAAAAAGCTCATGACACCTATTATTAATTTCGCTCATCGCGGCGCTTCTGCCGCTTGTCCGGAAAATACAATGGCGGCTTTTGAGAAGGCGCTGGCGCTTGGAGCAACGGGAATCGAAACCGATGTGCAAATGACGAAGGACGGAAAGCTCGTCCTGATCCATGACGAGACGCTGAAGCGGACGACCGGTGCCGAGGGACTGGTAAAGGATTATACGTATGCGGAACTGTCCGGACTCGATGCAGGCTCATGGTTCGGAGAGGCATTTCGCGGCGAGAAGCTGCCCTTGCTGGATGAGCTGCTCGAACTGACCAGCAGCACAGGGACTGTGGTGAACATTGAGCTGAAGAATGGCGTGATTCCATATGCCGGACTCGAACAGCAGGTTATCGAGACGGTGCATCGCTTCAAGATGTCCGGGCAAGTGGTCATCTCCAGCTTCAATCATTTCTCGCTGGCAGCCTGCAAGCAGATTGACGCTGAGATTCGCACCGGGATTCTCTATATGGAAGGGCTGTATAATCCGTGGGACTATGCACAAACGGTCAAGGCGGATGCGCTGCATGCCTATCGTCTGGCTGTTCGTCCGGAATGGGTGGCTGAGGCGCGGGCGCATGGCATCGTCTACCATCCGTTCACAGTGAACAGCGAGGAAGAGATGAAAGCGCTGATTGATGCCGGTGTTGCAGGCATTATCACGGATCATCCGGATGTCCTGGCGGGATTGCTGCAGGCCAAGGGAGTGTGAGCATGTGAAGAAGACCTGGCTGCTGGGATTTGGCTTTTTTAGCATTAGCATCACTTGGGCGCTATACAATGCATTCGTTCCGTTTTTTTTGGAAAAGTACATATCCAGTGTGGCCTGGATCGGATTTTTCATGACGATTGACAATTATTTTGCCTTGTTCCTGCAGCCATGGATCGGTCGTCGGAGCGACAGAACGCGCACGCGGCTCGGCAGAAGAATGCCGTATCTGTTGATCGGCATGCCGCTGGGCGCGCTGTTTACCGCTATTCTTCCGTTTCACACCAGCTTGGCCACCCTGCTGATTTTCATGGTGATGATGAATCTGTCCATGAGCTTGTATCGTTCGCCAACGATATCGCTGATGCCGGACATTACCGAGGAACGTCGCCGCACGCGGGCGAACGGCATCATTAATTTTATGGGCGGGGTAGGGGCGATTCTGGCGTTTGCTGCAGGCTCCATGCTGTACAACACCCATGAGTCGCTGCCGTTTATCGCCGCTGCGGCCGTTACCCTGATCTCCCTGTTTATTCTGTTGAAGTTTATTCAGGAGAAGCGGGACGCACACACCTATGTTGAAGAGCCGTCTCCATCCGCCACTTCGTTCAGAAGCCAGCTGAACCGTACCACGGTTTTGCTGCTGGCCGCGATTTTTTTCTGGTTTGTAGCTTATCAGGGTGTAGAGACCCTGTTCACATTGTATGGCAAAAACGAGATGGGTCTGACCGAAGCCGAGGCTTCATTCTCCTTGACCTTCTTCTCGCTGGCCTTTGTGCTGTTTGCCATTCCAAGCGGCTGGCTTGGCGCCAAGCTGGGCAAAAAACGGATGATTCTGACCGGCATTTGCGGCCTTCTGATCGTCTTCTCGCTTGTGCCAATGGTCGAGTCCCTGATTGTGCTGCGGGCAACCTTGGCGATCGGAGGCATATTCTGGGCCTGCATCAACATTAACTCCTATCCTTTTGTTGTGTCTACAGGCTCGGAGGAAAGCATCGGAACCCGAACCGGTCTGTATTACCTGGTCTCCTCGCTGGCGGCAATTTCCTCTCCGCCGCTGTTGGGCTGGCTGATTGACAGCGCGGGCTACTCCGTCCTGTTCTACTCGGCGGCCGGCAGCATGCTGCTGGCGCTCATCTGCATGATGATGATCCGGCATACCGAGACAGGCGCGACGGACCTTCAGCACGATAGTTCTGCCCAGCTCTCCTAGACTCGGAGGAGGGATTCCAGTCCATTTATATCCGCGTCATGGTCGAAGACAGCCCCGACATGGGCTCGCTGTCTTCGGCTTTTTTTGTTGTCTGCGAGAGGAGGGGGAGAGAAACGAGCGGTGCGACTGCTTGTCATCATGCTAAAGCGTTGCCCCCATGTCTTTTTGCCTTAAAACTTGCACATCATGTAAAAGCGCCGGATAATGAGAATAGCGACGAAATTCCTTCCTTCAGGAATAAGGGCGGAGTACATAAAGAGAGGAGGGAAGCGTATGCAGTGGATCGCGATGATTACGATGCTGATTGATCACATCGGTCTTGTGTTTTTTCCGGATCAGGAGATGTGGAGAGTGATCGGTCGCATCGCTTTTCCGATCTATGTCTATGCACTGGTGCAGGGGCACTTTCATACTTCATCAAGACCGCGTTATATGATGCGCCTAGCGGTGATCGCGGTAATTTCGCAAATTCCGTACCAGCTGGCGCTTGATCCATATGGGTTAAATGTGGTGGTTACCTTGTTTGTCGGGGCGGTCATCTTGTATTTGCTTGATCGGTCGGAGTCGGCGATCCTGTCGGTCATCCTCGTTATTGCTGCCTGTGTGGTGATGAATGATCTTCCTTTTGACTATGGCGCATATGGCTTGCTGTTGATTCTTATTTTCCGATATGCCTCATCAGTCTGGCTCGTGCCGTGTCATATTATGCTCAACCTGTTGTTCTGGCTGCTGAACAATTGGGAGATGCAGATGTGGAGTGTGCTGCCCACCGTTGTGATCGCCTACGGTCCGGAGTTCTGGAAGCGACTGGAGTCAATGCAGGTCAGCCGCTGGGTCTGGCGTTCCTTCTACCCGCTGCATCTGGTGCTCATCGCTCTGGCAAGATACATCATGTGAGAGATGCATGCGATGCAGCTCATATAACAGACACCATGTCAGTTTCAAAAAAATACAACGATGAAGGAGCGATCGTCAGATGCTGTATGTAGCATTGGCTGCATTCCTATTATTGATGGGCACAGCAGGGTATATCGTATACCTGAATTCAAGGCTCATTGGCGAGAAGAAGTATAGAAGCGAGCCGGTACAGGCGGCGTCCTATACGGTGTATATGACGCGGTCATTCACGGGAGAAGACGCGCGGAACTTGGCGCCAGTGGCGGTGATGGAATACCGGGAGGGCGGCGCTTCCATGCAGGTCTGCCTGTGCCGAATACATAGCGGTGAGCCGGAGCTGAAGCTGAGCGAAGCCGCCGATGTTTTTAAGCGCCATCTTGAGGCCTCGCTGAAGAACGGGAGCTTCCTGTCTTTCCGAACAGAACCCGGATCGCTGCGGGACGAGGAGGAGCAGCGCGTTACTGAACGACTGTCCGCTGCATCGCGCGGGAAAGAAATGCATGGCTAAGCCGATATTATAGCGATAGGGTCAAGGAGGCTTCTTCCGGGGTAATAAACAATAAAAGACCGAAAGGAGAAATTCCGAATGAACACGTTTAGGATCGGAAGGACATCGGTCTCCGTCTTTATCGGCGATATTACGACGTGGGCGGGCGACATTATTGTCAACGCAGCCAATTCAGGTCTCTTGGGCGGAGAAGGGGTGGATGGAGCTATTCATCAAGCCGGCGGCCCATCCATCATGGAAGAGTGCATGGAGATCCGCAAGAGCAAAGGCGGATGCCCTCCGGGTCATGCTGTCATTACTTGCGCTGGCAAGCTCCGGGCCAAGCATGTCATCCATACCGTTGGCCCAATTTGGGAAGGCGGCGGTCGCCGGGAGGAAGAAACTTTAGCGGATTGCTATAGAAACAGCTTGCAGCTGGCCGTTGAGGTCGAGGCAAGAAGCATTGCTTTTCCGAATATCAGCACCGGGATCTATGGTTATCCGAAAGGCCCTGCCTGCGACGTCGCCTTGAAGGCGGTCACAACCTGGCTTGAAGAGGAGCGACCGGATCTTCGGCTGGAGCGCATTGATTTCGTATGTTTTTCCCCGGAGAATGAACAATTGTATGTCGAGTGGCTCCAGCGTTATGCTGAAGAGCGGGCCAGTTAATACACAGATATGATAATGATTCGATTCGGTGAACCGGGAGCTGCAGCGTAAGCGGTAGCTCCCGGTTCGCGGGCGACATAAAGGAGATGTCCGCTTATGATGGACAGTATGAATATGAAGCGAATCGCAGCAGAGCATGCCGCCGGATTCATACAGAACGGGATGAAGGTCGGTCTTGGCACCGGCTCGACCGCGTACTATGCCATTGTCACCATCGGCGAGAGAGTAAGATCCGGTCTGTCGATCGAGGCGGTCGCCACGTCGCAAGCGTCGGAACAGCTGGCGCGTGAGCTTGGCATTCCGCTGGTGCCGATTGAACAGGCTCGGCAGCTTGATATCACCATAGACGGTGCCGATGAACTGGATGATCGGCTGCGGTTGATCAAAGGGGGCGGCGGGGCCCTTCTGCGAGAGAAAATGACCGCATACAACAGCAAACGGCTCATCATTATCGCGGATGAGTCTAAACGGGTGCCCCGGCTGGGTGGATTTCCACTTCCGGTTGAAGTGGTGACGTTTGCTAAGGAATGGACGGTCCGCTCGCTGGAGACTCTGGGCGCCGATGTGAAGCTGCGCCTGGATGGTCAAGGCGACCTGTACAGAACGGATAACGGCAATTATATTGCCGACTGCAGCTTCGGTCTAATCGATGCACCGGAAGAGCTTGCGCGTGAGCTGCAGCGCATCCCGGGCGTCGTGGAGCATGGCTTGTTTATCAGCATGGCGGACATGGCGGTTATCGGCTGCGGCGACGGCTCCATTCAAACCCTGACGCGCTCCTCCTGAAGCGATTATGGACGAGGAGCACAGATTGCCATTATAGAATGGATTTGACAGTTCAACCTGCGTTCATTAACCTAAATACATTGATATCTTTCGGAGGGTGAAGTATGTCAGATACTCGAGAGCATGAAGATTTGCCTTTATACTTACTGGTCGTTCTGGCCAGATCCTTTAACGCCGTCATGACGCATTCCAATCGGAGTATTAACAGTCATGGACTGAACTCCACCGAGTTTGGCGTGCTGGATGTGCTGTATCATAAAGGACCACAGCCGCTGCAGAAGATTGGCGAGAAGGTGCTGATCTCCAGCGGGAATATTACATATGTCGTAGACAAGCTGCAGAAGAAAAATCTGCTCGTGCGCCGCTCGTCCGAAGAGGACCGCCGTGTAATTTATGCAGAGCTGACGGCGGAGGGACGGGAGCTGTTTGAACGCATATTCCCAGAACATAAAGAACGGATGGCCCGGGCGGTCAGCGGCTTAACCGACGAGGAGAAGGCCCAGGCTGCCCACTTGCTTCGCAAGCTGGGGCGCAGTGCGCAGGACCTGCTGTAACAGGAATTGAAAGATAGGAGACTGGAACAATGCTGAAAGATATAACTTCCCGAGTGAACCAGCTTGAGATTCGCGAGCTGCTCGGCTATGCGGTTTTATCCGACCCGGACGCGGTCGACCAGGCTGTGGACTTCTACCGGAACTCGGAGAAGAACAAGCTGTATGGATATGAAGAGGAAGGGCTGATCATAGGCGTGATCGGCTGCAGTCTGAAGGAGAAGGTGCTGACGATTCATCATATCGCGGTGATTCCGGAGAATCGGGGCAAAGATTATGGCCGGGGCATGATCCTGGAGCTGCTGCTGCATCATCAGGCCGAGCAGGTCGTGGCTGAAACAGATGAAGAGGCGCTCGGTTTTTATCGCAGCCTCGGTTTTGAAGTATACAGCCTTGGCGAAACGTATCCCGGTGTAGAACGGTTCCGATGCGTCTATGATGTCGAGGAGCCCGGGGAGTGAATGAATCGCTGCTAATCTCGGCTACACTTTTCGCTTCCATATCATAATTGCCTGTTGTGGCAATATGCGGATAGACGAAGCTCGGTTTCCGATCGGGGGGCATCTACATAAGATGTTACTACCGAGTGGAACGGGGGTGAAGTTTGTGGTGTACCATTATACCGCTGTCGGTGATTCCCTAACCTTTGGGTTTGGTGCAATGCCCGGCAGCGGTTTTGTTTCGTTATACCGCCGCATGGCCGAGGTGAAGCTGAAGCGGTTTGTCGCACATGAAAACCTGGGCATCAACGGATTGACCGCGAAGGAGCTGAATGAGCGGCTCATGCAAGCTGCCGCTTTTCGCTATCACCTGCAGCAGGCGCAGATCATTACGCTCTCCATCGGCGGCAATGATCTGATCCGGGCGGTCAAGTCGAGCGGCGGCCGCCCGACAAGGGAGGTGCTGGATGCGGCCTTGTATCGCTGCCAGCATCACGTCGCGGAGATCATCGGGAAAATTCAGCGGCTCAAGTCTGCCGAAGGCAAGCCGTATTATATGCGGGTCATAGGCTTGTACAACCCTTATCCCGCTTGGTCTGAGGCTGTCGAATATGTGGTCAGGTTCAATCGGTTTCTGTTCGCGATGGAGCATGATTATTTCCGGGTGGCTGACGTATATTCTCTGTTTGCAGGCAGGGAGCGGGAGCTGCTGTCCATCGACGGCATTCATCCGAACGGGAGCGGTTATCGCGTCATTGCCCTGCAGCTGGACCGGCTCGGGTACAAGCCTTTCGGTTAGTGACGGGGATTAGGAGAGAAGCTAACATGTTGCTATGTTCATACAAAAAATGTTCTATACAAAAGGGTGTCCGATTCAGGTCCTGGACCTTTCGGGCACCCTTCGATTTGTGAATGTAAAAGTCTCTTGGAGCAAGCGAGGCGGCTGCTGCCGGATGCGGCCGCCGTTAAGCGATGGAGCGGAAGTAGCTCTTTAACGCCCATCTGCGTTCCTGGCGTCTTTTATATTTGGGAAGCGCCCGGTAAACCTGCAGCGATTCCTTGAATGATTTTTTGGCGTCATCCTCTCTTCCAAGCGTCCGGTACATGGAACCGAGCAGGTAGTAAGCTTCGCTGGAGGAAGAGTGAATGTCGTGGAACTGTTCCAGATAGTGGAGCGCCTTGTCCTTATCTCGTGTGCGGTATGCTTCGGCCAGTCTCAGATAGGGCCGCCCGTATTTAACGCGTGAATTCAGGCTAAGCCCGCGCAGAATATCCTGTTCGCCATTTGGGATATCGCCGGTGAATAGACGCGCCGTTCCGAGATCGTCCCAGTATTCAGCTGATTCCTCGCTGCTGTCCTTAATCGATTCAAGCAGCTGCAGCGCTTCACCATACTTCTTCCGTTCGAGAAGGAGGCGTGCAAGCTCATGTCTTGAGGATACGTCGCTCGGGCTTGCCGCAATGACCTTTCGAAGATTGGATATGTTGCGCAGCCGCTTTATTGGACGGGTGATGCTCGGTGACAAGCCGATAAAGCGCCGGTCAAGCAGATACAAAATAACAAGCAGCACCAAGATCGCTGCAATGGGATTTCCTAAAATTTGCCATAATATAACCAAGCCTATAAATTTCCCCAATGCTATCCCCCATTTTCAAATCAATGATCTTATAAAGCCACAGTATAGGATACCATATTCTGGGCGTAAAGCGAAAGAATGTTTGTCCGGTTCGGGTCACATCTCCCCCATTGCCCGCTGTGCAGACGGCTCGTGCATCAGGTCTTGAAAAGCCGCTGATCGTTGCCGATATAGTTACTAAGAGGTGATATTCATGGCGAAAAAAGGGCAGATTTTTCATTATTACAGCTTCGAAACAAAGAAAAAGGCAGTCGCCATGCGTCTGGAGGGCATGACCAAGAAAGAGGTAGCTTCCGCCTTGCAAATTTCGGATATCGGACGCTTGAAGGTGTGGATGAGGAAATATCGCGAACACGGCGAGGAAGGCTTGATTGATCGCCGCAGACGAAGCACCGAGTCGGCCGGCATAGAGATGAATGACGAGGATACTCCAGAGGAGGCGTAACGGCTTTAGATCCGCCGAGCGCCTTTCTCCTCCGTCGCGCATGAAGGGGCTAATTCATCAAATCGCGAAAGAAAAGGCATTGGCCTAGTCCTTCCTGACAGAAACGACATAGTATGTGGTATGTTCAGAAAAGGAGGGATTTATGTGAGCGGAGTAGCTGGAGGTTATGGTTACGGCGGCGGTTTTGGTTACGGCATTGGTGGCATCCTGGTATTGTTTATCTTGTTGGTGATAATTACTCGCGCCTTTATCTAATCCATTCTTTCTTGAATAACAAATAACAAATACCATTACGCATGTGACCAATGACATGTAGATGACCTTGCCCTGTGAAGGGCAGGGTCTTTTTTACTGCCATAAAAACAAAAGCCCTCGTAGACACTGCTGTCTACAAGGGCTTTTGTCCGGGCGCCCCTCGCGGGACGCCCATCATGGGAGAGGAGAAACCGGACGAAGAGCTTATGGGGAAACGTAAGTCTTCTCCGCGGTTGTCTACGACATTCATTGATGTCGATACTTCAAGGATGCCCGTCCGGCAAGGAAATATACGTCCAGCATATAAAAAAATGGGTTGAACCAGGTTTCGTTTTTCATATAAGGTGGGATTGTGATACGATAATCACGACCCATGTCTTAATTGACATGCAGCCTAAAGAAGATGAAACGGGTGAGTGCAGTTGTGAGAGTAATATCGGGTAGTGCCAAAGGCCGGCCGCTCAAAAGCGTTCCAGGCATGAGCACCCGTCCGACGACGGATAAAGTGAAGGAAGCGATATTCAGTATGATCGGCCCCTACTTCGAGGGTGGCACCGTGCTCGATCTGTTCGCCGGTACGGGCGGGCTCGGAATCGAGGCGCTGAGCCGGGGGATGGATCGTGCTGTTTTTATTGATTCCGAGTCAAAGAGCATCGAGACGGTGAAGGAGAACCTGAAGGCCTGCCGGCTCGAGGACAGCGCAGAAGTATATCGCAATGATGCGGGACGGGCGCTGAAAGCATTAGCCAAACGCAGCGCCAGCTTTGATCTGGTGTTTCTGGACCCGCCGTACCGGATGAAGAACGGGGACGAGCTGATGCTGGATATGGCGGCGCGAGGCCTGCTGCGAGATGAGGCGCTGGTTGTGCTGGAATATGAATCATCGCATACGTATCCTGGAGATTTCGAAACATTTCGCTGTCTTCGAAAAGCAGAGTATGGAGATACCGCAGTGTCCATTTACCGATACCAAGAGAACCAGGAAGAACATTCGGACCCTGTTGAGGAGGATAACTAGAGATGGCAGAACCGCAGAAAGCATACCGTGTTGCCGTGTATCCCGGCAGCTTCGACCCTGTAACGATGGGGCATATGGATATTATTACTCGCGCCTCGAAGCAGTTTGATCTGTTGATTGTGGCCGTGCTTAACAATTTGAGCAAAAATCCGCTGTTTACGGTGGAGGAACGCACAGAGCTGTTGCGTCAGGCGACCGAGCATCTTCCGAATGTCGAAATCGACAGCTTCCGCGATTTGCTTGCGAATTACATAAGACAGAAGAATGCCCAGGTGATCGTCCGGGGCATTCGTACGGTAACCGACTTCGAGTATGAGCTGCAGCTGGCTTCCACCAATCACAAGCTGAATCCGGAGGCGGAAACGATCTTCATGATGACCCATCCGAAGTATTCGTTCCTCAGCTCAAGCCTGGTGAAGGAAATCGCGCATTTCAACGGCGACACGACCGACCTTGTCAGCCCTGAGGTGGATGCCGCGCTGCGGCGCAAATTCAGCGGCGACGGGAAATAAAGCGGGAGATCATCCCGAACAGAATGACGAGGGTGACGACCATGGCGGCTTGGGCCTGCAGCAGGCCAGGCCAATCCTTCCACAAGGAGAATACAAACTCGGGCCCAGCATCGTATGGCTCGGTCCGGAAGGCGGGCCAGATCGGCGAGATGAATTTGCCGACGGGAATGGCAAAGGCAAGCATGAGCATGAAGGCATACAGGGAATGGACAAGCCGCTGCAGGACAAAACGCTTCCACAGCCCTCCTGATCCCTTTAGAAGGGAGAGGCTTTGCAGATGGGCACTGATGCCGCTCCAGCCCAGGATGGCCGATAGCAGGGCAAGCTGAAGCGTCCCGGATGCCCCCGTCGATAAGCGGATATCGTTGGCGCCAAGATGCATTTCAAGCAGGCCGGAAGCGGCATAGTCCGGCAAATAAGGCAGCAGATAGCGGCCCAGAACATGGGCAAGCACGGCGAATATGAGAATATAGCCGCCGATCATCATCAGTGTCTGAACGGATGCGGTGACCGAATCGCCGAGCAGCCGACCGAAGCTGCGCCCATCGCGCTCCCGGGCCGCAACTGCTGCGGCAGCGGCTCGCTTCAGCAGCGGCCTCGCAGGTTGGGCGCTATCCTTGGCTGCGGCTCTCATAAGGCGGCTGCGTTGATCATCGCCGGGCCGGGCCGGGCCGGCGTCTTCACGCCGGAACAAGCCGAGCGTCCAGGCGGCCAGCCCTCCGGCTAGCCAGTGAACGATCAGCAGCACATAGCCTGCGGACGGCTGGTGCAGCAGTCCGGTGCCGATCACGATAACAATCGTAACCGGATTGCAGAAATGCGACAATGAGGCGAGGTGACCGGCTTCCCTCAGTCCGATCTCCCCTTGCGCATGCATTCTGGCGGCGGTGTGAGCCCCGGCAGGGTACCCGGCTGTCATGCCGGTGATCAGCGCCCAGCCGCCAGAAGCCGGGAGCTTGAACACTTTTTTCATCACCGGTTCCATCAGCACGCCGATGCCATGAGCCCAGCCGTAAGCGGTCAGGATTTCGACCAGGACAAGAAAGGGCAGCAGGGCCGGGAATACGATATTCCACCACAGCTTCAATCCTTGCATGGAAGCCTGGAAGGCGGACTCCGGATCGCTGACCACGGCCAGGATCAGGAGGAAGGCAGCGGCTCCGAGCAATACGGTGTTTCGCATTCTGGATGCGGGCGCGGCAGCGTCGGCTTTATTCATAAGGGTTCTCCTTTCCACGTAAACATAGCTAGTACAACTTTATGCGAAGGGGACAATCATCAGACCATCCTCGATGGAACCGGAGCGATTTAAGGCGAAAGGGAAGAATGGATCATGAATAAGACAGTAAAAACAAGTGGTTTAAAAGTTGTTTTATACCTGCTGGTGGTCGGAATTATGCTCTATGTTGTCGTTTATATGCCGACGCCGTATCTTATCTATCAGCCGGGAAGCGCGCAGGAGGTTCGCCCCATGATCAGCGTGGAGCAGGGCGATCCTGAAGAAGAGGGAACCTTCATGATGACCACGGTGTCAGCGACTTATGCGAATATTTGGCTGCTGATGATGTCCGCATTCAACCCTAACGCCGAGGTTGTCCAGAAAGCGGAGCGAATGGGGGACCAGAGCAGGGAAGAATATACGGCGACCCAGGTATACTATATGAACTCATCCCAGTCGGCCGCGATGGAGGCGGCATATGGCGAGGCGGACATCGATTACACGATCGAGCCTGAGTATGTATTTGTGCTGTCGATCCCGGATCATGCGGAGAACAAGGATTTCTTTCGGCCGGGTGATAAGCTGCTGTCTGTGGACGGCGATCCGGCAACCGATAATGAACGGCTGATGGCGCTGTTGAAGGGGAAGAAGGTTGGCGACCGGGTTCAGGTTGAACTGGAGCGCAAGGGGAAAAAGGTAAGCGGCGAGGTTCCGCTTGTGGCGATTCAGGACAGCAACACGGGAGCGGAGCGTCCGGGTCTTGGGGTGATGATCGCCACGATGCAGAAGGTGGAACCGGAAAGCCCCGAGTATATCGTGCACTTTGCCGACACGAATATCGGCGGTCCGTCAGCGGGTCTGATCTTTACGCTGGAGATTTACAACCAGCTGACTCAAGGCGACTTGACCAAAGGCTATCTCGTGGCCGGCACGGGCACGATTGACAAAGACGGGAATGTGGGGCCTATCGGAGGCGTGAAGCATAAAGTCGTGGCTGCAGATCGGCGCGGGGCGGATATCTTCCTCGTTCCGAGCAAAAATTATGATGAGGCGAAGCAGCGGGCTGACCGGATCGGCACCACGATGGAACTGGTCCCTGTGGACCGGCTGCAGGATGCTGTCGATTACCTGGAGGGGCTGCCGCCTAAATCGTAACCGGCGGCAGCAGGTAATCGCTGTACAGCTGTCCCAGCAGGGGCTGCGGGCAGCCTGCCGCATACACGGCGGCGGCGCGCAGATCCAGATCAAGCTGAGGATGCTCGAAAGCGGACGGCTTCATGACAACCGGAAGTGAGGCCGTCTTTTTCATTCGCTTCAGCAGCGCTCTGCCGGTGGAAGAGAAGCCGAGGATGCGAAGATAGCCGGGGCCTTCGGCTAGAGCGGAACGGCTCATCCGGGCTTTGCCATGATTCAGCATGACATGGACAAGCATGCGCTGAAGCTTGGTGCGCGTGTAGCGCTTCGTTTTCAAGGCGTCCAGCAGCGCCTCAACGGTCGGCTCGGCCAGACGGGGCAGCTGGCGCCGAATGCGGAACTCCAGGCCCTCGGTTACCTCATGCAGCGTCTCCAGCTGCTGCGGACCGCGGGTGAGCAAGGTTTGCAGCAGCGGCTGACGGAATCGCTCCCAGTGCATAGGCGCTTGTCCGTTCTCCATCTCCCGTTCGAGAATATCGAGGGTATATTCGGGTATATAAGGAGAAACGGCCTGGAGGCCTTCGGTCAGAATCAGCCTGCGGATCGCCGTTGCGCTGGCGATGGAAGCTGACCCGGGTACCTGATCGTGATACTGGGCACTCTCCCTCGGGATGGTGTAGGGCTTGATGCTTGCCTTAAGACGCTCCAAGGCGATCAGGTAATGCAGCCCAAGCGAGTTGTTCGGCCTGGCGAGCATCTGCCTGAGTGATTCAGCATCATGTTCGCCTTGAGCGAACACAGCCGCCGCGGCCGCGGCATATGCGGCAGGGAAATTGTCTCCCTGCTGCAGCCTGTTCGCCATTTCGGCCTGCAGCTGTTCCGTCTCGCGGGCCAGCAGCCTGGCGAGCGGAAGCAGCTGCTCCAGCGTGCCGCTTTCGGAGCCGAAGCAGAGGCTGTCCACGACGCCGGTGCCAGCAAGCAAAGCAACGGCCCCGTGGGCGAACCATTCCGCAGGCTGCACCGCATAGGCAACGGGGAGCTCGATGACGAGATCGGCTCCCATGCGGAGCGCCATTTCAGCTCGGGCCCGCTTGCTGGCGATGGCGGGCTCGCCCCGCTGCAGGAACGGGCCGCTCATGACGGCTACAACGGCGTCCGCGCCGGTAAGCGCTTTGGATCGTTCATAATGCAGGACATGCCCGTTATGCAGCGGATTATATTCAACAACAATGCCAACGGTTTTCATAGACGACAACTCCTTGCTAAAAATATATCATAAATTGCAGGGGTTACTGCAAAAATAACGTTGCGACAACCACCGATCGGTGTTGACAAAAGTCTGACGGAATCGGTATAATAATTTTTGTTTGTTTGGAGTGATGGATATGCTTATTCAATTTCGAAAATTGACAACCAGCGATCACCCGTTACAGTTCCATCAAACCGTGGATGTAAGCCGTGCCGTCAAAGGCCGGAAGGATATCGCGTCCGTTCAGCCGCTTGAGGTTGAGCTGATGGCGAAGCCATCCGTCGCAGGCTCGGTGGAGGTTCGCGGACGATTGCATGGCGGCCTGGAGCTGAAATGCTCCCGTTGCTTGAAGCCGGTCAGCGAACATCTGGACATCCCTTTTCATGAAGTATTCCAGCCGGTGGAGGACCCTGAAGCTGTTCAGGCTGATGACGATGATACTATATATGTGACAGGCGAGAGTGTGGATCTCACCCCGTATGTAGAGGAAGCGTTCCTTCTCCATCTACCGCTAGCTCCGGTTTGCAGCGCGGACTGCAAGGGGCTTTGTCCAAGCTGTGGCAAAGACCTGAACGAAGGCTCCTGCAATTGCGATACGGAAGTGATCGACCCGAGGCTGGCTGGGCTGAAGGACTTTTTTAAATGATAATGGAATAACAGCCCCGTGAATGCGGGTTGACCTGATTAAGGAGGTGGGAACATGGCAGTACCTCAACGCAGAACGTCCAAAACACGTCGTGACAAACGTCGTACTCACTTTAAACTGGCGGTGCCAGGAATGGTGAAATGCGAGCAGTGCGGAGAATTGAAGCTTGCTCACCGCGTATGCAAAGTGTGCGGAACGTATAAAGCAAGAGAGATTATCAAACAATAATTTTTATAAGTAGTACTTCATCTTTGGTGAGGTGCTATTTTTTTTGCCGCTCTACTTTCTTTTTGACGGGATATCCTTTATACTTATATTTTAGTACCAGGTTCTAATATTTACGCCTAATCATACATAAATCATAAGCACGGCGATTATATTACGGCTAGAAGGAGTTGTTTCGTCATCGACCGTTTATCGAAAAAAGACCGTCACCAGCGGCTGCTCCAGCTGATCGACGAGAATCCCTTTGTAACAGACCGTGAGTTGACTCGCCAGCTTAAAGTTAGCATACAGACGATCCGCCTTGACCGGATGGAGCTTGGCATTCCCGAGCTTCGCGAACGGATGAAGCAGATGGCCGAACATTCCTTCGATCAGGTTCGCTCCCTGTCGCTGGAGGAAGTGATCGGAGATGTCGTCGATTTGCAATTGGACAAGAGCGGTATATCCATATTCGAGATTCGTGAAGAGCATGTGTTCAGCAAAACCCGGATCGCGCGCGGACATTATGTTTTTGCACAGGCTAATTCCTTGGCTGTTGCCGTCATTAATGATGAAATCGCCCTGACCTCCTCGGCGGATATCCGGTTTTTGAGACAGGTTCATCTCGGAGAGAAGTGCATTGCCAAGGCTTATGTTCGTTCCAGTCCGGAACTGAAGGGGAAGGCCAAGGTCGAGGTGTTCACTTATGTCGCCGATGAAATGGTGTTCCAGGGGAACTTCATCATTTATCGATCGGAAGGCACTGACATCAATGAAGGAGGAAGACGGCAATGAAGATAGTCATTGACGCTATGGGCGGTGACAACGCTCCCCGCAGCAATGTGGAGGGTGCTTTGTCGGCTGCCCGGGAATGGCAGGATATCGAGATTGTGCTTGTAGGAGACCAGCAGCAGATCGAGGCTTTGCTGACGGATCGTCCGTCGAATCTGTCCGTAGTCCATGCCAGCGAAGTCATTGAGGCGGAGGACGAGCCGGTAAAGGCTGTTCGCAGAAAGAAGGATTCCTCGATGGTCGTGGCCGGCAGGATGGTTCGTGACGGAGAGGCCAGCGCCATGATTTCGGCTGGCAATACGGGCGCGCTGATGACGACCGGGCTGCTCGTTGTCGGGCGGATGAAGGGGATCGAGCGGCCTGCGCTGGCTCCGATCATCCCAACGCTTGACGGCAAGGGCGTGCTGGCGCTTGATCTGGGTGCGAACATGGATTCCAAGCCGGAGCATCTGCAGCAATTTGCGCTTATGGGAAGCCTGTATCGGGAGAAGGTGCACGGCATCGCGAAGCCCCGGGTAGGGCTGCTGAATGTCGGAACCGAGCCAGGCAAAGGCAATGAGCTGACCAAGCAGGCGTATCCGCTGCTTGAACAGCTGCCGATTCATTTCGTCGGCAATGTGGAGGCGCGGGATGTGATGGACGGCGTATGCGATGTGCTCGTATGCGACGGGTTTGCGGGCAACATCTTGCTTAAGGCGATCGAGGGCACGGCAGGAGCGCTGTTCTCCCTGCTGAAGGAGCAGTTCTCCCAGTCGCTCAAAACGAAGCTGGCTGCGGCGCTTATGATGCCCGAGCTTCGCAGCCTGAAGTCCACGCTTGATTATAAGGAGCATGGCGGCGCGCCGCTGCTTGGGCTCTCGGGCCTGGTTGTGAAGGGTCACGGCTCTTCGGACGCCGGCGCCATCAAGAACGCGGTGCGGCAAGCGAGAATCGCAGTGTCAAGCAAGCTTGTGGAGAGCATATCGAATGAAATCAGCGGGAAGTGAGTGAGGAAATGAACAAATTGCGTTCGGTTGGCATTATCGGCACCGGCAAATATGTACCTGAGAAAATTTTGACCAATCAGGATCTGGAGAAGATTGTAGATACGAGCGACGAATGGATCGTATCCCGGACGGGGATCCGCGAGCGGCACATTGCCGCGCCGGATGAAGCGACCTCCGACCTGGCTTACAAAGCAGCGCTGAATGCGCTGGAGTCGGCCGGCATGTCTGCGGAGGATCTGGACCTGATTATCGTAGCGACGATCACGCCGGATATGGCTTTCCCTTCCACTGCCTGTCTGATTCAGGACCGTCTGGGCGCGAAAAAGGCGGCGGCCTTTGATCTTTCGGCCGCATGCTCGGGCTTTGTGTACGGCCTTGCGACAGCAACGAATTTTGTGCAGACGGGAATGTATAACAATGCGCTAGTGATCGGTGCGGATTGCTTGTCCCGCATTACCGATTATACGGACCGCAACACCTGCGTGCTGTTTGGTGACGGTGCTGGAGCGGTGATTGTGGGCGAGGTGCCAGAAGGACGCGGCTTCAAAGCGTTTGATCTTGGAGCTGAGGGCGCCGGCGGGGCCCATCTGTATATCGAAGCGGGCGGCTCCAGGCTGCCGGCGTCTGTGGAGACGCTGGAAAGCAAGAAGCATTACATCTACATGAATGGCCGCGAAGTGTTCAAGTTTGCCGTCCGTGTGATGGGCACCGCGACGGAGAAGGTGCTGTCGAAGGCAGGCGTGGATAAAAAGGATATCGACCTGTTCATACCGCATCAGGCAAATATTCGGATTATTAATTCCGCCATGGAGCGCCTGGAGCTGCCGGAGGACAAGGTGGTCATCAATGTGGACAGATACGCCAACACCTCGGCCGCGTCGGTTCCGCTTGCGCTTGTGGAAGCCCAGGAGACCGGTCGCATTAAAGAAGGCGACACCGTGCTGATGGTCGGCTTCGGCGGTGGCTTGACTTGGGGCGCATCGGTATTAGTTTGGTAAATCATAACGATAATGGTGAAGAGAGGGGCTGTACACTTGGGGAAAACAGCTTTTATTTTTCCGGGGCAGGGCGCGCAGTCTGTTGGAATGGGGAAGGACGCATTTGATGCGGTTCCCTCTTCCCGTCACATTTTTGAAACGGCGGATGAGAAGCTTGGCTTCTCGCTCAGCTCGATCATTTTCGAGGGGCCGGAGCAGGATCTGAAGCAGACCGCCAATACCCAGCCTGCATTGTTAACGACCAGCATCGCTTATCTGGAGGCTTTCCGTGCCAAGGGGCTGAACCCCGATTATGTAGCCGGACACAGCCTGGGCGAATACAGCGCTCTCGTCTGTGCAGGTGTGCTGACTTTTGAGGAAGCTGTAGCGATTGTCAGAGCAAGAGGAGAATATATGGAAGCTGCCGTTCCAGGCGGCCGCGGCGCGATGGCGGCGGTTCTCGGTGCAGACCGGGAAGCGCTGGCGGGCCTGTGCCGCAGCATATCGGATGCCGGACAGCTCGTGGAGCTTGCCAATATGAACTGCCCGGGGCAAATCGTCATTTCCGGGACAGCCGAAGGGGTGGCAGCGGCTTCGGAACGAGTGAAGGAAGCGGGCGGCAAGCGGGCGATCCCGCTTGAAGTCAGCGGGCCGTTCCATTCGTCGCTCATGAAGGAAGCGGCGGACCGGCTGGCACATAAGCTGAAGGAAGCCTCCTTCCAAGAAGCGGCTGTACCGGTTGTGGCCAACGTGACTGCACGTCCGGTTACCGAGGCAGGTGCGATTCGCGATCTGCTGGTCGAGCAGGTGTATTCCCCTGTGCTGTGGCAGGACAGCGTGGAGTGGATGATCAGCCAGGGCGTGGACACGTTTGTTGAGATTGGCCCAGGCAATGTGCTTGGCGGACTGATCAAGAAAATCGACAAGTCGGTCAGCACGATTCAAATAAATAGTCTTGAGGGCATTGACAAGTTGGCATCACTTGCTTAAAAATGGACAGACTGGATGAAATAACAAACGCCGGAGAGGAGGAGCAGCATGAACGAGTTGAAAGGACAAACTGCACTCGTGACAGGAGCTTCACGCGGCATCGGGCGGAGCATCGCGCTGGCGCTGGCCGATCTTGGAGCGAATGTGGCGGTGAATTACGCCGGAAGCGAAGCGGCTGCAGCTCAGGTGGTTGAGGAGATCCGCGCCAAGGGCGTCGAGGCCGTCGCCCTGAAAGCGAACGTCGGCCAGACTGTGGAAGCGGATGAATTGATCAAGCAGGTATTGGACGCTTTTGGTCGAATTGATATTCTGGTGAATAATGCGGGGATTACCCGGGACAATTTAATCATGCGCATGAAGGAAGAGGAATTCGATCAGGTGATCGAGACGAATCTCAAGGGCGTGTTTAATTGTCTCAAGGCGGTAACCCGTCCGATGATGAAGCAGCGTTACGGCCGTATCATCAACATTTCCTCCGTCGTCGGGGCGCTCGGAAATCCCGGCCAGGCGAACTATGTCGCTGCCAAGGCCGGCGTCATTGGCCTGACGAAGTCGGCTGCCAGAGAGCTGGCGTCCCGGGGGATTACGGTGAACGCCGTAGCTCCGGGCTTTATCGACACCGATATGACCCGCGAGCTCCCGGAGGAGATGAGAGAGCAGCTGCTTGGCGGCATCCCGCTCGCCCGCCTGGGCGAGCCTGAGGAAGTGGCCAAGGTAGTCGCATTTCTGGCATCCTCCGGAGCAGCCTACATGACAGGGCAAGTTCTTCATGTAGACGGCGGCATGTATATGTAATCTAGGAAGACTTATACATGGCGAAAGCTGTACTATCGATTTCAAATGCATTCTATGGCATTTTGAAATCATATCTCGTATAATTACCAAGAGGAGGTGAGCCGGATGTCCGATGTACTGGAACGCGTGAAACGCATCGTTGTCGACCGCCTGGGTGTAGACGAAGCCGACGTAACACTAGAAGCATCTTTCAAAGATGACCTTGGAGCTGATTCTCTCGACGTAGTTGAATTGGTAATGGAATTGGAAGATGAGTTTGATATGGAGATCTCTGATGAAGATGCGGAGAAAATTACGACCGTAGGTGAAGTTGTAAACTACATACAATCTCATACCTAAGTCTTAACAGTAAGTCCCGTTCTTTAGCAAGGCGGGACTTCTCCACATTTCAACTGCATATCCAATTGCAGCAAATGATAGATTATTGCTGTCTTTATCTGCGGCTGTTCAGCCGCAGATCATAGACAGTCCACATAGAGGTGAGCTTGATTTGAAGCAACGAGTGGTCATAACAGGAATGGGGGTCATGACCTCCTTAGGTCAGGACCTGGATACCTTTTGGAATCATTTGATGGAAGGCAAGTCGGGCGTATCGCGCATTGAATCGTTTGATGTCAGCGAATATACGACCCAGATCGCTGCAGAAATGAAGGATTTCAATCCTGAAGAATATATGGATCGTAAGGAAGCACGCAAGATGGACCGGTTCGTCCAGCTGGCGGTGGCTGCCGGTGTGAAGGCGCTGGAGGACAGCGGGCTGAAGATCGGTGAGAATGCCGATGCCGAGCGCGTGGGCGTATCGATCGGATCAGGGATCGGAGGACTCGGAACCTGGGAGGATCAGCATAACATTTTGCTGGAGAAAGGCCCGAAACGGGTAAGCCCTTTCTTCATCCCGATGATGATTGCCAATATGGCTTCCGGCCAGATGTCGATTAACCTGGGAGCCAAAGGCCCGAACACGACACAAGTGACGGCTTGTGCGACAGGCACGCATTCCATCGGGGATTCATTCCGCCTTATTCAGCGCGGAGATGCCGATGTCATGATTTGCGGAGGAGCGGAGGCGACCATCCGTCCGACGGGTATGGCTGGCTTCTGCGCCATGCGGGCCATGTCGACCCGCAACGATGAGCCGGAGAAAGCGAGCCGGCCGTTTGACACCGGTCGCGACGGGTTCGTCATGGGTGAAGGAGCGGGCGTGCTCGTGCTAGAATCGCTGGAGCATGCATTGAAGCGGGGAGCGACCATCTACGCCGAGGTTGCAGGCTATGGACTGAGCGCAGATGCTTATCATATTACAGAGCCTGATCCGGACGGAGCAGCGCGCTGCATGAAGATGGCAATTCGCGATGCCGGCATCGCGCCGGAGGAAGTGAACTATATTAACGCTCACGGCACGTCAACGCCGGTCGGTGACCGTTCCGAGACCCGTGCTATCAAGACGGCGCTCGGGGATCATGCCTACAAGGTAGCGGTCAGCTCGACCAAGTCGATGACCGGGCATTTGCTCGGCGCAGCCGGCGGTGTGGAAGCGGTCATTTGCGGACTCAGCTTGAAGCATCAGATGATTGCACCGACGATCAACCTGGAGAATCAGGATCCGGAATGTGATCTGGATTATGTTCCGAACAAGCCGCGGAAAGCCGAGCTGAACATTACGATGTCCAATTCATTTGGCTTTGGCGGTCACAATGCAACGATTATTCTAAAAAAATACGCCGAGTAAGGGGAAAGTGTGTTGAGTGGAGATCTGAAGCAGTTACAGCACAAACTTCAAATCCGGTTTCGCAATGCAATGCTGCTGAAGCAGGCCTTTACCCACGCATCGTATGTCAATGAGCATCGCTATAGTCAGAATCAGGATAACGAGCGTCTCGAATTTCTTGGCGACGCCGTGCTTGAGCTGACGGTCAGCGAATTTTTGTACAACCTTTATCCGGATCGGCCGGAGGGCGAATTAACGAAGCTGAGAGCTGCTATTGTATGCGAGCCTTCACTGGTTCAGTTTGCCGTCGGTCTGGACTTTGGTCGATATGTTCTTCTTGGCAAGGGCGAGGAGATGACGGGCGGCAGAACCCGCCCGGCCCTTCTGGCCGATGTATTTGAATCCTTTGTGGGTGCGCTATATCTGGATCAGGGGTTGGATGCGGTTCGCCAGTTTCTGAGCGAACACGTCTTTCCTTCGGTGACCGTCAACGGTCGGCCGCAGATGAGCGATTACAAGACCGAGCTTCAGGAATTAACGCAGCATCACGGCATGGGCGCACTGGAGTATCGTATTGTCGAGGAGCGAGGACCGGCACATGAGCGGGAGTTTGTCTCGGAGGTTTACATGGGAAGCGATTGCCTTGGACGCGGCAGCGGCAGGTCCAAGAAAGAAGCCGAGCAGCAGGCAGCGGCGTTAGCGCTGAAGCGGCTGAAACGTGCGGATGCCTAAGCTTCGCTATGGTGAAGGACAAACAAAGAGCAAAGAGCAGTCAGGCGGATTACCGGACCTTGAGAGTGACTGTTTTTTGCTCTTTTCGTTGTCTGGCGATAAATAGAAAATAGATGAAACCGATATTGGGCCGGCGGTTCCGAAGAAGCTGGATATGAAGGAAGCGTATGGCTAAATTCATAGGTTCGGGTTAGATGAACGATATAGGAACTAGGAAGTGAAGCCGCTTCTACTTGTGGTACAATATCGGAAGAGGTGAGTGCTGGAATATGTTTTTGAAACGGATCGAATTAGCGGGATTTAAATCGTTTGCCGACAAAACCGAGATGGAGTTTGTTCGGGGAATCACGGCCGTGGTTGGCCCGAACGGCAGCGGCAAGAGCAATATCTCCGACGGCATCCGCTGGGTGCTGGGGGAGCAGAGCGCCAAGTCCCTCCGCGGAGGCAAGATGGAGGACATCATCTTCGCCGGCAGTGACGCCCGCAAGGCGGTCAATTACGGTGAGGTGTCGCTGACGCTGGACAACGAGGATCATGCGCTGCCGCTTGATTTCAATGAAGTGACAGTGACAAGACGCGTCCATCGCAGCGGCGACAGCGAATATTTTATTAACAAGCAGTCCTGCAGGCTGAAGGACATTACCGAGCTGTTCATGGACACCGGGATAGGCAAAGAGGCATATTCCATCATTGGACAAGGCCGGATTGAAGAGATTTTAAGCACCCGTTCGGAGGATCGCCGCGGCATCTTCGAGGAAGCCTCCGGCATAGTTAAATATAAATCACGCAAGAAGGAGTCGGTCCGCAAGCTGGAGGAGACCGAGCAGAATCTGCTGCGGATTCATGACCTGGTCACGGAGCTTGAGGACCAGATCGGACCGCTGAAGGATCAGTCCGAGAAGGCGATTCGCTACAAGGAGCTTCGGGAACAGCTGAAGCACAAGGAAATCTCCTTGTATGTGCACCAGATCGAACAGATTCACTCCTCCTGGAGCGAAGAGAGTGCGAAGCTGGAGAAGCTGAAAGAGGAACAGCTGGCGCTCTCAACCGTCGTGTCGGCGCATGACGCGAAGCTGGAGAGCGACCGCTCAGCGCTGCGGCAGCTGGAGACGGAGATTGAACAGATTCAGAACGAGCTGCTGCAGTACAGCGAGCTTTTCGAGAAGAGCGAGGGCTATGGCGAGGTGCTGAAGGAGCGGCGCCGGAATCTGGAGCGCACGAAAGAGCAGCTGGAGCAGAGCTTGAACACCGGCGATTCCCGCCTGACCGAGCGTCAGCAGGAGCTGTCCGCGATGGAAAGCAAGCTGCAGGAGCTGCAGCAGGAGCTGGCCCAGGTGAGAGATCAGCTCTCGGCCGAGGAAGCGAAGCTGGTCGGTGTAACCGGGGGCATCAGCCAGCAGCAGGAAGAGAGCCTGAAGGGCAATCTGCTTGAGCTGATGAACCGGATGGCTCAAGCTCGCAACGAAATACGATATGCGGATCAGCAGCAGGAGGCACTGGAGCGGCGGATGAACCGGGCCCAGGAGGAATCCGGGAAATGGGAAAGCCAGAAGGAGGAACTGCTGCGCCGCAAGGAGGATATTGTTCGCCGTGTGGAGCGCTTCGGCAAGGAGATTGCGGAGCTTCGCGGCGCCTACATTACCGAGAGCGAGCGTTATCAGTCCTTGCAGAAGCTGCTGGAGGAGACGCAGGGAACGCTGCGCAAATGGGAGCAGAAGCGGGAGGCGCAGATTTCCCGCCGCGATACGATGAAGGAGCTGCAGGACGACTTTGACGGGTTTATGCTGGGCGTCAAGGAAGTGCTCAAGGCCGCGCGCAAATCGGTACTCCATGGTGTCCACGGCGCGGTGGCGGAGCTGATTCGCGTTCCCGAGAAGCTGGAGCTTGCGATGGAAACCACGCTTGGCGCTTCCGTTCAGCATATCGTTATGGATAACGAGGCTGTATCGCGCCAGGCGATCTCTTTCCTGAAGCAGCGTCAGCTGGGCCGTGCCACGTTCCTGCCGCTGGATGTGATCCGGCCGCGGACCGTATCGGCTTCCGACCGTTCGCTTGCCGAAGGGGAAGCTGGATTCATCGGATTTGGTTCGGAATTGGTGCAGTATGATCCGAAATATAGCAACATTGTAGGCAGCCTGCTCGGCAATGTGGTCATTGCCGAGACGCTGGAGCAGGCGAACCGGATTGCAGCGCGCTTCTCCTACCGTTTCCGCGTCGTTACGCTCGAGGGAGATGTGGTTAATGCAGGCGGTTCCATGACCGGGGGCAGCCAGCATAAGAAAAACAACAATCTGCTCGGGCGTAAACGCCAGCTGGACCAGCTCGATCAGGAGATCCAAGAAACCGAGAAGCAGCTGGATAAGCTTCGCAAAGGAATTGAGCAGGTGCGTTCGCAGATGACCGCGTCGCAGGACAAGCTGGACGAGCTTCGCAAGGCTGGGGATGACAAGCGGCTGGAAGAGCAGCAGGCAGCTGGCGATCTCAAGCAGCTGGAGCATGAACTGCGCCATGTTACAGAGCAGGCGGAACTGGCCGGGGCCGAGAAGAGCAGCTTCGAGCTGGAGGCCAAGGAAATTCAGGAAAGCCGCGTCAAAGCAGAAGAGCAGCTGCTGAAGCTGGAGGAGGAAGAGAAGGCGACCCAACAGGCGATTCAGGCTGCCGAGTTTGCCCGCAAAGCCAATGAATCGGCGAAGGAAGAGCTCCAGGGCCAGCTGACCCAACTGAAGGTTCGCGAGGGCAAGCTGGACCAGGAGAAGTTCTCGCTGGAAGACCAGCTGAAGCGGCTGCGCTCCGATGTGAACAATCATGAGAAGGAGCAGCAGCAGAATCGGACGCTGCTCGCTTCCGTTCAGGCTGATTTGGAGCAGAACGAGGCGGAGAGCGTCAAGCAGATTGAGGAGCTGAACACCTACAAGCTGCGGAAGGAAGAGGCTGCGCAGCAGCTGGAATTCAAGCGGGCATCCCGGGCGTCCCTCAGCCGCAAGCTGGAGCTGGCGGAGAGCGAGACGAAGGAGCAGCGCACCCAGCTGAGAGCGGTGGACGACCAGCTCCGGCAAACCGAAATTAGCGTAAACCGGCTTGATGTTGAGCTTGAGAACATCCTGAGAAAGCTGAGCGAGGAATACGAGCTGAGCTATGAGCTGGCGAAACAGCGCTATCCGGTGCCGGAGGATGTGCCGGCGGCGCAGAATGAGGTGCGGGACCTTAAGCGTTCCATTTCCTCCCTGGGCGAAGTCAATCTGGGGGCGATTGAGGAATACCAGCGGGTGAACGAGCGCTATCAGTTCCTGAGCGAGCAGAAGGCCGACCTGGTGGAGGCAAAAACGACGCTGTACCAGGTGATCAAGGAAATGGATGACGAAATGTCCAAGCGCTTCAAAGGAACCTTTGATGCGATCCGCCATGAATTCGGAACGGTGTTCAGCAAGCTGTTCGGCGGCGGACGGGCGGATCTGATCCTGAATGATCCGGATCATCTGCTGGAGACAGGCATCGATATCGTTGCTCAGCCGCCAGGGAAGAAGCTGCAGAACCTGCAGCTGCTGTCCGGCGGTGAGCGGGCGTTGACGGCGATGGCGCTGCTGTTCTCAATCCTGCAGGTCAAGCCGGTGCCGTTCTGCGTGCTCGATGAGGTGGAGGCGGCGCTGGACGAGGCGAACGTCGTCCGTTTCGCCCAGTATTTACGCGAATTCTCGGAGCAAACGCAGTTTATCGTGGTCACCCACCGCAAAGGCACGATGGAAGAAGCCGATGTCCTGTATGGGGTCACGATGGAGGAAGGCGGCGTATCCAAGCTCGTATCGGTTAAACTGGAGAATGAAGAAGCAGAGATCGCCTGACGGCGTGATATAAATATAGAGGAACATGGAGGGAGCCTATGAGCTTTTTCAAAAAGTTAAAAGAAAGCATTTCTAGCAAAACGGAAACCGTCACAAAACAGTTCCGCGACGGACTGGAGAAGACACGCAAAGGTTTCATCGAGAAGGTGTCCGATCTCGTAATTCGCCGCAAGAAGATTGATGAGGAGTTCTACGAGGAGCTGGAGGAAATTCTGATCGGGGCGGACGTGGGCGTCAACACCGTGATGAATCTGATGGACGAGCTGCGCGATGAAGTGAGAAAGCGCCGGATCGAGGACGCTGCTGATCTTCAGCCAGTGCTGTCCGAGAAGCTGATGGATCTGCTCCGGGATGACAGCAGCAGCGAGCTGCGCAGCAATCCGGATGGCATTACTGTCATTCTGTTCGTCGGCGTTAACGGTGTCGGCAAAACGACAACGATCGGGAAATTGGCTCACCGTTACAAGCAGGAAGGCAAGAAAGTGCTGCTGGCGGCAGGGGATACCTTCCGCGCGGGCGCGATTGAACAGCTTGAGGTTTGGGGCGAGCGCGTAGGTGTGGAAGTGATCAAGCAGCAGCCTGGCTCCGATCCGGCGGCTGTTATGTTTGATGCGGTGCAGGCGGCGAAGCAGCGTCAGGTCGATGTGCTGCTGTGCGATACGGCTGGACGCCTCCAGAACAAAACGAATCTGATGGAGGAGCTTAACAAAATTTTCCGGGTCATCCAGCGTGAAATTCCGAGTGCGCCGCATGAGGTGTTGATGGTGCTGGATGCAACGACTGGGCAAAATGCGCTGAGCCAGGCCAAATTGTTCGGGGAGAAGAGCGGAGTCACCGGACTCGTGCTGACCAAGCTGGACGGTACAGCCAAGGGAGGCATCGTGATCGCGATTCGTCAGGAGCTGGATCTCCCGGTGAAGCTGGTGGGGCTCGGAGAGAAGAAGGAGGATCTGCAGCCGTTTGATTCGGAGCAGTTCGTTCATGCTTTGTTTGCCGGCTTGATCAAGGAAGAAGAAACGAATGCCGAGGCATAGGCAGCCCCGGTCTTCAACCCCATTACACGATATACAAAAAGCGCAAGCAGCGGGCGATAGACAGCCCCTGGCTTGCGCTTTTGCTTTAAACAGGATAGGATCCCGATATTATGAGGACACGATCCGTACGAATTCAATGGCCTGCAGCGGGATGACAGCTGTGTCCGTAGGCGGGCCGTAAATGACCGGCGGCACATTCAGGATGATCGTGGTGTCGTTTACTTCGGTCAGCGTGCCGATGATCACGTCCCCGGATACAGCTACCTCTGTTTCGGAACCGACAAAGCCCCGAAGCCAATCTGTGTAACTCATACTGATTTTGCCTCCTTTTATGAAACGATTACGTTCGGATTCGTTGGGTTACGCACCGCTTAACCCTGTCACTGGACCGACGTGATGCTGGCAAACGGAATCAGCACGATATCGCCTGACGATTCGCGAAGCTGAACGCCGTCCTCCGCCGTGGCGAGCACGATGCCTTCCAGTGTGACAAAGGTCGTATTCACCCTTACTTGCTGGCCGGTTCTGACTTCAAAAAAACGGGTCAGTTCCGGATTCAGAATCAGTCCTGTGCGCAGCTGGCTCTCAAGCTGCTCCACCCGCTGCGTCAAATCACCGGTCTGGCTGCTAAGCAGCTCCACCTGTCTTGATAGAGATTTGATGCGGGACAGAAGTCGTCCATGAAAAAGAAAGCACATAATCATACTCCTTTCTGGCTAATCGCTGTCATTATCAACCAAAGCTGCCTTCCATCTGCTCTCTCAGCATCTGCAGCGCTTCCCGGCTGCGGTTCTCTGCTGCCCGGATTAACGGCAGCGCCCGCTCCACATCGGCCGGGGCAGCTTTCAGAAAGTGCTCGGCTTTCTCTATCAGCACTTCCAGCGGGAGATCATAAGGGGTGAAATAAGAGCCGAGTTCAAGCGAACCGAGCAGGTTCCGCACCTTTCCCATCGTGCTTAGAGCCAGTACCGGAACGCCTGCCCGAAGGGCGGCCAGGGAAGGGTGGAGCTTGAAGGATATCAAGTAATCTACCGATTGGATCATACAATAGGTCAGCTCGGTATCCGCAAGATTCGGGAGTGTCTCGATGGAGGCAGCAGGCGCATATTTTTTGACATTTTGCTGAAGCTGAAGACAGGTGCTGTAATCGGCAAAAGCATTGCCGGGGTGGTGGATAACCGGGATGAGCACCACATGATAGCCTTGAGCTGATAGATGGGCGAGCAGCTGGGTCATATTGTCCATCGGAAAGGAATCATACGAGAACACGACCACGCCGATCGTGGGCCGATGGGAGAAGCGTCTTACCGGAATTTGCGGTTCGCGATAACCGAACACAATATCGGGGGCTACCTCCGGCTGGAGGTGCAGCTTCGCCCTGGCGGCGATATCGGCTGACTGTGAATCCCGGAAGACGGCTCGTTTAGCCTTGGATATATATTCCCGGTAAGCGGCCACCTCACGCTCGGGCCAGGTATGCTCGGGATAGGCGTCGACGATGCCTACGCCGTACACCCACGTCGGCCGTCCTTGCAGGGGGGACGGGAAGTAGTAGCGGTTAAAGGAATACGGCGTGATCAAATCGCCGCCACCGATAATGACCGCGTCGGCTTGGTCCGGGTCCAGCTTGGCTTGCCACGGGTATACATGATGCCCATGGAAAAGCTGCCGAAACGTATGCAGGAACAGGTCATCGCCGAAATTCCCCATGCCATAATATCCGCTGGCTGCAATGTGCATATCGTCTCACCTCCTAGGGGTCATTTGTTATCGGCAGAGCTTCTAGCCCCTTCGTGTCTGGGCACGAGTGAAACTTTCTCCACAGAGGGAAGAGGTCGCGATGCTGCTGGCTGATGCTCCTGCCGTGAAGGACACGGTGATACAGAACGCCGGGCGTCCAAGCGAGGGGGGATTGGCGCAGCAGCCGATGGGTCAGATCGATATCTTCAAAAATCCGGCCCAAAAGATCCTCGCGCGCATACCAGCCCCCAACCGCTTCCAGCGCTGTTTTGCGGTACATGCGCGGCACCAGCGGAGGCGCACCGCTGTCTGCGGATTGGAGCTTGCCATCCGGATGAAGCCACCGGGATGAATCTACAGTGCCCTTCCATAGCGGGCCAAACGACCGGCTGCGTATCCACAGCCCGCAGCAAGCGGTGGCCATCCCGGCGGCGCGATTCTCGTCCAGCGCTGTCTTCAGCTGGAAGAGCGCCTCAGGAGACAGCCAGTCATCTCCGTCAAGCTCCACTATATAGCGCCCCCTTGCCTCCTTGAGCAGACCTCTCATGACCGAGGCCTTGCCGCGGTTTCTCGCATAGGAGAAGCAGCGGATGCGGCTGTCGTCATAGAACATCGCCTCCAGACTGCTGCCATCGGTGGATCCATCGTCCCCCACTAGCAGCTCCCAGTCGGGCATCGTCTGGGCGAGAACGGATCGGATGCTCCAGCCAAGGGTATCTTGCATATTGTGAACGCTCATCAGCACCGAGACGGAAGGGGGGCGTCCAGCCTTATCCGCCGTCCCGATGGATTGGGCATTGAATGCGGAAGCTGCCTGCAGCACAGGCAGGATATGGCCAAGCTCTTGCGGGTGTCCGCCTGCTGGCAGAAAGGCAGAGTGCTTCCTGTGGCCGTGGCCTCTCCGCCGCGATGTCAGGCCCTCTTCGTTCATCCCGGCCGGTGGGGGAGCGCCCAGCTCCAGCATAGCCTGATTGTCCGCAGGCATAAGATCAAAGGGCAGAAATCTTGCAGCAGGAAGCCGGCTGTTCCACAATCGAAGGCGCTCAATCAGCCAGCACCTACGCCAGTAGAGCGGCGTCTTATTCAGGGTCATACAGACCGCTTCCGCCGGGCCGGGGAGTTTCCCAGGAAAGTGGACTTCGGCATGGCGGTCCAGGAGTACGCTGCCATTATCCCAGCGCAGCCATTCACTGCGGCTGTGCAGCGCTTCTTCGAGCAGCCGTTGCCGGTAAGCAGCCGTATCCTGAGGCGTGAAGCCGCCCGGTCTGCTAATCAGCCTGCTGCAGCTGTTCATCATGGGAAGCGGCTGCCCCTGGCTTCCAGCGCTTGGCGGATCACTTGGTCGGCGGCAATGCCGCGCTCAACCCAGCGATGCTGGCGGGCATAGGCAATCCGCGCCTGCCTGCGTTCCGCGGAATCCTGCTCGCTCAGCATGGCGGCGAGCTTAGCGATATAATCTTCATGGGTCGTTGCCGTTGTCACATGGGGTTCCATCAGAATGCATTCGGGTAGTGCCGTCGACAGCACTCTGACGCCGGCAGCAAGATATTCATAGGCTTTCACCGGGTTGGTGGCAAGGGTGATCGGATGGTACTGGAATGGAATAAGCGCAACGTCGATATGCGGCAGATAGCGCTTCAGCTCGTGATGGGGCTTCTCGCCAAGAATAAACACATTCGGCAGCTGTGAATAATCGGCGGATGTCCCGTACGGGGCGCCGATCGATATGAACTGGACGCCGGGAAAGCGGGCAGCCAGCTTCGCAAACAGCGCATGGTCCACCCAATAAGCCCATGCGCCTATATAAGCTACGACAGGTCCAGGTGGCAGATCACCAGGACGCTCGCCGTCGGGAATGCGGAAAAAAGCGTCGTCCGCTCCGTTCGGAATGAGCGTAATTGGCTTCTCCGGATAGGCCAGAGACAGCCGGGCATGAATGGTCTCGGCGGTGCACACGACATGGTCGGCAGCTTGGACCATTTTATGCTCATATTTGGCCCACTGCGGAAACTCGTCACAGCAGTCATAGATGGTCACATCCGGATTGAACACGGTCGCAATGCGGGTTCTGAGCTTCGACCATGTCGTCCAGACGACGACAGGGTGCTGCTTGCGAAGCTCCGGGAGCTTGCGGTGCAAAAAGGCCTTTGTATCTGTGAACAGATAAACATTCGGTTCGACTTCCTGAAACTCCCGATCCATGGGGGCCAGATTCTCAAAGTAGACCTGATGCCCGAGGGAGCCTAGCTGAGTCATGAGCTGCTGCGGTCTTTGTTTCATATAAGACCAGTTCATCGTTTTCGGGTAGATGATGACAGCCAAGCAGATTGCCTCCTTTCATGGTTCTGAGGCAGTATATGCGCTGCTAGCTTTATAGAATTGGATGGATACACCTTTTTATGAAAAATGGTCAATCTCCCGGGAATAACATACGGTACTGCCATCCCCGGTCCAGTGACATGCTCCAGGGAGACGAAGTGGAGGCGGGGTTACGTCACCCGAACTTACGGCATTCAGGGGCCGGACCGCTTGCTGGCATTGCATCGGCCCAGCGATTATAATAAGAAGTAGAGAATTTCTTAGTGAAAGGAAAATGATATGGCCAATACTCACATATATCCCCGCAAGGAGGAAATTGCCAATGCCATCACCCATGGCATAGGGGCTGCCCTTAGCGTCGCTGCGCTCGTGCTGCTGATTGTATTCTCGAGCCTTAAAGGGACAGCCTGGCATGTCGTGAGCTTCACGATATACGGAACAACGATGCTGTTGTTATATTTCAACTCCACGCTCGTTCACAGTTTGAGAGAGGGCAAGGCCAAGGACTTTTTCGAGTTTCTGGACCACTCCTCCATCTATCTCTTTATCGCGGGGACGTATACGCCGTTTTTGCTGGTCGCTGTACGCGGTCCGCTCGGCTGGACCCTGTTCGGTATCGTCTGGGGTGTCGCGCTGCTGGGCTGCGTGTTCAAAGCGTTTTATGTCAAAAAGTTTTTGTTCATGTCCACCGTGTTTTACATCGCGATGGGCTGGCTGATCGTCGTTATATGGAAGCCGCTGACGGCGGCGATCGATCCGCAAGGGATCCGGCTTCTCGTCGAGGGCGGGTTGTTATATACGCTCGGCACTGTCTTTTATGTGTGGCGGGGCTTTCCGTACCACCATGCGATCTGGCATCTGTTTGTGCTCGCGGGAACCGTGCTCCACTTTTTTGCGATATTGTTCTACCTGCTTCCGATTGGCGTCTGACAGGGCATAGAGGAGAAATCTGCTTGACTTAAAGATCATGAAGGATGACAAGGGAAACGGCTTGACATCCTTCTTTGTTTTATGTATGATAGGGTTCGTTAAGTGAACTGTAAAGTGTTTTTCCTTGACGAGGGGGGTGCCCTATATGAGTCAGGAGAACCGGCTTGAGAAGACGAACCGGATCAATTTGCTGTTCGATTTCTATGAGCAGCTGCTGACAGAGAAACAGCAGACGTTTTTGAAATATTACTTTCATGATGATTTCTCATTGGGAGAGATCGCAAGCGAATTTGAGATCAGTCGTCAGGCCGTATATGAACATATTAAACGGGCGGAGCAGGTGCTGGAATCCTATGAGGAGAAGCTCGGGCTGCTGAGCAAGCATGATGCCCGCGTCCGCGAGCTGGATAAGCTCATGGAGCTTGTCAGAGACAGCGAATTGAATGATCACGACAAGAAATTGATGACCGATATGGTCGACCGATTAAAGATATGGGATTAAAGATTGAACGGAGGTGGCTGTTATGGCGTTTGAAGGACTAACCAGCAGACTGCAGAATGTGTTCAGCAAGCTCCGCGGTAAAGGCAAGGTGTCAGAAGAGGACGTAACCACCGCCATGCGTGAGGTGCGTCTGGCGCTTCTGGAAGCCGACGTCAACTTCAAGGTCGTTAAGGATTTTGTCTCCAAGGTGAAGGAGAAGGCCGTCGGCAAGGAAGTTATGGACAGCTTTACGCCGGGCATGGTCATTATCGACATCGTGAACAAGGAACTGACGGAGCTGATGGGCGGCAGTCAGGCCAAGCTGGCCAAGAGCAACAAGCCTCCAACCGTCATCATGATGGCGGGTCTGCAAGGTGCCGGTAAGACAACGACATCCGGCAAGCTGGCCAAGCTGCTTCAGAAGCAGAACAGCAGGCCGCTCCTGGTTGCGGCGGACATTTATCGTCCGGCGGCGATCAAGCAGCTGCAGGTGCTTGGCGACCAGATTAACGTTCCGGTCTTCGCGCTCGGGGACAAGACAAGTCCTGTCGAAATTGCGAAGCAAGGCTTGCAGCATGCCAAGGACAACGGCAACGACTATGTCATTATCGATACAGCCGGCCGCCTTCATGTGGACGAAGAGCTGATGGAAGAGCTGAAGCAGATTCACAGTGAAGTGAACCCGGACGAAGTGCTGCTGGTGGTCGATGCGATGACCGGTCAGGACGCCGTCAACGTGGCAGACAGCTTCAACCAGCAGCTGGAGCTGACCGGGGTCGTGCTGACGAAGCTGGACGGGGATACCCGCGGCGGTGCGGCACTCTCGGTTAAAGCTGTAACAGGCTGCCCGATCAAGTTCGCCGCGCTCGGCGAGAAGATCGACGCGCTGGAGCCTTTCCATCCGGAACGGATGGCTTCGCGGATTCTTGGCATGGGCGACATGCTCTCTCTGATCGAGAAAGCCCAGTCGAACATCGATGCCGAGAAAGCGAAGGAAATGGAACGGAAGATGCGCAATGCGGAATTTACGTTCGAGGATTTCCTGGAGCAGATGGATCAGGTGAAGAAGCTTGGACCGCTGGACCAGCTGATGGATATGATTCCTGGCATGGGCAAGATGAAGCAGGCCAAGGATTTGAAGGTCGATGAGAAGCAGATGGGCCGGATTGAGGCGATCGTGCACTCCATGACGACCGAAGAGAAGCAGCATCCGGATATTATCAATCATAACCGGCGCAAGCGGATTGCAGCAGGCAGCGGGACTTCGCTGGCTGAGGTCAACCGTCTCATCAAGCAATTTGATGAAATGCGGCGGGTGATGAAGCAGTTCTCGGACATGATGGGCCCGAAAGGCGGCAAGAACAAAGCCTTGAAGCAGTTGAAGGGTCTGACTGGCAAAGGAATGAAATTCCCGTTCCGTTAATTGCTTGTATAGATAGCTTGATATCTTTTGAAGGAGGTGAATGTTCAAATGGCAGTACGTATTCGTCTGAAACGCATGGGTGCTCACAAGGCTCCTTTCTACCGCGTGGTGGTATCCGATTCCCGTTCCCCGCGTGACGGCCGCTTTATCGAGGAAATCGGTTATTATAACCCGGTTGCTCAACCGGCTGAAGTGAAGATTGATGAAGAAAAAGCGCTGAAATGGCTTCAAAATGGTGCGCAAGCATCCGATACGGTTCGCAACTTGCTTAGCAAAGCGGGCGTGATGAAGAAGTTTCATGAGCTTAAGCATCAGAAATAAAACTGATCGCGAGGGTTATCTATGGAAGAATTAGTTCGCGTTATTGCTAAGGCTTTGGTGGATCATCCAGAAGATGTGACCGTGAAGACAGTGGAGAAGGAGAACCTGATTGTATATGAGCTTTACGTGCATCCTGATGATGTCGGAAAGGTTATCGGCAAGCAGGGTCGAATCGCCAAATCACTGCGCACCGTGGTCACATCAGCGGCAGTTAAGATGGATAAACGGGTCACCGTTGATATCATTTCTTAAAATATACGAAAGGGGGTTAGGATGTTTGTCCTAGCCCTTTTTCGTACATGCTGAAGAAATCGAGACTCACCGTCTGACAAGCGGGTTTTCATAACAGGTAGCAGGAGGAAGATCATGTCTGAAAAGCTTTATACGGTAGGTAAAATCGTAAACACACACGGTATTCGCGGCGAAGTGAAGGTAATGCCGTATACGGATTTTGCTGACCAGCGCTTTGCGAAGAACAGCACGCTCTACATCGTACCCGAGACCGGGAATGCCGGTGCCACCCAGGTTACGGTGGAAACTTCCCGTTATCATAAAAACATGTACATCATCAAGTTCAAGGAGCTGCATGGCATTAATGAAGTTGAGAAGTACAAAGGCACGCTTCTGAAAATTACGGCGGATATGCAGGAGGAGCTTCCCGACGACGAGTTTTACTTCCATGAAATTATCGGTTGCCGGGTGATCACCGATGATGAGCCTGCAGAGGAGCTTGGAACGATTTCCGAGATTTTGACGCCGGGTGCCAATGATGTGTGGGTTGTCAGAACAGCGGAGGGAAAAGAAATCCTTCTACCAGCTATTCCGGACGTTATTCTGGATGTGGACAAACATAACAAACTCGTGCGAGTCCATCTTATGGAAGGGTTGTTATAATCATGAAGGTTGATGTGCTGACACTCTTTCCCGAAATGTTTGACGGCGTTTTTCATTCGAGCATTTTGGGCAAGGCGCAGGAAAAAGGCATCGTGCAGCTCAGCGCCGTTAACTTCCGGCAATATGCGGGAAACAAGCATGGAACGGTGGACGATACGCCATATGGCGGCGGGGGCGGCATGGTGCTGAAGCCGGATCCGATCTTTGCGGCGGTCGAGGACCTGCTGCAAGGCGGATCGGGCGGCGGGAGCCAGACGGATCGGAAGGAAGGGCACGCCCCGGGAGAGGCATCAGGGGCGGCTGCTGAGGCTTCTTCTCAGGCGGAGCCTGAGCATGCGCCAGGGATCGATCATCCGGCAGCTCAAGTGCAGCAGGGATCAGACTGGGCAACGGGTGCCGATCCGGGCGCTGAGCCGGCCGTGAGACGCAGCCCGCGCATCATTCTGATGTGCCCTCAAGGAGAGACGTTTACGCAGCAGAAGGCGGAGGAGCTGTCCCGGGAAGAGCATCTTGTGTTCGTCTGCGGGCATTATGAGGGATATGATGAGCGCATCCGGGAGCATCTGGTGACCGATGAGCTGTCGATCGGCGATTATGTGCTGACAGGCGGCGAGCTGCCGGCCATGGTTGTCATTGATTCGATCGTCCGGCTGCTGCCCGGGGTGCTTGGCAATGAAACTTCGGCCGTCACCGATTCGTTCAGCACCGGATTGCTGGAATATCCGCATTATACCCGTCCGCCCGAATTTCGCGGCTGGAAGGTGCCGGATATTTTGCTGAGCGGCCATCATGCCAATATCGAGACCTGGCGGAGGGAGCAGGCGCTGAAACGGACGTGGGAGCGCCGACCAGATCTGCTGGACAAGCTTGAGCTGACCAAGCAGGACCAGGCTTATCTGGACAAGCTGCGGACTGCCTCGCACTCCTCCCAAGACAGATAGGAGCGCTCAAGTACGATGGCTCCGCATGTCTCGGTTATTCACGGCGCCCCCAGCAAGTGTGCTTTGCTAACATGGCGGCGGTCAGCCGACCACATGCTGCATGTTCGACATCAGCGCCGCCTATGGTGCAAACCGGTGTTTGCCGGGTAATAAGTATCTGGATATAGCATGACTTACATCTTAAGGGAGGCATCCAGTTATGAAAGAGCACCTAGCGGAAACGGAACAGCTTCAGGAACGAAGCATCGCCGATGTGCAGTTTCGGACTGTCGACGATATTTTGGAATACTACAATGCGCAGCATCGTGTGAAGGATCAGCCGTCAGAAGAACAAGGCCAGTAGAGCTATGGCGTTGCTCTCAGGAAACCATTTCTGGTCGCCTGGACCGGAAATGGTTATTAATTGTGCGGACCGGGAATTTCACTGGAATTTCCGTGAAATTTGAAATTGGTTATATAATCGTGTAAAGTAAAAATACTTGATTCAAGCCCATAAATATGATAGTATATCTTTTGTTGTGAATACGGTGGTCCGCTGCGGATAATGATGGAGAACAGAGGGTTTTCCGGAAGAGGCAAGAACGCCTGTGTGAGAGGAGGGAGTCATAGATGAATATCGTTCAAGCGATTACTCAAGAGCAGCTTCGCAAGGATATTCCGAGCTTTCGTCCTGGCGACACTTTGAAAGTGTACGTTAAGGTTATCGAGGGATCTCGCGAGCGTATCCAGCTGTTTGAAGGTGTTGTCATTAAACGTCGCGGTGGCGGAATCAGTGAGACTTTTACAGTTCGTAAAATTTCTTACGGTGTTGGTGTGGAAAGAACTTTCCCGATCAACTCGCCGAAAATCGATAAAATCGAAGTGGCTCGCCGTGGTAAAGTGCGTCGTGCGAAGCTTTATTATCTTCGTGAACTTCGCGGTAAAGCAGCGAGAATTAAAGAAATTCGTCGTTAATAACAAGGCGGTAAAAGGGGCTTGTGAATCTTTACAAGCCCCTTTTGTATATGCAAAAAAGCCTTGACCCACAATAAATGTAGAGAGGACGGTGGATTATGCAGCAGGATCAACAGCAGGACGCAATGAAGGAAGCGACATCGCAGCAGCCAGCCAAGAAGCAGAAGAATGAGCTTGTGGAATGGCTGAAGGCTTTGCTCATTGCCCTGATACTTGTCGTACTCATACGCTGGTTGCTCTTTAAACCATTTATCGTCCAGGGACCGTCTATGGAACCGAACTTCATATCCGGGCAGAAGCTGATCGTGAACCAGGTTTTGTATGACATACGGAAGCCTGAACGTGGAGAGGTTATTGTATTCCATGTGCCGGCGGAAGGACGGGATTTTATTAAACGGGTGATTGCAGTCGAAGGAGATACCGTCAAGGTCGAAGGCGACAAGGTATTGGTCAATGGCGAGCCTGTGAACGAGGCATACATACAGGAAGCGATCGATCAGGCACATGCGGAGAACAGGCTGTATAACAATACCGACTTTCCGAATTCGTTTGTGACAGAGGGCGTAGTGCCTGAAGGGCATCTGTTTGTGATGGGGGACAATCGCTCCAACAGCACGGACAGCCGGATGATAGGATATGTGCCTTATGGGGATATTATCGGTCGTGCGGATGTCATCTTCTGGCCGATCCGGGACATCGGGCTGGTGAATCATTAATGAATCAAGCAAGCATGGCAAGTTGAAAGTGAGGTGACGACGTTGACGATACAATGGTTTCCAGGACATATGACAAAAGCGCGCCGCCAAATTCAGGAGAAGCTGAAGCTGATCGATGCGGTTATCGAATTAACGGATGCCAGACTTCCGCTCTCCAGCCGCAATCCGATGATCGATGAGATTTTGCAGGGCAAGCCTCGCCTCATTATATTAAACAAGGCCGACCTGGCCGATCCTGAAGTGACAAGACAATGGCTGTCTTATTTCAAGGAAGAAGGGCATACGGCCTTTCCGGTGGATGCTTCTACGGGGACTGGGCTCAAGGAAATTCCGAACCAGGTTCGCCTGCTGCTGAAGGACAAGATTGACAAGCAGATTGCGAAAGGGATGAAGCCGAGGCCGGTTCGGGTGCTCATTGTCGGTATTCCGAATGTGGGCAAGTCCACGCTGATTAACCGTCTGGCTGGACGCAGCATCGCTGCGACAGGGGACAGACCCGGCGTAACCAAGGGCCAGCAATGGATTAAGGTGTCCGGCGGCGATATGGAGCTGCTCGATACACCGGGGATTTTGTGGCCGAAGTTTGAGGACCAGAATGTCGGGTATCGCCTAGCGGTGACTGGAGCGATTCGTGAAGAGATTTTGAATGTGGAGGACATTGCTTTTTTTGCAATCAAGTATTTCTCACGTTATTACTGGAAAGATATGAGCGAGCGCTTTGAACTCAAGGAGCAGCCGACGGATTTCGACAATCCGGATGAAATCGTGGCGCTGATGGAGGCCATCGGGCGCAAGCGCGGTTGTATGATGAGCGGCGGCCGGGTCGATCTGGAGAAGGCGTCAAGCATCTTCCTGAGAGAGCTAAGAGCCGGCAAAATGGGCCGTTTCTCGCTCGAGGCTCCGTATTAGAAGAGATGAACAGAATGGCGATGCAAGGGGAACTGCCCCTGCATCGCCATTTGTTGTTCTGAGCCTATGTTATCTTTGCTCTTACACATTTTATTGAGAATGCTTTGTCGAGCTTCTGAAGATGGGTTTGGTCTGAATATGCGTGACCTGATAAGGCTGTGAAGGCTCCTTGATTCTGGAGAGCAGCATGTTGGCTGCGGCGATTCCCATTTCATCGCTGAAGATATGAACCGTTGTAAGATGAGGTTCCACAATGCGAGACTCAGGTGCATTGTCAAAGCCTGCCACCACAATATCATCTGGAATCGCCATATCTTTATTCTTCAGAGCTTTCATGACATTGACGGCGATAAAATCATTGGCGCACACGAAGGCGGAAGGCAGATGGTTCATCGCCTCCAGTTGTTTGTCCATCCAATCAGACTCGGAGAAAAATTCCCGATCCGGGTTCAGGATGCATTGTTCAAGGTTAAGTTGGATGCCGCTGTCGGTTAGCGCATTATTGAAGCCGATCCACCGCTCGTGAAAACTTTTGCAGTGATTATAGTCACCTATAAATCCGAGAGAGGTATATCCGCTCAGGATTAATTGCTTGGTCAGCGTAAAGGTGCTGTGCTCGTTCTCCATCAGAAGCAGATCAGCTTCCAGACCAGGGTAGAACATATCGGCCGCGCAATCGATAAAGATAGTCGGGAGCCCTAGGTCAGTAATCAGCTTACTGTACGCCATATCAAACAGTTCAATACATATAATCCCATCCACCTTGGATGTTTCGAAGTTATTGGGCAGATGAAGCGAACTGCGATCAATGTCCCGTACGATATGGATGGAAAGATTATAGCCTTCAGCACTGATTCTCTTCTCAAGACCGCTGATCAGACGGGAGCCAAAGTGCGAGGTATTTGGAAGATTGGCTGTCAGCAGCGCGATGTTTCCCGGGATTTTCGGAAGCAAATTCTCCGTTTCCATATAAGCAAATTGTTTATATTTAAGTTCGATTGCCTTCTTGATCACCTTGTTCCGGGTTTCGTCCGGGACGCTGTCGCTTCCGTTCAGCGCCTTAGAAGCTGTATTTCTGGAAATGCCAAGCGCATCGGCAATATCCTGGATCGTGACTTTTTCCTTTGCCATGAATATGATTTCACCCCAACGTTACTGTATTTATAAGAGGACTATGCAAAATCCTGATACAGATATTTGTTCGATCTTATACGATGTTCTATCTGAAAGTTAATCTCTTATGTCAAATGTATACTAGATTGGATCAAATAGCAATATGTATTTTACAAATGCACAAATTTAATCACTCATTTGATTTCATAATCATATTTTTCTATAGACGTTACTATGCTGAATAGGCATTTTTATGCCGATACAAGTGCGAATTCCACCTTGGTTTTACTAAAATGAACAATTTTAAATAACAAATGCACAATATTATTTTTACAAAATGCATTGACTGGAGTTACATTGTCTGATAAATTGTAAAGGTAAATATAACAAGGGGATAAACACCAAAATGAAAACCCTTACTGTAAGTTCTGTGTAAGCTTGCAGCAAGAGAACGGAGGTAAAGCTTTGGAAAACACGGTGGAACCTAGTCAACAGGATGCGGTGCTGAGGCGAAGGAACTCAACAGGGCGCTGGATTGAGTTTATTAAGAAAAATTATTTTCTTTACGTTTTGCTCGCTCCGGCGCTTCTATTGACGATTATTTTTAAATACGTGCCTATGTATGGGGCCATCATTGCCTTTAAAGATTTCAGCCCGATCAAAGGGATTCTGGGCAGTGAATGGGTAGGCCTGAAACATTTTGAAAAGTTTCTGTCCTCCCCGAATTTTGATGTGATATTCATGAATACGCTGAAGCTCAGCTTTTTCGGTCTGATATTCAGCTTCCCGGTTCCGATCCTGCTGGCGCTTATGCTGAATCAGCTGCGCAAGGCGGCGGTGAAAAAAAACATCCAGCTGTTTTTATACGCCCCAAACTTCATTTCGGTTGTTGTCATTGTCGGAATGCTGTTCATTTTTCTTTCCCCGACAGGCCCAATTAATCAGCTGGTGATCTGGTTGACGGGAAAACCGGTGATGTTCATGTCGCAGCCGGAATATTTCAGATTTATTTATATCCTATCGGACATATGGCAGAGTGCCGGTTGGGCTTCCATTATCTATGTAGCAGCTTTGGCTAATGTGGATCCGGAACTGCACAATGCGGCTAGCCTTGACGGAGCCAATCTGCTTCAGCGCATTCGCAATATCGATCTCCCGACCATCAAACCCATCATGGCCATCGTGTTTATTCTGGCTGCAGGGGGGATCATGTCCATCGGATTTGAGAAGGCGTATCTAATGCAAACGTCGATGAATCTGCCAGCCTCGGAAATAATAGCAACCTATGTTTACAAGGTGGGGCTGCAATCAGGCGACTATGCTTATTCCGCAGCTGTAGGGCTGTTCAATTCCATCATCAACGTGATTCTGCTGGTTACAGTGAATTTTATCGTAAAGAAACTGAATGAGGGCGAAGGTCTCTACTAGGAAGGAGTTAAATCTTATGGCGGTCAAACATTCACGCTTCGACCGGTTTTTGCTGACCCTAAATGCCATATTTCTGATCTTGGCTGTTCTGGTTGTGGTCGTGCCTTTGGTTTACATTGTTGTTGCCTCTTTCATGGATCCCACTGTTTTGTTGAATCAGGGGCTTTCGTTTCGGGTGTCGGATTGGAGTCTGGAAGGATATCAAAAAATATTATCCAATCCGGCAATGCTCCGCGGTTTTGCGAATTCTGTGCTGTACTCAACCGCTTTTGCGTTTGTTACCGTTTCCATATCCATCTGTGCGGGCTATGCCCTCTCTGAAAACAGACTGGCTGGGCGACATATTTTTATGACCCTGTTTGTATTCACCATGTTCTTTGGAGGCGGTTTAATCCCTACCTACCTTCTGGTCAGGGAACTCGGAATGCTTAACACCGTGTGGGCTGTCATTATTCCGGGAGCAGTAAACGTGTGGAATATCATCCTGTCTAGGACGTTTTTCAAGGGCGTGCCTAACGAGCTGAAGGAAGCCGCCAATGTTGACGGTGCATCGGATATGAAAATCTTCTTCCAGATCGTCCTTCCGCTGTCCAAACCGATTGTGTTTGTCCTGGCACTTTATGCATTCGTAGGGCAATGGAACGCATTTTTTGATGCGATGATTTATCTGGAGGATTCCAAGTTGCATCCGCTGCAGCTCGTGCTCCGGTCGATATTGATCCAGAACCAGGCCGCGCCAGGGATGATTCATGATCAGCTGGCCATGAACGAATTGAAGCGCCTCTCGGAAATGATTAAATATTCTGCAATTGTAATATCGAGTCTTCCGCTGTTGGTTATGTATCCATTTTTCCAAAAGTACTTTGAAAAGGGTGTTATGGTGGGATCCCTGAAATAGGACACGCCAAAGCATACAAGCAATGATTACATTAGTTTGGAGGTCATGAACATGAAGAAATTGAAAAGAAAGAAGCTGGGAAAGAGCCTTGCCATCTCCGGGCTGGCAACCTTGCTGCTTCTGTCAGGATGCGGGGGCAGCGACGAACCTGCCGATTCACAGGACGGTAAATTAACGCTTAATTTTCTGACCCAGAGCTCACCGCTGGCTCCGGCCGATCCGAATGACAAGCTGATCTTCAAGCGTCTGGAGGAGAAAACCGGCATTCATATCCAGTGGAAAAACTACACCAATGATGTGTTTGCTGAGAAACGGAATTTAGCCGTAGCCAGCGGCGATCTTCCCGATGCGATATTCGATGCCGGTTACGGCGATTACGATCTGCTGAAGCTGGCCAAAGACGGCGTGATTATTCCGCTGGAGGACTTAATTGACTCTCATATGCCGAACTTCAAAAAGGTATTGGATCAAGCACCGGAGTACAGAAGCATGATCACCGCTCCGGACGGTCATATCTACTCCTTCCCATGGATCGAAGAGCTTGGATCCGATAAAGGGCGGATTCAGTCGGTAGATAATTTTCCGTGGATCAATGTCGAGTGGCTGGATAAGCTGGGGCTCGACATGCCTACTACAACGGATGAGCTTAAGGAAGTGTTGATCGCTTTTAAAACGCAGGATCCGAACGGGAACGGGAAGGCGGATGAAATCCCGCTCTCCTTCATTAATAAGCCTGGCGGCGAGGATTTGACCTTCCTGTTTGCATCGTTTGGCCTTGGCGAGAACTGGGATCATACGGTGGTTACCAATGACGGCAAGGTCGTGTTCACCGCGGCAGACGAAGGCTACAAGGAGGCGGTGAAGTTTATTCATGAACTGTATAAGGAAGGGCTTGTTGATATCGAAGCTACTCAGCAGGATTGGAACACCTATCTCGCCAAGGGCAAAGACCACCGTTATGGGCTGTACTTTACCTGGGATAAGGCGAACATTACCGGCATGAACGATACTTATGAGCTCATGCCGCCTCTAGCTGGCCCAAGCGGAGAGATTAATGTAACCAGGACCAATGGCATCGGGCTGGATCGCGGAAGAATGGTGATTACGAGCAGCAATAAACACCCCGAGGAAACCGCCAAATGGGTGGACGCCCTCTATGAACCCCTGCAGTCGGTCCAAAACAACTGGGGGACTTACGGGGATGATACACAGCAGAATATATTCGAATTGGATGAGGAGAAGGGGATGCTGAGGCATCTGCCTTTGGAAGGCACTGCGCCGGTTGAGCTGAGACAGAAAACCAGCGTTGCCGGACCGCTGGCGATTCTGGATGAGTATTACGGCAAGTATACTACCATGCCGGATGATGCGGCCTGGCGGCTTGAGCTGATGGAGGACGTCATGGTGCCTCATATGAAGGCGGAGAATACGTACCCGAAAGTATTCTTCTCCATTGAAGAGTTGGATCGGCTGTCCGCAATTGAAACCGACCTGTTTGCTTACCTTGAGCGCATGCGTACAGAATGGTACCAGAACGGAAAGGTTGAAGAGCAATGGGGAGATTATTTGCAAGAGCTGGATCGATTGGGGCTGCAGGAGTGGTTGTCGATCAAGCAGGCGGGATATGACCGCAACGTAAAATAAGTTGAAGTGAAGTCGCAAGGTTGTGCACCATGATCACAAGGATGAAGGAGCATATATATGTCAACGATTGAGAAACAACACCACCGGGGTACCTATCACTTTTCGCCAAAAGAAAACTGGATGAACGATCCGAACGGAATGGTCTATTTTCAGGGGGAGTATCATCTGTTTTTTCAGCATCATCCCTACGGTACAACCTGGGGGCCAATGCACTGGGGGCATGCCGTAAGCAAGGATTTGGTCGTATGGGAGGAGCTTCCTATTGCCTTAGGACCTGACGAGCACGGGATGATCTTTTCCGGAAGTGCGGTGGTTGACTGGAATAATACAACAGGCTTTTTTGACGGGGAGCCGGGGTTGGTCGCGATCTTTACCCACCATGCCGAAGCGGCGGACAATAAGCCAGCGGTTCAATGCCAGAGCCTGGCTTACAGCAGGGATAACGGCAGAACCTGGGTGAAATATGAGCACAATCCGGTTCTGCGGCATGAGTCATATGTTGATTTCCGCGACCCCAAGGTGTTCTGGCACGAGCCCTCCCAGCTATGGGTGATGGTGCTTGCCTGCGGTCAGACCGTTTGTCTGTATCGCTCTCCCGATTTGAAGAGCTGGACATTTGCCAGCGAATTTGGCAAGGACGTTGGCTTTCATAACGGCGTCTGGGAATGCCCCGACCTGTTTCCGCTTCAGGTTGACGGCAACGATAGCGGCACGAAATGGGTGCTGCTTGTCAGCATCGGGGATGACCCGGCTTTTGCTGAGGGATCGAGAACACAATACTTCACTGGGGACTTTGATGGTGAACGATTTAAACCGGATCGGGTATCGAGGGAAACCATCCGCTGGCTGGACAGCGGCAGGGATAATTATGCCGGCGTCAGTTGGTCCGATATACCGGCTGAGGATGGCCGACGCTTGTTTATCGGATGGATGAGCAATTGGAAATATGCAAATTTGACGCCTACGGCTGGCTGGAGAGGGGCTATGACGATACCTAGGGAGATTGGGCTGCAGCTCAGAAATAATGAAACATGGCTTACCCAGCAACCGGCGAGGGAGCTTCTTGCTTACCGCAGGCCGCGGATCAATAACAGCAGGATCACGGCGAAGGCAGCGGCGGCGGTCTTAGAGGATTTGCAGCTTTCAAACTATGAAATTCGGGTTGTTCTGGATGCGGCGAATTCGCTCGATATCCATGTCAGAGTCGGATCCAAGGAAAAAACGGTGATCGGTTATAACGGGAGCGCGTCAGAGGTCTTTATTGATCGGACACAGTCCGGCGTTACTGATTTTCATCCGGATTTCCCGGGCAGACACACAGCGATGATCCCGGAGCAGGAGGGGACACTTGAACTGCGGATATTCGTCGATCAAGCCTCGGTGGAGGTGTTTGCGGGTGGTGGACAGGCGGTCCTTACCGATTTGATCTATCCGGCTCCGGCCTCGACAGGGCTGACGGTATTTGCCGCAGATGACCGGATGATTATCGATTCCCTGGAAGTGTATGAGTTATCCGTATGACTTGCAGGTAAGGAAGGGGCAGAGATATGCGTATTGGAGCAATTGAAGCGGGTGGCACCAAATTCGTGTGTGGAATCGGAAATGAGCATGGGGTGATAGAGGACCGCATCCATTTTCCCACCGAACTGCCTGAGCAAACCATGTTTCGGGTCATCTCCTATTTTGAGTCGCACCAGGTGGATGCCATCGGAATCGGGGCATTCGGCCCTCTCGATCTCAGACCTGACAGTTCGACGTATGGATATATCACAACGACTCCGAAGGCTGGCTGGGCCCAGTATCCGTTCCTCGATACGCTGAGGAGCCATTACGAAGTTCCCTACGGCTGGGATACGGATGTGAACGCGGCGGCGTTCGGGGAAGCGGCCTGGGGAGCGGCAAAAGGCTTGGACAGCTGTGTATACTATACCGTTGGAACCGGGGTCGGAGCAGGTGTTTATGCCGAAGGGCGGCTCATTCACGGCATGGTTCATCCTGAAGGAGGTCATGTGCCGATTCGGCGTTTGCCGGAAGACGATTTTTCAGGTGTATGCCCGTTTCACCAAGAATGCCTGGAGGGAATGGCGTCCGGGCCGGCTATTGAAGCTAGATGGAAGAGGAAAGGAAGCGAGCTTCCCGCAGATCATCCGGCCTGGGCGATGGAGGCCCACTACATTGCCCAGGCGGTAAGCGGAACAATTCTGATGCTGTCGCCCCAAAAAGTCATTCTTGGGGGCGGCGTGATGCAGCAATCCCAGTTATTCCCCATGGTCCGCAAGGAAGTTTGTCGTTACTTGAACGGATATGTCCAGGCTGAAGCGCTGCTTGAGGATATGGATAACTACATCGTTCCTCCAGCTCTTGGAGCCGAAGCAGGGTTGTACGGAGCGCTGGCGCTTGGCCTTGAAGCTTGGAAGAAGTCGAAGGCGCTCCCCTGAAATGTAAACCGGGAAGGAGATAGTGCCGATAGCCGGCCGCTTAAGCGGCTCGGCTGTTCGGTGCGGGATATAGGGCAGGAGTCCCGAAAGCGGAACTGTGGAACGAAACTTGAAAGCGGTTACGATGATATCTCGGATTGGAGCGTGAGAAGGTTGAAAAACGGCCGAGTCAAAATAGGTTTAGGGCTGGTGTATACCTTGATTTGCATTTCCGTATTGCTAAACGGTTTCCCCGTTCATCATCTGACAGGGGACAAGCAGAACGTGCCTCAAGCGGCGGCGGAGGGAAAGAAGGAGGAGGTATCTAAAATGGGAAGCCCAGTCCATACCAATTTATCCGGATGGCAGCTCCGGGGCCAGGGAAGGATGGAGGAAACGGAGCAAGGACTGCGGGTCACCGCCGAGCCTGGACAGCAGGTTCGAGTGCTATCCGACACCGAGTCCAGCGATTTTATTTATGAAGCGGACGTACAGATCAAGGACCGACACACAGATGCCGCACTGATCTTTCGATCTGTTGAAGAGACGGAGCTTTCCTATATCCTGCAGTTATCTTCCAGGGATAGCTTGCTGCAATTGATGACTTCCCGAAGCGGCAGCGATCAGGTGCTGTCCGAGAAGCGGGTTGAGTTCAAGGAAGGGGAGATTTACCATCTGAAAGTAAAGGCTGAGGGCGCTGACCTTAAGGTGTATTGGGGTACGGCCTATGAGCCTGTGCTTGAAGTTCATGATGCCTCATTTGCGACTGGCCGCCTCGGTCTTCGCACAGGGAACGGGTCAGCGCTGTTTCAGAATATAAGAGTCAGCGACCTGTTGGGGAATGTAGAGGTAGAACTCGTTGCTGAAGGAAGCTGGCAGCCCGATCTAAAAGGACTTAAAGGATCAGCCTCCGGCGACGGTAAACCTGCGCTGAAGCTTTATGAAAACCATTCATCAAATGTTATATATGAAGGGAATGTAATACTGGAGGAGATGTCCAAAGCCGGTTTAATATTTCGGATGAATGAACGGGCCGAGGCGGGATATGAGGTGCTGCTTACGAAGGAGGACGGCAGGGTGCGCGTAGAGCTGCGGAAATCCGACGGTTCGATTCTTGCTGTCTCCGAGCCTAGCTATCCCAGCTTGCCAACAAGCAAGCATCATCTTGAAGTCAGGGCGGAGGGCCAGCGAATTCAAGTCTTACTGGACGGCTATGCCCCGGCAGCCATAGATGTGGAGGACGGGACTTTCACAAGCGGATATCATGGACTGAAAGTATATGCCGGCACTGCTTATTTCCAGGACGTGTACACCGTGGATATGGAGGACTACTATACGGAAAAATACAGGCCGCAGTATCATTACAGCCCGATTCGAGGTTCTGCCAGCGATCCGAACGGCCTGGTTTATTTCGAAGGGGAGTACCATCTTTTTCATCAGGATGGGGGACAGTGGGCTCACGCTGTCAGCCGTGACCTGGTGCACTGGAAGCAGCTTCCGATCGCCCTGCCGTGGAATGATCTCGGACATGTGTGGTCCGGATCGGCTGTGGCCGATACAACGAATGCGTCCGGCCTATTCGGCGATGTCGGCGGCAAGGGACTGATTGCGTACTATACTTCCTACAACCTGGATCTTCCGGGCGGCAACCAGAAAATCGGTCTGGCTTATAGTCTCGACCGGGGCCGAACCTGGGAGTATTCCACAGAGCGTCCCGTCCTCATCGAAAACCCGGGGCGCAGCGACGAAGAACCGGGAGGCTGGGATTTCCGGGATCCGAAGGTGGTCAGGGATGAGGCGAACAAACGGTGGGTCATGGTGGTATCCGGGGGAGATCACATTCGCTTTTTTACTTCGGAAAATTTACTGGATTGGACGCTGACCGATCAATTCGGTTATGGCAACTATATTCGCGGCGGCGTATGGGAGTGCCCGGACCTGTTCCAGCTGCCGGTGGAAGGTACAGAGGAGCACAAGTGGGTGCTGATGATCAGCACGGGCGCCCACCCGAAAACAGACGGCTCGGATGCGGAATATTTTATCGGTGAACTGACCGCGGACGGCAAATTCATCAACGATCATCCGCCCGGACATGTGCTGAAGACGGACTGGGGCAAAGAGTTTTACGCCTCCATGTCCTTTTCCGACATGCCGGACGGGCGCCGAATTATGCTGGCGTGGATGACCAACTGGGATTATCCCTTCAGCTTTCCGACTGCAGGCTGGTCAGGACAGCTGTCGATCCCGCGGGAAGTGTCGCTGCGTCTGACGGATGAAGGGATTCGAATGTATCAAGCGCCAATCGCCGAGTTGGCCTCACTGCGCATTCCCGTGCTGGAAGCGGCAAATCGCGGGATTACGGAGTCCAGTGAGAATATCTTGAAAGGACTCGGATCCGGCGCATATGAAATTGAAGCTGAGATAGAGCTTCCGGCAAATGGCGGAGCATCGGAATTCGGCTTTGGTCTGCGTGAGGGGGGCGGCAGAAGAACGGTTGTCGGCTACAGCGCAGACGCGCAACAGATGTTTATGGATCGATCCGCTTCCGGGGTGACGGATTTCTCAGACCGATTCACTACGGTTCACGAAACCAGGCTTTATCCAGAGAATAACCGAGTTCGTCTGCGGATATTTGTGGATGAGGGTTCAGTTGAAGCCTTTGGCAATGACGGCAGGGTCGTATTTTCCAACGTGATTTTCCCAGAACCGTCCCAACGAGGGATGAGCTTTTATGTCCGGGAAGGCCGTGTCAAGATCGTGTCTTTAAAAGTGTATGAGCTAGCCTCCGTATGGAGAGCGTGTGACCGGGCTTCTTCAGCCTATATGATCATGGACCACAAGGAACTGGAACTGTCAAAGGGGCAGACGACTGAGCTTGGAGCCGTTTATGTACACGGTCCCGGCCGCGGAGAGAAGCCGATGGTTTGGACATCCAGCCGTCCGGACATCGTCAAGATTATGTCCGTCAATGGCGGACGTGCAATAGTGAGGGCCGAGGAAGCGGGGGAAGCGCTCATCACAGCCGCCACTCCAAGCGGGAAGGCATCTTCAAGCATGCCGATAAGCGTGGCTGATGGCGTGTTTGAGACGAATCTGAGCGGGTGGAGGCCGGACCGCTCGTCTGCAAGGTGGATGGTTACGCCGCTTGGTCTACGAGGCAGTCACACGGCAGATACCGTCTATATGGCCGATGAAAAGGCGGGGGACTTCATCTATGAGACTGATATGAGGCTGGGGAGACAGGGCGGCGCCGGATCGATTTTGTTTCGTGCCAGCCCTGACGGGAGAAGCGGATACTACTTCAATCTGGACCCGAACATGAACGCCTTTCGCCTCTTCTATAAAGTGGACGGCCGGTTTGAGGAGCGTCAGGTATTGGCCCGAATGCCGCGCTTCCTCAATGCGGAAACGGAATATCGTATCAAAATTGAAGCTCGTGGGCCGCATCTTAGGATTGATGTTAACGGAGAGAAGGTCGTGGATCTGATGGACGGTACATTTGCCGAAGGTAGCTTTGGGCTCCATGTGTTCGGGGGGCAGGCATTGTTCCAAAACGCTTATGTTCGTGACATTTCGGATGCGAATCTGATGGAAACCCAGTTCGTGAACGCGGGCATAGACAAAGCTCTTCATGCCGAGTCATCACGAAACGGGGATCTGGTGACGATCCAAGACCCGGACGGTTCTATCAGACAGCGATGGGTGCTTGTTCCTGACGGGAAAGGAATGTATTCGATCCGGACGAAGGAAGGCAAGGCGCTGGATCTGGATACGGGACAAGATCGGCTGCAGCTGTACGATTATCTTGGCTATGACAATCAACGTTGGCGGCTGGAGGACAGGGGAGACGGGACCGTAACCATTGTCTCGGCACACAACGACAGGGTGCTGGAGATATCCGAGGACGGGATAAAGCTTCAGCTGGGAGAGCCATCGCCCGATCAGCCGCGTCAATCCTGGAGACTGACGCCCGGGGTTGATCTTCAGCTTATGGAATAAGTTAAACTTCTTATTGTATGCTTCAAGGATATGACGTAAGAGATGGGATTGGTTAAGGATTGGTTTGACAAGACCGCAGAATTCACTCGGCGGTCTTTTTTGTTGTTGAATAGATTCAAAATCGAGGCTCGGGCCTAATCATCGGTGCTTGACAGTCAAGCCTGCAACCGATCATGGCCTGGAGTACGAACTAGCTGTCCGGAGGCTTTGTATGATGATCCCGTTTGATCAGGTAGCTTCCTGAACTAAAGGGATCACCCGTGAAAAGTGTATGGAGAGACAACAAACACTCATCTCAGTCATCATTTATTTAGTCAAGCACAGATTTTGGTCCTGAGCCCAAATTGATATACTTTAAAATTCCTGATATAATATATGCGAACAAACATTCGCAAGCTTGCGGTGAAGTCTTTTGAATACATTTGGTTTTGGAGGGAAGGAAATATATGAAACTGGCCATTATCAATCGTGTGCGAACAAATAATTTCAATGATCCTGATTTGATACCGAAGATTACGGAGCTGTGGAAGGAGGCTTCTAATCGTCTGACGGATCCAGAGACGATCATCTATGGCGTCTATCACGATTACGAGAGCGACTATAAAGGTGACTATACATTAAGCATTGCTATAGAAGATAGCAACAGCGAACCTGCACTGGAAATACCGGATAACGCAGCATATGAAATCTTTAACGTGGACCCATCAGAAGAACAAGGGGTTATAAACACCTGGAAAAAGATATGGGAACGTGAGGATTCAGGCACCTTGAATAGAGCGTATACCTACGATTATGAGAAATATGATTCCCGTGGAGGAGTTGAGATTTACATAGCCATACAGTGATTCGGACGGGGACTCTCCTAATGATCTTAGCGTGACGATCGGGAATAAGATATGATAATCTATATTATATGAAACTCCATGTAAGTTGAAGCTACTTTGTTCAATCCATTACGGGACAAGAGGGGTTTTCTATTTTATAGAATCATATCATCTGGTGCGGTTTGTTGTCATGAAGGATATAAGTTCGTGAGATGATCAATCCGGCATAGCGAAGGACAGGGAGAGAATCGATGACGGATTTATTGATGTATGAGCGGGAATTATGGGAGCGTTACGTGCATATCGCTGGCATTGACGAGGTGGGACGGGGCTGTCTGTTCGGCGACGTGGTCGCCGCTGCGGTTATTTTGCCGCAGGGGCTGGAGATAGAAGGAATCAACGATTCCAAGAAACTGAGCGCGAAGAAGCGGGATGCCTTGTACGAGCAGATCATGGATCAGGCGCTGGCAGTTGGGGTAGGCCAAGTGGATGCGGAGACGATTGACAGAATCAATATCAAGCAGGCGGCCCGGCTTGCGATGAAGCTTGCGCTAGAGCAGCTGTCGACCAGACCGGATTTTCTTCTGGTTGATGCGGAGAAGGTGGATTGTGATCTGCCGCAGCGGGCGATCATTAAAGGGGATGCGAACAGTCAATCAATCGCTGCCGCCTCCATTGTAGCCAAGGTTACCCGGGATCGGTTATGTGAAGAAGTGTGGGAAGCCCGGTTTCCGGATTACGGGATTGCAATACATAAAGGCTATGCCACCAAACTGCATCGGGAGAAGCTGAGCTTGCATGGCCCCACGTCGCTTCATCGGCGAAGTTTTTTGAAAAATATGGAAGTCGAGCAATTGTCGCTCTTCTAAGGTTCGTTGCAGCCCGCCCTCGCGAAAAGGCGGGCTGCTGCCGATATATAAGGGAAAGGAACAATTAGGGGGACAAATAAGGTGAACATCGGATCGTTGATTCGAGGACTGTTGGGAGAGCAGAAGCCGGGGGATGCGAAGACATTGGAATTGAAGCCCGGCCAAGTCGTCCGCGGTGTAGTAATGAATGTAACGGAGAACGGTCAGGAGGCGGTTGTCCAGATTCAGGGCGTACAGGTTAAGGCGAAGCTGGAAACCCCGCTGCGGGCGGGGGAAACGGCATTGCTTCAGGTTCAGCCGCCCGGAGAAAGTGCGACCGCGGTCCTGAAACCGCTGAGTCAATCGCAGGCACTGCCGCTGTCTCCTTCCTCGATGGCTGAGGTGCTTGAGTATGCAGGATTGCCGGATACGAAGGAAAACCGGGAAATGATTCGGGCGATGCAGCTTGCGGGCGTTCCTTTGACTCGAGAAAATATAAGCCAGTTTCAAGGGATGATGGGAGCCAGGCCGCCGCAGGTGCCGGCGGCAGAGTGGCTGGAATCGGCAGCGATCGCGTTTCATCGCGGGCTGCCTATCACACCGGAGAGTGTGCGGGGGCTGCATCAGGCCGTATTCGGCCCGCCGCTCCATCAGCTGCTGCAATCGCTGGAGCAGCAGCTGATCGCTGCGCTGACCGGGCAGAGCAGTCCCGGCAGCCCTGGGGAGGCGGCCGGAGCATCCCGGACCGCTCAGGCGGCTCCGGGCCCGGGGGCGGCCGCTGATGCGGCTCCGCAGCCGCAGGGCGCAGCAGCAGGCCAAGCCGGCGCTGCCCAGGCGGCGGGCGGGGGCCAGCAGGCGGTGCTGGTGAAGCTGCAAGGCTTGCTGCACCAGCTGCGCACCGAGCTGGCCCAGCAGCCCTGGAACGGCCAGCAGCTGGCGCAAGGCTCGGCTGCTGCCGCACAGGGCCAGGCCGCCGGGCTGCCCACAGGGCCGACGGCCGCGAGCGCGCCGCCAGCTGCGGCGGCGCCACAGGGGGGCGAAGGGGCCGCAGGCCCTTCGCCTCAGCAGCCGCCTGTCCGCGGCTCTGACGAGCCGTGGGTAGGGCGGCTGCTGAAGCTGCTCGGTGCGGAGCACGAGCAGCAGGCCCTGCGCGGGGCGGCTGGCAGCAGCCCCGCGGGGGACGCGGCGCGAGCCGCAGGCAGCGCCGCGCAACCCGGGCAGCACGCGCAAGCGCTGCCCGGGGGCGGGCCGGCCGCGGGCGGTTCCGCCCAAGGCGCGGCCGGAGCGGCGGGCGCCGGGGCCGCGAATGCGCCGGCGCCTGCCGCCGCTGGCCAGGCCGCGGCTAGCGTAGCTGCCGCGGGGGGCCAGGCTGCGCAGCCTGCGGCAGCGGCAGCCGGCCAAGCCCCAGGCCAGCCTGGCGGCTCCGCAGGGCCAGGCGCGGGGGCAGCAGCGGCTGTGCCGCAAGCTGCTGCCCCTGCTGGAGCTGCGCAGGGAGCACCGAATCTGCCTGGGGCTGTCGCTCCGCAGGCAGGTTCGATAGCCGCGCAGCAGGACACCATCAAAGGGCTGCTGCTTCAACTGGTGTCGGCGAACGATACGCCGCCAGCGCTCAAGGAGGCAGCCCAGCAGCTTGTACAGCATCTGACAGGACAGCAGCTGCTTCTGAATACCGACCGGACCGCACCTTTTGCCCAGGTGACAATGTTTATTCCTCTTCACGGTGCGGACGGTCAGCAGACCGCTTCGATTCATATCCAGTCGCGAAGAGGTCCTAAAGGCGAGCTCGACAGTACGAACTGCCGACTGCTGTTTGACCTCGATATGAAAGCGCTCGGTCTGACGCTGATTGATGTGCAGATTGTCGACAGGATCGTCAGTGTGAACATCCGAAATGATCAGGAGTGGGCTTCAGAGCTGTTTGAACAGCGGAGGGAAGACCTTGCCACAGGGGTGGAGTCCGTCGGCTACCAGTTGCTCAGCCTGAAGGTTGAACCGCTGCCTGAGGCCCAAGACATGGCGTCCGAGCTTCCTTCAAGAGGCACGGCCTCGGAGTATACGCCTCAATCATACAAAGGGGTGGATATGAGGATATGAAGCAGCCAGATACTGAAGCCAATGCTGCGATCAAAAAAGCAGTCGCCCTCAAGTACGCTCCAGGTGACCATGAAGCGCCTGTCGTCGTAGCGAAGGGTTCGGGAGAACTGGCGGAGACGATCCTGCAGAAAGCGATGGAGCATGGCGTGCCGGTACAGGAGGATGCGGCTTTGGTGGAGGTGCTCTCCAAGCTGGATCTAGACCAGCAAATCCCGCCCGAGCTTTATCAGCTGGTGGCCGAAGTGCTAACTTATGTGTATCAGGCTGACCGCCAGGCAGAAAAAGGGGGCGTGATGAAATAATGTCCTCACAAGGTAAAGCGGATAACCGCAAGCAGAAGGGAGACGCGGCCGAGACGGCGGCAGCTGAAATGCTGCTCCGGAAAGGATACCGCATTCTGGAGCGCAACTGGCGCAGCCGTTACGGCGAGCTGGATATTATTGCAGAGACGGAAGGCGTGCTGGTATTTATCGAGGTGCGCAGCCGAACCGGCACCGCAAGCTACGGTACGCCGTCCGAATCCGTCAATGCAAGGAAAATGATGCAGGTCAGAAATACGGCGGAGCAGTATATTCACTATAAACGCTATTACGACAAGCCTGTTCGGTTTGACGTCATTTCGATCATTCTTCAGGATGACATGACAGCGGCCTCCATGGATCATATTGTCAACGCTTTTTAACAACACGGATGAGCGGGGAACACTGCTCCCGGATTATAAGTTCATATAGCAAAAAACGCATGCCGCAACAGATTGCTTCTATGACTCGGCATGCGTTTTTCTATGATTAATAGGCAGCAGTATTTCTCTGCTCTATTGTGTTTCATGCGTTACTTACTTTTGGTCCACTCCATCAAATACTCCGGCTGCCGGGTGTCCGGGTCCAGCATTTCTTGTTGCACCTTAAACCCGTGTCGGGAATAAAACTGAACGGCCTGTTCATTTGCCTTGTATACCTTGAGCTCCAACCGCTCCTGTCGGCTTTTGATATGGTCGAGCAGCTTCCGGCCATATCCCTGAGACTGATACTCAGGGTCAATGAACAGCGCGGCCAAATACGAACCGACAATCGAAATGAACCCTCGAATATGTCCGTCTATCTCCAGGACATAGGATTCCGACATCGGCAAATACACATTTTTCATCTCGCTCTGCTTTGATGACCAGTATTCCATCGGAATAAAATGGTGGGCCTGTTCCGACCCTCTCAGCCATAGTTCAATCATTGAATCCTGATCACGTTCTTCCATAAGTCGAATATTCATAGACATGCTCCTTGTGATGATTTCTTCAGACATACACCGGCAGCTGGTCCAGCTGCCGATATTGGATCGCCTCGGCGACGTGGTGGCTGCCGATGCACTCTGCTTGGTCCAGATCCGCGATCGTTCTGGCAAGCTTTAATATTTTATCATAGGCGCGCATGCTGAGCCCAAGCGTATCGATCGTGGTCTGGAGCAGGCTGGCCGAGGCGCTGTCGAGCGCAGCATAACGACGCAAATGACTGCCAAACAATTCGCTGTTCCAGCTGAATGGCAGATGTCGGTATCGCGTGGATTGAAGGAGCTGTGCTGCCATAACCTGCTCCCGCATTTCCCGGGATGAGAGCTGATGCGCGGTGTCATAACGGTCTTTCGGACGCGGAACCTCAACCTGCAGATCGATGCGATCAAGCAGAGGGCCGGATATTTTAGCACGATATTGTCCGATCCGTCGCGGGCTGCAGGTGCATCGCTGCTGCGGATGATCGTTTCCCCAGAATCCGCACGGACAAGGATTCATCGATGCAGCGAGCATGAAATGTGCAGGGAAGGTGAGAACAGCTCTCGCCCTGCTGATCGTAACCTCACGATCCTCCAGCGGCTGGCGCAGCACCTCAAGCACATGCCGGGAGAACTCCGGAAGCTCATCGAGAAAAAGTATGCCCTTGTGTGCGAGGCTGACCTCGCCGGGCCTTGGAATGGTGCCGCCCCCGATCAGCCCGCCGGATGAAATGGTATGATGAGGGGATCTGAAAGGACGTCTGGTCATCAAACTTCCGGTATGCTTAAGCTTTCCGGCTGCGCTGTATATTTTCGTTGTCGTTAACGACTCTTGTTCACTTAACGGAGGCAGAATGGTAGGAAGCCGCTTCATCAGCATCGTTTTTCCGGTACCGGGAGGGCCGATGAGCATGATATTGTGCATGCCTGCTGCGGCAATCGTCAGCGCGCGCTTGACATGCGGTTGTCCGATGACGTCGCTATAATCCTCAACGACATCATCCGGGGTGTTCACGCATCCATGGTTTTCAATATCGGACTTGGTATAAAGCAGTTTGGACAGATGGACTGTGAAAGGCGCGGATCTCCCCGGCGAGTGCGTTTCACTTTGAGGCCCGTCCGGTTCAATTAACCCGTCCGCCTGGCTGCCCGTGAGCTCCTTAATATGACGCAGCCCGTATACGTTCATCCCGCCGATTAGCGCAGCCTCCGGGGCGTTCTCGTAGGGGAGCAGCACGCCCTTTAACCCGTCCCGTTTGGCCTTCTCCACCATAGGCAGCACCCCGTTAATGGGACGGAGTGATCCGTCCAGCGCCAATTCACCGAGAATGAGCAGCGATTCAGGTGAAAAATCAATTTGCTCGCTCGTTACCAAAATGCCTAACGCAATGGCAAGATCAAAGGACGATCCTTCCTTGCGCAGGTCGGCTGGCGCCAGATTAATGGTGACCCTTTTCATCGGATAGGTGAATCCGCAATTTTTGACCGCGGCCCGCACCCGCTCGACCGATTCCCGGATCGAGGAATCCGGTAGTCCGATGATGGAGGTTTGAGGCAGACCATTCGACAGATCAACTTCAACCTGAATCGTGACGCCGTCGATTCCGTGAAGGCAAGCGCTGTATAGCTTACCGTACATATTAAAAAGCACCTCTCTTTCGATATTCGGCTCTGGTGGCTCTACTATGTTGAGTCCGGCCGACAATCCGAAAAAGGGTGCTTCCTCATTTTCGTTCATATATAAGTAATTGTAAAATTATTCATCAGTTACTGTCAATAACGAGTCTTGGGTATCCCTTTCCTCTGCCTTTGCATGATTATCCCTTTCGTTCAGGAATCGAAGAGCGGTGGGAAAGGTTCATGAATCGTGGAGTGGAACAAAAGTGTGGATGCAGGAGTAGATGCTAGACTGGATGCAACAACGGCTCACGTCAAGAGGGATACGTATAGGAAATAAACAAGCTTACGGTTCAAAGTCGGGTTCAATGTTCTACCTGACTAAAAGGAATAAGCGTACAAAGCTGGCGAAAATCGAGAGTGAATCTATAATGCATGGCTGCTTGAAGCTAGCAGGACGACTAAAGTAGAGAAAATCCCTCCTGACTACCTTTGAAAAATGTATTATAATATTTTAAATTACATTAATTGGATAACTAACTCCATTAGTAAAACTCTCTAACCAAGCCTCGTCCATGCCTATATTCACGACTCCCCCATAGCGTATGCGAATCGATTATTGATGCCAACCTGCATCCCATCTAGTTGGGGGACAGCCCGCCGTTACCATTTGCAGACGGAACCATAGAATAAAGTACATGCTAAGACAATCGCAATGGGTGTTAGATCAGGAGATCAAGGAGGTAAGAGCATGCCGATAGTGTGGATAGATCCTGGACATGGTGGAAGGGATTCGGGCGCAACCGGCAACGGATTGCTGGAGAAAGATGTGGTGCTGGCGCTCTCGGTAGCGATCAAGCGAAAGCTGGAGGCCGAGTATGACGGGGTTCAGGTGCTGATGTCCCGGGACAGGGACGTGTTCCTGGAACTCTCGGAGCGCACGAACGCAGCGAATCGGTCCGGTGCCGATATCCTTGTATCCATTCACTGTAATGCCGGTGGAGGCAATGGAGGGTTTGAGTCGTTTCGTTACACCTCGGTATCATCCACTACCGTGAACCTGCACGATGCGCTGCATGCTGAGATTATGAAAGCACTGGCGCCATTTAACGTTATAGATCGAGGTGTGAAATCCCAGAACCTGCACATGCTGCGGGAGAGCAGAATGCCGGCCGTTCTAACGGAAAATCTGTTTATTGATGTAGCGTCGGATGCGAACAAGCTGAAGAACCCCGACGTCATTAACGCACTGGTAAACGGTCATGTGAACGGGATTGCCAGACACTTGGGCCTGACACGAAAAGGGGGGACTCCTCAAATGGACAAGGCTAACGTTATCGCCTACGGTAAGGAAATTCAGAATGGCCTCATCATTAACAATACGGTGTATGTTCCTTTAAGAGCATTGGCAGAAGCAAGCGGAGATCGTGTGGCGTGGGACAATCAGACGAAAACCGCGACCGTCACCAAACCACAATAAACGAGTAATGATTGCAATAATAGCGAGTAGTACTGCAACCCAACGGGTAACACAACAGCATAACACGTGTTATAAACCTCCCTTAAACATGACTAAAGGGAGGTTTATCGTTGTGATCGCCCTATGAGGTCGATCTTGCCTGCTGGCGATATTGCCTTGGGGTCACCCCGATTTTTTTCTTGAACAGTTGATGGAAAAATTTCAGGTCGCTGTATCCCACCTCGGATGCTATTTCTGCCACGCTTTGATGGCTGGCCGCAAGCTGGCGGCAGGCGGCATCCATTCGGATGCCCTGCACATATTCGGTGAAGCTCATTCCGGTCTGCTTCCGGAACAGGCGACTGAACTGCCGTTCACTGAGATTGGCCTTGGCGGCAAAATCCCCGAGTCTGAGGCTGCTGGCATAATGGCGGTCAATATAGGCGACAGCTTCATCGATGGACAACCACTGCGGTCTGTCCCGCTCAGGCGATCCGAGCTGAAGCTGATGTCTGTACAAGCCGGCTAATATTCGAACGACCAGCGCAGCGAGCACCCCCAAATATCCTGGCGGTCTGGCGGAAAACTCGCGATGCATCTCGCGGAATAGGGCATGGTATTCTCCGGCATCATCCCGCATCGAGAACCAGTGCACCCGCTGCTCGATAAACGGTTCGCATAACTCTGAAGCATGGGGAAAGGCGTCCCGCAGCTCCACTAAATACCGGGCTGGAAACAGACAGTTGTATACGATCAGCGGCCGGTCCTTGCGCATCGTTCTCGGACGAAACACATGGCTGCGCCCGATCGGAATGAAGAACAGTGTCCCGTGCTCCACCGGAACGGCATCACCGGCAATGTAATGGACCCCGGAGCCTTCGCTCACATAAGTGATTTCAATAAATTCATGGGAATGCTCGGCCATCTCAAACGTTTCGCAAGCCCGGTTTACATAGATCGGAATTCCCGGTTCAAAAAAATGCTCCCCTGGCATTACAAAAGTACTCCGTGTCTTGCTCATGCCTACCGCCCCTTATTCAGACTGCCTTGTTTGGCTTCATCTTACGAAACCGGTTGCAAAATGTCCAGATCGACCTATAAAAATGTCGCATGCCTCCCCTGAACAAGAGAGCAGCGCCCCCTACAATAGAGGTGAGATGCTGCTCGCATGGCGGCAAATGCTCGATGAAAGGGAGGAACACGTATGCAAGCACTGGAAGTGACTCGTCTGAGCTGCGAATATCGCCACAATCCGATTGGACTGGGAGTAAAGCTGCCCAGATTCAGCTGGCAGCTGGCATCGGATCGCATGCATGTGATGCAGCATGCTTACCGGATTCAGGTGTCCAGCGGCGGGCAGGGGTTTGATGAGCAGCGGCTGGTATGGGATACGGGAAAACAAACATCGGACAATTCCTTGCTCGTCGAATACGGCGGAGAGGCGTTACAGTCCCGGCAACGGTACTACTATCGAGTCAAAGTATGGGATCAACGCGGAGGCGAGTCGGACTGGAGCCCGTCGGCCTGTTTTGAGATGGGGTTATTGCACCCTTCGGACTGGTCTGCACGCTGGATCACGCCGGATGACAAGGCGATTGATCCGCTGGCAGAGGAAGTGTTCCAGGTGAGAACTACCTTCACTGTCCGGAAGGGGGTTAGCCGGGCTACCGTATACGTCACCTCGCGAGGGATGTATGAGCTGGAGCTGAACGGCCGGCGTGTCGGGGACGAGCAGTATGCCCCGGGCTGGACCAGTTATGACAGCAGGCTGCAGGTACAGGCTTATGATGTCACCGATCAGATTCAGGAGGGCGAGCGCAACGCCATCGGCGCTTTCCTGGCCAATGGATGGTACAAAGGGGTTCTGGGCTGGGACAGTCAATCTGGTAAATATGGCGATACGCGGGCGCTTTTGCTGCAGCTGCATATGGACTACGAGGATGGGACGACAGATGTATTGGTCAGCGACAGGTCTTGGCGGGCTTCCACAGGGGCGATTCTCATGTCTGAGCTTTATCATGGCGAAACCTATGATGCTCGCCTGGAGAAAACCGGATGGTCTACTGCGGCCTATGATGATTCCGATTGGGCAGAGGTCAGGGAGTTGGCCGATTCGAGAGACGTGCTTGTGATGCAGGAGAATGAGCCTGCACGCGTGACAGAGCAGATCAAGCCCGTGGCCTTGCTGCGGACCCCGTCGGGTGAAACGGTCATTGATATGGGCCAGAATATGGTCGGCCGCCTTCATCTCCGGCTGGATCTGCCGTCAGGCACTTCGATTACGCTCCAGCACGGGGAGGTGCTTGATCAAGACGGCCATTTTTACACCGCGAATCTCCGGTCTGCCAGACAAACGGTGCGGTACACCTGCAAGGGCGGCGGGGAAACGTATGAGCCGCGATTCACATTTCAGGGCTTCCGTTATGTCAAGGTGGAGGGCTGGCCGGCAGAGGCTCCGCTGGAACTGGAGCGGATCACCGGGCATGTCATTCATACCGATATGGAGAGAACCGGTGACTTTGAATGCGCTCATCCGTTGCTGAACCAACTCCAGCGTAATATCCGATGGGGGCAGCGAGGCAATTTTGTGGATGTTCCTACCGATTGCCCGCAGCGGGATGAGCGGCTTGGCTGGACCGGGGATGCCCAGGTGTTCATTCGGACCGCGGCTTTCAATTACGGAGTCGCGTCGTTTTTTGCGAAGTGGCTGCGCGATTTGAAGGCTGATCAACGTGAAGATGGCGGCGTGCCGTTTGTCATTCCGGATGTGTTGGATGAGAAGTCACACTCCTCTTCGGCCTGGGGCGATGCAGCGGTTATATGCCCATGGACGCTGTATGTCTGTTACGGCGACAAGCGTGTGCTGGCAGAGCAATATGACAGCATGAAGGCATGGATTGAGTATATCCGCTCCCAAGGGGATAACGAGTTTTTATGGAATACCGGATTTCACTTTGGCGACTGGCTCGGCCTTGATGCTAAGGAAGGCAGTTATGTAGGAGCTACGCCGAAGGATTTGATCGCCACCTGCTTCTATGCCTATTCGACCGGGTTGTTTGTGAGAACGGCGCAGGTGCTCGGCTATAAGGAGGACGCTCGAAAGTATGGCGAATTGTATGAAAGCATTGTGGCGGCGTTCAACCGGGAGTTTGTGACGGGAAGCGGCAGGCTTGCTGCCCATACCCAGACGGCACATGTGCTGCCGCTGATGTTCGGGCTCGTCGATGGGCCGGTGCGCGAGCGACTGGCACGGACGCTGGCGGATGACGTGCAGGAGCAGAACGGTCATCTGACAACTGGCTTTGTAGGAACCCCGTACCTGTGCCATGTGCTGTCCGAGAACGGGTATCATGAATTGGCCGTAAAGCTTGTGCAGCAGGAGGACTATCCATCCTGGCTGTACTCGATCCGCCAGGGGGCGACAACCATATGGGAGCATTGGGACGGGATCAAGCCGGATGGGACGTTCTGGAGCAAGGACATGAACTCCTTTAACCATTATGCTTACGGCTCCATCGGCGACTGGCTGTACCGGGTCGTGGCCGGGCTTGACCTCGACGAGTCGCAGCCGGGATATAAACGCATTCTGTTCCGGCCACGGCCGGACTCTGGTATGGCCTATGCCAGAGCCTCGTATGAGTCGGGGTATGGAGTGATTCGGAGTGGATGGCGCATAGACGAGAGCGGCTCCGTCATCTATGAGTTTGAACTGCCTCCGAATACGATGGCAGAGGCTCGCATTCCGCACGGGCAACTGGCGGGTGTCTTGGTCAACAACAAGCGTGCAGAGCAGGCTGAGGGCGTGCTTTCCGCCCGAGAGTACGAAGCTTGCGCGGTGCTCGAGCTTGGCTCGGGGACGTACCGAATCGTAGCTGGCGGAGTCATCGAATAGACGGCGAGAATGAGCGGGCAGCGCTGCGTTGGCAGCGATGATTAGGAGGGCACCTGACAGGACTTCCTTGTATTTCTGAGCGGCTGTTGACCCATGTTGATGGGTGGCAGACGCTCTATTTTTTTACGATTAGAGTTAGATAAACCTATCTCCCAAATTCCATTATATTCCAAATATTCTCTTGACGGGATCAATTCCATATCAAAATAGAGTGGATCATAGGCCATTTTTTTAAGGTAAGCGTTTTAAAAACATGTTACAATAACTTGGGTTCATTATATAAAAGGTTGTCATGGGAACCGCTAACATAGATAGCTTTCCCAGCCGACCCGCCTTGTTCCAGTCATGTTGATAGGAGGATTCCAGAATGAATATCCATGAATATCAAGGAAAACAAGTACTGAAGCAATACGGAGTAGCCGTTCCGAACGGCAAGGTTGCGTTTACGGTTGAAGAAGCTGTCGAAGCGGCCAAATCTTTGGGCAGCCCGGTGACGGTTGTGAAGGCGCAAATTCATGCAGGTGGCCGCGGTAAGGCCGGCGGCGTGAAAGTTGCGAAGAACCTCGATGAGGTTCGTGCCTATGCCGAAGAGATTTTGGGCAAGGTGCTGGTCACTCACCAGACCGGACCGGAAGGCAAAGAAGTTAAGCGCTTGCTTATTGAGGAAGGCTGCGACATTCGCAAAGAATATTATGTCGGCGTTGTGGTGGACCGTGGAACCGGACGCGTCGTTATGATGGCCTCCGAAGAAGGCGGAACGGAGATTGAAGAGGTTGCAGCAGCTACGCCGGAGAAGATTTTTAAAGAGGTCGTTGATCCAGCGGTTGGACTGCAAATGTTCCAGGCTCGCAAACTGGCATATTCCATTAATATTCCGAACGAACTGGTAGGCAAGGCAGCCCAATTCATGATGGCTTTGTATAAAGCCTTTGTGGAGAAGGACTGCTCGATTGCCGAGATTAACCCGCTTGTCGTTACAGGTGACGGCAATGTGATGGCACTGGATGCGAAGCTCAACTTTGACTCCAATGCGCTGTTCCGTCATAAGGACATCCAGGAGCTGCGTGATTTGGATGAAGAGGACGAGAAGGAGATCGAGGCATCCAAATTTGACCTGAGCTACATAGCGCTTGACGGCAACATTGGCTGTATGGTGAATGGTGCCGGTCTTGCGATGGCAACGATGGACATCATCAAATACTACGGCGGCGAGCCGGCCAACTTCCTTGATGTAGGGGGCGGTGCAACGACGGAGAAGGTTACGGAAGCCTTCAAGATCATTCTGTCCGACCCGCAGGTTAAAGGCATCTTCGTGAACATCTTTGGCGGCATTATGCGCTGTGATGTGATCGCCAACGGTGTGGTGGAAGCCGCGAAGCAAATCGGGCTTAGCCGTCCGCTTGTCGTGCGTCTGGAAGGGACAAACGTAGAGCTTGGCAAGCAGATTCTGGCGGAATCCGGACTGAACATCGTACCTGCCGATTCCATGGCCGACGGAGCGCAGAAGATCGTCTCCCTCGTTCAGTAATTATTCATTCCTGAACAGGCATGGCACATGAAGGAGAATTCCGCTCCTGCCGTGCGGTTGCTTTCATTATTCAAATGAGGAATTTTGCAAAGTCCTGAAATTACAATAGGGGATGTGAATCAATCGTGAGTATTTTGATCGATAAACATACAAAAGTAATAACGCAAGGGATTACAGGGAAAACGGCTCTGTTCCATGCCAAGGGCGCTCTGGATTACGGCACGCAAATGGTGGGCGGTACATCTCCAGGCAAAGGTGGAACCCAAGTCGAAATTACGCTGGAGAATGGAACAAACGTCAGCCTCCCGGTGTTTAATACGGTTGAAGAAGCCAAAGCGAAGACCGGTGCTACGGCCAGTGTTATCTATGTTCCGCCTGCATTTGCCGCAGATTCCATCATGGAAGCTGTCGATGCTGAAATGGAGCTGGTTATCTGTATTACCGAGGGGATTCCGGTCCTTGATATGGTGAAGGTAGCGCGTTACATGGAAGGCAAGAAGACACGCCTGATCGGTCCGAACTGTCCGGGTGTCATTACGCCAGGTCAGTGCAAAATCGGCATTATGCCAGGCTACATCCATACTCCGGGCCATGTCGGCGTTGTATCCCGCAGCGGTACGCTGACGTATGAGGCGGTTCACCAGCTGACGGCTCGCGGCATCGGACAATCCACCGCGGTTGGCATCGGCGGCGACCCGGTGAAGGGAACCGAATTCATTGATGTGCTGAAGCTGTTCAATGAAGACCCGGACACCTATGCGGTTATTATGATTGGTGAAATTGGCGGTACGGCCGAAGAAGAGGCTGCCGAGTGGATCAAAGCCAACATGACTAAGCCTGTTGTCGGCTTTATCGGTGGCGCTACAGCGCCTCCAGGGAAGCGGATGGGTCATGCCGGCGCCATTATTTCCGGCGGTAAAGGTACAGCCAAGGAGAAGATTTCGGTACTTGAAGCTTGTGGTGTCAAAGTTGCGCCAACCCCTTCCGAGATGGGCTCGACACTCGTTAGTGTTCTGGAAGAACAAGGCATTCTGGCGAAGTGCACAACGCACTAATTAACGGAGCGCTACTGAAATTCATAGTTTCATAGTAGTTTGATTCAAGGTAAGCAACCTTTTATTTCCCGATGGGAGATAGAGGGTTGCTTTTCGTGTTTTTAAGGATAAATCTATCGTCATTAACTGAACCGAAGGGAGCAGCGTTATATGGATATAAGCAATATCGTATTGGCGGCACTGCATGAAAGCGAAGGGATCGGCTGGAAAACGATCGAGCGCATCATGCATAACGGTGGCATACGCAGCGAAATGCTTCATTATAGAGCAACGGATTGGGAGGCTTGCGGTGTGGGTGTCGAAACGGCGCATCATCTCGAACATAACTTCATGCTTACTGTCGAATCGGTGACGAACCGGATGTCGGACGATGACACGAACGAGCCTCGACAACAATGCAGCTCCGCATCAAATTTGACAAATGATCAAAAAATACGTATTATTACAGCCCTCGATACGTTGTATCCACAGCGCCTGCATTCGTCCTCCCAGCCACCGTGGGTGTTGTACGCAATTGGCGATCTCCAGCTTATGGAGATGCCAAGCATTGCCATGGTAGGCACCCGCCTGCCCACGGCATATGGCAAGAAGGTAGCGGCCGTGCTGGCGGAGGAGCTGGCGGAGGCGGGATTTGCCGTCGTCAGCGGCATGGCAAGAGGCATCGACAGTGTGGTGCACGATGCGGTTCTGGCCCGTGACGGCCGGACGATCGCTGTGCTCGGAGGAGGGATCGATGTCGTTTACCCGCCGGAGAATCGCTCGCTCTATGAGGATATTGCAGACAAGGGGCTGATCCTCTCTGAATATCCGCCGGGAACCAAGGTGCGCCCGGGCTTCTTTCCGCGTCGGAACCGGATTATTGCAGCGCTTGCGCTCGGGACGGTGGTGGTCGAGGCCGATGCCCGCAGCGGCTCGCTCATTACGGCGGATATGGCGCTGGAGGCGGGAAGGGATGTTTTCTCGGTTCCTGGACAAGTGACATCTCCGAAGAGCAGGGGGACGCTGGATTTGATCAAGCAGGGAGCCAAGATGGTGACATGCGGTGCGGATATTATAGAAGAATATGAAATTTGGTTGCCAAAAGGCATAAAGGATTCATACAATAAGGAGCGGCAGGAGGATCATTTTGCTGCTGGAGAAAACGCCGGGTTGACAAATGATGAACTGGAAATATACCATAGGCTCGAACAAGGGCCGGGCTCGCTCGACGATTTGCTGGAGCAAACCCGATGGGATTTTGGACATTTGCATTCAGTTCTGTTATCTTTAATCATAAAAAAGCAGATAACCCAATTACCCGGTGCTATATATAAGATCATTTAAATGGGAAGTTTGATGTTGGAGAGGAGGATGAACCTGTGGCGGATTCTCTCGTCATCGTAGAGTCGCCTGCCAAGGCGAAAACCATTGGCAAATATCTCGGCAGCAAGTACATCGTGAAAGCTTCAATGGGGCATGTTCGCGATCTGCCGAAAAGCCAAATCGGCGTTGAGGTAGAAAATGGCTTCAACCCGAAATACATTACGATCCGCGGAAAAGGTTCTGTCTTAAAGGAACTTAAGGATGCAAGCAAAAAAGTGAAAAAAGTGTATCTCGCGGCTGACCCCGATCGTGAAGGTGAGGCGATCGCGTGGCATCTGGCGCATGCGCTGGAGCTGGATGAATCCCAGAGCCTTCGTGTCGTCTTTAACGAAATTACGAAAACAGCCGTCAAGGACGCTTTCAAAACACCGCGCAAAATCAACATGGACCTGGTGAACGCACAGCAGGCGAGACGAATTCTTGACCGTCTGGTAGGTTACAAGATCAGCCCGCTGCTGTGGAAGAAAGTGAAGAAGGGGCTGTCGGCCGGCCGCGTGCAATCCGTAGCCGTCAAGATCATTCTGGATCGGGAGAATGAAATCAATGCGTTTGTTCCCGAGGAATACTGGACGATTACCGCGAAGCTGGCGGTGAAGGGCGCTTCTTTCGAAGCGAAGTTTGTTCAACTCGACGGCGCGAAGAAGGAACTCGGGAGCGAGCAGGATGTAAACGAAATTCTGGCCGCGATTCAGGATGCCTCCTTCGAGGTAACCGACGTGAAGGAACGCGAGCGTCAGCGTCATCCATCGCCACCGTTTACGACAAGCTCCTTGCAGCAGGAGGCAGCGCGTAAGCTCGGCTTCAGAGCTGCGAAAACGATGTCGGTTGCCCAGCAGCTGTATGAAGGTGTGGAACTCGGCAAAGAGGGAACCGTCGGTCTGATTACCTACATGCGTACGGACTCCACACGGATCTCGGAAACGGCGCAAGGCGAGGCCAAGGATTACATTCAGAACAAGTACGGAGATCCTTTCGTGCCGGAAAGCCCAAGGCAATATTCGAAGAAAGGCGCAAACGCCCAGGATGCGCACGAAGCGATTCGTCCGACATCGGTCCTGCGTGATCCGGAATCCGTCAAGCCTTACATGAGCCGTGATCAGCTTCGGCTGTATAAACTGATCTGGGAGCGCTTTGTCGCCAGCCAGATGTCATCGGCTGTACTGGATACGCTTTCCGTAGACATCGCCGCCGGACGCACGGTCTTCCGGGCAACGGGCTCCAAGGTTCGTTTCCCTGGATTCATGAAGGTGTATGTTGAGGGCAATGATGATGGCACCACCGAGGAAGACAAATATTTGCCAGCGCTTCACAAGGGCGATCAACTGGAGAAACAGAACATTGAACCGAAGCAGCACTTTACCCAGCCGCCTCCACGCTATACGGAAGCGCGTCTTGTCCGGACGCTGGAGGAACTTGGCATAGGACGTCCGAGTACGTATGCGCCGACGCTGGAGACGATCCAGAAGCGGGGTTATGTCGCGATCGAAGAAAAGAAATTCGTTCCGACAGAACTTGGCGAGCTTGTGATCGAGCAGATGGAGCAGTTTTTCCCGGAAATTCTGAACGTGGAATTTACGGCGAACATGGAAGAAGACCTTGACCATGTGGAGGATGGCACGGAGGATTGGGTCAAAATTTTGTCCGAATTCTATGAATCCTTCGAAAAGCGGCTTGAGGTTGCGGAAGAAGAGATGAAGGAAATCGAAATCGAAGATGAGGTTTCCGATGAAATATGTGAGAAATGCGGCAAGCCGCTCGTATACAAGCTGGGACGATTCGGAAAATTCCTGGCATGCTCGGGCTTCCCGGATTGTCGCAACACGAAGCCGATCATCAAGAATATTGGTGTTGCTTGTCCGAAGTGCAAGGAGGGGCATGTGGTGGAACGCCGGAGTAAAAAGGGGCGCATTTTCTACGGATGCGACCGTTATCCGGAATGCGATTATGTATCCTGGGATAAACCGTCTCCGAAGCCTTGTCCGAACTGCAGCGGACAGATGATCGAGAAGAAGAGCAAGCAGGGCATCAAGCTTCAATGTACAGCCTGTGACTATTCTGAAATGATGGAAGAACAGGACGAAGCAGCAGAATTGTAAGGCATACAGGAGGTAATGAAGTTGACTGAAGCACAAAGGGTGACCGTCATCGGAGCCGGTCTTGCAGGGAGCGAGGCCGCTTGGCAAATTGCCAGCCGGGGGGTCCCCGTCACCTTATATGAGATGCGTCCGGTGGTCAAGACGCCGGCGCATCATACGGACAAGTTCGCTGAGCTTGTCTGCAGCAACTCCCTTCGCGCGAACGGTTTGACGAATGCCGTGGGCGTTCTGAAGGAAGAGATGCGGATGTTGAATTCACTCGTTATCGGCTCGGCAGACCGCAACTCGGTACCCGCCGGCGGCGCGCTGGCGGTAGACCGGGACGGCTTTTCCGGAGAGATTACGCACACGCTGCATAATCACCCGTTAATTGAAGTCGTAAACGAGGAAATCCAGCATATACCTGAAGAAGGCATCGTCGTCATTGCTACAGGTCCGCTGACATCGCCGGCACTGTCGGCCGAGATTCGCGAGCTGATGGGCCAGGATTATTTCTACTTCTACGATGCGGCTGCGCCGATTATCGAGAAAGACTCGATTGATATGAGCAAGGTTTACCTGGCCTCCCGATACGATAAGGGAGAAGCCGCCTACTTGAACTGCCCGATGACCGAAGAGGAGTTCAACGCCTTCTACGAGGCGGTCGTGAACGCAGAGGTGGCCGAGCTCAAGGAGTTCGAGAAGGAGATCTATTTTGAAGGCTGCATGCCGATCGAAGTGATGATGAAGCGGGGAAAACAGACGGCGCTGTTTGGTCCGATGAAGCCGGTGGGCCTCGTCAATCCGCATACGGGAGAGCTGCCTTATGCCGTTGTCCAGCTTCGTCAGGACAATGCGGCGGGGACGCTGTACAACCTTGTAGGATTCCAGACCCATTTGAAATGGGGAGAGCAGAAGCGGATCATCTCGATGATCCCAGGCCTAGAGAACGCGGAAATTGTACGCTACGGTGTCATGCACCGCAATACGTTTGTCAATTCGCCGAAGCTGCTTGAACAGACCTATCAGGTGAAAAACCGTCCGAACCTATATCTCGCCGGGCAAATGACCGGTGTGGAAGGATATGTGGAATCGGCTGCTTCCGGCTTGATTGCAGGCATCAATGCAGCGCTGGCAGCGCAGGGCAAGGAAGGAATTGTATTCCCGCAAGAATCAACGATCGGCAGTATGGCATATTATATTACCCATGCCGATCCGGACAACTTCCAGCCGATGAATGCCAATTTCGGACTGCTGCCTCAGCTTGAGAAGCGCATTCGCAACAAGAAGGAGAAGAACGAAGCTTTGGCCAACCGGGCGCTGGACCAGATCCGTTACTTTATTAATGACCATGGACTGAATAAGATTTTATAACCATTAGGGAGGTCGGCCATCATGGATATGACTTTTCATGCGACTACGATCTGCGCCGTGCGGCATAACGGCACTGCAGCCATTGCCGGCGACGGTCAGGTAACCTTCGGGCAGAACGTCATCATGAAGCAGACCGCCAAAAAGGTACGCCGTCTTTACCGGGGACAAGTTGTCGCCGGTTTTGCCGGTTCTGTGGCGGATGCAATCACGCTGTTTGAGAAGTTTGAAGCCAAGCTGGAGGAGCATCATGGCAATCTGCAGCGCGCGGCTGTGGAGCTGGCCAAAGACTGGAGACAGGACCGGATTTTGCGGAAGCTTGAGGCGCTCATGATCGTGATGGACAAAACGGGGATGCTGCTCATTTCCGGGAACGGGGAGATAATCGAGCCGGATGATGATGTGCTGGCGATCGGCTCTGGCGGCAATTTTGCGCTCTCCGCCGGCCGTGCATTGAAGCGCCATGCCCAGCATTTGGAGGCGAAGGACATCGCCCGCGAGGCGCTCCAGATTGCCTCTGAAGTGTGTGTGTACACCAATGGTAATATCATTGTGGAAGAGCTGTGATCGAAGTTTATACAGGGCGGAGGTAGAGCGATGAAGAATGAAGCGATGACCCCTAGGCAAATTGTTGCCGAACTGGATAAGTATATCGTTGGACAGAAGGAAGCCAAGAAATCGGTGGCGGTTGCGCTCCGCAACCGATATCGTCGCAGCCTGCTGAGCGACAGCGAGCGGGATGAAATCGTGCCCAAAAATATTCTGATGATCGGTCCGACCGGTGTCGGCAAGACAGAGATTGCCCGCAGGCTTGCCAAGCTGGTGAACGCTCCATTCGTCAAAGTAGAAGCCACCAAATTTACCGAGGTCGGATATGTCGGACGTGATGTGGAATCGATGGTTCGGGACCTGGTGGAAACGGCGATTCGGATGGTGAAGCTGGAGCGTACCGAGAAGGTTCGCGACAAGGCGGAAGAGATGGCTAATGAGCGTATCGTGCAAATCTTGGTTCCATCGAGATCGAGTCAGAAAAATCAGCGCAACCCGTTTGAGATGCTGTTCGGCGGGGGAAATGCCGGTCAGACGGAGCAGGAGGAGCCTGAAGACAAGGATGTGAGCCTGAAGGAGCAGCGGAGACAGGTCAGGTTTAATTTGTTGTCAGGGAAGCTGGAGGATGACATCATCGAGATTGACGTGGAGGACACCTCTCCGAACATGTTTGACATGTTTGCCGGTCAGGGCAATGATCAGATGGGGATGAACATGCAGGAGATGCTCGGCAGTCTGATGCCCAAGCGCACCAAGAAACGCAAGCTCAGCATTAAAGAAGCGAGAAAGGTGCTGACCCAGGAGGAAGCGGCCAAGCTGATCGACATGGACGATGTCATCCAGGAGTCGATTCGCCGTGCGGAGCAGTCCGGCATCATCTTCATAGATGAGATAGACAAAGTGGCGAGCCAAGGCCGGCAGTCGGGACCTGATGTATCCCGGGAAGGGGTCCAGCGCGATATTTTGCCTATCGTAGAGGGCTCCACGGTGATGACAAAGTATGGGCCGGTGAAAACAGACTTTATTTTGTTTATCGCAGCGGGTGCTTTCCACATTGCAAAACCGTCGGACCTGATTCCTGAGCTGCAGGGACGTTTTCCGATTCGCGTAGAGCTGGACAGTTTGTCCCTGGATGACTTTGTATCCATTCTGACCGAGCCGAAAAATGCTTTGACCAAACAGTACATTCATTTGCTTCGAACCGAGAATTTGGAGGTTGAGTTCTCACCTGATGCGATCAGGGAAATTGCGCAAATTGCTGCTTCGGTCAACCAGAATACCGAGAACATCGGGGCGCGGAGGCTCCATACGATATTGGAAAAGCTGCTGGAGGATCTGTCGTTTGAAGCGCCTGAGCTGACGCTGGATCGGCTTGTGATCACGCCGCAGTATGTGCGCGAGAAACTGGCGGGCATTGCCCAGGATCGGGATCTGAGTCAGTATATCTTATAACCCCGTCAATTCTACAGCGGGATGCGACAAGGCTGTCGATCCCAAACTCGGGATATTGTCGAATGACTTTCGCAAGTTGGAAGCTGGCAGGACGGTTTTCGTGGTTTTTCTGGAAATGATAGGGAGAAAAACAGGACCCAGTGGTGTGAAAATACGAGAAAA